>JAGYJW010000099.1 GCA_018401435.1 Deltaproteobacteria bacterium | reverse complement strand
GGCGGGGGCCTGGAAGTCGGGGCGCAGCCAGCGCACCAGGCCGCGGGCCTCTTCGGCGGCGCGCTCCTGGTTCAAGGCCACCAGGCGCTCCAGGATCTCCTCGTCGCTGAGGTCGGCGGGCCAGCCATAGGCCTCGGCCACGGCGGCGTCCAGGTCCTCGTGCAGGGACTGGAGGATGCCGATCAGGGCGGCCTCGTGGAAGGCGCGCTCCTTGGGGCTCAGGGGCTCGCCGCCGGCGCGGGCGGCGCGGGCGCGCTCCAGGGCGTTGTATTGGGCGGTGAGGTGGGCCTTGGGCACGCTGTCCTGGACGCGCTTGCGGTGGGCGTCCAGGCGCTCGGCGAGGTCGGCGATGCGGTCGCGGAGGGCGTCTTTGCCGGTGAGGTCGGGGAAGGGGAAGGGGAAGAACGTCCGCTTGTGCTGGTATCGTGTGTCATTCCCAACGCCCAAGCGCCCCCCCGAACTGACTGCCCAACAACGATGGATCCCCGCGTTGAGGACTCCAAGGACTGCAAAGTCGTCTGTCGCGATTGCAACTACCGACGTGTCAACCACAGTGTCTGTGGGTACACGAACGAACGAAAAGTGCTTCGCAGTTCGAGGTACTGCAACGAACCAACGCAGTGGCGCTATGGCGTTGCGCAGGGCAGGGACCGGTCGTGTAAATGTACCGCCCCGAGGCGGAGGCCAAGGTGCTCGACCTGGCTCAGGCAACGGGCAAGGAGGCCGATCTTGCCCGTCTGGTCACAGCCCATCCCGATTGGGCCATCGCTGCGGCAGCGTGGGACGCGCTCAAGGCTCGGCACTACGGAGGCCTGGTCGACCCCTTTCGCACGCTGGACTTCGCCGCCGCCTACCCCAAGGCACCTGGGGCAAAGGCCATGGCGAAGGATGCGAGCGCGCGGCTGCAGAATGGCATCAAGGTGGACCGGCTCGAAGTCGACCAGGAATCGTGGTCTTGGAGCTCGGACTATACGACCCCCACCCGGGTCGAGGTAGACAAAGACCTCTTTGGAGATGTCTACTACACGGTCATCCCAGGCGAAAACCGCACCTACCGAAGCGTCGAACACAGCCGCTTCGTCAAGGTGAAGGCGCGGGTCACCAATACCCACCCCCGAAGCCTCACCGTTCACTATGCCTACCGCGTCGACGTCTGCAAGAAGTACGGCGACAAGTCCATTGTCGGAGCACTCCAGATGTTCTCGGACCTCGCCACGGGCAACCTGCAGATCGATGGCAAGTGCGTTGGCCTCGACCGTTACACGGTCGGGCTGCGGCCCGGCGAGTCCAAGTGGCTGAATACGACCTTGGACCTTGACAAGATGAGGATGTCCTCGCACACCGTGGGAGACTTGAGCGTGATCGTCAGCGAGGTCAGCGCGGGCCGGTAGGGGAGGTGTCCCGATTGGGTGGAGGCCCTCGCATTGAAGTCGCCACGCTGAATTCAATTGGCCATCGCAACACCCTCACCACAAGCGCATTCGCGTCCCGTGTTTGATCGGCGGCCAGGTGGTTCGTAGACCTTGAAATCCGAGGTCCACCGGGCAGCCAGCTCCCCGTCATGCGGGCGTGCATGCAACGCCAGAGAGGGAGGCGACCGGTGCCGGAGGTGCCCACCGGCCTCCAGCGTCTCTTGGCTACCGGAATCAGGGCCAGAACCTAATCCTTTTGGCACCCTTTCTGGACCCGGCTTGTGGACCCCCTTTCAGGCCCTCTGGAGGGGGGGGACTTTTGGCACCCCCCGGGTGGAGTTGGACTGCCTCGGTCCGGCTTGCGGGGCCTACGCCATTGGCGTATAGTTGAACGGTGACAAAGAAGGCCTTCATCACCGTCGTCGAGACCCCCTCCTACCTGCGAAGGGCGGAGAAGCTCTTGTCCGAGGATGAGCGCTTCGGCGTGGTCAGCCTGGTTGGGGAGGACCCCGAGTGTGGCGTGGTGATGCGCGGGACCGGCGGCGTCCGGAAGGTGCGCTTCGCCCGGGAAGGCGGTGGGAAGAGCGGAGGGTTTCGGGTGGTCTACTTCTTCCATGGCCTCGACATGCCTCTCTTTCTGCTCACGGTGTTCGCAAAGAGCGGGAAGTCCAACCTCACCGCTGCTGAACGAAACCAGCTCCGCGTGCTGACCACGCAGCTCGTCGAGCAATACCGAGGACAGGACCATGACTGAGTTCGACGACATCCAGAGCGGCCTGCTCGATGCACTGCGCCACAGGGATGGGCGAGCCGCTGGAGAGAAGGTTCACCGGGTCGGCGTGCCCACCGTGGACGTCAAGGCCGTTCGGGGCAAGCTCGGCATGTCGCAGACGGAGTTCGCCGATGCCTTTGGCGTCACGGTGAGCACCCTCCGCAATTGGGAACAGGGGAGGCGAGTACCCCGCGGCCCTGCCCGGGTCCTGTTGAGTATCATCCAGCAGGAGCCCGATGCCGTGCAGCGGGTGCTCGACCGCCTGGTGGCCTGAACGCGGTCGCGGCGCGGTCCAGCCCCGCGTCCCTGCGGTGCCGTGCCCTCGGGATCGGTGCCGACGCCAGCACCCGGGCGGTGGCGACGGCATCCCCCCGGGAAGGGTCGAGGATCAGCCCGCAGTCCAGCCACCGCGAGCTGGCGGTGCCCAACCGCCTTCTGCCCCCTCCCGCGGCCAGGCCCCCGCCTCGGTCAGCCGGCGGCGCAGGGTGCTCATGGGCACGCCCAGGGCGCGCGAGGCCGCCTTCAGCCCATATCCCTGGTCCAGCATGGCCACCGCCGGCCGCAGGTCCAGTTCGGCCCGTGGCCGCCCACAGTGGGTGCCCGCGGCCCGCGCCCGGTCCACGCCGGCCTGCACCCGCTCTCGGATAAGACCGCGCTCCAGCTCAGCCACCGCCCCCAAAATTTGCAGGGTGAAGCGGCCGGCGGGGGTGGTGGTGTCGATGTGGGCGTCCCGGGCAGACACCAGGCCGACGCCCCAGCTCTGGAACTGATCCGTCAAATCCAGCAAATGGGCGACGCTGCAGGCCAGCCGGTCGAGCTTCCAGATGGCCACCAGGTCAACCCGGCCCGTCCTGGCGTCCTTCAGCAGCCGGTTGAGCCCGGGGCGCTCCCGGGTGGACCCGCTCACGCCGTCGTCGATGTATTCGGCGACGGTCCACCCCCGCTGGGCGGCGAGGGCGCGCAGCTCGTCCAGCTGGAGGCCCACGTCCTGGCCTTGGCCCGAGGTGGACACCCGGGCGTAGATGGCCGCGCGCACGGTGCTACTCCCCGGCATGGCCCGCCCCCACCTGCCGCATGTGGTCATCCATCGGCTTGATTCTCCGTCACAGCCCGAGGCAGCACCATCGGGTCACGGGGCCACCCGAGTTGCCGCAGAATCCAGTACAACCGCTCGATCTCAGCACCCTGCTCGACCACGGTGGCCGCCAGGTCGGAGGCGGCAGCCATCAGGTCGGCATCACCACCGTGCGCCCAATCCAGGCGGGCCAGCGGCACCGCCGCCAGGCCGTCGGGAGACAGCGCCTGGACCTCGCGCCATGCCACGGGGCTCCCGTCGGCGCGATAATCGCAGTTTTCGGCGCTCACCCAGCGACCGGGTGTGGCCTCGGACAGCAGTTTGAGCGCGGCCTTCGGGGGCACGAGGCCCGTGGTGGATACCCGGGCGTAAATGCCCACGCGCACGGTGCTACTCGGCATGGCCCGCCCCTACCTGTCGGAGGAGGGTGAGGGCCTCCTTGATGCGCTGGATGTCGGCCGCGGAGGCGTCGCCGTCGCCCTGGCCATGCCGCCGGCAAATGTGGAGGGTGACCGCCTCGTGCAGCGCCTTGGCGCTGGCCCCGACGAGCTGGGCGGTGGTCGGCCATCCGGCCACCATCCCGATATTGAGGGTGTCGATTGGGCCCTCTTCGCGAAGGACCTTGCCCTCGCCACCGACGTAGCCCAGGAGCCGAGGGCGCCCGCCCGTCCACCGCATGAGGCGGTAGGCGGGGCGCGGGCGGGATTCGCGGTAGCGGGCCTCGTAGCCTTCGACGAAGCGCCTCGAGTTGTCGCCGACGATGGCGACCCACGCCCCCCTGTGGCTGACCTCCAACGTGAACCAGGAGGTGGTCATCGGGTCGGCCTGGATGCGAGCAGCTCGCGGGCCTCGACCATCCTGCATCGCCCAACGGCCGTGATGTCGTCGAAAATTCCCATAGCGTCCTCCGTCTATGCGGCGTTCAGCAGCGACCAGTCGGCCGGGCTGGCCCCGGGCCCGGCCTCCCAGCGCACCTTGCCCACCCGGGCCAGGCTGCGGTCCGAGCCACCCCGGGCCCCGGCGGGCGGGCGGCCCTCGACCCGGGCAACCGGCCGCAGCCCCTTGTCCTTCAGCGCCCGGTAGACGGTGCCCTCTTCGGAGCCGAGGCTGTAGGTGACCAGCACCGGGGGCTCGGTGGTGCTGCCCCGCGGCGACACCAGGGGCAGGGCATCGATCACCCGGGCGACCAGCATGGAGGCCGCGCCCCGGGTGGTGCCGTCGCAGGCCACGCGGGTCAGCTCCACCACGCGCTCGGGCTGATTCCAGCGGCCGGTGGGGGTGCCCACGGTGCCCACACAGACCAGGCGCCCGGCCCGCCGCACGCCCAGGGCGTAGAGCAGGCCCCGGCGGTTGATTTCGGGCAGGTGGCTGTGGTGCCGGGCGATGAAGGCCTGGGCCTCGTCGGGCGACACCGCGGTGAGCCCCAGACGCTCTTCGCCCGACAGGCGGTCCGCCAGCACGGCCTCTGCTGCCCACCGGGGCATCGTGTGTGCGCCGGCAAGGCCAGGCGCGTCGAGCTGGTGGGTGCGGCCCATCGTCCAGATCCCCCGGGTCTGACCCACCAGCTCCAGCACCACCGCGGCCAGGTCGTCCTGCTCCTGGGGGCTGAGCGGCTCAGGTGCAGCCGGTTGCGCTGGCGATCAGGGCCTCGGCCGGCTGGGGCCGTTGGAAGAGATAGCCCTGGAACAGGCCGATGCCCTGTGCCTGCAGGGCCTCCAGCACCTCGGCGTTCTCCACCCCTTCGGCCACCAGCTCCAGGTCCATCTGCCG
>JAGYJW010000098.1 GCA_018401435.1 Deltaproteobacteria bacterium | reverse complement strand
AGTCGCTGTCGACCGGCGCGGGGGGGACGCAGGAGGACGCCGCGGGGGAGCGCCCTTTGGGCCCGATGCGGGGGCGGGGCCCCCGCCTGCATCCTACTGGTTCTGGGCTGGGCGAAATGCGCGCTCCAGCTTCAGGTGGCCTTGCCGTCCTGCAGGCGGTCGGCGATCTGGTCCTGCACCCGATGGATGGCCTCGTTGGCCCGCTGAGGGATGCGGTTGATCGCACCCGGAGCGTCCTGGATGCGCTGGGCGAGGTCCTCCCGCATCTCCTTGCCGGGCTTGGGGGCGACCAGGAGGCCGATGCCCGTCCCGACCACCACGCCGAGCCCAAAGAGGGCCAGCGCGGGCACCATGTAGTCGACGCCGTTGCGACGGGTCTCCAGTCCGAGCATGTTGAGGAAGTCGTCTTTGTCGAGATTCTTGAGGGTGTCGATGTTCATGGGGTCTCTCTGCCTGGTGACTTGCATGCCCGGAGGCGGCACACGGGTGGGGCCCATCGCAGAATCGCGATGGGCAAGTACGCTGTGAGTGCTCGAGTCACTCTTGGGAGCGGGCTGCGAATGCTGCAGTCGCGACGTTCACGAGCTGCCGCTGGACGCTGGGTAAGGCGCCGACACGGGCGCCCACACGGAGCACCTTTGCCGTGAAGTTTGTGAACAGACCACCTCCCAATATATAGCCTACGCCTACGGCGATCGCGAGGGTCTGGTAAGGGTGCCGACGCATGCGCCCGGTGAGGTCCAGCGCGGCGATGGTGTCTGCGACAGGGGAGGGCTCAGCCCAGAGGTCTTCCATCTCAGTACCTCGCCGCGATCTTGCCAACGATGAAGCCGAGCGCGAGCGCGCCAGCGATGCAGGTGAGTGGGCGGGCGCGAGCGAAAGTGAGCGCACGATCGTTCAGAGCGCTCATGGCCCGTCTCGCCTCCTCGATCTGGGGAGGGAGCTGGAGGATCTCCTCCGGGGGGTGCAGGGCAGCGCCTTCGCTCGCTTCGGTGTGTAGATGGTTGTCCACTGTGATGGTCCTCGGGGAGGGTTGAGTTGGAGGGGCGGGCTCAACGATTGCGCGCCAGCAGGAAGCCCAGGAAGAAGGCGCCGACCAGGAAAGGAGCGGGCCGAGCCCGAAACTGGCGCCGCCAGTCCACCTGCTCGATGACCTCGCGCTTCAACTCGCGCACGCTGTGGCGGGTGCGCATGCGGGCGGTATCGAGACGCGCCTTGATCTCGCGGACACGTTGGTTGGCAAGGTCCTGCACGCTGAGGTGCACAGGGGGCCTTGCGATCAGGGCGTGATCATCCTGCATGGAGGGCCTCTGCCCGCAACCGGGTCATGGCCATCCGCAGACCGACCAGCGCCGGCGCCAGATTGAGGAGGCCGACCAGGGCGAAGCCGGCCGCCGGACCGAGGACCAGCCCGGCGCCCAGCGACAGGCCAATGCAGAGAAGGCCATAGCCAAGACCGATCATCGGCAGGAGAACGCCGAATGGGAGGAGCCTGTGGGTCAGGCGTGCGCCGTCCCGCACCAGCTGCGCCCGGAAGAGGTCGATGTGGAGTTCCACCTGCTCGCTGACTCCAGCGACCACGTGCGCGGCGAGATCGCCGACGGGCTCCGCGTCCAACCGCATTGCAACTCCTGGGAAGGGCCGTGTCCGAGGCCAGATCGTGCAGCTTCGGGTCCAAGTCAATCTCAGCTCTCTGGATGCACGCGCTCTGGTCATATGCACATTTCATGCCAGATTGGCGACCTGTCGGTTGGCGGGGCGACAATTGGCGCCTGCGGGCATTGCCCGGCTGAGCGACGCGCAGAGGGGCACCGGCAGAGCAGTCAATTTGAAGTGGCGGGCCAGTCAGAATCGTTGTCGATGTGCGGTCCCCTCGCGTCCCTCGGCCCCAGGTCACATGCGGCCGCCCGGCACCTGGCGGCCCGCGGTGTCGTGGTTGGCGGCCAGACCCAGCTCCCTCAGCAGCGCCTGCTCTGCCTGGGCATGCTCCTCGACCGCTTGGTCCGCGGCTGCCTTTCGCTCGATCGCCTCGGAGGCCTCCACCGCAGCCTGGTGGACCACCGCGCTCTTGCGGCGAAGCTCCGCCTGCGCCTTGCGGAGGAGGTTTGCACCCATGGGGCGGCTGGTGCTGATCCACCGGGCGAGCTCGCCGGCGATCACCTCCGGGATCGCGTCGAGATTGCCACTCACCAGCCCGTCGATGGCGGCGAGGGCGAGCTGGATCTCGTCGTGGTCCTCTTCGTCTGCGCCCTCGGCCAGCGCGAGGAGCGCGACCCGGCGTCGGTCGACCAGGTGGCGGAGGCCCCGCCGGGTCGGGCCTTGCGCCTCAACCGGGCTGGACTCGTCTGGCTTGCAGGGAGGTAGCGTCACACTGGTCATGGGGGTTCCGGGTAGGGGGAGCGGATGGCAGGTCCGGCGGACTGGTAGATCTGCAACTTCCGTGCCATTCACCTCCCAACCCTTGCAATCCCCGGCAGGCCGACCGCATGGGGCTGGATCTCCTCTCCGAGGCCGCGAAACCCGAAGCGGGCCAAGGCGAAGGGCTCTTCGCGACCCCTGCACGCTCCTGTCGCCCGAGTCCGCCGGGGGGATGGTCTACCCAAGGCCCCCAATCAGAAGGAGCGGCGGGAGCGGCCATCCCGCTCACGGTCCGTTCTCCAGGCACACCCGACCCCACCCCTTGGAAGCTCCACCCGGCACGCGCGGTCAGCGGCGGCCGCCCACACCGCCTGCGCCGCTGCCGGGGGTGGACCCCGCGCAGCCGCCCGGTCCAGACCCGCCAGGACCGCGCCCGGGGCTCATCGACACGCAGGGCGGCGGGGCCGATGCGCTCGGCGCAGTCAACGCTTCGGGGCTGCGTCGTCTTCGCTCAGCGTCACCGTGGCGTCCCCCTGCACCCGCAGCTGTATCGGCCCTCGGCGGGGTCTCCGCAGTCTCCTTGTACGCTGCGCATTTCGGGGAAGATGCCGGCACCTTCCTGGCAGAGCTTGGTCTCGCTGCTCTTTCAGCGCCACCGCAGAGAGGGCGACCCGGTCGCCGTCCGTCGCGAGCCGGTCGTCGGGCTTGCAGCCCAGGGCAGGTCATCGAAGCACATTGTCGAGACGACGGACGACCGCCGCGACGGGGTCTTCCAGAACATCCAGCGGACCCACGAGGGCGGCCTGGAGGCGCTCGATACCATCGGAAGCACAAGGGCGGGCACGGGTGGATTCTCAGCGATCTGCCGCTCGCCGTCCTCGCCTGACGCCCCAGACCACCGCCGCCGGAGGGTGGCCTGCGGACCCGCCCCAAGGTCGCCGCCTGGGTGAGCAAGGCCTTCGACCGGCACATCGCCTTCACGCTGGCCTGGGACCCTCTGCAACCCATGGCTCTCTCGCTGAGACGTCCCCAAACTGATGGTCTGGGTCCAGGACGAGGCGCGGATCGGACTCCAGCCCGTGCTCCTCAACGCTGATGGCGCGGATCCCCCTCCTGCGCTGTGCCGCGGCCCAGTCGGCGCCGCAGCAAGGCCACGGCGCCGGCGGCCATGCCGGCCCCATAGGCGTAGCCTTCGAGCGCAGACAGGGGCAAGGCCTGGGCCGCCCGGCCAAGGCCGCGCTCCTGGGCGACAAAGCGACAGAACCGCGCGTTGGCCACGACGTGCACCCCCACCGGCAGCACCCCCAATGGCAGCACCAGCAGCCCCAGGGGACCCAGCACCAGCGCAAGGGACAGCCCCCCCGCCGTGGCCGCCGCTGCAGCGGTATTGAGGGGGTAACGGAGGTCGAGCACGGTGTTGTCGCGGTGGGCCCGGCCGCGGTTGGCGGCCACCGAAGACATGAAGAAGTAGCCCACATTGAAGCGGTGCTTGAGCAGTCCCCGCAGGTGCACCCGCTTGAGGTGGGCACCCCGGGCATCGGCCACCTGGGCCAGGGCGCCCGGCGGCAAGCGGAAGCGGGTGCTCACATCGTCGGCGTAGCGGCTGAACCACCGCTCATCCCAGCCGCCCATCTGCTCCAGCACGTCCCGGCGAAAGACGCAGATGGCGGTGAAGGCCGACGACACGCGGTCGCCATGGCGGGACAGCTGCCAATGCAGAGACGTGTTCACGAAGTCCGTCACGGCGTCTGGATCGTCCAGATCGCGCTCCAGGTCCAGGCTGAGGGTGCCATTGGCCCCCAACAGATCGGGATCGCGCTCCAACACATTGACCAGGGCCGACAGGGCGCCGGAACGCAACACCATGTCGGCGTCCACGAAGGCGATGAGCGGCGCCACCGACGCAGTCCAGCCGCTGTTGCGGGCGGCCGAGGTGCCCCGATTCTGCGGGTGTCGCACCAGGCGCAGGGGCGGCCCACCCTGGCGCTCCTGCACCCGCGACGCGGTGTCATCGGTGGAACCATCGTCCACCACGATGATCTCGCCGCCTGGGGGCAGGGACGCGATCAGCGCGTCCAGGCAGCGGCCCAGGGTCTGGCCCCCGTTGTAGACCGGCACCACCACCGAGATGCGGGGGCGCCACAAGGCGGCAGAATCAGCCGGGGCCATGGGCCTGCCAGGCGGCGGGGACCCAGGAGCCCTGGCGCTCATCAGCCCGGGCCAGCAGGGCAGCACCCGCGGCCAGCGCCAGGTCGCCTTGCAGGGCAGACGCCCGCAGCGCGGCGTCCTCTGTACCCAAGGAGCCGAAACCGACCAGCAGGGCCAGGGGCGCCCCCGTCTCGGCCATGCCCTGCAGCGCGATCGCCTCGGCCGCATCCGCGCTGCCCGGGCCCAGGGCGACCAGCTTGCCGCTGGTGCCCAGCCAGCGGCTACGCTGGCCGGCGTCCTCGACGAGAATGAAGGCCAGGCGCTCGCCTGCGGTGTAGTAGGCGGCGGCGGCGCAGCAGCCACAGGCCCACCGGCACATCCAGCAAGGCCACCCAGAGCGCGTTGTAGGGGCCTGCCCAGGTCGCGGCCGCGATGCAGGCGCCAAGGGCCAGAATGGGCGTCCAGCCTTCATTGTCGCGCAGGCTGAGCAGCAGCGCCAGCTGGATTCCCACCCAGCCCACCCCCAGGC
>JAGYJW010000097.1 GCA_018401435.1 Deltaproteobacteria bacterium | reverse complement strand
GTGGCAGCGGCCGGCCTGGACGAGGCCCGCTGCTGACCCTGCGAAGACGAGACGGCAGGAGGCCATCTGTCGAGTCGCGCAGCGATTCGATGGATTGCCGACGGCGTGCCGACCAGCGCTGGGTGCGTCACCGACGTGGCAGGGGGCTGGCATCTGCGGTAGGATAAGGGGATGTCGGACCCCGCAGCCGTACTGGACGCCGCCCTGGAGCTCGCCGAAGACGAGCGGGCGACGCTTGCTTTGAGGCTGATCGAAAGCCTGGAAGGCCCCCGCGACGAGGATGCCGAAGGTGAATGGGCAAAGGAGGTCGCTCGCCGAGTGCGAGACCTCCGCGCTGGGACGGCCCAGGTCATCCCCGCGGCCGATGTCAGGAAGCGAGTGAGAGGCAGACTGTCGAAGATGCATGGCTGACAGTAGCGCATTTGTGCAGTACCACAGCGACGCAGCCGAAGAAGTCGAGGCTGCCGCTGTGTGGTATGAGGCTCGCAGAGAGGGGTTGGGCCTACGCTTTTTCGAGGCTGTCGAACAGATTGAGCACTTGATCGCTGACCATCCGCAGTCAGGGGCGCCCGTCATTGGTCGAGACACTCCATCCGGAGTCCGGCGGCATGCACTGCCCGGGTTTCCGTTCGGAGTCGTCTATGTTACCGTTCCCACGCTCGTTATTGTCGCAGTCGCGCACGCGAAACGTCGACCCGGCTACTGGCGGGAGAGGCTGTAGGGTCGCCGAGGCTCACTCTCCTGGTCGCCACAAATGACAGCGCGCCAGTGACACCCCTGCGTCTCCGCCCGATGTGTCGTGTTGCTGAACGACGGGCCCGCCGTGGTGGCAGCGCGCACACCAATAACGCCTGGGCTTCAGCTGCCGGGCCGTAGGCCCGGTCAGCTGCAAGCGCACGTTAGACCACGGCGACTGCGCCCCAGTACAGCGGGCTGTCGAGACGCGTTGGGCCCGCGATGCAGCACCTGGCTCGGGACGGTCCGGGGAAGGGGTGACCGGGCGCCCGATGCCGCCCGTGCCCGATGCCGCCCGCGCCCGAGAGCCGCCCATGTCCGGCGGAACCGCCGCCGGTGGCCCATGCTGCCCCCGAGGTGCGCCGCCCGAGGTCGAACCCTCCGCCCCCCGGCGACCGTGGGCGTGCGCGACCCTGGCAGCCTTCGTTGCCAAGTCCCGCCAGCCGCATCCCCGCCGCAGCCCGCCCCGGCATGAGGGAGGGCCCGGGTCGAGACGCGGAGGCCGGAGCCCGTGCAGGGACGTGAGCGCAGCGAGCGATCCTGCGCGGGCGGGAGGCCGGAGCGATTCGAACCGGACCCGACCGCGGGGCACGCCTTGCGGCCCGCCGAGCTGCCCGTGTCATCGGCCGCCCGCGACAAGAACAAAGCCGTCGGGCCCATGTTGGGACCACCGCATGGGGCCATTCAGTGCCACCGGGGACTGCAGAGACGGACGAGGCGCCCGCACTGGAGCACCACAGTCGCGCCCCGGTGGGTGGTGCCCGGCACACTCCAGTGCGGCCCCCGCGGCGCGCGGTGCCCACCGCAGGCCTGTCGCTGCCGACCAGATCCAGGACCCCCAAGCCACCAACAGCCAGCCCGAATTGGAGGCCTGTGGTTGACCGTGAATCGGCCACCACAGACCATTCACGGCCAGATGCGGGCCGGCGAAGCGGGGCAGGCGTACCCACCCCGAATGCCGCCCCCCAATGCCAGCCGTGAACACCCGAAATCCCACACCCCCCATCCCCTGGGTCGCACAGCTGCGGATTGACGTGACGCCCTGGGAACCCCGAACCTCGCGGCCACCGCCACGTCCTGGCTGGGCCTTCTCCATGTTGGTCTAACGCCTGGGCTTCAGCTGCCGGGCCGTAGGCCCGGTCAGCTGCAAGCGCATGTTAGGGACCACGGCGACTGCGCCCCAGTACAGCGGGCTGTCGAGACGCGTTGGGCCCGCGATGCAGCACCTGCCTGGGACGGTCCGGGGTGACCGGGTTCGATGCCGCCCGTGCCCGATGCCGCCCGCGCCCGGGAGAGCGCCCATGTCCGGCGGGAATGCCGCCGGTGGCCCATGCTGCCCCGAGGTGCGCCGCCCGAGGTCGAACCCTCCGCCCCCGGCGACCGTGGGCGTGCGCGACCCCGCAGCCTTCGCCGCCGCCCGCCAGCCGCATCCCGCCGCAGCCCGCCCTGGCATGAGGCCTGGTCGAGACGCGGAGGCCGGAGCCCGTGCAGGGACGTGAGCGCAGCGAGCGATCCTGCGCGGGCGGGAGGCCGGAGCGATCTTCGAACTGACCCGACCGCGGGCCACGCCTTGCGGCCCGCCGAGCTGCCCGTGTCATCGGCCGCCCGCGACAAGAACAGGTGCCGTCGGGCCCATGTTGGGACCACCGCATGGGGCCATTCAGTGCCACCGGGGACTGCAGAGACGGACGAGGCGCCCGCACTGGAGCACCACAGTCGCGCCTCGGTGGTGGTGCCCGGCACACCCAGTGTAGGCTCTCCGCGGCGCGCGCGGTGCCCACCGTGCCTGTCGCTGCCGACCAGTCCAGGACCCCAAGCCACCAACAGCCAGCCTGAATTGAGGCCTGTGGCTGACCGTGAATCGCCACCACAGACCATGTGACGACAGATGCGGCCGGCGAAGCGGGGCAGGCGTACCCCACCCCGAATGCCGCCCGCCAAAGCCAGCCGTCACCACTGGAAGTCCCACACCCCCCATCCCCTGCGGCGCACAGCTGCGGATTGACGTGACGCCCTGGGAACACGAACCTCGCGGCCACCGCCACGTCCTGGCTGGGCCTTCTCCATGTTGGTCTAACGCCGCGCTTCAGCTGCGGGGCCGGCACGCCAGCGCTGCGCCCTGCCGCCGACGTTGGCCGCCGGCCCCGTCAGCTGCAAGCAGCCGTTCAACGCGGACCACGATGGCCTGGGGTCACCGAGTGCCTGGGGAGAGACAGAGCTGCGCCTGGGTGCAGGTGATGCTCGCTGCGGCCACGACGGTTGGCGGGGACGCGTCGGAGGCCGCCGTGACCACGAGAGCTGCGCTGCCTACCCGTTCCGGATTGACTCTGGCTCCGGCACATCCTCTCGGGCGTGGCGGACGGTGAGGATGAGGACCGTCCGCGCTCCCGCGACAAGTTCGTAGTAGACCCAGTACTTTCCGGACCTGAGCCGACATACTCCCAGACCCGGGTGACGGTGCCAGACTGCGCCGAGTTCGGGGTGATCTTGGAGGACGGCGACGTCGCGGTCGAGGCGGTCGAGGAACTGGGCTGCCGCCTGCGGACTCCGCTCCGCCAACCAGTCGACGAGCTCAAGGAGTCGGTCTGATGCAGTGGCCGACCACTGGAGGTCCCAGGCCATTGGCTATCCGAGACGGGCGCGGGCCCGAGCCATCACGTCTTGGTGGGACTCCGTGCGCTGTGCGTCGAAGTCTCGGCGGGCTGCGGCGATCTCCCGCAGGGTCTCCACTTCGTCAGTGAGCCGCTGGTACTCCGCGACATCCATCAACACCGCGGCGCTCTGGCCGTGCTGCGTGATGACGACGGGACGGCCAGTGTCTTGCACCTGTCGGACCAGGGCGGCCGCGTTGGCGCGGAACTCGGAGATGGGCTTGATGTCCTCGGTGAGGTCGATGGTGGGTACACCCATTGAGGCTCCTAGTGGTACGTCTACTTGTACGATACCTCCCGCGGAGCCGACTGGGTAGCCCTCCGTGGGCCTCCTTGGACGAGGCTTGGCCGGTCGCCCTGGGCCCTGCCGGGAACGGTGGGTGCCGCCCGCCGTCGCTGCCCGCCACGGTGCCTGCGCCTGTGTTGAACGCCGCCGCCAGCGTGGGCCGAAGGCCCGTCAGCTGCAAGCGCCCGTTACACACCGAACACCGCTGCCGCATACTGCGACGCCGCGCATCGCCACCGCCGTCGCAAGGCAGCACACGCACCGGGCCAGCGCCCGCCCGACCTGCCAGCGAGCCACACCCGATGGCACCCGTGGCTAAGGTGCAAGGGCACATGCCCTCGCCACCCAACCCGGCCGCCCTGCCGCGCATGTGGGCAGAACCGCCCTGCCCGAATCGCCACCCCACGGATACCCAGGTCCGCATAAGCCTCGCCCCACCCGGGAGCCGCAACGCCCCCCAGGGTGCGCTGAGCCCGCCCCGACGCGATGGCCCGAAGCACCACCAGGCGCTGGCTGCCCAGCCCGCCCGCGACGCCAACCCGCCACCACCAGAATGAAGGCGCCGCCTTCATGTTGGGGGCAGCCGTGTTACTCGCCGGGGCCGACGCCGAAACCAGGGCCAGCGCCCGCCCCCGCGCCCCAGCACCGACGGCCCAGCTGGGCGCTGCGGCCTGGCCCCGAGGCACCGCTGCCGGAGCCCGCCCAACCCGCCGCGTGTCCTCCTCGCCGCGACCCACGCGATGGCACCCCTGCCGCCGCCGGCAGCACCGGCCCGCCACTGGCGAGGCCACCGCCACCGACCCGTTGGCTGCCCAACCCGCCACCGACCCAGAGCCGCCACCCACCGGACCCTGAGAAGGTGACAAGTGGGCAAGGGGACCCGCCGAAAGGCTGCCAACCCGGCAGATCCGCATGGATCGCAATCACCGCAGAATCGCTGCCCGGCCCGCCCCAACGCCGCCAACGGTAACGGCATGACCCGCCCGCCCGACCCCGTCCGTGAGCCCCTGCCAGAACCACCGTCCCGCACCCCCGGCAGAAGGTAGGCCCCTGGCGCCCGCCACCGAGTCTGCACGGCTGGGCCCATTGGCGGCGCCACCAGCACCCGCCCGCCGCACCCGCAGCAAGCACCAATGCCCTGCTTCCTGGAGCCGCGCCGGGCTGCCCGAAGACAACCGTCTGCGTGACCACTTTCACGGTGTAACGCTGACGCTAAGCCGCGAACGGCGTAGCCGTTCGTCGGCTTCAGCGGCGTGTTATTGGTTGCCCGAAAGTGTAGGTCACGTGCGGTCTTCCGACAGCGCACGGGTTCGCCGGCACGCGCCGGAGGAAGTGAAAGCCGGCGCGGCACGGGAAGTCAGGCCTGGCTGTGGCCACCCCGCCTGGCTCCTCGGAAACGTGACGGCACTTGGCTGCAGGTAGCCGGTCTCCACACAGCGACGAACTGGCCGGTGCCGCCAATC
>JAGYJW010000096.1 GCA_018401435.1 Deltaproteobacteria bacterium | reverse complement strand
CTCGGCCCCTGCGGGGGGCATGCAAGCTCGGCGCCTGCGCCAACCGCGCCAGCTCCGACGACGGCAAGTTTCAATCCCCTCGGCCCCTGCGGGGGGCATGCAAGTACGTCTGTGTCGCGCGATCGTGAGGATCACACGATCCACGTTTCAATCCCCTCGGCCCCTGCGGGGGGCATGCAAGGTCGCCGCCTTCAGCGGCTGGTCGCAGGTGCGCGATAATGTGGTTGTTTCAATCCCCTCGGCCCCTGCGGGGGGCATGCAAGGACCTGGCCCGATTGCCGTGGGAGTCCGTTGACATCAGCAAGTTTCAATCCCCTCGGCCCCTGCGGGGGGCATGCAAGGGAAGCCTACCGCGCGGCCGCCGCGCAGGCGGAGCAGGCGTTTCAATCCCCTCGGCCCCTGCGGGGGGCATGCAAGACCCGGAGGACCTCGACCTCGAGGAGATGAAGTCCAGTTAGTTTCAATCCCCTCGGCCCCTGCGGGGGGCATGCAAGTTGACATCAGCAAGGCGGAAACCGTCGCCCACCGCGCAGAAGGTTTCAATCCCCTCGGCCCCTGCGGGGGGCATGCAAGTGGCGGGGCTTATGGCCCAATACGGTCCAGTGGCCCTGCAGTTCACGTTTCAATCCCCTCGGCCCCTGCGGGGGGCATGCAAGACCGGCATCGGCTGGGAGCTCTGGTGTACGGTGGACATGCACGTTTCAATCCCCTCGGCCCCTGCGGGGGGCATGCAAGAGACCCCAAGAGGGCAAGGGCGTCGAAAGCTACTGTGTCTCCTGCGTTTCAATCCCCTCGGCCCCTGCGGGGGGCATGCAAGGTCACCAGGCTTCCGTTCGAGCCCACGGGCAAGAGGCAGGTTTCAATCCCCTCGGCCCCTGCGGGGGGCATGCAAGGAGCGGGCGTTCGACATCGCCCACGCAATCGACTTCACGTTTCAATCCCCTCGGCCCCTGCGGGGGGCATGCAAGCTTCCCCGACGGAATGCACGCACCGACCTCCGACGAAGAGGTCGTTTCAATCCCCTCGGCCCCTGCGGGGGGCATGCAAGTGGCCCGGGCCAGGATGCAGAACAACTGCATCTACATTCCAACGTTTCAATCCCCTCGGCCCCTGCGGGACATTACAGGGTCGCCCGCCACTACACCACGGCCGAGAAAGCGGTCTGACCGTCTGGTTCAATCCCCTCACGGCCCCTGCGTGACATGCAAGTTGCACGTAAGGCTGTGAAAGCGCGCTCACGGGCGTCGATCATGTTTCAATCCCCTCGGCCCCTGCGGAAATCGGCATTACAACTATCTGACCGCCGTCGGGAAGGACCAGTCCGGTCTGGAGTTCAATCTCAAGCCCCTGCAGTGACATGCAAAGGCAGCTTCCCCAGGCGACACTTCATGGTGCTGCGTTGCCACGGGGTTTCCATTCACCTCGGCTGCGTCGTTGGCGGTCGCTGTGCGACCTGGGGCAGGACCACTGTGAGCACAGCTCGCGGGGCTGAAATTACTCGGCCCCACGTGACGTACAAGAGGGTCGCGGCCCCTGAACCAGCGCAAGCAGTCGGCTGTTTCGTCCCACCGGCCCCTGCGGGGCGGTGGGCATGCAAGCGGCATGGCGACGGCCAGGCCCGCGCCGTCGGCAGGATTCGTTTCAATCCCCTCGGCCCCTGCGGAGTGGGCATTACCGCAAGCGATGAAGCGCAGGGCCATTTCCGGATCGAGCCGCGTTTCAATCCCCTCATTTGCAGGCATGCAAGACCGACGCCGACGCGACACGGCGTCGCCGTCATCGGAAGTCAGGTTCAAATCCCCTCGGCCCCTGCGGGCGGCATGCAGGGTATTGCTCGGCTTTCACGCTGCCGTGATGCGCGATGGTTTCGTCCCCTCCGGCCCCTGCCGGGGGCGCGTACGGGCAGCCTCCCAGGACGGGGCGTGGACGACGTTTCTCAGGGTGGGGTCGGGAACCCCACCCCCCCCTTCGAAATGCGTTATGTAAAACTCCACTGCGCGAAAACGTCGGCCACACGGGGCTTCTCAACTTGCGGGAACCTCAGGATGAACACTGCGTTCTCAGCGGGCCCGAGATCCACAACTTTTCGGCTTCCCTGGAGCCTCGCCAGGTGGCGACCGCTGGCCAAGCCGCGCATCGCGCCCGGGGACCGGCGTCGATGGACCATCGGCCCAGGACGGGGGCATGTGCAAGATGTTGGGGGATGCCAGAGTGCGCGGCGCCGGGCGCCGGGAGCCGGATGGCCCGCGAGGGAGCTCCAGGTCAAAGCGCCCCTCGGGCCGGGCCAGCGGGAGGCGGCGCAGCGCCGCAAGGGTCCAACTCCTGAAGCCGCTCCGACTCCGACGCTGCGCGCCGACGCGGGCAGAAGCGGCGGCTTGCACCGACTTGGAGAGCCCCAACACCGGCAGCGCTCCCCGGCCATCGCCGGCCTGCCGACAGGCCGTCTTGGTGGGGTTGATCTGCAGGCCCGCCGCCCGAACCAGGGTATCCAGCAGACCCAGCAGCGCCGCCGTGGTCGCGGGTCTGTTAACACCAGTCGTCGGCATAGCGCACCCAGGCGCGGGGACGCAGGGGTGGGCGCGCATGGGCTGGTCCAGGGCAACCGATGCGGGTGCCCGGCAGCCTGCCCGACGACAGGCCGACCCCTGGGGCAGACCGCGTCCTGGCGCCTCGGCCCAGAGCGTGCACGGCGCGTTGGGCGTCCCCGGTGCGTCGCCCGATCGATGCGACCCTGCCGCGCGAGCCCCTCCAGGGCCTGCTGAATGGGCGCCAGAGGCAGGCTGGGGAAGAGGTCGCGCAGGTCCGCCTTGAGCAGGGTGCAGGACGGCGCCGGGCCAAAGCGTTGGAAACCCGGTCACGGCGCCGCTGCGGGATCGCCCCGGCCGGTAGCCCCAGACCTCGTCGCCCAGGGTGAGCGCGTTGCCAGGCTGCAACGCGGCGTGCAGCGCGCGGGCCTGGGCCTGGTCCGTTGCGTCGGGTACCCGCAGCAGGCGCGTCCGGCCGTCAGGACGGCGGAACACGCAGCGCCACAGCCGGCCGGGCCGCCAGCGGCGGGGCTCACTGCCATTCGTGCACCCGCTCCGACTCGAGAAGGCCAGCGCGGACCAGCCGGTAGCCTCGGTCAGGCGCTCGCCGCCGGCCTTCACCGCCTCGCCCGCGCCGGGGGGGCAGCAAGGCGCGAGGCTGGCGGCGGCCAGGCGACCCCCCATGCCGGCCAGCAGCTGCAACACAAGGTCCACCGCGGCCGCGCGGCTGAGGCTGGATGCCGCGGGAGTTGGCCAGCGACAGCACCATGGCGCCTGAAGCCAGTCCAGCGCACGGGCAGGTCGGCCCCGGCAAGCGGGCGGGGCCGGCGCCCGCCGCCGGCAGCACAGCGGCCCAGCACCGTGAATCAGGGCGTGGTCTCTCCAGGTGGTCTGGGTCATGGTGGCTCCTTTGCATTGTTGAACGGGCACAAGACGACTGGGGCCACGGGCTGCGGACAGCCAATCTTGCGCGATCCATTCCCGGCAGCCTGTCCGCGCCCCACCGGGTGGCGTCAAGACGGAGGTGCCGATGAGACCCACCGACGCGCTGGACCTGCTGGACCTGGGACAACGGACGACGCCCTGGCGGCCGCCGCGGGGGCATCTCCGCCGCCCACCGCCCCGATGACCTGCGGGCCTGGACCCACGTGGCCGAAGCCGCGGGCCACGGGCTGCTGGCCAATGCAGGGTTGGCGGGCCCCTGCTGGCCATGGTCCCCGGTGATGGCGAGGCCACCGCCCTGGCGGCCGGAGGCCCGCCCGCAGCCCACGCCGGCGTCGGTGCCGGTGGGGCGCCAGCCTGTCCCGCCCGACCTGCCGTTTCTGCGCCCTCTTTGGTGGCCGGAGGGCGTTCACGCCCACATGTGGTCGCGGGAGCGCCGGGTGGGCTACAGCCCGGTTCAGGCCACCTGGACGAGGAGGGCTGGCCCGCGCCCACTGTCTGGCGAGCCCTGGGCAGCTATGTCGTCATCGAGACGACACCGTGGGCTTCGTCGTCTTCGATCTGGACATCGAAGCGCCGCCCTGGACGCCGCCCTGGGGAGGCTGACCATCGCCGACCTGCGCGACGGGTGCACCGCGCTGCATTGGCGCTGCGCGACGGGGCTGCGGGCCCAGGGCTGGGATCCGCTGCTGGAAGACAGCGGCTTCAAGGGCCGACACCTGTGGTTCTTCTTCTCCCGCCGGGTGCCGGCCGCCGAGACGCGCCGCCGCCCACGCCGCCCTGCAGGCCAGCCCCTGCCCGGACGCTGACCTGTCCGGTGGAGGTCTTCCCACAAGCAGGACCGGGTGCCCCCGGTGGGCTGGGCAACCTGGTCAAAGCTGCCCTGGGCGTACACCTGCGCACCCAGCCGGCGCTGCGCCCTGCTGGGCGAGGCGGTCTGCCCGTGCCCGATCACGGAGCGCCTGCGGTTCGCCGGCTCAGGCCCGCGCGATTCCCGGCACGCCCCGCCCCGCCCGCCCGCGATGCGGCCGCCCCACCCCCTGCGCCCGCCACCCGCCTTCACCTCGGGCGATCTGGACGCCGCGCCGCGCATCGCCGCAGTCCTGGGCGGCTGCGGCGTGCTGCGCCGGGTGGTGGACCGGGTGCTGGAGCAAGGCAAGCTGGAACGCGACGCCGCCGTTGTATTGGAGCACAGCCTGGGCCACCTGCCCGAAGGCGTGGCGGCGGTGAACTGGCTCTGCGGCCGAGGGGGCCTGCCCGCACCCATGGGCCGCCCCCACACGGGCAGCCCGGTGTCTTGCGCCCGGGTTCGCAAGCGCCTGCCCGCCGCGGCGGAGGGCGTGCCTTGCGACTGCCGCTTCGCATCGCCCGGAAGCTATGACCACCCCTTGCTGCACGCAGAGGGCATCCCGGCCGTGGCCCCCAGACCTGCCGACCCGCCCCTGGAGCAGCAGCTTGTCGCCCTGGCCAGCGTCGAGGCCCGGCTGGCCCTGCTGCAATCCGAGCGCGACGGGCTGCGCCGCCGCGTCGTGGACCGGCTGGCCGAGCTCCCTGACGGCGGAATGGTGGTGGACGGCGAGCGCTGGTGGACCGAGGCCCTGGACGGCCTGCCCGTGCTGCGCCGCGCGCCCGCCCCGGAGGCCCGGTGAGGCAGGTCGTGGTGCGGGGGGGCGACCGCAGCCTGGTGGCGCGGGGGGGCGCCATCGAGGTGCACCTGCAAGGCAGCGCGGTGGCTCGCTTCGACCCCCGCAACATCGACGCCGTGCTGCTGGAGGGGCCTGTGGCGATGTCTGCCGACGCCCGGCGCATCCTGCTGAGAGCCGGCGTCGAGGTCGTCTTCTGCGATGGCCGCGGGCGCTTCATCGGCCGCATGAGCCCGGCCATCAACCGCGGCGCGACCGCGCGGCTGGCCCAGGCCCGCGCCGCCAGCAATCCGCAGACACGGCTGGAGATCGCGCGTTCCATCGTGGTGGGCAAGCTGCAGAATCAGCGGGTGACCGTTGCGCGCTTGCTTCGGGCCGCTCCGGGCGAGGGCGCCGGGGACGCGCTGGCGGCCTTGCGCGCTGCCAGCCGCCGCGCCGCCGAGGCGCCCAACCTGGACGCCTTGCGGGGCATCGAAGGCGCCGCCGCCCGCACCGTCTTTGGCGTCTTCGGGCGGGGCCTGCGCCACCCCGCCTTCACCTTCACCCGGCGCACCCGCCGGCCGCCCCGCGACCCCGTCAACGCGGTCCTGTCCTATGCCTACACCCTGCTGACGGTGCGCGTGGACCAGGCCGTGATGGCGGCCGGATTGGACCCGGGCATCGGCTTCTTGCACGAGACGGGG
>JAGYJW010000095.1 GCA_018401435.1 Deltaproteobacteria bacterium | reverse complement strand
TCCTTGGGCTTGAAGGTGCGCATCAATTCTTTCAGCACGATCGCGGCAAGCGGGACCAGCGACATCCGGCTGTCCGAGATATGGCAGCGGCCCCGCAATTCGGTCAGGTCGGATTTGCGGATATATTCGGCGGTCATGCTGATCTGGCGCGATGACATGCGGTATTCATGCAGCACGGTCAAAGGATAGCTGCGCCGTTCCATGTCGATCCGCGCGATGGCCCGCCATGACCCGCCGACCAGAAACAGCCGCATGCCGGTTTCAAAGTTCATGTCCCTGTGCAGGTCCTGCATCGTGGCGCGGACATAGGCCTTGATCGCCTTTTTGCCGCCCTTGATTTCGCGCAGTTTCAGCGGGCCGAGCGCGGATGTCAGGCGCCGCCCAACCTTGCCTTCGGCCAGATCGGCCAGTTCCATCGACGACCCGCCGATGTCGCAGACCAGCCCGTAACTGCCCGGCCAGCCCAGCAACACGCCTTGGGCGGACAATCGGGCCTCTTCACGGCCGTCAATGACCCAAAGCTTGATGCCGGTTTCGCGCAGCACCTCGTCGCGGAAATCCTGCCCGTCTGTTGCCTCGCGCACGGCGGCGGTGGCCACGGCGGTCAACGGCGGGATGCCCATGCCCTTGGCAAGGGCGGCGAAACGGCGGATTGCGGAAATCGCGCGTTTGCGGCCTTCGGGGTTCAGATGGCCGGTCTGCGACATGCCCGCACCCAACGCGCACATGATCTTTTCATTGTAGAAATAGGCAGGCGAACGCGCCGCCCCGTCGAACACCACCAAGCGGACAGAGTTCGAGCCCACATCGACCACGCCGACACGCGCCAGCGCCTGTGCGGCGGGGTCTTCGAACAACGGACGGCCAAAAGGCCCCCAGTCGATGCTGTCAGGCTCGGATTGCTGGTTCATACTGTCCCCGTGTGTGACGCGTGACCCGTATCGGTCAATCGTCGGTGTGGGTCAATTGCGGAACATCCGACGCCCCCGCCGACCCGCGCCCTGAAAGAGACGGATTTTCCATGAAAAAGCGGTGGCAATTAAAGGCGAATTCGCCTTCGGTCGGGGTGGCGCGGGTAAAACTGCCATCGGGTGCCATAACCCAGCTTTGCGCCACGTCAGCCATATTGGCGGCCATGATCTGGCTGACGATCTGCGCCTTGACGGTCGGGTTGCGGATATCGACCAGCGTCTCGACCCGCCGGTTCAGGTTGCGCCCCATCCAGTCGGCCGAACTGATATAGACCTTTGCCTGTTTGGATGGCAGCGCGGCGCCATTGCCGAAACAGACAATGCGCGAATGTTCCAAAAACCGCCCGACGATGGATTTGACACGGATATTGTCGGACAGACCTTTCACACCGGGGCGCAGCCCGCAGATGCCACGGATCACAAGGCTGATCTTGACCCCGGCCTGTGACGCCGCATAAAGCGCGTCGATCACATCGGGTTCGACCAGCGAATTCATCTTGGCCCAGATCATCGCGGGTTTGCCGGCGCGCGCATTCACGCCCTCGGCGGCGATTCGGTCAATCAGCGTCTGTTTGAGCGAAATGGGCGAGATCGACAGGTTTTGCAGCCCTTCAGGCTGGGCATAGCCGGACAGGTAGTTGAACACCTTGGTCGCATCGCGCCCCAAATCCTGATCGCAGGTGAAAAAGCTCAGGTCGGTATAGATCCGCGCGGTGATCGGATGGTAATTGCCGGTGCCGAAATGGGTATAGGTCACCAGCCTGTCGCCTTCGCGGCGCACGACGGTGCTGATTTTCGCGTGGGTTTTGTAATTCACAAAGCCGTAAACCACATGCGCGCCCGCGCGTTCCAGCCTGCGCGACTGGCGGATATTGGCGGCCTCGTCGAAACGGGCCTTCAACTCGACCAATGCGGTGACGGATTTGCCGTTTTCTGCTGCTTCGCACAGCGCGCTGACGATGGGCGATTTCTGCGATGTGCGGTACAGCGTCTGCTTGATCGCCACGACATCGGGGTCATGGGCCGCCTGATTAAGAAACCGCACTACCATGTCGAAGGTTTCATAAGGATGGTGCAGCAGCATGTCCTTTTGACGGATCGCGGCGAACATGTCGCCGTCGTGGTCCTGTACCCGTTCGGGCACGCGCGGCGTGAATATGGGCCAAAGCAGGTCGGGCCGGCTGTCCAGCACCAGTTCGCCAAGGTCGGAAATGCCGATCAGCCCGTCCACCTCGACAACCGCATCGCTGGAGACATGCAGTTCCGACATGATCAGCGTTTGCAGCGCAGGCGGCGCGTTGGCCGAAATCTTGAGCCGGACAACCTCGCCACGGCGGCGCCGTTTCAGGGCTGTTTCAAACTCGCGCACAAGGTCTTCGGCTTCTTCTTCCAGTTCCAGATCGCTGTCGCGCAGCACTTTGAACCCGCAATTACCCTTGACGTGATAGCCCGGAAACAGGCGCGGGATATGCAACAGCAGCAGTTCTTCGAGCGGCAGGAACCGGTGCCCCGTCGCACTGGGCAGCGAGATGAACCGCGCGATCTGGGCGGGGATCGGCAAGAGCGCGCGCAGGCTGCGTTTATCGGCGCTGCGTTCCAGTTGCAGCGCCAGCGCGAACCCTTCGTTGGGCAGGAACGGGAACGGATGCGCAGGGTCGATGGCCAGCGGCGACAAAACCGGAAACACCTGATCAAGAAAGTAATTGTCCAGAAAATCGCGGTCGTCCTTGGTCACGTCCATCCGCGACAGAATCGCGATGCCGTTGTCTTTCATCTCTGCTTCAAGCGCGCTGTATACGACCTGCTGGCGTGTCATCAGGGCGCGCGCCTCGCGGTCGATTTCGACCAGTT
This sequence comes from Deltaproteobacteria bacterium, assembly GCA_018401435.1. Taxonomy (GTDB): domain Bacteria; phylum Myxococcota_A; class UBA796; order UBA796; family UBA2385; genus M30B51. The sequence goes on along the minus strand of JAGYJW010000095.1, from coordinate 3,131 downwards.
GTTCGGCGGGGGTCAGCCCGTCCAACGCAGGCGTGGCATTGCCCGCGATGGCCAATTCGCGCAGGCCCGCGACGCGGACGGTATAGAATTCATCCAGATTGGTAGCGGAAATCGACAAAAACCGCAGCCGTTCCAGCAGCGGGACGCGCGGATTTTCGGCCTCTTCCAGCACGCGCCAGTTAAAACCGACCCAGCTAAGTTCACGGTTCACGAAACGCGCGCTGCTGGCGATATCCATGTCAAGGGCGGTGGCGGCGGGAAAATCGCTGCTCAGGAAATTTGCTTTGTTCATACTGCCTTTTGTCCCGCGAAGGTTGCGGTTTTGTGACAATGATGCAGTGGCTAGTCGGGCTTGTCCAGCAGGCGCGCGGCAAGTCTCTGGCTGATCTTGTGGCCGGTGGCCAAGGCCATGCTGTCCAGTGCCGCCACGATGGCCGCGGCGGCGGCAAAGGACCGTTCGATCCGCGGCGCTAGATAGGCGGCAAGGTCTGGTGGCGGCAGCAATTGGCGGTCGGCGAACAATTTCATCATCACCGCCTGCAACAGCGCATCGTCGGGGTCTGCGACCTGCACCACGGCGCTGCCCTGCATCCGGCTGGCCAGATCGGGCAGGGTGATCGGCCAATGCCCCGGCGTCTGGCGCGCGGTCAGCAGCAACAGCCCGCCATCATGGTGCAGGTGGTTGTGCAGGTGGAACATCGGCTCTTGGGCAGGGGCGGGCAGGTTGTCCATATCCTCGATCACCAGCGCCGCAGCCTTGGGCCGGAAATCGGCGGTCAGGTCGGCGGCCGCTATGATCTGCGTGGGTTGGCCTGCTGCGAATATCCGCGCAAGGTGGCTTTTGCCGCAGCCTGCCGGCCCCGTGATCACCAGTTTACGCAGTGGCCAGCGGGCGGGGTCGGTGACCATGCCAAAGGCGGTCGCATTGGCGGTCGAGACGAAAAAATCATCCGGCCCCAGCGCCACCCCGTTGGGCCAGTCGAAACTGAGCTGCTGTGCGATCATCGGTCTTTCGACTGCCCTTGATAGAGCAGGCTGTCGCGGTATTGGCCCAGCGCGTAGCGGATGAGCACGCCGATCACCGCTGCGATCGGCACGGCGACCAGCATGCCCACAAACCCGAACAGCGACCCGAACACCGACAGCGCGAAAATCAGCCAGACAGGGTGCAGCCCGACCGATGAGCCCACCAATTTAGGTGTCAGCACATTGCCTTCCAGAAACTGCCCCAAGGCAAAGATCGCGCCCACGATCCCGATCCGCAGCCAGTTGGTGGCATAGGTGACGGTATCGCCATCTGCGACCTCGACCGCGCCCCAGAACTGAAACAATGCCAGTCCCAGCGCCAAGGCCCCGCCAACCAGCGCGCCGACATAAGGAATAAAAGTGATCAGCCCTGCGATGAACCCGACGATCAGTCCGAAATTCAGCCCCGCCAGCATCAGCCCGACGGCATAATAGGTGCCAAGGATCAAACAGACCGTGCCTTGCCCGCGGATGAACGACGCCAGCGTGCGGTCAATCTCGCCACCCAGATGCCGCACGGTGGCAACGTGGTCGCGGGGCAGCAGGCTGTCGATCTTGGCGATCATATTGTCCCAGTCAAGCAGCAGATAAAAGGCTACAACCGGCACGATCACCAGCAGCACAATGATGTTCACAAGGCCCATGGCCGAGCTGAGAACCCCGTTGATCAATTCGCCGCCGCGCGCCTGTATCGTCTCGCCGATGGCCTGCAATTGCTGGCGGATCGTGCTTTCGGGTTCGATCAGGTCGGGAAAGCGTGCGGTTAATCCGGCCTGCAGCCGTTCAAACAGGGCAGGGGCGGTGTCGATCAGCGCCGTAGTCTGTTTCACCAGCGTCGGGATCACCAGCAAGATCAGCAGGATGAACACCATCGCCGCGACCAAGGTGATGATACTGACCGCCAGAACCCGGCTTAGCCCTGCGCGCTGCAACCTATCGGCAACAGGGTCCAGCAGATAGGCGATCGCACCGCCCAGCACGAAGGGCAGGATCACATCGCCCAGCGCCCAAAGCACAACCAGAAACACCGCCATCGCGATGCCCCAATATTTGATCTGGTCCTTAACGGGCAGGGCCATCGGTTACTCCGCTTTGATTTGCGCTGTGATGCGGCAAATGGGCCTTGCTTGCAAGGGTCCGGCGCATTTTCGGGGGCTGGCGATCACAATGCTTGCGGGGGCATGGTTGCGCGATTACACGTCGAAAAGCAATTTCCGCCTGTCACAAAGGTCACCCCATGCGCCTCAGCCGTTATTTCCTGCCCGTCCTGAAAGAAACCCCGCGCGAGGCGCAGATCGTGTCGCACCGCTATATGTTGCAGGCGGGGATGATCAAACAGGCCAGCGCGGGGATTTATTCTTGGCTGCCCTTGGGGTTCAAGGTGCTGCGCAAGATCGAAAATATCGTGCATCAAGAACAGGAACGCGCGGGCCATATCGCAATCCAGATGCCGACGATCCAATCGGCAGACCTGTGGCGCGAATCCGGCCGCTATGACGCCTATGGCGAAGAAATGCTGCGCATCAAGGACCGTGGCGGGCGCGAAATGCTGTTCACCCCCACCGCCGAGGAATTGGTGACGGACATCTTCCGCGCCCATGTGACCAGCTACAAGGATCTGCCGCTGACTTTGTATCAAATCCAGTGGAAATTCCGTGATGAGGTCCGCCCGCGTTTCGGCGTCATGCGGGGCCGCGAATTCTATATGAAAGACGGCTATAATTTCGACCTGACGAAAGAAGACGCTTTGCACGCCTATAACCGCCATTTGGTCAGCTATCTGCGGACCTATGAACGCATGGGCCTGCAAGCGATCCCGATGCGCGCGGACAGCGGCCCCATCGGCGGCGATGATACGCATGAATTTCTGGTGCTGGCCGACACCGGCGAATCAGAGGTGTTCTATGACAGCCAGATCACCGACCTGAAATTCGGTGACCGGCAGATCGACTACAACGATCACGCCGCCTGTGCCGCCGTGCTGGATGAATTCACCAGCCGCTATGCGCGCACCGATGAAACCCATGACGAAGCCTTGTTCAACGCAATCCCCGAGGAACGCCGCCGCACCGCGCGCGGCATCGAGGTTGGCCAGATTTTCTATT
>JAGYJW010000094.1 GCA_018401435.1 Deltaproteobacteria bacterium | reverse complement strand
CATTCGGGCGGCCAGGGGACCGGTTGGGCCCTGGGGCGGCTTGGGGGGGCTGCGCCCGGCGATGGCCTTGCTGAAGCGCGCCTCCAGCGCCGCATCCGAATCGACGACGATGGGCATGCTGTCCCAATTCCCAGCGGCAGCGCGATCCCGCAGGGCGGCCACCGAGGCGCCTTGGGTCTGGCCCAGGTGGCGGGCGAATCCGAACTCGATGACGGGGTGGTCATCGGTATTGACCGGCGCCCCGGCGGCCACAGCCGCCACCAGCCCGCTGTCGCCCACAAAGCCCGCCATCAGCCCCGGGAGGCCCGCCACACGCCAGCCCCGCGCCAGGCCGTCCTTCCAGGGGGCGCGGCCCAGCCGGCCCGCGATCTGGGCGGGGTCCACGGGCAGAGGCTGGGGGCTGGCCACCAGCAGCAGGTCGCCCTCGCTGGCGCCCTCCCAGACCTGGACATGGGGAAAGACCGCCTGCAAGGTTGCGAATGCCGTCGCCAGCGTCTCTTCGGAAAGCTCATAGGCCTGGACCCATTGCAAGAAGAGCCCCCCGGGCTCCAGGCGCTGCCGGCTGGCGGCGTAGAACTCCTCGCTGAAGAGGCTGGCGATGCCCGCCCGGTAGGGGTTGCTGGGCTCCGAGACGATGATGTCGTAGCGTTGGGGGCTGGCCATCAGCCACTCCCGCGCATCGCCCATATGCACCTGGATCTTGGGGTTGTCCAGGGCCCCGTGGTTGCTGAGGGCGCAGGCGCGGGCCACATCGACAATGGCCGGCTCAAGCTCGATCACATCGATATGTTCCACCTCGTCCGCGGCCGCCGCCCAGCCCGCGGTCTGGCCGGTGCCCAGGCCGATGATGAGCACGCGGCTGGGCGCGGGATGCAGCAGGGTGGGCAGCAGGCCCAGCCACAGGTTGGTGGGAGCATCCCCGATGACATGGCCGTCCACCTTGCCGTGGATGACGAAGGCGTTGCCGGTGAGGCTCTGCAAGGCCAGGGCGCTCTCGACCCCATCCACCTCCCAGAGGGTGGCGCGACGCACCTGGCGCAAGGCGTCCTGGGTGGCCACCGGGTCCAGGCCGGTCAGGTTGGCGCGACCGGCGCCGATGGGGCTGTGGCGCCAGGCCGCCGTGGGACCGGGCGCAGTGGCCAGGCCCAGGCCCAGTGCAACCCCCAACCCCAAGGCCAGCGCCCCCGTGCGCCGCTGGCGAAAGGACAGGACCGCCGCCACACTGGCGACCCCCAGCAGCAGCAGCACCACCAGGCGCCACAGGCCCACCGCTCCCAGGGCCGGCACCAGCCCGAAGCCGCCGGCCAGGGAGCCCAGGATGGCCCCCGCCGTATTGCAGCCGGCCGCCAGCCCCACCTGGCGACCGAGGGCCCGGTCGCCCTGCCCCAGCAGGCCCACCAGCAGCGGAAACTGAAAGCCAGAGACCAGGGCCGCCGGCAGGATGGCCGCCGCCGCGAGGGTGGCCCAGACCAGGCCCAGGGCCCAGAAGCCCTGCTCGCCGAAAGGCCGCAATGCAGCGGCCGCCAGGGCAAAGTCATCGCCCAATCCAAGGGGCAGGCCCACCAGCAGGGCCTCCAGGGCCGCGGTCACCCCAAAAGCAAGCAGGCTGGGCCGCCGGCCCCGCGCCCAGGCCCCATAGGCCAGGGATCCCAGGCCGATGCCCAGCAGGGCCACCGCCAGAATCACGCCGAAACTATAGGATGAACCACCCAAAAGCGGCGCCAGAACCCGGTACCACACCAGCTCCATCAGCAAGAAGGCAAAGCCCGCGATGCCCGCTCCGGCCAATACCAGCGGGGCTGGCGCGGCGGCGTCCTGGGCCTGGCGGGCAGGTGGTCGGGCCGGCCAGCCCCGCCCCGCACAATCGCACCCCGCCACCAGCAGGTTGAGTGACCGCGCTGACCAGGCCGCTGCGAATGCCCACGGCTTCGATGGTACAGCGTGGCCAGCAGCACCCCCCACCGAACCCAGGGTGTTGAGCGTAGAGCAAGCCCAGGCGCCAGCGGTCGCGGTCCTCGCCCGGCTGCACCGCCCCGCACTGCCGCCGCCAGGGTGCCTCCATCAAGAAGGTGGGCAGGCCCAGCACCAGGGCGCTCAGGAGCAGGCGCAGGAGGGTCCCGGGCACCGGTCCCAGCACGGCGTGCCCCCAGCCCCGCATAGAGGGCCCGGGTGGGTCTACCAGCAGGGGGCTGAGCCCTGCGCTGAGGGCCACCCCAGCTCCAACAGGCCGTAGAGGCGCAGGGATGGTCGTGACGGTCCGCCAGGCGCCCCCAGCACCAGGCTGCCCAGGCCCAGCCCCCCATGAAGATGGCCAGCACGCTGTGCTGGCCGCCGTGCCTGCCCCAAAGACCAGCCGCAGCTCGCGCAGCCAGACGGACTGGTAGACCAGGGCGCAAGCACCCGAAAGGAGGAGCAGCGCCGGCAGGGCGATTCGGGGCGGGCCGCGGGGGTCACCACGGTTGACTCCTACAGCCGGGGTGAAAGAGCTATCTCGACGCAACCCCGCAGGTGCCCTGGCCAGACCTCAGATGACTCCCGCCGCTACCAACGCCGAGAAACGCCGAAAGCGGCGCTGGCGGATCGCCCGTCGGGCTGGCGGCCTGCTCCTGCTGGGCGGGGTCGCCGGCGCCTTGTGGCAGACCGGCCTCTTCCAGGGCTCACCACGGAAGGCATCCAGGCGCGGGTGGCCGAGGCCGGGCCTTGGGGCCCCTGGTCTATGTGCTGGCCTTTGCCTGTCTGCAGCCTTTCGGGCTGTCGTCCCACCTCTTCCTGGTGGCGGCCGGGCTGATGTGGAGAGCGCTGCGGGCGTCCCTGGGGCTGCTGGGCATGATGCTGGGCTGCACCAACAGCTTCGCCGCCGCGCGCTGGATGGGTCGAGAGGCCGTGCAGGCCCGCATCCCCGCCGGGCTGGCTAGCACGATGACGCCCTGGCCCACGGAGGCCTGCGCACCGTCATCGGCCCTGCGGCTGGCCTTCTTCACCTTCTTCCCGCTGAGTCTGGCCATGGGGTCAGCCGCGGAGCTGGCGGGACTACCTGCTGGGCACCTTCCTGGGCTGCTTGTCCATGGCCCTCTTCGACCTGCTGGCTGCCCACCACATCGCCGCCGGTCTGTTGGGATAGGCCCGGGAGCCCCCGCGCGAGCCCCCCGACTGCCGCCCACCTTGCCCGAAAGGCCGCCCTGCTGCTGCTCTGGTCGGCCCCAGCGCCGCCGCCGCCCCCAGCCCGGAGGCCGCGCCGGTGGCCCCCGAGGCCCCGGCCACCCTGCGAGCAAGGCCACCGCCGCACCGGCCCCAGGCGCGCTGGGCACCCTGCCCGCGGGCGTGGGCCTGCCGGTGGGCAGCAAGCTGCCAGACCTCGCCCTGCAGCCCATGGGTGCCCCGGCCACCTCCTTGCACGGCCTCCTCGAAAACGGGCCCGTACTGCTTGTCTTCTACCGAGGGGGCTGGTGCCCCTACTGCAATTTCCAGCTGCACGAGCTGGCCACGAGCGGGTCGGAATTCCAGCGCCGCAAGATCACGCCGGTGGCCATCAGCGTGGACCAGCCCGACCCCGCCAGTCAGACCCAGGCCAGCTGGCAGATCCCCTTTCCGGTGGTGTCGGACCCCGACCTGCGGCTGCACGAGGCGCTCAAGGTGGTCTTCCAGGCCGACGCCGCCGAGGTGAAGCGCCTGGGGGGCTATGGCATCGATCTGGAGGCGGCATCCGGGCGCAAACACCACCGCTATGCGGTGCCCGCCCTCTTCCTGGTGGACACCGACAGCGTCGTGCGCTGGGCCCACGCCGACACCGACTACAAGATCCGCCCCAGCCTCAGCCAGCTGCTCGAAGGCATCGACGGCGCCCTGCGCTGACGCGCTTCAGGCCCCGATGATTCAGGCCGCGACCATGCGCCCCAGGTGGTGCCGAAGCTGCCGCCGCCACCACACCCACTCGTGGCTGACATCGTGGCCCCACACGTCCAGGTCACAAGACAGGCCGCGATCCATCAGGGCCCGCGCCATGCGCGCCGTCTCGCTGATGCACCGGCCCTCGTGGGCGCCCTGGCCCACCACCAGGGTGGCGCGGGCCTGGGCGGTTCGCCGCAGGGCATCGCCCCGAAGCTGCGGCACATAGGCCAGGGGCTGGTTGAACCAGGCGGCCTCGCTGCGGTCACCCTGCAAGAAGGCGCCGACATCGTAGCGGCCGCTCAAACACAGGGCGCGGCGGAAGATCTCGGGGTTCTTGAGGGTGAAATTGAGGGCGTAGAAGCCGCCAAAGCTCACGCCGCAGGCCACCAGCGGGATGTCGGCGCTGCGGCAGTCCTGGCGGATCCAGGGCACCAGCTCATCCACGATGAAGCGCTCATAGGCGGCGTGGCGGGCCAGGATGGTGTGGGGCGCGAGATCGTCCGCCAGCCAGCTCCGGCTGACATTGCTCTCGACATTGTAGAGCTTGATGCGGCCGGCATCCAGCAGCGGGCGCAGGGCCTCGATGGCCCCGCCCAGCTGCCACTCATGGGCCATGCCGGCAGCGGACGGAAAGACCAATACGGGCTGGCCATAGGTGCCGTGGGTCCACAGGTGGACCTGCTTGTCCAGGTGGCGACTGGGGAGGCGAAGGTAGCGATCGGACACGGCAGGGCTCGCGGGCCAGAGGTGGAGGGGACAGCGCGGGGGCGGAGGCTCAGAGGGCCCGCTGGACCATGACCACGCCGGTGCGGTCGTCGCCGCCCAGGTTGCTGCTGAGGCCGATCCGGGGGGAGCCGGGCACCTGGCAGGCGCCGGCCCGGCCGCGGAGCTGCCGCCAAAGGTCGAGGGCCTGGCGCACGCCGGTGGCGCCGATGGGATGGCCCGCGCCCAGCAGGCCGCCGCTGGGGTTCACCGCCACCTGCCCGTCGCGTTCAAAGGCGCCGGCGCGCATGGCGGAGGGGGCCTCTGCGTCTGTGCAAAAACCCAGGGCGGCATAGTGTTGGGCCTCGGTCACGCTGAAGCAGTCGTGAACCTCGGCCACATCCACGTCCGCGGGCGCCAACCCCGCATCGCCCAGGGCCTGTCGGGCCGCCGCAGCGACGTTGACCAGCCGGGTCGGATCCGTCTCTGCGCCCAGGGCCCGCACCGAGAAGCCATAGCTGAGCAGCTCGGTGCAGTCGTCGGGCCGCAGGCCCAGCCGGGCCAGGCCCGCCTCGGTGGCCAGGATCACCGCCGCTGCGCCATCGGTGAACTCCGTCGAGTCCGCGATGCGCATGTGGTCGTGCAGATCGGGGTCTTCGAGGAAGGTGCGGTTGTGGTCGGAGACCGTGTCCAGGGCGTCCAGGCTGGTATCGGTGTGGTGGTGCAAGGCGTCGGGGTTGTCCCGGGCATGGCGCCGGCTCTTCCACACCACCCCCGCCAGGTCCCGCGACGTGCCCCCATAGGCCTCCTTCCAGGCCCGCGCCCGGCGCGCAAAGAGGTGGGGGAAGACGAATTCGCTGATGCCGCGCTGCTTCTCCCAGTGGGCGGCCAGGGCCATGTGATCGACGCCTTCGCCACCTTTCACGTTGGTCTCCACCTCGACCCCGGCCACCAGGGCCACGTCGCAGACGGCCTGCAAGGCGTCCACGGCGGTGGCCAGGCAGACCCCGCCGCTGGCGCAGGCGGCCTCCATGCGGGCGATGGGCTTGCCCTCCAGGGCCGGGTGCGCCGCCGCCAGCATGGCGCCCATATGGCCCTGCCGCACGAAGCACTCGCCCAGGAAGTTGCTCAGCCAGGCGCGGTCGATGGCGGCGGGATCCACTCCGGTGGCCGACAGGGCGCCCAGGACGGCGGCCCGCAGGTGCTCCTCGGCGCTGGGGTTGCGGCCCAGCCCCTTGCGGGTGTCCCGAAAGGAGAGGAATTCCGGGCGCGCCCGCCCCAAGAAGGGCGTCTGGGCGCCGCCCACCACGAAGACACGGCGTTGGGGCTTCATCGGGCCTCCGCGGGGTTGAGCAGCTCACCCGGCACCCAGGCCGTGTGGAATCCAAAGGGCACGCGCCGGGGCAGGTGGATATCGGCCAGCTTGTCCATGCTGCGGGCGTCCAGCACCCGCACCCGGCTGGCGCTGCCATCGGGGTACTGCACGAAGCTGAGCATCCAGCCATCGTCTTCGTCGGTG
>JAGYJW010000093.1 GCA_018401435.1 Deltaproteobacteria bacterium | reverse complement strand
GGGCCTGCCGCTGCGCCAGACCGTGGGCCCGGGCGAGGTCCAGGCGCTGCTGGAAGCTGGCGGGGGCGCAGAGCGTGCCCGCGTCCTTGCTGCGATCCGGCTGGGGGATGCGCCCGGCGCCCCGCAGGCCGATGGCGTCGGGGTGCACGGACTCCCGCGCCCAGGCGCAGACCAGCTCCAGCTCTTGGATGAGCAGGGCGGGCTGGGGGCGACCGCGGTCCTCCCACAGGCGCAGGACCGGCCGGGCCAGGCCGCCCTGGGCCTCGGGGCGCAGGCCTGCGCCCAGGATCGCGGCGGCGGCCCCGCCCACCAGGGCAAAGACGGTGTCGGGGGCGGCGTCGATGCGCTGGGCGTGCTTCCAGGCCCAGCGGGGCGGGGCAGCGGGGGTGGCAACAGCGGGGGTGGCAATAGCGGGGGTGGCAACAGCGGGCGGCGCAGCAGACGGGGCCGGCGGGGCGGCTGCGCGGTCCACCGGGCGGGCCTTCTGGCGGGCGGCTGCGCGGCGCTCGTTGAAGCGGGCGATGCGCTCTGTGCGGGTGCGGTGGCGCTCCTCGGCCCGCTCGGCCTTGTGCTGCTCGGCCATGGACTTCCAGGCGTCGGCGTGCAGCTCGTATTCCGAGACCTCGAAGGGCCGGAAGGTGGTGCGCACCAGGCCCAGGTCTTCGAGCACCCGCAAGCAGCGCGCGGCATGGCGACGGCTGAGGCCCGCGCCGTCGGCCAGGTCCGCCACCGTCACGCCGCCCTGGGCGCCATGGCGCTTGGGCCAGCGCCAGGTGTGCCGGTCCACCCTGCGCAACAGGGCGTGGGCCAAGGCCTTCATGCTGTCCCGCAAGCCGCTGTCCACGATCCACGCAAAGACGTGGAGAGGCTGGACATCCATGCTGGCAATTGCGGTAGACACAGGCGGAGAAGCTGCCTTTTGCAGGAGAGGGCGGCTGCGTTCCACGGGCGTCGGGGCGCCGTGTGGAACCCGTGGAACGACCCCCTGACGGTAGCGAGGCCTGGGGGTGCCTGTCCAACCCCGTCGGCGCCTGTGGGGGCAGGATCGCCCCTCTGGGGGGATCCTGGTGGAGGCGATCCCCGGCGGCGCCGATCCCGGTCGCCGCGCGGCCCGCGATCGCCCACAGGTCCGGTGGAGACGATCTCGTCGAGCAGCCGATCTTCGGCGATCGTCCTGCCCGCTCGGGCAGACCTCGTTAGCGCCCTGGATCCCCCGGACCCACCAGAGGCCGGGCAGCAGCCGAAAGTGCGGCTGGGCGCCCGTCGGCCAGGTGGCGCCCGCGAGCTTCACCGCGAAGCCGCCCAGCAGCAGGGCGGGCAGCGCCGCCCCCAGAGACCGGGCGTCTCCGTCCTGGCGGGCCCGTTGAGCCCGCTGATCACCGCTTGAACCGCCAGCGGCCGGTCGATGCCCGGCAGCACCAGGCCCCATGCGCCCCGCCTTCGGGGGGTCAGCGGCGAAACGTGAAGGGGTTGATAGAGGTGGAGGTCAGGCGCCCCCGCAAACGGCGTTCAGGAGGGTCTGCTCGACCTCAGGGCCATCAGGGCCTCAACCGCGGTCATGACGGGTAGAACCGACCGCTTGAACCCACCAGGATCCCGAGTGGCGAGCACGTGACACCCGGCGGCCTCTCCCGCAGCGGCACAGACGGCGTCCTCGAAGTCCGGCCAGGCCATGGCCAACGCCCGGCGGACAACCCCCTCGTCCACCGGTGCCACGCGGAACACCCCGAGCACGCCAGCCACGCACTCGTCCGCGAACGCCCGCCCCCCCGAGCGAGCGGCCAGGTAGTGAAGGGTCGTCACGCAGTGGGCCGCCAGCAGACCCTCCGCCTCACCGGTCTCGACCGCAGCCCAGAGCGCGGCCCCGTCTTCGGAGTGGGGCTCGCGGTCGAGCAGGACGTCGAGCACGAGGTTGAGGTCGACGAGGATGCGCATCATTTCCCGTACTTCTCCGCGAGCCAGGCCTTGTGGTCCTCGATGTCGACTCCGGACATGGAGCCCCTCCAACGCGCGAGCTGCGGTGGAGGCGCCTGAGCCGTGGCGACCGCGGTGATTGCGGCCAGGTAGGTCTCCACCAGCTCGGACACCGACCGACCGCTGGCGGCGGCATACCTCTTCGCAGCGACCACGACGTTGGGGTCCACGCTGAGGGTGAGTTTGGCGGCCATGTACGTACTCCTGAGGTCAGAACTATACGTGCATGTGGGCTTCGAGTCAACGACCACGCCGGCGATCCGGGCTGGCCGTGCGTGTGGAGGCGGGGGAGGTGCGGAGGCCGAGGGGGCGGCTCGACCGGGCGTGATGGGCGCCGACCCTCAGCGACCGCGGATGGCAACGATGCCGGGTCAGCTGCTGCATGCCGCCGCTCCACATCCCCATGACGGTGCCACGGTCGGTCGTGGAGGTGGAGGCCAAGAGGTCTGCGCCGATCTCGCCGGGCTTGTGGCAGCCATCGGCTTCCCGCACGATGCGGCGCTTGTGGTCTGTGGTGAAGTGCGTCGGCGGGGCCTGGCCGAGACCTCGGTGGGAGCGGTGGGGTCGGGGGACGAAGGGGCCAAGGGGAGAGTCCGGGTCGCCCTGCTCAGTAAACTCGAAGGGGGTGACTGTCTCACTCACATTGGCACGGAGGGAACCACGAGGAAGCACGAGGACCCGCCCTGCGCTCCTCTGGCAGGGGGCTTCATGCTTCCTACCCGCTGAAGGGGGACGCAGACCTGGACCGCCGCGCCCTCACTCCTTGCCGCGCTTCAGGGCCTCGCCCATCACGGTGGTCAGCTCCTTGACGGTCCAGGGCTTCTGCAGGAAGCCCGAGATGGACCGGCCGGCGAAGCGCGCGGCGGAGTCCTGGCGGTTGTAGCCGCTGGTGAGGATGATGGGCACAGCCGGCCGGATCGACCGGATGATGCGGAAGGCCTCCTCGCCATCCATGATCGGCATCGTCAGGTCGAGTATCACCAGGTCGATCTCGTCCGGTTGCTGGCGGAAGATATCGACCGCTGCCTGCCCGTCTCCTGCCGAGAGGGTGCGGAAGCCAATGTAGGCGAGGACCTCGCAGGCAACGTTGCGCACCGTCTCCTCATCGTCGACCACGAGAATCAGGGCGTCGGTAGGCGCCCGGGGTACCGCGGCCACCTCGGCAGCCCGAGCGCGGCTGCTGCTCTTGCTGACGGGGAAGAGCGCCTTGATGGTCGTCCCCCGCCCGATCTCGCTGTAGACCTTGATCGCGCCATGGTGGCCGCGCACGATGCCCAACACCGCTGCCATGCCGAGGCCACGTCCCGTGCGCTTGGTTGTGAAGAAGGGGTCGAATAGGCGGGCCTTGGTCGCCTCGTCCATGCCGCGGCCAGTGTCGGACACCTCCACGAACACGAAGTCCCCGGCAACGACGCCGTCGGCGAGCCAGTAGCCCTCGAGGTAGCGCTCGTCCGCCCGGACCAACCCCGTCCGCAGGCGGATCACGCCGCTGGTTGAACAAAGCCGCTGGCGCGGCACCCGGGGGCTCCGCCCCCAGACCCCCGCTGGGGCCGGCGGCCCCAGACCCTTGCGGGCTGCGCCCGGTGTCGTAGGCCGGCGCTGGAGCAGCCACCCTGGGAAGACCCGGTCCCGATGGACGGGGCCGGTGACACCCAGGAGCAGTCATGGGCGAGATCGCCGATCGCATGGCGCAGGACCTGCGCCTCCGCAACTACAGCCGCTGGACCGAGCGGGCCTACGTGCGCAGCGCGCGGGCCTTCGTGGCCTTCCACCGCAAGTCCCCCATCGAGCTGGGCGAGAAGGACATCCGCGCCTTCCTCACCTGGCTCGTCACCGAGAAGCGCATCTCTCCCAACGGCATGCGCAAGTTCGTGGGCGGCATCCGCTTTCTCTACAAGGTCACCCTGGACCGGCCCGAGGTCGTGGCGCGGCTGCCGTGGCCGCGCCACCCCAAGCACCTTCCGCCGGTCCCGAGCGCTGAGCAGGTGGTCACGCTCGTGGCGGCGACGGCCGACGACCCGCGGCTGCGCGCGCTCGTGATGCTCGGCTACGGGGCCGGGCTGCGCATCTCCGAGGCCTGTCGCATCCGGGTCGAGGACATCGACAGTGCCCGCGGGCTGCTGCATGTGCGCGGCGGCAAGGGCGACAAGGACCGCGTCACCGTGCTGCCGCCCCGGCTGCTCGCCGCGCTGCGGGACTGGTGGCGGGTCGGCCGCCCCGCGGGCCCGTGGGTGTTCCCCGGCGCCAAGGGCGACCGCCCCATCACCATCGGTGGCGTACACACGCCGCTGCTGAAGGCCCGCCAGCGCGCCGGCGTCCCGCCTTGGTTCACCTTCCACAGCCTGCGCCACGCCTTCGCGACGCACCTGCTGGAGGCGGGGGTCGACATCCTCACCATCCAGGCCCTGCTCGGCCACAGCCAACTCAAGACGACGCTGACCTACCTGCGGGTGCGCACCACGCACATCCAGCAGGTCAAGAGCCCCCTGGAGGACCTCGACCTGTCCGACGAGTAGCCGGCGGTGACGGCGCACCTCCACCCCGCGCCCGGCGGGGTGGGGGCGGTCGTGGCCTCGCGCAGGCCCGCGCTGAAGGTGGCGGACGTCTTCCGTCGCCACGGCGAGGCCTACGCCGCCGCGCACGTCCTCACCCCCGCCCAGGGCCGCGTCCTCGGCGCCCTGCGCGCCTGTCGCACCGCTGTGCTCGGCGGCCACCTCGAGGTCTGCGACACCTGCGGCTTCGAGCGCCCCGCCTACAACTCCTGCCGCAACCGGCACTGCCCCGGCTGCCAGGCCCTCGCCCAACGCGAGTGGCTCGAGAAGCGCCTGGAGCGCGTGCTCCCCACCCACCATTTCCACGTCGTCTTCACCCTGCCCGCCGAGTTGCGCCCGGTCGCCCTGCGCAACGGCAAGGTCGTCTACGGCCTGATCATGCGGGCCGCACACGAGGTCCTCTCCACCCTGGGACGCCAGCGCCTCGGCGCGACGCTGGGCGTCACCGAGGTCCTGCACACCTGGACCCGCGAGATGCTCTTCCACCCCCACGTCCACTGCGTCGTCACCGGCGGTGGGCTCGCGATGGACGGCTCGCGCTGGGTCGCCTCTTCACCGCGCTTCCTCTTCCCCGTCGCCGTCATGCGCAAGCTCTTCCGCGGCGTCGTCCGTCGCGGACTGCTCCGCGCCCATGAGCGCGGGGAGCTCGACCTCGGCGGAGCCTGCGCCGAGATCGCCGACCCGCGGGCCTTCAAGCGAATGCTCCGAGGGCTGCACCGAAAGAAGTGGGTCGTCTACTGCAAGCCCCCGTTCGCGGGCGCGAAGGCCGTCTTCGCCTACCTCGGTCGCTACACCCATCGCGTCGCCATCTCTGATCACCGCCTGGTCGCCCTCACCGACGACGCCGCGACCTTCCGCACCCGGGGCGACGCCCGCCTCACCGTCGCCCCCGACGAGTTCATCCGCCGCTTCCTGCTGCACGTCCTCCCCGACGGCTTCCACAAGATCCGCCACTTCGGCCTGTACAGCAGCACCGCGGTGCGCCAGCGCCTCCCCGCCGCGGCGGCCGCCCTTGGCCAGCCACGCCCTGCTCCCGAGCCGGACCGCGCCACCGAGGCGGTCGCGGTGGAGGACGTCGTGCAAGACCTCACTGGCGTGGACCTGCGGCGCTGTCCCTGCTGCGAGACCGGGCGCATGCTGCGATTCGCTGTGCAGCCCCAGCCGCGCGGGGTCCAGCCCACCCCCTTGGACACCTCGTGAGCGTCACGATCCTCGTCACTCCTCGGGTGGCCCGCCAGGCACACCCCCGGCGACGTGCGCCCGCGCCCCGCCAAGGCGCACCGGGAGGTCAGCTGGGGCGCATGCAGGACCCCGACGCCGAGCCGATCGACGCCTCCCGTGGCCGCCTGAGCCTCGCACGACTGACGGCCGCAACCCTGACAGCGACCCGGGGCTCGTCGCTTTCCCCATAGGCCGGCGGCGGGTACCCGCGGCATTGTTCAACCGGCGGTTCGCAGCCCGGCCACGCGGCCGCGGTGGAGGGGCGTGAGGTTGCCGAGGGGCCGAGCTTCGAACCGCTCCTGGTTCGTGAAGGATGCTTGTTCCTGCGGTCCACCGGACCGGGCGCCGCCCGCGTCCTCGTTCCGGGCGAGGAGAAGCGCGCCGAAGCGCGGTGGCGGGCACGGTGGGAGTGCAGGATGCGGAGCCCCTCCTTCTGGTGCGCGTGCGAGTCCGTCGTGTTCCTGAACCCGGTCCAGCGAGCCATCACGACGATCGTCGGGGACTTCACAACGGCGAACCTTCTGCTGCGCCCGACCGTCGACCCCGCGAACGACCAACTTGCTGGCGAGTTCTACTCGGGCCTGCCGGAACACCTTGCTGACGCTGGACAGGCGGGTGAGCTTTGGAGGGCTCGCTTCGACGTAATCGAGCCCTTTCCGCTGCCCGCGTCGGCAGCGATGTGACGGCCTACTTCGCCGCCACCTCCCGTTCCCCGCCACCTTCGACCTCCCGCCTCAACCTCCCCAGCGCGTTGCTCACCGCCGCCAGCGTCACTCTGCAGGCCAACGGACGTGTCGGAAACCGTCGAATCGAAGCATCGTGAATCGAGGGGTACTGTGAGGTTGCCCTGCGACAAGCTGTCTTCGACCAACTCTTCGAGGTCGCAGAGGCCGCGCGGAACGAGTTGCAAGGAGCGGCGGTTCCGGTTCGAGGGACGGGTCAGCGCCTTGTCACCATCCGGCGGAGGAAAACGTAGAGGGCAGGATGCAGACTCGGGGATCGCCAGCCAGGGTCGCGGTTCCAGCCGTTCCCGCTGTTCCCGCTGTTCCCGTTCCCCTCATGACCCCGCTTCCCCATGCACCGCCGCCAGGATGGACGCCATGGGCAGGCCG
>JAGYJW010000092.1 GCA_018401435.1 Deltaproteobacteria bacterium | reverse complement strand
GCGCCAGGGCCAGCACCAGCCGCGAGACCGCGGCGCTGCCCGCGTTGAGCGCGAGGGTCCCGCCTTCGGGGAGGCCCTCCAGCAGGCCCACCGCGGTGAAGGGGTTCACGCAGAGCATCGCCGCCTGCTCCATGTCGACCCCGTCCGGCAGCGGCAGGACCGCGTCGTCGGCGAAGGCCAGGCGCTCGGACCAGGTCCCGCCGGCGGGGATCGCCACGATGGTGCCGGGGCGCAGGCGGCTGCGGGGCCCGGCTTCGATGACCCGTCCAGCACCTTCGATGCCCACGGGAGCGGGCAGCGTGGGGGTGAAGACGTGGCGGCCCGTGAGCAGCAGCAGGTCGGCGGGGTTGATGGGCCGGGCCGCGATCTCCACGACGACACCAGCGTCGGGACAGACGGGATCGGGCACCTCCCGCAGCTCGACGGTGTCGGCAGGGTCGGCGGCCGGTCCGGTGTAGAAGACGCGGCGCATGGGCGGCTCCAGTTTCAGCGGGGAGGGAGGGCGGCATCCTATCGAAGGCTCGCGCCCCTGTGGGGGCGCCCTCGGCTCCATCCACGGGGGTCGCGCACCTGCCCCACGGCGAGGGGGCTCCAGTGTGGGGGAGGTCCTGGGCCGCTTCCCGGCGGAGGCAGGCCCGCCCGCGACGGGGCGGCGCGGGCGGAGGTAGACTGGGGAGCCGACCCACTTCGATTGGGTCTCCCACCGCGACGAGCAGCCCGAGGCAGACCATGCGACCATCCTTGTGCTCCCAACCGCGGCTGGTCCTCCTCCTGCTCGCTGCTTGCGCCGGGTCCCCCGTCTCGACCGAGGCGCCCGAAGGGGACGGCGACGCGCCATGGGAGGGCGCCGATCCCGGTCAAGGCGGCGCGGACGGCGAAACGCAGGGCGACGGAGCCGACGACGACGGAGACGGCGAAGGCGGAGGCGGCGAGGGTGGGAGCACCGACGGCGCTTCGACGGAGGACAGCGGCGGCGATGCCGGCGGTGACCCCTGTGGAGATCCGACGTTGATCCCCGCCTTCTCTGCGCCGACCGATCCCGCATTGTCGCCGGTGACCGCCCACGCCGACCATGGCTCGGACAATATCTACGCCCCCGAGGTGGTCCGCGTCTCCGCCAGCCTCTGCCTGATGTACTACGGGGGCCAGGGTGGCGATGGGCACGACCAGATCTTCCTCGCCACCTCGACGGACTGCCTGCATTGGGCGCACTGGCCGGACCGCGACGGCCCCCAGCCGGTGGTGGGCCATGGCGGCGCCAACCACGTCAACGACCCCTCGGTGGTGGTGCACGGCGGCACCTGGTTCATGTACTACACCGTCGCGGCGACGGGCGAAGACGACCGCATCCACCTCGCGACCTCCGGGGACGGCTTCACTTGGAGCCCGCAGGGCCGGGTGCTCGATGTCGGTCCGGCCAGCGCCTGGGACTCGTATAAGGTGGGCCGCCCCGCGGTCGTGGTGGAGGACGGCGTCTTTCGCCTCTATTTCGACGGCAACGACGGCTCGGCGCGTCACACCGGCCTGGCCACCTCCACCGACGGGCGCAACTTCACCCGGCACCCCGACAACCCGCTTGTATTGGGCGCGGGCGCGGTGGATGTAGCCCGAATCGCCGACACCTGGATCCTCCTGCACGAAGGCCACACCGGCACCTGGGCCCAGACCTCGGCCGATGGCATCGCCTGGTGCGACCAGGGCCAGGTCTTTGGCCTCACCGGCGCGTCCTGGGACCGCTATGGACAGGTCACCCCCTTCATCCACAGCGCCGACGGCACGCGCTTGGACGCCTTGCTCTTCGGCGGGGCTTCGGACCCGTGCTGGTGCCGGAACCGGATCGGCCTGGCGCTGCCGCAGGGGGTGTCCCTGCCCGACGACCCCGACGCGGGCTGCGGCGCCTGCGTGGCTGCTTCGGACTGCACCCAGGCCTGCCGGGACGGGGGCCACGGGGTCGATGGCTTCTGCGCCGTGCCCGGCAGCACGGATCCCGGCGCCTGCTGCGCCTGCGTCGCAGGCTGAGCCCGGATCCCCAGCGGCTCCCCTACTTGTTGTGGGGGTTCCACATCTCCTTGGGATCTCCCTGCACCCCCTTCGGCACCGCGATGGGCAGGCCTGCGGCGGCGCGCTCCCACAGCTCTTGCGAGGTCTTCACGCCGTTGGCCTCCAGGGTCGCGTTGACGACGTGAATGCCCCCGGCGGTCAGGTTGTGCGAGTCCCAGTTCTTGTAGGGCCCGTCGTAGTCGATGTAGACGGCGTCGCCGTTGTCCCGGTCCGGGTTCGCGCCGCTGACGCCGAGCTTGCCGATCAGCGGGATCTCGTTGTGGCTGACGGGATCATCGAAGTCCGTCCACACGAGGTAGCGGGGCCCCTGGGGCAGGTCGGCGGCGGCGTTGCCGTGCAGCTCGACGAACAGGTGCCTGCGCAGCAAGCTGTCCACCTCGCGGGCGGCGGCCTGCTGGGCGGAGCCGTCGCGCCGGCCGCTGGCCTTGAGGCGCCGGGCGATCTCCTTGCGACGGAACTCCCCGATCACGCGCGTCCCGCCGATGGTGGCGTCGCTGTGCAGGATGGCGTGCACGTCCTGGGGATCGGCGCCGGACAGGGCCGCCGTCAGCAAGCGCTCGAGGCGGTCCATGAGCGGCGTGCTCTTCAGCCCCTGCCGCGTCGCCAACGCCGCGACATTGTCGATCTGGTCGGCATGGGGCAGGCCGCTGTCCTTGTTGGTGCCGTTGTGCAGGTGCATCATCGGCTGCCCCGTCGCGTCGGCCAGGTAGCGGGTCCGGCGCGAGGCCTCGGGCTCTGGTGTGTTCAGGCCGGGCACGAAGAAGCGCAGGGTGTCGCCTCGGCCGCCCTCGGGGAGCTGGGGCCCGAAGCCGTAGCGGTTCATGAGGTAGGCGCCGAAGGGGCCGCCAGCGGCCTGGGCCTCGCGGATCGCCTGGTCCACCGGCACGGCCTTGGACCGGTCTCGTGGATCGGTCAGGGTGCCCTCGCGATCCATATCCTTGGGCCGTGGGGTCCGGGCGTCGGCCACCTGGGTGGAGGCGCGGCCCAGGCCCAGCCGCTCCAGCGCGAAGGCGTTTCCGCCATTCTGGGCGGACTCGGCCGAGGGTGCTCGAACCGGGTCGGAGGAGGGCTGCCGGGAGGCCTGCGAGCGCTGCCGCTGATGGTCCATGGAAGATCCCGTCCGGGGCTACTTGGGGTAGACCACCCACCACATGGTGGCGTTGTCGTGGGGCACCTTGCCATCGGCGACATAGGTCGCACCGCGCTGGCCGATGGCGGTGACCACCGAGATGTCACCCACTCCGGCCCCCCACTTGGCGCTGCCATAGTTGGCCGCCGCATTCCACTCCCGAGAGGCGGTGCCCTCCTGGCCGTAGGGGATCACCACGATGGACCCCTTCAGCTCGGGGTGCCTGGCCAGGTAGTCCCCCAGACGGGTCTTGCCGTCGGACTCGCGGATCTCGAAGCCCAGCTCTCGGGCGGCGCGCTGGCCGTGGCTGGTCTCCTGCAGCCAGTGGGCGAAGCTGACCGCCCACATGCCGTGGCTGGAGGGGATCCGGTCGGCGAGCTGCTTCCAGCGGCCGCCGGCGCGGTTCACATAGGAGCTGCTGTCGAAGCCGGCGACCGCTCGGTAGCACTTGCCCATGGGTGCGCTGTACCAGGGCTTGGACGCGGCCGAGGCCATGCGGTCCATGTCGGCCCGCCCGCGGTCGGTAATGCCAAGCTGCTTGCCCTGCTGGGCCCTCGCCTGGGTCCACAGCTCGCCTGCGGCAGAGATCAGGGCGTTCAGGGAGGCGCTGTCGCCCTTGCCGGCGGCGAGGAGCGCCCGGGCCTCGGTGGCCAGGGCGCTGGCCGCGTCGCTCACGCCCGCGACATCACCCGTCATCAGCCGGGCCTCGATCGCGGCCAAGCGCGCGGAAAGCCCGGAGCCGACACCATCCTGTGGCGGCGATCCGTCGCCCGGGGCGACGGGGTCGCCCTGGCCGGCCAGGCGGGCGCGCTCCCGCACGCTGGCCCAGCGTCCCCCACCGTCGCCGCCTTCGATCGGCGCCACATCGAGCAGCTCGCGCACCCAGGGCTCGCTCACGGCCGTGGCACCCCCACCGCTGAGGCCCCGGTCCTCCAGTGCCGCCTGGTTGCCGCGGCCCGTGGCCGGGCGTCGTTCAGGCTGCACGGGCGCCCGGATCGCGCCGAGGTCTTCGCGTCGGTGGGGTCCGGCATGGCTCCGTGGCATGGTGTCTCCTGCTCCGAAGTCCACAGGATAACGCAAGCGGGCGACCGGGCGCAGCCGCGCCCGCAACCACCCCGCAACCCGCCTCCGCCCCCCTGCAGGGCCCCCCTCGCGGTCCTCGACCCACCGCTGCGCCGCAGAGACGACCTCAGCGCAGCCACGCCGGGTTGTCGGTGAGGTCGGACCCGAAGTACTCAGGGAAGGTATTCCCGCAGTCTCGACACTGCACGTTGACCACCGGAACCAATACAGAGCTGATCTCGAAGACCGTAGATTGGCTGAGGCTGCCGCCCTCGCCGCCATTGGTGGCACAACCGTCGCTGGTCACGCTGATGTCGTAGGGTGCGTAGCTCGAGCTGCCCCGAGGCGTCTCGGTGCCGTCGAAGAACATGAAGCCGAAGGCGTAGCCATAGGTTGCGCCCCCGTTGTAGTAGTAGTGGATGACGTGCTCGCAGCGGCCCTCGTAGAGTTGGAATCCCTCCGCCGAGAGGGCCTGGATGGCGTCGATCTGGGCGTCGGTCAGCTCGAAGGTGAAGTCGTTGCCCTGGTAGCTCCACCGGTCGCCGCCGGTAAAGTGCTGCTGGAAGGCCAGGTCGTCGGCATAGGCGATCTCGGTCCAGCCGCCGCCGTCGGTGGTCATATCGCAGGTGACCGTGAAGGGGTCGAGGCCCGCTCCGTAGCCGTCGGGGTCGATGACATAGTCGCCGTCGCCCGTGCTGCGCCCGCTGTCGATGATGTCGTCGCAGGTGAGGCCCAGGGCGCACAGCCCGTTGCTGTCGGGGCGGATGGCCGCGTCGGTGTCGTCGCAGTCCGTGTCGTCGGTGGTCGAGGCGGGGGGCTGGGCGCAGGCCGACACCGTGGCGTCGGGATCGCCATAGCCGTCGCCGTCGTCGTCCACGTGCCAGGTCGAGCCGGTGGCGGTGTCCACCGAGCTGTCGTCATCGTCGATGTCGCCGTCGCAGTCGTCGTCGATGCTGTTGCAGACCTCCGTGGCCGCCGGATTGACCGCGGCCGAGGCATCGTCACAGTCGCTGCTGCTGGTCACGGCGCCTGCGGGCTGCAGACAGGCCGATACGGGGCTGCCCGCGTCGCCATAGCGGTCGCTGTCGGCGTCGGTGTACCAGACCGAGCCGGTGCTGAGGTCCACCGAGCTGTCGTCATCGTCAATGTCGCCGTCGCAGTCGTCGTCGATGCTGTTGCAGACCTCCGTGGCCGCCGGGTTGATTGCGACCGACGCATCGTTACAGTCGGTGGTGTCCGACACGGCGCCTGCGGGCTGCTGACAGGCCGAGACGGGGCTGCTCGCGTCGCCGTAGCGGTCGCCATCCCGGTCGCGATACCAGACCGAGCCGGTGCTGAGGTCCACCGAGCTGTCGTCGTCGTCAATGTCGCCGTCGCAGTCGTCGTCGATGCTGTTGCAGATCTCGGCGCTTGCGGGGTTGACGTCGAAGCTGGTGTCGTCGCAGTCGGTGCGGTCCTCGACGGTGGCGGAGGGCTGGACGCAGGCCGACTCGGGAGCGCCGGGGTCGCCGTAGCCGTCGCCGTCGCGATCGGTGTACCAGGTGCCCACGTCCAGGGCGTCGGCCTCGTCGATGTCGCCGTCGCAGTCGTTGTCGATTCCGTCGCACAGCTCGGCGGCGCCCGGAGCGGCGGCGACCGTGGTGTCGTCGCAGTCGCTGTCGTTGTCCACCGCCGCCGCCGGGGGCTCGCAGGCGTCCACCGCGCCGTCGGGGTCGCCGAAGCCATCGCCGTCGGCGTCCTGCCAGTACCGGGTGGTGACCCCCTCGTCCACGCCACCGTCGCAGTCGTTGTCGACGCCGTCGCAGACCTCGATGCCGGCGGGGTGGATGGCCGCGTCGTCGTCGTCGCAGTCGGTGCCGCTGGCGGCCGTGCCGGTGGGCTGCGCGCAGTCCTCGACGGGGGCCTCTGGGTCGCCGTAGCCGTCGCCGTCGGCGTCGGCGAACCAGGTGCCGGTGACGCCCTCGTCCACCTCACCGTCGCAGTCGTTGTCGACGCCGTCGCAGACCTCGGTGGCGCCCCCGTTGACCCGCGCGTCGTCGTCGTCACAGTCCTCGTCCGCTCTGAAGCCGTCGCCGTCGGCGTCCGCCGTCAGGGCGCCCGTGTCTACGGCGCCGTCCGCCTCGGCGCCCTTGTCGCCCACCCGACAGCCCAGGGCGAAGAGAAGAGATGAGGTGGCGGTGAGAACTGCGATGCGCACGGCAAGCTCCGGGTGGGTAGACCGCATCGTAGCCGAAGTGGTGGGCTGGGCGCGACCCGGACTGGCCTGCGAGGCGTGAGGGTCGTGCCCCTCGTCGCCTCGCGGGCGATGCCCGGGAGCTTCCGTCCTCTGGCTGCACGCGGCTGCGAACCCCGCGCCGTGGTGGCGTTTCGAGGGGAGGAGCATCTTGGCCCGATGGCCTGCGTTGTGGCGCGAGCGGCGCAGAGAGGGCGAGAAGGAACGCTGATGGGGCGTTCTGCACTTGTCTGCCAGGAAGCTCGCAGCGTCGGCGTTGTGGGTCCACCCCTATTCCTGCTGCCAGCCACGAGGCTGCCCGCAGCAGAGGCACTCCGTCTCCGACGGGATCACGCTTCCTGTCGCGACGGGGTCTGGATGGTACTTGAACGTGGGCAGCGTCACGTGCGCCTACGCAGTCTGGCCAAGGCCGGCGCAAAGCTGCGGTGTCGGCGCTAGCGCTGGCCGGGATGGCGGCCGGGCTCGAAGGTGCCCCCGCCCAGCTGTCCTGCTCGGTGACTGGCTACGGGTTGGAAGGAAAATCACACTCGATTGCACATGCAGAATCCTCAGGGGGGGCCGCACCCGCCGCACAAGCCCGGAGTTGATCGAGGCAGGCTGGAATGGACGAAGCGCAGGCCGAGCATGGGCCGCCATCGAGCATGTCGCGGGCCTCAGCTTCGCAGTCATCTATCGTGTCGCCTGGGTTCTGCGCGTTCCAGCATGCACACAGGATCTCGTAGGCGCGCAGGATTTCGTCAGACTCGTGTTTCGGAGTCTTCGACTCTCCATCACCC
>JAGYJW010000091.1:0-5000 GCA_018401435.1 Deltaproteobacteria bacterium | reverse complement strand
AGTTGCGTGTCGTGGCAAGGTTAAGCCGAGAGGTGAAGCCGTAGCGAAAGCGAGTCTGAATAGGGCGATGAGTCGCGGCGCGCAGACCCGAACCCAGGTGAGCTACCCATGGCCAGGTTGAAGCGTTGGTAAAACTTCGTGGAGGACCGAACCCACAAACGTTGAAAAGTTTGGGGATGAGCTGTGGGTAGGAGTGAAAGGCTAATCAAACCTGGAAATAGCTGGTTCTCCCCGAAATGCATTGAGGTGCAGCCTCGGGAGGTCACCGTTGGAGGTAGAGCACTGACAGGGCTAGGGGTCGCAAGGCTACCAAACCCTATCAAACTCCGAATTCCGATGAGTGTATCCCGGGAGTGAGACAGTGGGTGATAAGGTCCATTGTCGAGAGGGAAAGAGCCCAGACTACCGGCTAAGGTCCCCAAGTGCGTGCTAAGTGGTCAAGGAAGTGAATGATCACAGACAACCAGGAGGTTGGCTTAGAAGCAGCCACCCTTTAAAGAAAGCGTAATAGCTCACTGGTCGAGATTGTTTGCACCGTAAATATAACGGGGCTCAAGCACGCCACCGAAGCCGTAGACTCGTAAGAGTGGTAGGGGAGCGTTCCAGCGGCGATGAAGTCGACTCGCAAGAGGCGGTGGAGCGGCTGGAAGTGAGAATGCTGACATGAGTAGCGATAAAGTGGGTGAAAAACCCACTCGCCGGAAGCCCAAGGGTTCCTGTCCAAGGATCATCCGGGCAGGGTTAGTCGGCCCCTAAGGTGAAGCCGAAAGGCGTAATCGATGGGAAACGGGTGAACATTCCCGTACCACCAGTCAGGAGCAGAGCAGGGACGGAGAAGGGTAGGTCAGCCGGGCGGTGGATCCCGGTGCAAGCGTGTAGGGAGTCATCGTAGGAATAAAACGCGATGGCAATCCCGAGGCGTGATGCCGCAAGTGATTGATCCCACGCTTCCAAGAAAAGCTGCGGTCTGTGATGAACGACTGGTGACCGTACCCCAAACCGACTCAGGTGGGCAGGTGGAGAACACCAAGGCGCTTGAGAGAAGCCGGGTTAAGGAACTAGGCAAATTGACACCGTAACTTCGGGATAAGGTGTGCCACTTGTATGTGAAAGCCCTGCGGCTGGAGCAGAAGGTGGTCTCAGCAAAGAGGCGGTAGCGACTGTTTACCAAAAACACAGGTCTCTGCTAAGTCGTAAGACGATGTATAGGGGCTGACGCCTGCCCGGTGCCGGAAGGTTAAGGGGAGCTGTTAGGGTCAAACCGAAGCAGTGAACCGAAGCCCCGGTAAACGGCGGCCGTAACTATAACGGTCCTAAGGTAGCGAAATTCCTTGTCGGGTAAGTTCCGACCTGCACGAATGGCGTAACGACTTCCGCGCTGTCTCGACCCGGTACTCAGCGAAATTGACATTGGGGTGAAGATGCCCCATACCCGCGGAAAGACGGAAAGACCCTGTGAACCTTTACTCTAACTTGACAGTGGCATTCGGTTCAGTTTGTGTAGGATAGGTGGGAGACTGTGAAGCCGGGGCGTCAGCCTCGGTGGAGTCACCGTTGAAATACCACCCTGATTGTTCTGGATGCCTAACCCGCACTGCGGGGACACTGTCTGGTGGGGAGTTTGACTGGGGCGGTCGCCTCCCAAATAGTAACGGAGGCGCGCAAAGGTTCCCTCAGCCTGATTGGAAACCAGGCGTAGAGTGCAATGACATAAGGGAGCTTGACTGTGAGATCGACAGATCGAACAGGTAGGAAACTAGGCCATAGTGATCCGGTGGTTCCACATGGAAGGGCCATCGCTCATCGAATAAAAGGTACTCCGGGGATAACAGGCTGATCGCGCCCAAGAGTTCATATCGACGGCGCGGTTTGGCACCTCGATGTCGGCTCATCGCATCCTGGGGCTGGAGCAGGTCCCAAGGGTACGGCTGTTCGCCGTTTAAAGCGGTACGCGAGCTGGGTTCAGAACGTCGTGAGACAGTTCGGTCCCTATCTTCCGTGGGCGTAGGAGAGTTGAGAGGAGCTGCCCCTAGTACGAGAGGACCGGGGTGGACGTACCTCTGGTGTTCCGGTTGTCGCGCCAGCGGCACTGCCGGGTAGCCACGTACGGACAGGATAACCGCTGAAAGCATCTAAGTGGGAAGCCCCCCTCGAGATTAGCTCTCCCTGAAGGGTCCTTGAAGACCACAAGGTTGATAGGCTGGATGTAGAAGTGCAGCAATGCATGAAGCTAACCAGTACTAATTACCCGTTCGGCTTGACCTTGCGCGGACTCGGCGCAGCCCGCCGGACCAGCATCTTCTTCCATTTTGAGTGTCACCATGACGCCGCTCCACCCTTGGGTGTCGAGCCGCCTCGTGTGGACAGTCACCAATTTGGACGGTGACAAGAAGGAGGAGGCCCCACCCGTTCCCATCCCGAACACGGAAGTTAAGCTCCTCACTGCCGATGGTACTGCCAGGGTGACCTGGTGGGAGAGTAGGTGATCGCCGTCCATTCATTTTCGCCCCCGCAGGGTCTTGTGCTCTGCGGGGGCGTTTTTGTTTCGGCTGCCGGAATGCGCCCGGGCTGCCCAGGGGCCGGCAGCGTCCGTGATAGGCTCGGGGCAGCTTCAGGAGTGCCCCCATGGACAAGGTCTACAAGACCGCGGCAGAGGCCGTCGCAGACATCCCTTCGGGCGCCAGCATCATGGCGGGGGGCTTCGGCCTCTGTGGGATCCCCGAGAACCTCATCGCCGCGCTCAGAGATGCCGGTCCCACCGGGCTGACCTTCATCTCCAACAATGCGGGTGTGGACGACTTCGGCTTGGGCCTGCTCCTGCAGACCCGGCAGATCAAGAAGATGGTCTCGTCCTATGTCGGCGAGAACAAGACCTTCGAGCGCCAGTATCTGTCGGGAGAGCTGGAGGTGGACCTCGTACCCCAGGGCACCCTGGCCGAGCGCATCCGTGCGGGTGGGGCGGGCATCCCCGGCTTTTACACGGCTACGGGTGTGGGCACCCCGGTGGCCGAGGGCAAGGACCTGCGGGTCTTCGATGGGAAGCCCTACCTGCTGGAGCGTGGGCTGACCGCCGACTATGCGCTGGTCAAGGCCTGGCGGGGGGACCGCCACGGCAACTTGATCTACCGAAAGACCGCCCGGAACTTCAACCCGATGATGGCCACCGCAGGTCGGATCACCATCGCGGAGGTGGAAGAGCTGGTGGAGCCGGGCGAGCTGGATCCGGATGCGGTTCACACCGCGGGCATCTTCGTCCAGCGCGTCGTGCTGGGCCCCACCTACGAAAAGCGCATTGAGCGTCGCACCACGCGGGAGGCCTGAGATGACCCAAGACGACGAGCGCATGCGGATTGTGCGTCGTGCCGCCCTCGAGCTGCAGGATGGCTTCTATGTGAACCTGGGCATCGGCATTCCCACGATGCTGGCCAACCATGTCCCCGCCGGCATGGACATCGTGTTGCACAGCGAGAACGGGCTGCTGGGCATCGGTCCCTTCCCCGTGGACGCCGAGGTGGACGCCGATCTGATCAACGCCGGCAAGCAGACCGTGAGTGCGATCGACGGCAGCTCCTTCTTCCATTCATCGGATTCCTTCGCCATGATCCGGGGTGGCCACATCGATCTGGCCATCCTGGGGGCCATGCAGGTGAGCCAGGATGGGGATCTGGCCAACTGGATGATTCCCGGCAAGATGGTGAAGGGCATGGGCGGCGCCATGGATCTGGTCGCGGGCGCCAAGCGGGTGGTGGTGACCATGGAGCACACCGCCCGCGGCGGCGTTCACAAGCTGCTGGCGGCCTGCACCTTGCCGCTGACGGGCCGCCGCTGCGTCGATCGCATCATCACGGAGCTTGGCGTCTTTGACGTGGCCGGTGGTCTGACCCTGACGGAGATCGCCGACGGCGTGAGCGTCGAGGATGTCAAGGCCCAGACCGGCGCCCGCTTCAAGCTCGCGCCGGATCTTCGACCCATGGCCGGTCAGGTCTGAGGGGCTCAGTCACAGCAGGGCAAGGGCAGGCGCGCCGAATCGGTGCTCCCACCCTCGCTGAGGTCGATGATGACCTCCCAGTGGCCGGACATGTGGAAGAGCATGCCCGCCGCCAGGAAGCTGCCGTCTCCGTTGGCGGTGACGGTGGGCTCCTGGTTCATGCCGTGACCATGTGCCGGCATGTCGGCGGTCACGGTGATCTGCGCGCCAACTGCGGGGGCATGGTCTCCTCCTGCGGCCTCGACCTCCACCCACAGGTCGAATTCCTCGCTCAGGGGCACCTGCCCGCCCACGGGAGCGATGGCGATCCAGTACCGGCCCTGTTCGCTCTCGACCTGCCCGTCGGCGAGGCCGGGGTCCTGCCCGCTTGCGCTGTCGGCGCTGTCGGTCGCGGCTTCGGTGCCGCTGCATGCGGTGATCAGCAGCGCCAAGGCGAGGCAGGGGAGTGTGTGGGCCAAGGGTGCTCCGCTGTCGGACCGGAGGATGTGATACCCGAAGAATGGGTTGATGTCATGGAGGCTTCCCTTGAAGGTTGAGCGCCCGGAAGCTGCGCAGCTTCAAATCCTGTTGCGGGTGGAGCCCTCCGAGGGCCCCGATACCGCCCTCTCCTGGGCGCGCTGCGCCACGGCGGTGGGGCCGGTGGCCGCTGCCCTGCCCTGGACCGGGGCGGCGCCGGATGCGACCCAGGCCCAGGCCGACGGCGAGGGCGGCATGATCTGGGCCCTGGCCATCGACGGGAGCGATCGGCGTCGAAGCTGGCGCGAGCTCTGCCAGGTGGTGGGCCTCGCCCTGCTGTGGAGCCGCCTGCTGCCCACCTGGATCTTTCGGGTGGAGGACCCGACCGGGCTGCTGGCCGCCAGCTTGGATCTGAACGCGCCGCTGGTGCTCATGGAGGGTCAGGCCACGCGCCCCCGCCGCCACGGACCACCCGCCCCCGCCGCGAACCTGCAGGGCCCCCTGCGCCGGCTGCTGCAAGAGGTGCTGGGCCCCGATGCGGAGCGCCTGGGCCTGC
>JAGYJW010000090.1 GCA_018401435.1 Deltaproteobacteria bacterium | reverse complement strand
GGCTGCTGGCGCGTGCCGGCCTCCTCGAACAGGTGATCCCCGCGGGCGCGGCGGCCAAGACCCGCTGGATCTGGGCCGATGGCCAGCTCCACCCCGTGCCCCTGTCCCCGCCGGCCCTGCTGCGCAGCCGGCTGCTGGGCACCCTGGACAAGTTGCGCCTGCTGCTCGACCTCTTCATCGGCCGGGGCCAGGAGAGCGGCGACGAGACGGTGGGCGCCTTCGTGCGGCGCCGGCTGGGGGCCGCCGTGCTGGACCGCATGGTGGGGCCGATGGTGGCCGGCATCTACGCCGCCGACCCCGACAAGCTCAGCCTGCGGGCGGCCTTCGAGCGAATGGTTCAGCTCGAAAAAGAGCACCGCAGCCTTATTCTCGCGGCGATCCGCCTGGGGCGGGGTGGCGCGCCTCCCGGTCACCTCCAGACCCTGCAAGGCGGCGCGGGGGCCCTCACCGCGGCCCTGGCCGAACAGCTTGGATCCACCCTGCTGCTGTCCACCCCGGTGCTCAGCCTGGAGGCCCGGCGGGGGCGCTGGCGGGTGCACACGGCGGATGGCCCGGTGGATGCCAGCGCGGTGGTGCTGGCCTGCCCCGCGGCCGCCCAGGCCCGCTTGATTCGCGGCCTGGACACCGAGGCTGCCACGGCCCTGGATGGCATCCCCTCGGCTCCGGTGGCGGTGGTGGCCTCGGCCTGGCCGGCGGGCGCCTTTCCCCGGGCCCCCGAGGGCTTCGGCGTGCTGCATGCCCGGGGGGCGGCCGGCGCCCTACCCGGCGCCGAAGGCGTGTTGGGAACGCTGTTCACAAGCAACGTCTTCCCGGATCAAGGCCGCCCGGGCGAACACCTGCTGCGCACCATCCTGGGGGGAGCCATCGCCCCCGAGGTCGCCGACCTGCCCGACGAGGTGCTGATCGCCCGCGCCCGCTGCGCCTTGTCCGCCATGCTGGGCCCCGAACAAGCCCCGCCCAGCCTGCTGCGGGTCTTCCGGCACCCCGCCGGCATCCCCCAATACCTGCCGGGCCACCTGCAGCGCGTGGCCAGTGTTCGCGCCGCCCAGGCCCGCCACCCTGGCCTCTTCTTCGTGGGCAACCACCTGCAGGGCATCGGCGTGAAGGACTGCGCCCGCGAGGGCGAGCGGGTGGCCGCCCAGGTGATGGCCCTGCGGGGGTGAAGGGGCGGGCGCGGCGCCGGGTGTAAGGTCGGCCGGCCGCGCGCCGTTCTCCCCCAAAGCCCTGCCCGAGGCCCCCGTGACCGATCGTCCCCCCTTCCGTCAGCGCATGCGCCGGGCCCTGGCCTGGGTGCTGGGCGCGATGGTCCTGCTCAGCCTGCTCTGCGCCAGCCGCTTTCTGTGCCTGAGCGCCTTTGTCTTCTCGGGCATCGCCACCGAGACCTGCCCGTCGGGGGACTTGCTGCAGACCGTCGAGATCGAGGCTTACAACCTGCAAAGAGGCGGCGAGGGATTTGTGATCGTGCAATCCTGGGCCTGGTTCACCACCGACCGGGCCGACGAGGCCCGCCGGGCGCGGGTGCGGCGGGGCAGCGTGACCCTGTCGCTGGTGGACGCCACGGGGGCGGAGACCCCCCTCTCGCCCAAGGAGGGCTGGGACAGCGACGGGGGGCGACAGGTGGCGACGATCCAGCTGCCCGGCATGCCCGACGGCGACTACAAGCTGCGGGCCAAGGTGAAGACGCCTGTGGGCGAGGCCCAGCACGACCTGGATCTGCCCCTTTATGCGCCCGCCGTGGGCCACCTGCTGACCGATCGCCCCCTCTATGAGGCGGGCAGCCGGGTGCAGTTCCGGGTGATGGCGCTGCGGGCAGCGGACCAGGTGCCCCTGGGGGGCCGGCCGGGCGTCTTCTCGGTGGTGGACCCCACCGGGCTGCCCGTCTTCGAGGAGCGCGCCCCGGCCGATGACTGGGGCATCGCCGCCTCGGATCTGCCCCTGGACAGCGACGCCCCCGAAGGCACCTGGACCCTGCGCTGGACCTCGGGCAACCTGGTGGCCCAGGCCCCCTTTGATGTGCGGCCCTTCACCCTGCCGCGCTTCAGCCTGAGCAGCAGCGCCGACCGCCCCTGGTATGGCCCGGGGGACGCCCCCGTGGTGCGCGGGCGGGTGGTCTATGCCTCGGGCGCGCCGGTGGCCGAGGCCCAGCTTCGCCTGGACTGGTCGGTGGACGGTGAGTGGCCCCTGCCCAATTCCTGGCGCCAGGGGGCCTTGCCCACCCTGGCCACAACAGACCGGAATGGTGCCTTCACCCTGAATCTTCCAGCGATCCCCGACGATCTCTACAAGCAGGCCCGGCTGCTGGCCCGCATCGACGCCACCAGCCCCACCGGCGATACCGAGTCCGGCAGCCTGTCCTTGCTGCTCAGCCAGGACCGCGTGCTGGCCGACGCCGTGACCGAGCTGGAGGATGGCCTGGTCGAGGGCTTCAACAACCGCGTCTTCTTGCGGGTGACCACCCCCGACGGCCAGCCCCTGGCCAAGCACAGCATCCGGGTGCGCCGGGCCTGGGACCCCCGCGACCCCGGCCTGACCGCCCAGACCGATGAGGACGGGGTGGCCGCCCTGCAGCTCGATCCCGGCCCGCCCGTCAACATGATGGTGCCCGCGCCCCCCGTGCGGCCCGCTCTGCGGCCCGACCCCGTGCGCCGCACGGCCGCCCGCGACCTGGTGCGCGGCGGGGACGCCCCCCTGGCCGATCTGCTGCCCTTGGACCGCCACCTGGCTGGCTTGCAGGCCTGCGCCCGCCACCTGTCCTCGGGATCCCGCGGGGTGCGCCTGGGCCTCTGGCGCCAGGCCGACGGTCGGGTGATCGACGCCAGCGCCAGCCCCGACCCCTTGGACCGCTGCCTGGCCGAGGCCCACCGCGGCCTGGCCCTGGGGCCGGGCGTCGAGGGGGTGCTGTCGGTGGACTACCAGGTGGAAGCGCCCGATCTGCCGGATCTTTCGGTGAGCATCGACGCGGCCCCCGAGGCCCCCATGGGCCTGGCCGAGGCCCTGCGCGCGGCCGCCGCCGACGCCCGGCGCTGCCTTCCCCTGGGGGTAGAAGGCGGAGAGCTGGAAGAGCTGCTGGCCTTCTCGGCGCTGGCGGGCAGCGAGCGCCCCAGCCTGCGCTGGCTGCCCGGGGGACGCGGCGGCCTGCTGGAGCCCGGCGAACAAGCCTGCGTGCGCGGCGCCTTCACCGACATCCGGCTGCCCCAGCCCGTGCGGGTGCCGGCCCTGGGTGTGGCGCGGCTGCGGGTGTCACCCGCCCCCAGCCGGGCCGTCGAAAAGCCACAGCCCACCGCCCTGTTGGGCTATGAGCTGGCCATCTCGGCCGAAGCCGACGGCGCGGTCCTGGGCAGCACGGTGTTGCGCCTGCAGCCGGGCTCGGTGCCCCCCATCCGCCTGCGCATGGACCCGGTGCTGGCCAAGCCGGGGGAGCGCGTCACGGTGGAGGTCCTGCGGGGCCCCGATCTGGACGCCGACCTGCCCGAGGACCTCTATTTGCGCCCGCCCAAGGGCAGCGCCCTCAAGGGCACGCTGGACCCCAAGACGCGCCAGGCCAGCTTCACCCTGCCCACCGACCAGGACGGCTGGTACAGCCTGGAGCTGTGGGGGGCGGTGGCCCGGGTCTATGTGGCCCCCACCCAGACCCTGGCCGTCTCGGTGGTGCCGGGTCAGCAGCGCTACGCCCCCGGCGCCCTGGCCGAGCTGACCGTGCTCACCCAGTCGGCGGGCCAGCCCGTGTCTGCGGCGGTGGGCCTGGTGGGGGTGGATGCCAGCCTGGGCCAGCTGGTGAGCCTGCCCGGTCCCTCGGCCCTGGACGGCCTGCGGGCCCCGGTGACCACCGATCGCCCCGCCTTTGGGGCCCTGGACGGCCAGGCCCTGGCCATGGGTCGGGTGCGCGGCGCCAACGCGGCCATGGCCACGGTGCTGCGGGTCAGCCAGGTGCCGGCATCGGCCGATCTGGAGCAGCCCGTCAGCGGCAGCTCTGCCGGAAATGTAGATCCTGTGCATATTCTCACAGATCGTTTCTACCTTGTATTGGCCGCCTTGCACGAGCGGGTCCGCCGCTGGGAGCGCGAGGCCCCCGCCGAGGAGCAGATGAATCCCGCCCGCATGGCCGGCTTCTGGCGCGAGGCCCGCCAGGTCGTGGCCGATGCCGGCGGCAACCCCACCGACGCCTATGGCCGGCCCCTGCGCCTGGGCTGGCTGCCGGCGGATCTGCTCGCCCTCACCGACCCCCGCCAGGTGGTGGTGGACGGCACCCGCTTGCCCGAAGACGTGGAGCGCTGGGATCGCTACGTCGCCGAGGAGGACCCCCGATGAGCGCCCCCTTGAATCCGCGGGCCCTGGTGGCCCTGCTCCTGATGTCTTGCGGGGCGATGAACGCCGCCCCCACCAGCCAGTCCGAGTCCAAGGCCCTGGAGGAGGAGGCCGATGACCGCGCCTGGGGAGGGGCCCCGCCGCCCCCCGAGGCCCCCATGCCCGCCTCGGCCCCCGTGGCCAGCGGCAGCGCCACGGTCGGCCGCAAGGACAAGGGCGGCGAGCGGGGAGAGGCCGGTCCAATGGATGGAGCCGATCGCTTCGCCCGGATCGTGCTCCCCGAAGGCGACGCCGAAAAGGACGGCAACATCGCCGAGGGCGAGTCCGCCCCGGCCCGGTCGCGGTCCTGGTTTCCCGAGACCTTCTTGTGGGCCCCCCGGGTCGTGACCGACGCCCAGGGCGTGGCCACCGTGCCGGTGCGGGTGCCCGACCGCCTGACCGAGTGGCGCATCCTGGCCCTGGCCCACAGCCGCACCGGCGGCGTGGCCGGCGCCGTGGCCAGCTTCCAGGGCAGCCTGCCCGTCTATATCGACCCGGTGGTGCCGCCCTTCCCGGATGGCGACTGCCTGCGCCTGCCGGTGCAGGTGGTCAATACCACCGACAGCCCGCGCCGCATCACCCTCGACCTGAGCTGAGCTGCGGCGCCATCACCCTGAAGACCACCGGCCAGGTCCTCGCCCCCGGGGCAGCGAGAGGAGGTGATCTGACCGAGCTTTGTGGCCAGCACCGCGGGCGAGGTCCAAACTCAAGGCCAGCCTGGGCGGAGAGGACGCGCCGTGGAGCGCAGCTCCAGGCGCGCCCCGCCGGGTCCCCTCAGCCAGACAAGGGAGGCACCTGGGCTGCCCCCGCGAGATCGAGCTGCTGAGCTTCCATTGGCGCGGATCCAGACAGCGCCCGCCTGCGGTCTTCCCGGCGCCCTGTCCGTGCTGCGCCGGGAATTTGGCCAGCGCCGGGGATCGCAGCGGGCGTCGAAGGCACCGCTCATGCCCTGCTGCCGTCCGCCAAGGGCCCGCCCCGCTGGCCCGCCTGGGCCAGCCCGTCTCCCCGCGAGGGCGAGGACCCCGAGGCCCGGGCCATCGCCGAAAAGCTGCGCACCCTGCGCATCCAGGCCACCGCGCGGGCCGCCCAGTTCGCCGGGACCCCAGCCTCGCTGGCGGCCCTGGCCCTGGTCGAGCCCGCCCTCAGCCACCCCGACGACCCCGTGCTGGCCCGCCTGGGCGACCGTGGCTGGAGCACCTCGCCCGCATCCAGCGCCCCGACGGCAGCTTTGGTGGGGATGGCGAGTCGCTGGACGGTGCAGCGCCTGCTCGTCGCCACTGCTGAGGCCACCCGCAGCGCCGCCGCCGCCGCCGCCACCCCGGGCGAGGACGCCGAGGCCCGCGACCGGCGCGGCAAAGATCGCCCAGCGCATCGCCTTGCTGTCGGGCGCGGCCTTGAGCGCTACGCCAGCCAGGTCACCGATGGCCAGCGACGGCGGCCGCCCTGCTCGCTTCGCGGTGTAGGCGGGGAGCTGGTTGAGACCCTGCGCGCCCAGGTGATCGCCGCGTTGGAGGTGCAGCCCGATGGCAGCCGCCTGCCGCCGGTGGCCGAAGGGGTACAGCGCGCCGATGGTTTTGCCCCCGCTGGAGGCCACCGCCCTGGCCGCCCTGGCGCTGAAGGACAAGGCGGATCCCGGCCTGGTCGCCGACCCGGCGCAGCGGTGTTAGGGCTGGCGACCCGCCGGCTGTGGACGGCGACGGACCGTGCTCTTACTGCAGGCGGTGATCGCCATCTTTGGACGCGCCGCTGCCCGATTCGGTCACCGTCACCCCAGTCGCGGGATGGCGAGCCGGTGGCCCGCCGCGTGCTGGACGCATCGGCCCTGCGCGACCTGGTGGTCCTGGAGGCCCCCGCCGCCGCCGGGCCCGGCCTGCACAGCTGGACCGTCGCCGCCGATCCCCCCGTCGCGGGTCTGGGCTTCCAGCTGGATCTGCAGAGCTGGGTGGCCTGGCCCGAGGCTGCGCCCACGACCGGCCTGGAGTTGCAGGCCCCCGCCCCGGTGGGCCTGCGCCTGGGCCAGACGAGCATCCTCGACCTCACGGCCGCCGCCCCGGCTGGCCAGGCCCTGGTGTTGGACCAGGGGCTACCGGCCGGCGTGCAGGTGGACAGCGCCCCCCTGGAGGCCCTGGTGATGCAGGGCACCCTCAGCCGCTACCGCATCGCCGATGGCAGCCTGCACCTTGAGATCAACCCCCTCACCGCCGCCGAGACCCTGCGCCTGCGCCTGCCCGTGACCCCCACCTTGTCGGGGCGGCTGCTGGGCGGGGCCACCACCTTGATGGTGGCCGGCCGCGACGACCTCGCCCTCACCCTGCCGCCGGTGGCCTGGACCATCGGCGGCTGAGATCAGCCAAAGGGCGCCAGGAAGGGCGCCACCCCGGGGAAGGCCGGCTCGGGGTCCACATCCAGGTGGGTGAGCAGGCCGGCGGCCACCGCGGCCGGGCTGAGCACCTGCCCGCTGGTGGCATACAAGCCGTCGTCCATGCCGATGGGCTGGGCCACCAGCGCGGCGTTGGTGGCGCCCAGCACCCGCCCGCCGGCCACCCCCGGGCCGATCAGCATCAGGCTGGTATAGGGCCAGTGGTCCTTGCCCGCCGCCCCGTTGAGCACCGGCGTACGGCCCATCTCGCTCATCACCAGCACGGTGGTGGCGTCCAGCAGGCTGCCACCCCCGCCGCCGGGATCGGGCAGGGCGGCCATGCGCGCCAGCAGCCAGCTCAGCTCGGCGAAGAGGTGCTCGTGGTTGCGGTCCTGGAGGCTGTGGTTGTTGGTGTGGCTGTCCCACTGCGACATGAAGGGCAAGGACCCGCCCACGGTCACGCAGCGGGACAGGCCCTCGGCCAGGGCGTTGATCCCCGCCTCCAGCAGCTCCCGCTCCAGCGCAAACTCCCGGACGTGGATGGCCTCGACCGAGGCCTCCAGGGCGTCGAAGCGCTGCAGGCCGTCGCGGTAGATGTCGAGCGCGGCGCTGGGCTGCAGCTCCGATCGAGCGGCGGCCTCCTCGGCAAGCCACGCGCGAATGCGCGCCTCGCGCTCGTTCTCGAATAACGAGTCCCGTGGCAGCTCCCCCTTGACCGTGCCGGTCAGCAGGGGGTTGAGGGGAGCGCTGTAGTGGCCCAGGTTGCCCGGAAAGCGGGGCCCGCTGACCACCAGGTGGGGCAAGGCGAAGCGGTCGGTCGCCCCCGCGGCCACGATGAAGAGATACTTGGCCAGCGAGAGCTGCCCCTGGCCGAGGATCGCGGAGGCCTGCGTGAGC
>JAGYJW010000009.1 GCA_018401435.1 Deltaproteobacteria bacterium | reverse complement strand
CCATCCGGCCCACCAGGGTGACCGCCGCCCGGGAGACCACCAGGGGCAGCAGGCTGCGGCCTTCGCCAGCGGCCGCGAGCTGGTGGCTGGCCAGCTGGGGCAGCTCGCTCACCTTCAGGCTGAGCCGGTTCTGTCGGGGCAGCTGCACCTGCACGGCCTCGGCCATGGCCCGCAGCAGCAGGATGCGCCCCGCGTCGGTCTCGGGGTCGTGGCCATAGATGACCGCCAGGCGTTGGCCCAGGTGAAGGGTCTGGACGAGGCTCACGACGGCTTCGGGGGGCAGGGTGAAGAGGCCGCCGGCGCCCGCCACCGCCCCACGCAAGGTGACCCGGCGCAGGGCCCGCTTCTGCACGGCATCGACGCTGCTGCGCAGCTCTTCGCCCGAAGGCATGAGGTCGGGCTGGCCGGGATCGAAGCGGCGCAGGCCCTCGCGATCCAGCTCGGCGCGAATCTCGGCGGTGGATAGGCTGGCGGCCTCGTAGAGGCGGGGCAGCACCGTCTCGTCCAGGCGGTCGCCCAGCGCGGCGAAGACTTCGCTCCAAGGGGTCGGCATGGGCTCCCCCTATCCCGGGGCGCCCCACTGGGACCCGCCCAAGACGGTTCCACCCTCCCGCGCCAGCACCCGGCGCAAGAAGCGCGCGCGCAAGTAGAAGCCCAGGGGCACCGCCTGGCCCCACTCTCCGCTGGGATCGGTGACCCAGATGCGGTGCCGGCTGCTGGCGGCCTTGGGCCGCAGCTGCAAGGCCTCGCCCGCATGCGCCGTCCAGCGCCAGGTCTCGCCCTCCGCCAGGGCCTCCACCAGCCCCTCCCAGTCCGCCTTGAGGGTGGCCTCCTCGTCGGGATCCGGGGTCCAGAGCAGGGGCGGCAGGACGCGCCGCTCCCCGGGGGGCCCCGCGCCCAGGAGTGGCACGAAGAGCACCCGGGCGAGGCGCCGCTGCACCACGCTGCCCCGCCAGGGGCCGGGGTTGAGATCGCCCACCGGCGCGGTGCAGACCCAGGTGCTCTCGCGGGGGTGGCCGCGCGCGTCCAGGGGCAGGGTCTTGCACTCGATGCCCAGCTCCGGGAAGTCGGGCTCACTGGCAGAGCCTGCGCTCGCCCCCAAGGCGGCCTCGATGAGTTCGCCCATCCAGCCTTTGTTCCGGCGCAGATCGGGCGGGACGGGCCAGCCCATGGCGCGGGCGAGATCGCCGGTCTGGTGGCCCACCAGGGCGTCGGCGCGCTCCAGCAGGGCCGCCTCGGTCGCGGGCGGTGGGCGGCGGCGCAGCGCTGGGCGATCGATGTTGGCCTCGTCGGCAAGAAGCAGGAGGGAGGCGGGCTCACACATGCTCACAAGGCTCACGCGCCCTTGCAAGCGCACACCACCCCGCCACGGTGATCGCGGCGGCAGGGGGTGAGAGGAGAGTGTCGGGGGCGCTGAAGCCTCCGACATTCCCCCGGAGCCCCCATGAAGCGCACCTCTGCCCTCCTGACCGCCCTGACCCTGGTGTCCGCCATCTCCGGCTGCAACACGGACAACCTCCTCTATGAGCTGGACGCCGACAAGGAGCTGCTGTTGACCGCCATCTCCAGCGAGCGCGAGGCCCTGGTTCAGGGCGAGGAGCAGCTCGCCGGCGACCCGGGCCGGCAGGAGCCCGACCAGCCCGGCCTGGGTGGCACCTGCGACGCCGCCGCCCAGTTCGCCGACATCTTCGCCCGCTACGACGAAGATCGCTCGGGTGATCTCGAGGAGCCCGAGGCCGACGACGTCGCCGCCGAGCGCGATCACCGGGACGACCACGACCGCATGCGCCGCCTGGAAGCCTGGATCGCCCTGGAGACCACCTATGATGTCGATGACTCCGGCAGCCTGGACGAGGACGAACGCGCCGCCCTGCTGGCCGACTTCACCACCCGCTGCGCGGTGATGCAGGAGCGGCTGCTGGCCGACTTCGACGCCGATGGTGACGGCGAGCTGAGCGAGGAGGAGCGGCGGGAGGCCCGGGCCGCCCTGGATGCCGATCGCGCCGCCCACAGCCCCGAGGGTGAGGGCCGCGAGGGCGAGGCCCCCGAGGTCGGGGGTCCCGGCGGAGGGAGGAGCGCTCCGGGCCGCCCACCGCCGACGAGATGAAGGAGCGCTTCTTGACCCTGTGGGACAGCAATGGCGACGGTGGGACCGACGCCGACGAGCGGGCTGCCGGCCGGGGCCGAGATGGTGGCTGCCATCACCTCGGGCGCCCCCCTGGGCCCTGAGGGTCGCTGCGGCCGCCACGCGGAGTAGCTCCCAAGGGGAGCCCAGCAGACAGAAGTGGACAGTGGAGCCCGGCGGGGGAGACCTCGTCGGGCTCCTGGCGATCGGGCAGGCTGCACACTCCCCCTTGGGAGCCCGCCCCAGGCGGAGGGCTGCCCACGACCGATGGAGGGCAGCAGCCGAAGCGCCCGCTTGCTGCTGAGGATTTCGTCCCGGCTGCGGCCTCGCGCGGAGCCTGCCACGGCGTGATAGCGTCCCGATTCAGGTGCCCTCCTCGGCACCGGTGGAGGCGCGCGTGCCCTACCTCACCGGCGGCCCGCAGGGCAAGGCCCGACACACATCCGAAAACGAGGACGAGCAGTCCTTTTTCGGGCAGATCGAGCAGGTGGAGCTGGGCCTGGCCCAGACCAGCGGCGGCCCCAAGGGCAGCACGGTCAGCGCCCTGGACATCTCCTCGTCGGACTTTCCCCCCGACGGCCTGGACGAGCCCACCCTCGATCGGATGCCCAGCTCCCTGATGGAGGAGGAGAACGAGGACGAGGACGAAGACCTCATCCCCGAGGCGGTGCCCCTCGACGAGCATGGGCCCCCCGGTGATGGCGACGAGGACCCCCCCGAAGACGGCAGCGGCGACCCGCCGCCCAATGGGGGCACCGGCGGTGGCGACACGCCCAAGTCCAACGGGGATTCCGGCCTGAACCAGGCGGTCAGCGCCCCTGGATGGCGCCAAGAAGGGCGGCGGTGGCGGCCCCGCGGGGGCGGCGGCGGCCCCCGGGGGCGGCGGCGCGGTCAAGGCCCAGACGGTGACCGGCGCCAGCAGCAGCAACCGAAGCGCCCCGGTCGCAAAGGGCGGGGGCGGCGGCGGCGGGCCCATGGGCCTGCTGGATCTCGGTCCTTCCTGCTTTGTGAGTGAAGAGTGGGGCAGCCTGGACCCCTTGGCCCGCACGGCCATCGACCTGGTACCCCTGGCGCCTTCGCCGGACGGCGGCACGCCCGTGGTGGGCGTCAACGGCCCCACCAGCGCCGCGGGCTCCCAAGAGAGCCTGTCGGGCGGACAGGCCTTCTACAGCGAGGGCCAACGCACGGCGATCGCCAACCAGGCCCTGGCCGATGGCGCCAAGGGCGGCATGGCCACGGCGGGCGTGGGCGTGGGCATGGACGTGCTGGGGCTGGTCGGCGGAAAGGGCGCCTCTGCCCTGATCAAGGCCGGAACCACGACCGGCAAGATCGCGGGTGCGGCCGCGGGCACGGCCGTGCCCATCCTCGGCGGCGTCATGGCCGGGGTGAACCTCTACAATACCATCTCCAACTGGGACACGAACTTCTCGCAGCCCTGGGGCACGCTCACCAATAGCGAGGCGCCCGGCATGGAGCGCCTCGCCTCGGGCCTGGACCTGCTGGGCACCGTGCTGGGCGTGCTGTCCGATGTCCTGGGCATCGTCGCAGCCGTGCTCGCCGTCGCCAGCGTGTTGACGGCCATCATCGGCGTCGGATTCGCCCTGGGTGCCGTCACCGGCGCGGTCACGGTGGCCTCGCTGGCCACGGCCGCCCTGTCCCTGGTGGTCTCTGGGGTCGCGGCGGGCATTCGCTACTACCAGATCATCGAAGGCAAGGGCGATCCGACCGAGGTCGCGGCCCAGGCCGAGAAGCTCAAGGCCCATACGGCCAACGCCCTGGGGCAGGCTGGTGGCTTGGCCTCTGCTGGCGGCCAGCACCACATGGAGAGCCGGGCCCAGGTCAAGACCGGCCAGTCCCACGTCGACAACAGCGTGGACCCGGGCATCGTGGGGGTGGGCGACGGCCTGACCGCTGCCCCACCGCCCCCCACCAACGCCGTGCAGCTCACCCCGCCCAGCGACGTGGGCAGCATCGGCACCGGCATCAAGGCAGGCGAGACGCCGATCAACCCGGTGTCCACCACCCCCGTGGTCCCCCAGACCAGCACGGACCTGCCCTTGGGCGTGGCGGTGGATGTCACGCCCCAGCTGACGGCCCAGCTGCCCAAGCCCACGGTCCAAGGCGGCACCGACACGCCCAAGATCATCATCCCCGGCCAAGAGAACACCGGCGGGAGCGGCAAGCTCATCCTGCCGGGCCAGCAGGGCGGCTCCGAGACTCCCACCATCCTCATGCCCGGCCCCAACGAGCTGCGTCAGTTCGGCGGCCAGAAGGGCAATCTGGAGGCCCACGGTCCGGGCAGCCTGATCACCAGCGTAGACCCCGAGCTGCACGCCCACCTCGGCAACACCGATGTGCGCAACGATGTCGTCAAGTCCGATCTGCTCAAGGGCGGGCGCAACGACGCCGAGATCCCCAAGGGCTCCGGGGCCGATCACCTCAAGAAGGCGGGCTGGACCGATGGCGAGATCGCCCGCTTCCAGGAGCTGACGGTCAAGGACCCCACGACGATGTCGCCGCTGGAGATCGGCCAGCTGTCCGAAGGCCGGGCCATCCTGCACGAGACGATGAAGCCCGGCGCCGAGATGTCCAAGGTGCTGTCGCCGGGAACCGACACGCCCTACCAGTTGCAAAGCAACGCCGATGGCTCGACCAAAGGCAAGCTGGGCGGCTTCGTGGCAAAGGCCGAGACCACCGCCGGCATGGACGCGCCCGAGACCATCGACGCCCTGGCGCTGAACTACCAGGACAAGAACGGGGACATGCCCTACCTGCCGGATGGCAAGCCGGTGGACGAGGTCTACACCTCCACCTTCAAGCTGACCGAGGGCCAGTCCAAAGACCTGGCCATGCCCACCCACCCGTCTCTGCAAGGGCAGTTCGAAGGGCGCGGCATCAAGACCAAGGCCCAATCCAACCAGGGGGTCAC
Source organism: Deltaproteobacteria bacterium (assembly GCA_018401435.1). Taxonomy (GTDB): domain Bacteria; phylum Myxococcota_A; class UBA796; order UBA796; family UBA2385; genus M30B51. Next base: position 171,661 of record JAGYJW010000009.1, on the reverse strand, counting down.
CGACCCCTTCACTGGCACCGGCGGGCCGGGCAGCAAGACCGTGGGCAACGAGTATGTGCTCAACCGCACCGAACACGCGGTGGGCGACAAGGTCAGCAAGCGGGGGCCCACGGGCGACCAGGAGCTGGGCACCATGCAGGCCATCCTGGGGGCCGATGGCAAGCCGATCAACGACAAGCGCTTCTTGCAGCCCACGCCGCAGCCCGGTCAGCTGCTGGGCGTGGATGGCATGCCCCTGCAGAGTGGCGGCGGTGCAAGCCCGAAGACCTCGGTCGTGGGCAGCACCGATAGCGCGCCGGTGACCACCCCAGGCACCGGATCGGGCGACAGCAGCCCGCAGGTGGGCACGGCCAACCAGATCGCGACCACCACGGGCCTGTTGCAAGGCATGATGACGCCCGAGCTGGAGCTGCCCGAACCCGAGCGGGTCTTCCCCGAGGTGAGCAGCCTGGGCAGCGTGTCCGGATCGAGCGCGGCCACCCCGGTCTATGACTATGGCAGCGCCGAGGCCCTGGCGCCGCCGGTGAGCGAGGTGGTGGGCCTCGAAGAGCTGCCCGCTGCTCCCCACGACCCCCGCGTGGTGGCCAGCCACGCCCCGGTGGTGGCTGGCCTGGAGGCCCGCGAACAGCTCATGCTCGGTCAGATTCAGCTGCAGGACGGTGTTCTGGACAGCTATGACGAGGTGCTGGGCTCCGAGGGCCCCTTTGCGGCCATGGAACAGGACCAGGCCAACCGCGAGGCCACATTGGCCGAGCAGATCAGCCACAGCGCGTCGGTGGACGCCGGCATCGGCCTGGCCGAGGACCGGAACGAGCAGGTCGCCAAAGACAAGGCCAAGAGCGAGCAGGAGCAGGGCAAGCTCGAAGGCTCGGGTGCAGGCGACGACGTGATGGGCATGGTGAGCAACCCGGCCGTCAAGGGCCTGGTCCTGGTGGGCGGCGGCATCGCCAAGGCCGGCGCGGCGGTCATCAATGGCATCGGCAGCCTCTTTGGCGCCGAAGAGCCGGTGATCGACACCAGCACCATCGACAAGCTCATGGAGCTGTTCAGCGCGGGCCCCAAGCTCAAGCAGTCTCAGGGCCAGGTCTCGGGCAAGGGCGGCGCCACCAGCGACGCGGCCTCGGGCATGGAGGCGTCGGTGGTCGAGCGCCGCGGCGAGCTGGAGACCGTCGAAAAGGACAACCAGCAGGTCGAGGGGGAGGGCAAGAAGGTGCAGGGCACCGTGTCCCAGGGCCGCAAGACCGCCGAGCAGGAGGCCAAGGGACAGGCCGCAGAGCGCCAGGCCAGCCTCAGCCACCTGGCCGGGGTGCAAGGCGCCAAGGGCCGGGCCGCCCAGGTCTATGACGCCGAGCTGACGGCCTTGTCGGCCTGGCAGGCGGATTATGCCGCCACGGTAGCCCGCAACGAGGAGCGCATCGCCGCCGCCCAGGCCGCTGCTGCAGCACCCGTGCTCACCGGCGACCAGCAGGCCCAGGTGGACGCCCGGCTGTCGCGGGTGGACAGCCTGCAGGCCTTGCGGGACGGCGTGGGGGGCGAGCTGGCCGCCTATGGCGACGCCCAGCGGGCGGCGGGGGAGTCCGCCAATGGTGTGGCCTTCCCCGGCAGCTACCGGGCCTTGGCCGACGCCGCCATCGCCGGCTTCGGCACCCGCTTCGACGCCGTCGTGAGTCCCGTCCTGGAGCAGATTCGCGTCGATTTGTCGGGGGTGAGCCCCGACCGGGTGCACAGCGCGTGTATGGCTGCTGACCTCGCCATGGACCAGATCGTGACCTTCGTGCAGGCCGAACGCGACGCGGCCGCCAGCACCGTGCGGGCCGTCTACATCCGCCTGGACCGCAGCCCCGAGACCCAGCGTGCTGAGGTCCTCGCCCGTCTCCCTGTCCAGGATTGAGCGCCCATGGCCGGCCTTCGCCTTGATTACCCCTGGACCGTGCCCGAAGCGGCCCGGGATCTCGCCCGCGCCCAGGCGCCCCCGGGCACCTGGTGGCCGCAGGTCATCGAAGACCTCGCGCGCTTCGGTTGGCTGCACATCGCCACCGAGCCCGCGGGGGAGGGGCAGCGCTGGCTGTGGATGGGCGGGGATGGCGGGCTGCTGGCCGTGGTGACCGGCGCGGACTGGGCGGTGGTCTCGTTGGACTTCATCGAGGGGCGTCCAGCCCGCGCCGCGGTCGAGGCCTCGGGTGTGCTGGCCCCCTTCGCCGGGCAGCGCCTGTGAGCCCGCAGGATCTCGTCGGGCTGTCGGTGCTCAAGCCCGTACCCAAGGGCGTGGTCGCGGTGCTGGAGCAGCAGGGGCTGGCCAGCCTGAGCGGGCTGATCGTGCCTGCCGCCGATGTCGTGGGGCTCTCCGCCGCCCGCACCGTGGCGGCCCTGCGCCTCGATTATGCATACCGGCATCCGGTCTCCGGCGCTCCGGTTCATCCCTACCAGGATGACGACGGGGCGCCCATTCTGCACTTTCTGGCCTTTGAGTTGGACGCCGAGATGGCCGCCGCCTGCCGGGTGCCCACCGCCATCGACCTGCTGGCCCGCATGACGCCGGAACAGCGCGCTGCGACCCCTTATGTGGCCGTGCCGCTGCTCAAGGGCCCCACCGGCCAGCGCTGGCCGGACAGCCCCTTTCTGGGCACCGGCTTCAGTTGTGAGCAGCCCCTGGTGCGAGAGCTCTTCCTGGTGGGGCACCACCGGGTGCCCACCGGCGCCCGCCTGCTGCGGCGGAGCTGAGATGACCCTGGCCGATCACGCCCGGCTGGGCATCGAGGCCCTGCTGCAAGGGCGCTTCGAAGAGGCCGATCAACACCTCGCCCGGGCCGAGCAGGCCCTGGCCGCGGTGGGACAGGCCGACCAGGCCGCGGGCCTGTCCCTGGCCCGGGCCCGCCTGGCCCTGCTGCGGGGCGACCGGGCCCAGGCCGACCTGCGGCTGAGCCGGGTGCAGGACCAGGCCGGCCCCGACCCGGGGCTGCAGGGGCAGATCGCGCGCTGCAGGCCGTCTGGCAGAAGGCGGGCCCGATGCCGCCGCCCGGCTGGGGGCTGCCCGCGTCGCCGTCGCCCAGGCCGACCCCCACCGCCTGGCCGGTCGGCTGGCTGCCTTGTCCGCGGCGCTGCCCGCCGGCCTGCCCGACGACAAGCGCGTCTTCATGGGGGCATGGTCCAGCAGCTCGAGGCCCTGGCCCAGGCCGCCAACCGCCTGCAGATCGCCTGGCTGGCCTACCAGGCCGGGGACGCGAGCGCGGCCACCGCCGATGTCAGGCCTGGCTGGCCGAGACCCCGCCGCCGCCGACCAGGCCGCCGGCCACCTGCTCATCGCCACGGGCCTCGAACTCAACGGCCACATCGACCTGGCGCGGCTGGCGGCCGAGCGGGCCCGGGCCTTCGCGGTGCAGGCCATCGACGCCGCCCTCTACAAGCAGGCGGCCTGGTCCCTCTGTCGGCTGGCGGGCCGCCAGGGCGACCGCCTGGCCCTGGTGCAGGCGGTCGGGCGCGCCCTGCGCTCCTTGGAGTCCCTCGAAGGTGAAGGTGCCGGGCGCATTTTCGAGGATTTGCTCCACGCGCTTCGGGCCGACTGGGGCGAGGCCGGCTGGGCCGAGGTGGTGGTGGCTTCAGGCGGCTTCACCGTCCACTGAGGCCCGGTCGCCCACGCTGCCAAAGCGCCCACGCTCATCCACCGTCACCCGCGCCATCGCGCATTCGGGGTCGTGGGTGAAGAAGAGCCGGCCGTTTCGACGGGCGAGATCATCGATCAGCGCCTCTTTTTCGTCGATCAGCAGCTCGGGGTAGCGGTCATAGCCCATGGTGATGGAGCGGTGCACCCAGGCGCGCCCGGGCACCAGGTCGCCGGCATAGACCAGGGGCCCCAGCTGGCCGGGGATCTCGGCCAGCATCAGGCCGGGCGTGTGGCCATCGGAGAAGTGCAGGGGGTAGGCCGGGCCGAGGGTCTGGCTGAAGCCGCCCGGCGCCACGCGCTCCAGGCGGCCGCTGGCCTCCAGCAGCACCTGCAGCTCGGGGATGAAGCTGGCGGCGTCGCGGGCATGGGGCTGCAGCGCCCGCTGCCAGGCGGCCTCGCTCACCACGAAGGTGGCGTTGGGAAAGAGCAGCTCGCGGGCGCTGCCCGCGGCCCAGGCGGTGAGCAGGCCGCCGGCATGGTCGAAGTGCAGGTGGCTGAGCACCACCACGTCGATGTCGGCGTGGCTGAGGCCGATGCGCGCGAGGTTGCGCAGCAGGACATGCTCGGTCTCGACCACGCCGAAGCGGTCCTTCATCTTGGGCTCGAAGAAGGCCCCGATGCCCGCCTCGAAGAGGATGCGGCGCACCGTGCCGGACTCGCCCTTGTCGGCCTCGGGCTCTTCGCGCACCAGCAGGCAGCGGCAGGCCAGATCGATGCGGTTGCGCTCGTCCGGCGCCGTCCAGCGCTCCCACAAGGCCTTGGGGGCATTGCCGAACATGGCGCCCCCATCGAGCTTCTGGCTGTTGCCTTCGATGGAGTGCAAGAAGCGCTTCACGGGGACTCCGGTGCCGTCGCCGGCGGGTTCTGGGGCGGGCTGTCGGGGGGGCTGCCATCGGCGCGGCAGCTCCAGCCCGCGCTCTCCGTGGGGGCGAGCACGGGCGCCATGTCCCAGCGTTCGCCATTCCAGCTGAGGTCGATGCGGCCGCCGCCATGATCCCAGCGCGCGGCGCTGCCATCGGCGCTGGGGCTGAAGCCGTGATCTACCAAGGCGCAGAGGGCGGCGTTGGTCGCGCCTTCGGGCAGCTCCTTGCCGCCGGCCCAGGCCGCCCGAAAGGCCACCACGGCGTCCAAGGCGTCGCCGCCGCCGCCCGGCGCCTTCGCGGCCCGAAGCTGGGGCGGGTCCAGCTGGCCCTCCAGTCCCTGGGCGGCGCCGCTGCAGCCGCTGCAGCGCACGCGGGGGCTGCCGGAGTCGTCCACGGCGAGCACCTCGACCCGCACCCCCAGCCGGTCCACGCGGGCCAGGGTGCGGCCATCCGGGCCCTTGAGGGTGGCGGGAGCGGTGGTCCAGGCGCTGAAGGGGGCAGCGGGCCAGCGCCGCGGGGGCGTGGACAGCAACAAGGGGGCCGGCGGCTGCGCGGGGCTGGCGTGGCCTCGGCCGCGGCATCGGCATCGGTCGGGGCCCCTGGTGCGACATCCGTGGGAATGGAGTCGGTTGGCTCATTCTCGACGATTGCGTCGGCGATCGTGTCCGCGCCGGTTGGGGCCGGCGGGGCGGCCCCTCCCGCGCGCCCGGGCCTCGCGATCCAGCTCGGCCGGGGACGGGGACAGGCCCCGGTCGGGGGCCTCGTTCACGTCGGGGGCCGAGCAGGCGAGCAGGGCGAGCAGGGCGAGCAGGGTGAGCAGCAACAGCGCATGCAGCCCGCCTATCCGATGGCGGTGCCGGCGGTGCTGCCGGATAGGGGAGGGCACCGCATCCTGGGAGGGCCCATGTCGCAACCCCTGCTGGCCCATGGCGCACGGATCGCCGTCGTCGCGCCCGCTCACGCCTTCAACGAGGCCGGCCTGGCGCTGGGTGAGCAGCGGCTGCGGGAGTGGGGCTATCAGCCAGTGCGGGCGCCCAACCTGTCCTGCCTTCACCGCTACAGCGCCGGTACGGTGGCCGAGCGAGCCGCGGACCTCAATTGGGCGCTGAGCAGCCCGGATGTGGACGCCGTCTGGTTTGCCCGCGGGGGATCGGGCACCGGCCGCCTGTTGGAGCACCTCGACTGGGACCGCGTCGCGGTGGATCGCCCCGTCTTCGGATTCTCGGATGCCACCGCGCTCTTCTGCGGCCTGCGGGCCCGGGGTCGCGGCCGGGCGGTGCACGCCCCGGTCTTGCACTCCCTGGTTGGCATGCCCGATGACGCCAGCGTCGATGCCCTCTTTCACCTGTTGTCCCAGGGCGCCTCCGGCACCTGGACCGGCCGCCACCTCGTGGGTCCGCGCCGCCCCGTGCAGGCGCCCGTCGTGGGCGGCAACCTCTGCGTGCTGGCCAGCCTCGCGGGCAGCCCCTGGCAGCTGGACGCCCGGGGCTGCATCCTGCTGCTCGAAGACATCGGCGAGGCCCCCTACAAGATCGACCGCCTGCTCTTTCAGCTTCAGGCTTCGGGGCAGCTTCGGGGCATCGTGGCGGTGGGCCTCGGCCAATTCGTCGGCTGTGAGCCCCCCGCGGGTCCCAAGGGGCCGCCCGGCTGGGATCTGCACGCGCTGTTGGCCGAGCTGCTCGCGCCGCTGGATGTGCCCGTCCTTGCCGATCTGCCCTTTGGCCATGGGGCGATCAACCACCCCTTTGTGTGGGGTGCCGGGATGCGCCTGCAGGCCCGCTCCGATGCCTGATCCCTGGGCCCCGCTGCGGGCGCTGCTGCGCGATGCGGTCGCCGCGGGGCAGCCGCCGGGCTTCGGGCTGAGCCTGTGGGTGAGGGGAGGGGAGCAGCTGCTGCTGGAGGAGGGGCAGGCGGAGCTGCGGCCCTGCTCACGGCCCGTGAGGCCGCATCAGCCCTACGATCTCGCCAGCCTCACCAAGGTGCTCTGTACGACGCCGCTGGCCCTGGCCCTGGTGGGACGCGGGCTGCTGGACCTGGACGCGCCCGTGACCCGCTGGCTGCCCGATGCGCCGGTCGGCGTGAGCGCCCGCCAGCTGCTGGATCACAGCAGCGGCCTGCCTGCTGGGCCCCGCTATATCGGGCGGTGGAGGCCGCGGGCCTGGCCTGGGGCGGCGCCGCCGCGCGGGAGCGGGTGCACCAGGAGGCCCGGCGCGCGGCCCTGTTGAGCCCGCCCGGCGCCCAGCACCGCTACTCGGACCTGGGCTTCCTCACCCTGGGCGCCCTGATCGAAGCGGCGGGGGGTGACCGCCTGGATCGCCTGTGGGAGCGCCATGTGCGCGCGCCCTCCGGCGCCGATCTGCGCTGGGGCTGGCCGGGGGCGGCCGCGACGGAAGACTGTCCGCATCGGTGCCGCGTGATTGTCGGTGAGGTGCACGATCTCAACGCGGCGGCCATGGGGGGGATCGCCGCTCACGCCGGGCTCTTTGGATGCGCGACCGAGGTGGCACGCCTGGTGAGCTGGCTGCTGGACAGCTCTCACGGGGCCAAGGGGGGGCTGGACCCGGCCGCGGTGGCAGAGGCTTGGACCTGGCAGGGGCCCGGCAGCCACCGCCTGGGCTTTGATGGCGTGAGCCCGGGCGCCTCCTCTGCCGGGCCGCGCTGGCCCCTGGATGGGGTGGGCCACCTGGGCTTTACCGGGGGCTCGGTCTGGGTTGCCCCAAGGCAGCGCGTGGTGGTGGCCTTTCTCAGCAACCGGGTGCATCCCGAGATCGAAGGCGGGGCGGTGCCCGATGGCCAGACCGGCCCCCGCACGGCGGCCTTCAAGGCGCTGCGGCCTCAGGTGCACAGCGCCGTGGTGGAGGGCCTGATGGCCCAGGGCCTGTGGCGACCGGCTTGAAGGCGACCCTCAGCCGGGGGTGCAGCGCTGGGGCCCCGTGGGCACCGGGGCGGCGTTGCGCGTGGGCAGAAAGGCGCGCAGCTCGCTGATGATCGGGTCCATATCCGAGCGCCGGGCCAGGTTGGTCCACTCGTTGGGGTCCTGGTTGTGGTCGTAGAGCTCTTCGGAGCCGTCGGCATAGCGGATGTAGCGCCAGCGCTGGGTGCGCACGGCGTGGTTGCCCCGCCCCTCGGTGCTCACAGCGGCGTGAGCCCAGCTGGCATCGGGGTTCTCAATAAGAGGCGACAGGTCGTGGCCCTCAAGCTGCTGGGGCGGCGGCTCCAGGTCGAAGCGCGATACAAAGGTGGGGTAGAGGTCGAGCAGGCTGACCGGCCGTTCACAGCGGGCGCCGTTGGGCACGCCGGGCCCGGCAAAGACCAGGGGCACGCGGGTGCACTCCTCCCACAGGGCCCCCTTCTTCCAGTGGCTCTTCTCGCCCAGGGCCCAGCCGTGGTCGGACCACACGCAGATCAGGGTCTCGCCGGCGTGGGGGGAGGCGCGCAGGGCATCCAGCACCCGACCCAGCTGGGCGTCGGCGAAGCTCAAGCTGGCCAGGTAGGCCTGCATCGCCAGCTTCCAGTCGTGGCTGCGCACCATGCGCTGGTGGGTCTTGAGCCGGACCATGCGGCGGCCCGCCTCGGGCACATCCGAGAGATCGTCGTCAGGGGCGTCGGGGCCCAGCGGCTTGCCGATGCGCTCCAAGGGGTAGAGGTCGAAGTAGCGCTGGGGAACCACCCAGGACAGGTGGGGCTTGAAGAAGCCGCATCCCATGAAGAAGGGGCGCTGGTAGTCCTTTTTCAGCCAGCCGGCGATGGTGTCGGCGACCCGGGCGTCCGAGAAGACGGCGTCCCGGTTGGAGCGGCTGGGGCCAAAGACGATGCCGTCCACATTGTGCTCGGTCTTGCGGGCCGGGCGGCTGCCGGCGCCATCGGGGGGGCGCTCGCAGGCGCCGGGACCCAGCTCGTCCCAGGCCTTCTTGTCGTCCTCGTGAAAGACCTTGCCGCAGCTCAGGGTGTGCCAGCCCTGCTTCCGGAAGAGGGCGGGCAAGGACACCACGCCGGGCAGCGCCCGGCGCCAGGGCTGCTTGTTTTCGTAGACTCCGGTCGTGGCGGGGCTCAGGCCCGTGAGCAGGCTGGTGCGGCTTGGATTGCAGATGGGGGCGCTGCAGTGGGCATTCTCGAAGGAGAGCCCCCGACGGGCCAAGGCGTCGATATTGGGGGTGCGCGCGGCTGGGTGCCCGCCCAGCAGTCCCGCCCAATCGTTCATGTCGTCAAAGGACACGAAGAGGATGTTTGGATGGCGGCCCTTGGCGCGGGCCACGGACCCCAGGGCGGCCATCAGGCCGGTGGCGGCGATGCCGCGCAGGACGGTGCGTCGGGTGGGCTGGGTCAGCGGGGCCTCCATCGGGGCAGGGTAGTCGGTGGGGCGCCCTTCCGGGGCGCCCGGCGCTTCAGGGGCTCTGGGGGTGGGGCCCGGGCACCAGGGTGATCCGGTCCGCCTCGGGCTGACCCAGGGCGAGATCGGGGTGTGCGTCGCCCGTCCAATCGGAGCCGCCCGCACAGACCAGCGCGCCGGTGCCCGACGCCCAGAAGCGGGTCATGCCGGTGGTGGGGATGCCATCCCGCAGGTCCATGCCGGGCCCGAGGGCGGGCAGCAGCCAGGCGGCGCCTTGGCCTTCCACCTCGGCCGTGCCGCAGAGCAGGAGGTCTTGGGTCCCCGCCCCGCTGAGGTCCGCCATGGAAGGAGCCACCCCAGCGCTCGGGTCGGCGGGATCGGTGCGCAGCCACCGGGGGCTGGCGCCGCTGTCCATCGCACCCGCGATGGGGCCGGGGATCTGCAGCACCAACCCCTGGGGGGTGCTGACGACCAGGTCCCGCCAGCCGTCGCCGTCCAGGTCGCTGGGGCTCGCCAGGCTGGCGCCCAGGCCGGTCGGGCCCGCGTCATCCTCGCTCAGCAGCGCGGCGCTGGCGGCTCGGCCAGGTCGCCCGCCGAAGCGCGCCAGCCGCCCGACAGCACATAGACGGCCCCGGCCGCGCGGTCGGTCAGGGGGCGGGCGCCTGGGGCCCCCACCACCAGGTCCCCATAGCCGTCGCGGTTGAGATCACCGATGGTCAGCGCAAAGGCGGCCTGGTCGCCGGGCTGGCCCAGCAGGGCCTCCCCCAGGTCGGATAGGGGCAGATCGCCGCTGGTGGCGGCCAGATCGCTGGCGGGGATCCAGTGCAGACCCCCCGCGCCGGCGCTGCGGTCTGGCGCCCGACAATGAGGTCTGCAAGCCCATCTCCGTCGAGATCACCGGTGGCGAGTCGCGCGCCTGCCCCCCCTCGGCCGCTCAAGAAGCGCTCGGGCCGGCTGCCGGCGCTGCCCAGGGGGCCCTGCACGATCAGCACGCCGCCATCCCCCGCTGCCCGGCCGGGGGCGCCCGCGACCAGGTCGGGCTGGGTCGCCGCGCAGGGTGGCGGTGCTGAGCGCCGCGCCCAGCCGGTCCCCGGCCTCTCCGCGGGCGACCTCCAGGCCCTCGGCGTCGAGGTCGAGGGCGCCGGTCAACGGCGCGCTCAGCAGCCAGATCCGGCCCGGGTCCAGGCCCTCGCCCGGCGCGCCGATCAGCAGGTCGGACTCGGCCGACCCCAGCAGCCCCCGGGCCGATCGCAGGGCGGCTCCGGCGCGGCTGGACCGCGCGCCTTGCACGACGAAGCCGCGGTCACCGGCGGACAGATCGCCGGTCTGGCAGCCCCAGCCGCCGGGCCCGGGGTGGATGGCCGGGTCCAGGTCGTCGCAGTCAGCACCCCCGGCTTCGGCCGCAGCAAAGCCATCGCCGTCGGCGTCATCGTCGTCGTCGCCGGCACAGTCCTGATCGATGCCGTCATAGGGCGGATCGTCGGCGCGGGGGTGCACCGTGGCGTCGGCGTCGTCGCAGTCGCCGCCGCCCCAGTCCGCCGCGTCGAAACCATCGGCGTCGGCGTCATAGTCGCTGTCGCCCAGGCAATCCTGATCGCGCCCGTCATACCAGGTCTCTTCGGCGCCGGGGTGCACCTCCGGGTCCTGGTCGTCGCAGTCGTCGCCGGCATAGCGGTCCGACCCGAAGCCGTCGCCGTCTTCGTCCAGGCGCACGCGCACGGTCAGGCCCACCCGCGCCACCTCGCGGTCCCAATCGTCGGTGACCACCACCTGGCCGCTATAGTCGTCCCACTCGGTGGGCTGGACCTGCACCGCGATCGTGTCGAAGTCTTCGGGGCCGATCACGGCAGAGGGGACCGCCAGCGAGAAGGCCTCGGGCCGGGTGACCTCCAACGCGAAATGCAGGCTGGCGGGGGACAGGCTTGGGTTGCGCAGCCCGAAATCCCCCGTGGCCGTCTGCCCCACGAAGACCACGCCAAAGTCCACATGGTCCGGCCCAGGCACGATCTCGAGGGCCTCGGGTGCAGCCGTATCCGCCAAGGCCCCCCCCTCGATCTGGGGGCGACAGCCGGCGACGATGGGGAGCAGGAGCAGGCGGTGCATCGGGCCCTTCAGGCACCCCAACTATCGGGGACGGTGGCCACCCGCCCCCTCGGGCAGGACAAGGGGACCCCAACGGGGGTAGATGGGCCCTGGACCTTTCGCCTCGACGAGGTTGTGCGCATGAGCGACGGTCGGCGCTGGTTTGAGCAGGCACCCCCCGAGCCCCAACCGGGGCCCCGTGCCCGGGCAGAAGCCCGGGTGGAGCAGCTCTGGGTGCGCTGTCCGGGTTGCCGCGAGGTGCTCTACAAGGACCACCTCGCTGAACACGCCCAGGTCTGCACCCACTGCGGGCACCACCTGCCCATCTCGGCCTGGGACCGCCTCGCCCTGATCGTCGATCCGGGCAGCTTTCAGCGTGAGGACGCCGGGCTGGCGGCCGAGGATCCCCTCGGCTTCTGCGACAGCAAGCCCTACCCCCAGCGGCTGGCCGCCTCCCGCAAGAAGACGGGCGAGCTGGACGCCTGGCTGGGCGGCGGCGCTCGCATCGACGGCATGCCGGTGCAGATCGGCAGCTTCAACTTCGCCTTCATGGGCGGCAGCATGGGCGCGGTGGTGGGCGAAGGTGTCACCCGGCTCTTTGAGCGGGCCACCGCCCTGAAGCAGCCCGCCATCGTGATCAACGCCTCGGGCGGCGCCCGCATGCAAGAGGGCGTGCTGTCGCTGATGCAGATGGCCAAGACCTGCGCGGCCCTGGCCAAGATGCGGGACGAGGCCGGGCTGCCCTATATCAGCGTGCTCACCCACCCCACCACCGGCGGGGTGGCCGCCAGCTTCGCCATGTTGGGCGACCTCATCCTGGCCGAACCCAACGCCCTCATCGGCTTTGCGGGCCCACGGGTGGTCGAGCAGACCATCGGGCAGACCCTGCCCGAGGGCTTCCAGACCAGCGAGTACCTGCTCGAACATGGGCTGGTGGACCGCATTGTCGCGCGCGGAGACCTGCGGGCGGTCATCTCCACCAGCCTGCAGCTGCTGACGGATCCCGCTTGATCACCCACCCCTTGCTGGGCGATCTCGCGCGTTTCGGGGTCCGCCTGGGGCTCGAGCGCATGGCGGGCTTCCTGTCCTGGTTGGGGGATCCCCACTTGGGCTACCCGGTCGTGCACGTGGCCGGCACCAACGGCAAAGGCAGCGTGGTGCGCATGACGGCGGCCTTGCTGCGGGCCCAGGGCCTGCGGGTGGGCGAGTACCTGTCTCCCCACCTGCAGCGGGTGAACGAGCGCATCCAGATTGACGGGCAGGAGATCAGCGACGCGGGGCTGAACGCGGTGCTGGCCGAGCTGGACACCGCTCGCCGCGCCTGGGTGCAAGAGGCCTTGGCCGGCGAGATCGCGGCCGAAGCCGCCTTGACCTACTTCGAGCTGATGACGGCTGCGGCCTTCCTCAGCTTCGCCCGGGCGCGGGTGGATGTGGCGGTGGTGGAGGTGGGCCTGGGGGGCCGGCTGGACGCCACCAATGTGGTGCGCCCACGGGTCTGCGCCATCACCAGCGTGGGCATCGATCACACCGAGCAGCTGGGGCCCGATCTGGCCAGCATCGCGGCCGAGAAGGCGGGCATCATCAAGGTCGAGCGGCCGGTGGTGGTGGGCGCGCTGCCGCCGGCGGCCCTGCGGGGGGGGCGGTCCATTGCCGCCGAAAGAGACGCCCCCCTCTACGAGCTGGGCAAGGACTTCCGCCTGCGCCAGGAGCGCGACGGCCGGGTGGGGGTGGTCTTTGGCGAGCAGGTCTACCCCGACCTGCTGGTGCCCCTGGCCGGCGATCACCAGCAAGAGAACGCCGCGGTGGCCCTGGCCGCCCTCTGCGTCGCAGGTGGGGTGCTGACCCCCAGCCCCGACGCCGCCCGCCTGGGGCTGGCCGCCGCCCGGCACCCCGGGCGCCTGGAGCGCCTCGCCCCCGACCTGCTCATCGACTGCGCCCACAACCCCGAGGGCGCCGCGCGCCTCGCGACCTGGCTGCGCGAACATCCCCCGGCCGAGGGCCAGAAGCGCACCCTGCTGCTGGGCATGTCCGCCGACAAGGACGCCCGCACCCTCGTGGTCGCCCTGGCCCCCCTCTTCGACCGCGTGCTCACCACCCACTGCAGCCACCCCCGCGCCTTGTCCGCGGGGGATCTGGCCGGGCAGATCGTCGGGGTGGATGTGCCGGTGCTGCCGGCGGGCCCCATCGAACAGGCCCTGCCCCTGGCCCGCAACGGTCGGGACGAGGTCGTCGTGGCTGGGTCGGTCTTCCTGGCCGGCGCGGTTCGGGACCTCGTGGGCCTCTGAAGATGGCGGGCAGCGGGCCCGTCCGCCTGCTGCTGTGCGCGCTGGCCTTGGCTGTGTCATCCCCGGTTGAGGCCGTCCCCGGGTCGCCGGATGAAGCCAGCGGCAGCCTGCAGGTGACGGCCGAGCGGGTCACGGTCGAGGGCGACCGGGTGCGGGCCGAAGGGCAGGTGGTGCTGGCCATGCGCGGCCAGCGCTGCATCGCCGAGCGCCTGGAGCAGGACCGCGCCACGGGGCGCCTGACCCTGGAGCGGGGCTCCTGCGATGCCGACGAGGGCGACCTTGCCTTTGAGCGCGCTGTCGTCGACCTCGACCAGGGCACGGCCGTGGCCTACAACGGGCGCCTGGACGCAGGCGGGCTGCTGGTCACCGCAGACCGGGTCACCCGCCTCGCCGATGGGACCCTCAGCGCCGAGCAGGCCTTTCTGTCCTGGTGCAGCTGCACTCCGGGTCCATGGAGCGTCGAAGCCCGCACGGTGGAGCTGATCCTCGACGATCAGCTGCGCTTCTCTGGCGGCTGGATCCGCGTCTGCGACCGGCGGGTCCTCCCCCTGCCCCGGGGGACCCTGCCCCTGACCGATCGGCGCAGCGGCCTGCTGGTGCCCCGGGCCGGATGGGGCCGCGACGGGCTGATCCTGGCCCAGCCCGCCCAGCTCAGCTTGGGCTCTTCGGCCGATCTCTGGGTGGAGCCCGAGTGGCGCCAGCGCCGGGGCCTGCGGGCGTCGGGGCAGGCCCGGCTGGCCCTGCGCCCGGATCAGGGCGTCGAAGTTGCCGGCTTTGGCGGCTATGACCGCATTCTGGAGAGGGCCCGCGGCCAGGTGGGCCTGCAGGAGGCCTTCAACCTGGGCCCCTTGAGCAGCGCCGCGTCGGGGGCCTGGTTGAGCGATGCCGGCGTGATCGCGGACTATGGCGACGACTACCTGGACCGCGCCGCACCTTGGGTCGAGTCCCGGGCGCGGGTGGGTGCGGGTCCGCTGCGGGTCGAGACCGACCGCTACCAGACCCTTCAGGGGCAGGCCTTGCAGGGGAGGGCCCTGTCGGTGGTGCTGGCCGACGGCGGGCGGCGCCTGGGGCCCGCAGCGCTGTCGGGGGCGCTGCGCCTGGACAGCCTGGGGTGGGCGGCTGGGGACTCGCGGTGGCCGACCCGCAGCCGCGCATCTATGGACGGGGAGACGCGGTGCTGGGCCACAGCCTCGGCCCCAGCCGCTGGGTCGCCCAGGCCGGCGGCCGGCTGCTTCAACATCCCGAGCAGGCCACCTGGCTGGAAGGGCGCCTGCAAGGCCAGGCCCTGCTCGATCTGTGGGGCGATGTGGGCGGAATGCGGCACCTCGCCGCCGTGGGGCTGCTGGCGGGCCTCGCGCGGGACCAGGGGCCGGTGGACATCCGCCTGCCGGGCGAGGCCCCGACGCCAGACTGGCAGCTTGGCCCCACCTGGACCAGCCGGCTGGTGGGCGCCCAAGGCGTGCCTTTCAGCGCTGCCCTGCGCGCTCCATTGGGTCCGCAGGGCTGGGACCCCTCTGGCAACGCGCGCCTGCGGCTGGGCGCCTTTGAGGCCCGCGCCCAGGCCGATGCTCACCTGCAAGGGGGGGCGGTGGCCTGGCGCGACGGGCTGCATCGCCTGGGCCTTCGCCTCCAGCATCGGGGGGCGCTGCTGCAAGGCGGCCCCGAGCTGGGCTGGCAGCTGCCCGGGCCCCTCTCGGGATGGGAGCTGGGCTATCGGGGGCTCTTCGACCTGCAGGACCGCGACAGCCTCAGCCAGCAGGCCCGGCTGGGTTGGCGCTCGGCCTGTGACTGCTTGTCCGCTCGCTTGGGCGCAACCTGGAGCGCCGACCGCCGCGTCCCCGATCTCGGCCTGCAGGTTGAGCTGCGGTGAGCCCCCTGTGCCAGACTGAGCCCTCCTGGAGGATGCCCATGCGCCTGCGCCCGACCCTGTCCGGCCTGACCCTGCTCGCCCTGACCGCGGTGCCCGCAGCCGCCCTTGCCGCTGATCCCGGGCACTACCACCCCGACGACATCGCCGCCCAGAGCAAGCGCTTCGACCAGGCCGCCCAATCGATGGGTCCGGCCTTTGACCAGGCCCAGCAGGCGCTCACCCGCCTGTCCACCGCCCTGGAGACCCTGGACGCCGGCGTGCTGCTGGTGGGCGATCGGGCCCCCGCCGACCTGGTGGCGTGGGCCGGCAGCACCCGCACCCAGGTCACGGGCCAGTACCTGCGCCTGCAGCGCCATGTGGACCTGCTGCAAGAAGATTACGGTGAGCAATTCGGCGCCGCCCTGGCCCGGGCCCTGGCCGCGGAGCCCGCCGACCGCAAGCTGCTCGAATGTGGGGCGACCGGCATCAGCGCCATCGTGGGCAAGAAGAGCTGCCCCGGGGTGGACCTCAACGGCGTGCTGGCCGCACGGGTGGACGCCGACCCAGCACTGGGCCAGGCGGTCACCGAGATCGCCGCGGTGCCCTGGCCCGAGATCGGTGTGCAGGCCCAGGCCTTCCCGCCCGTGGCCATCACGGGCACAGCGCGCTGGGTCTCGGCCGAGGCCCTCTTTGCCAAGGTGGCCTCGGGCACCGTGGACCGGCGGGGCCTGGTCTTGGAGGACGCGCTGGACCCGCTGCTCGACCGCATGGAGGCCGGGGACGCCGACGCCTTGGCCGAGGGCAGGGCCGCCCGCGCGGCCTATGCCCGGGGGCTGGCCGAAGATGGCACGCTGCTGGTCACCGCCATGCAGGACACCCTGGCCAAGGCCGAGAAGAGGGGCGGCCCCGCTGCGGTGGGCCTCTGCGTGGTGCCCACGCTGCTGGGGGGCTGCACGGGCGAGGACGCCACGGCGGCCGTGCTGGCCACGCTGGAGGCGGACAAGCGCTTTGACAAGGCGGTCGCCCGCCTCAAGTGAGCAGCGGCGATCCCAATGTCCGGGCCCGATCCGATCGGTGACAGCGCGCCTATGGCGCATATCCTGGTAGAGAGGAGGCACATCATTGCCCAGGCTGGCCCAATTGCGGGGGCCCAATGGGAAGACCACTTCCCAACCACCTCGCCCAGAAGGCCCATGGGAGGCCCTCCTGGGTTGGCACGGGTCCTGCATAGACTGGATGCGGCGCCGGGATGACGGTCGCCTCACCGGAAGACGCGCTTCAAGCGTTGCTTCGAAACGGTCTTTGACGTGAGAACAACACCTGGAGCCCCTCGGGGCGACAGGTGAAAAGCCCAAGGGAGCAACGGGCGAAGCCAGGGTGGCAACATCCTGGGGACGCAACGGATCTGCTCGCAGCGCAAAGCCTTGAGGTCGCGGAAACGAGGTCGATGGGCTGGCCGCACCCACCCTTCACGGGGTGTGTGACTGGACAGCCGGGACGCTTCGGGACCAACGGCGAGAGGGCAAGGCCGCCCGTGAACGGTGGCGGAGATTGGCAGACGGCGAGAGCCGGAGGCGAATTCCCGACATCGGTGAGGACGGCCGACAACGCGGCGCACGGGGATCTTCGGATCGCCGGGCGCAAGCGGATGGCTGCGTGCAGGGGGAAAGCTTCGAAGGGTAGGAGGCACGTGGGGGAGGAGAGCCCGACGGGGGCTGGTCGTGTGGCGGGGTTGATCCCCCCGACAGACAACCAGAGGACCGTCGGCGCGCTGAAACCACGTGAACCCCATGATCGGCTGCGGGATGCAACAAGCCCGCAAGGCGATGGACGGATCGAGCCGCTGAAGTCGGGAGGAACGACAAGAGCGGCGTGTGTGGGTGGCCCTGGCCGGCCCCCACCGGATTTCACCGGGAGCCCCACAGCCGGACGCGGAGACGCGACCGGAGGTGGCCCGAGAGAGTCCGCTGGTAGAGACGCTTCAAGGCCCGCCTGAGAAGGTGGAACCCGCCTTGAAACGCCAAAGTCAGGCAACCCGTCCAGCGTCCATGTCGATGGAGGGGGACTTCGCTGGCTGCACCGCGCAGGCAGCACAGCACATTGGCAAACCCCAAGAGAGTCAGCTCGCCGCCCCCCGTGGCGTGGCACCGAGGTCGTCGATTCGTCGAAGACCCCCGGACCGCGTCGCAGGCTGCGAGCCGCGCACCCTCGCCCGACGTCGGATGGCCCCCAACGCGCCGTCCTCGAAGGAGCAGCGAAGGTCAGGAAGGAGGAGCAGCAGGCGCTTTGGCGTCGGCTGGGAACCCAGTCAGGAAGTGCCTCGAAGACCCGACGCGCCGGCCATTGGCCGACCGCGGAGAAGGTCCAGGAGGTCGAGCGGAGAAGGCCAACGATCCGCAACCCGACCGGCCCTGGTGGTGCAGAAGGACCGAGCATTCGCTCGCCCCCTGCCCACCCTCGTCCTTGAAGATCCCGGCAAGCCCATGGAGGGCGGACTCGGCGAAGGTGTCGCGCAAAACTCTGAAGGGGAGCCGCCGCATCCCGGCACTCGCGCCCGACCTGCAAAGGTCGGGCGCTTCTCTTTGGATCGTCCCCAGGCCCTCGAGATAGGTGCCCACATGACCGAGACCCGCTGGCGCCTGGACTACCCCGGAAATGAAGGCGTGCGCGCGCGCCTCGCCGATCTCGCCCAGCGGGATCACCTCCACCCCTGCCTGCTCTTCGAGGGGCCGCCAGGCCTGGGCAAGGCCGCCGCCGCCCGCTGGCTGGCCGCCGTGATCAACTGCGCGGTCGAGGGCGCCCGCGCTCCCTGCCAGCGCTGCTGGAGCTGCAAGCGCATCGCCGAGGGCAACCACCCCGACGTGATCGAGGTTGGGCTGGACGCCGACAAGGCGGCGGCGATCATCTCGGTGAAGCAGGCCCGAGATCTGATCAGCAGCCTGGGCCTGCGGCCCTTTCACGCCCGTCGCCGCTTCGTGATCATCGATCCGGCCGATGCCATGAACGGGGCCGCGGCCAACGCGCTGCTCAAGACCTTCGAAGAGCCGCCCACGGACACGGGCTTTGTGCTGGTGACCCACCAGCCCACCGCCCTGCTGGCCACCGTGCGCTCCCGCACCCAGCGCGTGCGCTTTGGCCCCGTCGCGCAGCCGGTGCTGCGGGCCTGGCTGGCCGAACAGGGGGTGGCAGACCCGGTGCGCATCGCCCGCCTGTCCGAGGGCTGCCCCCGGCGCGCCTTGGAGCTGGACCAGGGCGAGGCCACGGCCCGCGCCGAGGCCCGCAACGCCCTGGTGCTGGCCCTGACCACGCCCCTGGAGCAGATGTTCAGCTTCAGCCAGTCGCTGACCCGGGGCGACCGGGCCGCATGGACCCAGCGGGTGGAGCGCTGCTTGGACGCGCTGGACGAGCTGAACCGCGACGCCCTGCGCATCGTGAGCGGCCATGTGGGTGAAGACGGGCTCTACACCGCTGATCTGCCCGAGCTGGCCGAGTGCTGGGCCGAGGCCCTGGACGTCGATGGCCTCCGCCGGGTGGCAGAGGCCGTCGTGATCGCCCGGGCGGACCTGGACCGCTACGTCAACGCGCGCCTGCTGGTGGACAACCTGATGATGGCGGTCGCCACCCAGCTGGGGCGGGGGCGGGTCGCGCTGGCCGAGGTCGTCCCGGCCGGCTGACCCGCGCGGCGATCAGCCCTGCTGGCTGGGGTCGTCGCTGCTGAGCCCGGCGCCCTTGGCCTGGTTGGGGGCCAGCGCGTCGGAGGCGGGGGTGTGAATCGGGAAGACCGGGGTGGTCCCGTGGTTCTTCAGGCGAGCCTTGCGGGCCTTGCCGGCGTTCTTGTGACGCCGGGCGCGCTTGAACTCGGTCTCCTGGGTGTTGCTGGCCATCGGATGCTCCGGGAGTCTGTGCCGGTCGGCGGCGCCCGATGGATGGGGGCGCGTCGCGAGCCGGCGGATGGGAAGGGACGCGAAATGCGACAGCGGCCGTTATTGCCCGTCTGGCGCGCTGTCAACGCAGCCGGGGCTCAGTCCACCTGGAGCTGGCCCGGCAGCAGGGCGGCGACCTGGCCGTCCAGGACCCGCTCCAGGGCCACCAGTCCGGCCAGCGCGTCCAGGGGCTGGTTCAGGCCGGCATCGCGCAGCAGGGCCACCCGGGCGGCCGCATCGGCGTCCGGATTCGTCAGCTGCTCCATGAGCTGCTCCAGGAAGCCCTTGCGCTCGGGGTAGCGCAGGATCCGCAGGTCGCTGGCGTCGCTGCCCGATAGCGCTGCGGCCTTGGCCAGGGCGGCGTCCAGGCCTCCCAGCTCGTCCACCAGGCCGCGCTCCAGGGCCTGCGCCCCTGTCCACACCCGGCCTTGGGCGACCGCGTGCAGATCTTCGACGCTCATGCCCCGACCGGCGGCGGCCTTGCTCACGAAGATATCGTAGAAACCCTGAAGAAAGCTGCGGAATTTCTCGCGCTCGGCCGGATCGAAGTCCGATACGGAGCTGAGCAGTTGGGCATAGCGGCCCCGCTGGCTGGTGTGCAGGGTCAGGCCGGCCTTGTCGTAGAGGCCCGCCAGGTTCATCTTGCCGCCGAAGACGCCGATGGACCCGGTGAGCGTGCTGGGCTCGGCCAGCACCCAGCTTGCCCCCATGCTGACGTAGTAGCCGCCCGATGCCGCATAGTCGGCCATGCTCACCACCACGGGCTTCTTTTCGCGGGTGAGCTCGATGGCGTGCCACATGGCATCCGAGGCCGAGCCAGAGCCGCCCGGCGAGTTGACCCGCAACACGACGGCCTTGATGTCGTCGTCCTTGCGGATGTCCTCGAGGTGCTTGACCACGGTGCGGTCCCCGACGACCCGGCCACCAAAGAGGTCGCTGTCGCTGCGTCCCCCCACGATGGTGCCGTCGATGTGCAGCACGGCGACCTGGGTGCCGCGGCTGCGCCAGGCCCGCCGCCGGTCCCGCAGGTAGCTCTTGAGGGAGGTGGGGTCGCCGCCCACCTTGTCGTCCATCACCTCGTCCCGGTAGGCCAGGCCGTCCATCATGCCCAGCTCGACGGCCTGGCTCGCGGTCATGGGCGGGTCCTCGATCCAGGCCCGCGCCTGCTCTTCGCTCACGTCCCGGCCCTCGGCGATGCCGCTGACCAGGGTGCCAAAGAGGCCATCGAGCATGGCGTCCATGGCCAGCTGGGCGGCCTCGCTGGGGCCGGTGCGCTGGTAGGGCTCCACCGCGCTCTTGAAGTCACCGACATGCTCGAAGTTGGCGGTTACGCCGAGCTTTTCGAGGGTGCCCGCATAATAGGTCTGGGTGACGGCCAGGCCGTTGATCAGGGTGAGACCCGTGGGCGGCGCGTAGACCGTCCCGCAGGCCGTGGCCAGGTAGTACTCCTTGTTGGAGTAGGTGTCGGCCCAGGCGATGCAGGGCTTGCCGGCGGCCTGGAAGGCCCCGATGGCGTCGCGCAGCTCCTGGGTTTGGGCCCAGCCCACGCCCACGCCTTCGATGTCGAGGAAGAGCCCCTTGATGTCGTCGTCGGTGGCGGCGTCGCGCAGCAGGGCGGTCAGCTCGGTGGTCAGCGGGGGCAGATCCGCCGGATCGACCAGCATGCTCTCGGCGCCGGGGGCGTCCGTCAGGCTGCTGTTGACGCGCACATGGAGGAACTCGGGTTCGCCCTCGAGGCCCGGCCCGCCGGCATCCAGCAGCAAGGCCACGCCGATGGTCGAGGCCACAACGATGAAGACGCCGATTGCGGCAATCCAGATCAGGAGCTTGCTTCCCTTCTTTTTTGCCACGACAGACCTGCAGGGTTGAGCGGGGGTCCAGTGGGCCGGGGACTGTCCGCGGCGTGCACCTCCGCCTTTCTAAGCACGACCCGCCCGGAGTCCAAGGTCAAAGCGTGTCCGGGGCTCAGGCCGCGCGGTGGCAGGCCCCGCGATGCCTTTGCAGAAAGGCCAGGAGCGGAGGGTGAAGCTGATCTTCTGCGCGGCGGCCCACGAGCGGGTCCAGGTGGCCGAAGCCCGCATCCAGCTCCAGGCATTCGGCCCAGCCCGCCTCCAGGGCAGCCGCAGCCGGCCAGGCGGCCTCGGGCGGGCACAGGCGATCCCCGGCGCTGGCAACCGTCAGCAAGGGGAAGGCCAGCCCGCGCAGGCCCGCGAGGTAGTCGTAGCGGTCGTCCCGGTCGCAGAGGCTGCCACTCTCCACCCAGCGCGCCGCCTGCCGCAGCAGGCCCACTGGCAGATCGGCGCTGCCATCCAGCATCAGCCCCCGGGCCCGGTCTCCATCCACATCCTGCAGCAGGCCCGGATCGGTGGAGCCCGCGGCTTGCAGGGGGGCCCGAAGCTGCTCGAGTCGGCGCGTGGGCAGGCGCAGGCTGGGCGGCAGCAGGCGCGTGGCGAGGGCCACCAGGCGGCTGCGGCTGGCGGGGGTCTGGCGCACCGCCGCCGCCAGCGTGATGCCTGCGGCCAGATCCGCGGCGCCTCCACGGCTGAGGTGACCGTAAAGCAGCTGGCCCCCCAGGCCATGGCCCACCCACAAGGCGCGGGGCAATCCGCTCTTTTCGCGGATCTGCGCCAGGGCCGCCGGCAGATCGCCCGCCACGATGGCGTCGAAGTCGCAGGGGCCCGGGGCCTGGCTGCAGGTGGCGTGGGCGTCGCCGCGGTGCTCCAGCAGGTAGACGTCGAAGCCCGCCTGGTGCAGCAGCCGGGCCAAGGAGCCCTCGGCGGACCAGTCCAGGCTCTGCGGGCCATAGCCCAGGGTGTGGGCCAGGATCACCGGCTCGCCGCTGGCGCCGACCGACGGGGGAGGCGCCAGAGCGGCGCTCCCAGCCGTCCAGGCTGCGGTAATAGAGCCGCTCCAGGCCCTCCCCCAGGGGCCGCTCCGCGAAGCGCTCGCGCGGGTGGCGCGGGGTCCAGGCCGCGGCCAGCGCGAGGCGGCCCAGGGTCGCCGCCACCGCCCGCGGGCGGGTGGGAGCGAGCGGGCCAGGCGAGCGTGCGGGCAGGTGGAGGGGAGCGGTCATGGAGATGGGGGGCTGTCTAAGAGGGACGGGTCGCGAAGGGGCGACCAGCGCAGCAAGGTCCGTCCGCCGTCGCCCAGGCAGGACGGACCCGTCAACATCATTGGATTCAGCACAGGGCTTCTACACAGCGAGCGACGCGACCCGTCAAAACCTCGAAGCAACATCGCGACACTCTTGTCGCGTCAACAGTTGGGGTGTAGCACGGGGGTCGAATGGGGTAAAGCCCGCATGCCGGGCCTGCCCTCGTGGGGCTACCGGGGAACGCCGCCGCCGCTGGGCCGCTCGGCGCGCCCCCTGGGCCAAGGGCCTCCCGTTCCACGCAGGACCAAGGGCCCGATCCTTTTGGGTCGCCGCCGGTGGGATCGGGCGGCGCGGGGGCAGGGGCGCTATCGGCGCTCGACGCGCACGAAGACGTCAGGCGCCCCCGCGGCCGAGCGCAGGGTCAGGCGCTCTGCGCCGGCCGGCACCTCCACCCTGGCCCGGTCCGGCGCGCTGATGGTTCCGCCCACCGCGTCATTGACCTTGGCCTGGCTGTCGGCGGGCTGACCCACCTGCAGGGTGAGGAAGGTCTGTCCATCGCCCAGCAGCAGCACCGGGATGGGCGGCGGTGTGATGGTGGGGGAGGGGAGGCGGCGCCGGGCGACCACCTCCAGCTCGCCGGGCCCGCGGGTGGCAAAGCTCAGGCTCTCGCCTCCGCGCAGCAGGTGGAGGATCTCGGGACCCTGGGGCGTGCTCACCAGCACCGCCCGGTCCGCCTCGGTGGGGGGGACCGGCTCGGCGTGGCTGGGGCGGCTGAGGGCCAGGCCCAGGGCCAGGGCGCTGGCAAGGCAGGTGTGGAGCCACCGGGTCATGGACATCCCCTCAAGGCAGGGCGGCGATCAAGGCGTGTAGATGCGCTCCACCTTGGCACGGGCGACGAGGTCATCGGTGTAGCGCTCCATGAACTCCTCGCGGCGCTGCTGCAGCAGCTGCACCAGGATGAAGTCCTTCATGGTGTCGTACATCTCGGCGTCCGGCGGCTCGAAGGCGGTGATTCCGCCCACCAGGCGACCGCCGGTGGTGGGGTAGACGCCCTTGAGCATGCCGATGCCCCCGGCGGCGGTGATGGCGGCCTCGAAGGTGGGGCTGGTGCCGGCGCCCAGCAGGCGGGGCTGCGCGGGGGCGAAGGGCCCCGCCGCCGAGGCGCTGAGGCCATGGCGCGCGAGCAGGTCCGCCGGGGGGGCCGCCGGATCGGTCCAGGCGGCCAGCAGCTCTTCGGCGATCTGGGCGGAGAAGGCGCCCACCTTGTCCCGGGCCAGGCGCTCGCGGGCGATGGTGTCCTGGGCATCCTCGACCGCGATGACCTCGGGTTCGACGATCTCGTGCACATAGACGATCTGCAGGCCGCGAGCGGTCCGCACCACGGCGCTCACGCCGCCGACGCCGGCCGCCATGGCGGCCTCCCCCAGGTCGGTGCCCAGCTGGACCTCGGTCTGAAAGCCCATGCGGCCGCCCTTGTCCACGGTGGCGAGGTCTTCGCTGAAGCGCAGGGCGAGGGCGGCGAAGTCGGCGCCGCCGCGGGCCTGGGTGGCCACGGCCTCCAGCCGGCTGCGCAGATCCTCTTCGGGCATGCGGCCCTGGTCGAGGTCGGTGCGCAGCAGGATGGTGCTGACGTCGAGGCGGCGGGGGCGGCTCCAGCGGGTGTTGAACTCGCGGTCGTAGGCCTCCTTCAGCTCGGTGGGGTGGGTCTCGAGCCAGGCGGCCACCTCGGCGTCGTCCAGCGTCACATGGGACAGCATGGCCTCGTCGTCGATTCGCACCCACTGCACCGACACCTGGGTCATCGCCGAATCGAAGGCGCGGCGCACCTCGGCGTCGCTGACCTGGACGCTGCCCATGGCCAGCTGGCGCAGCTTGGTGATGAGCATCATCTCGCGCAGCTGCTCCTCGTAGCGCCCCTGGGACAGGCCGCTGTGGCGGAGAACCTCGGCGTAGAGCTTCTTGTTGAACTTGCCGTCTTCGGTCTGGAAGGCGCCGGACTTGCGGACCTCGCGGGCGATCTCTTCGAGCGAGACCACCAGGCCGACGCGCTCGGCCTCCTGGACCTGCACCCGCTGCGCGATCAGCTCGTCGATGACCTGGCGTCCGAGCTCTTTGATCTCGTCTTCGTCCATATCGGCGTTGCCACGGGTGATGTTGCCCATGGCGCGCTGGTACTCGGTGTCCGTGATGGACGCCCCGTTGACCTTCGCGACCATGGACCCCATGTTGCCCGTGGGGTTGATCCCGAAGAAGACGAAGACCAACGCGATCGCGCCGAACATCAGCCGCACGGCGGTGCTGTCGGTGCCGCGCCGGATGCTCTCCATAAGGGCCATATTCACCTCAGCGGCCGGCTATACCGATGCACCCCGCGCGGCGCAACAGGCGCCCGCGCCAGGGCCGGTCCCGGCCGTGGAATCGCCCCGTATGTAGTCCAGGGCGCCCCGATCGGCGAGGAGGCTCTACACTAGCAGTGCTCTTGACCTTGCAACATTGCGCGAAATGGGTTTCTATGGGCTGCCGGAGTGGGCCTCGCCCGCTCCCTTCCCTCCGGCCGAGGGTGTCCGGTCCCCCCGGAACCCGCCCTTGGCCCCCGCACCCGCCGCCTGACCCCCCGCGCTCCCTCCCTCCCCGAGCACCGAGATGTTGAGCTCCGTCCTGGGCGCCTTCTCCCCCGAGATGGCCATTGACCCGGGCACTTCCACGACACGAATCTATGTGCACGGACGGGGCGTGGTGTGCCAGGAGCCTTCGGTGGTCGCCATCCACGAGGACCGCGCCGGTCGCCGCCGCATCCTCGCGGTGGGCCGCGAGGCCTTGGAGATGGAGGGCCGGACCCCGGCCGACATCCGGGTGGTGCGCCCCATGGCCGGGGGCACCATCAGTGACTTCGAGGTGCTGGAGGCCATGCTGCGCGACCTCATGCACCGGGTGCAAGGCCGCCGTCTCTTTGTGGGGCCGCGGGTGGCCATCGCGGTGCCTTATGGCATCACCGAGGTCGAGCGCCGGGCCCTGCGCGAGTCGGTCGAGGCCTCGGGCGCCCGCGAGGTGGTGCTGATCGACCAGCCCCTGGCCGCCGCAGCGGGCTGCGGCCTGCCCATCGACGACCCCTGCGGCCATATGGTTGTGGACGTCGGCGCCGCCACCACCAGCGTCAGCGTGCTCAGCCTGGGCGGCGTGGTCTACAGCCGCACCCTGCCCATCGGCGGTGACCAGATGGACGCCGCCATCATCCGCCATGTGCGGGACCGCTTCGACCTGCTGATCCCCCGCGCCCTGGCCGAGGCCGTTCGCATCGAGATCGGATCGGTGATGCCGGGCATGCCGCGGTCCACCAGCCTGGTGCGCGGTCGGCACCTGGACAGCGGCTACCCGCGCCTGGCCGAGATCGACAGCGACGAGATCCGCATCGCGCTGCAGGAGCCTTGCGGCATGGTGGCCGAAGCGGTGCTGGAGACCCTGGAGCGCACCCCCCCAGACCTGGCCTCCGATATCGCCGAGACCGGGGTGGTGCTGGTGGGGGCGGCCTCGCAATTGCCCGGCCTGGACCGTGCCATCGGAGATGGCGCCGGCCTGCCGGTCGTGGTGGCCGAGCGCCCCGAGCTCTGCGTGGTCAACGGCGCTGCCGCCATGCTGGCCGACGCCGCCTTGGGGCGGGTGGCCAGCTGACGCGCCCGCCGCCGCTCAGAGGTGGCGGCGCACCGCGTCTTCGAAGTTGCTCTTGGGCTGGGCGCCAACCAGGGTCTCGACCACGGCCCCGCCCTTCATGAGCAGCACGGTGGGGATGCTGCGCACCCCGAACCTGCCGGCGGTCATGCCGGACTTGTCCACGTCGACCTTGGCCACCTTGATCTTGCCGTCGTATTCGGTGGCGAGCTGGTCGAGGACCGGCGCGATCATGCGGCAGGGGCCGCACCAGACAGCCCAGAAGTCCACGAGCACGGGGAGCTCGCTGTTGAGGACCTCGGCCTCGAAGGTGGCGTCGGTGACATCGACGGTGTGGGCGCCCATTGTTGACCTCGCTGCGGTGCTGCCGGTGGGGAACCCGCTCGGGCGGTCCACGACAGGGGGGACGCAGCATGTAGGATCGGCGGGCCCCTGCGGCAAGACCCCAAGGGCGGGCCCGCGCCTTCCTTCTGGTTCCGGCTGCGGTGGCATGCGGCTTCTGCGCGTTGAATCCACGCCTCGAGGAGGGCGACCTTGGCCAGGCTGATCGTCATCGATCCCGATCCCCGCTTGCGGAGGCCGCTGGTGGAGCTGCTGCGCGCCGGCAGCCACTCGGTCCAGTCCTTCGAGGACCTGGCGGCTGCGCTGGCCGTGGACAGCCGCGTGCCCCCGACCTGGCCTTTCTGAGCATGGGGCCCGGCGGCGAAGAGGCCGAGCCGGCCTGGGCCGCCTTGGGGAGCTCTGCGGCGCCGCCGATTGTGTGGACGGGTCCCCTGCGCGACCCGGTGGCGGGGCTGCTGGCCGCCCAGCGGGGCGTGGACTTCCTGCAGAGCCCCGTGCGCGCCCCGGCACTGAATGCGCTGCTGGCGCGGCTGCTGGCCGCAGAAGCCGACACCGGCTGGTCCGGCGCCCACCAGCTCGAAGGCCTCGACGGCCCGGGCCATCGCTTCCCCCCCCTGCGGGTGCTCTTCCTGGCCCACCGCGTGGGGGCCACCGGCACCTTGACCGCAGAGGGGGCTGGCGGGCGCTGGACCCTCGCCTTGCAGGGGGGGAGGGTGGTGGGCTGGACGGGGCTCGTCGGCCTGCTGGACGAGGGCCTGGGCCGCAACGCCCCGGCGTCGGGACCCGACGAGCTGACCGCCCAGCTGGGCGCTTTCATCGGCCAGGGCCTGCCGCCACACGAGGCCTTCGACGCCGCGGCCCGGGGCCTGGGCCTGCGCCTGGGCCGCACGGTCGAGGCGCCGCCGGATCGCGTGGCCTGGACGCCCGAGCAGGGGCCGGTGGCGACGCCGATGCCCCTGCCCATGGCCCTGCCGCGCCTCATCGCCAGCGGGTTGGCGGCCGTGCGCAGTGGCGCCCAGGTGCGCAGAGAGCTGGGCTCCCAGCGCCTCGCTGCCATCACCGCCACCCCGCCCGATGACGCACCCCAGTCCCAGTGGGGCCTGCCCCCCGACGGGCTGCGCCTGGTGCGCGACGCCTCCAAGGTGAGCACCCTGGGCGAGCTCCTGGGCTCGGCGGGGGCCGAGACCGACCGCGCATGGCAGGCGGTGGACCTGGTCCTGCAGCTGGGTCTGCTGGCGCTCGGGCAGCCCGAAGATCGGGCGCGCCCCGGTGCCGGCAAGGACGACATCGTGGTCGAGGCCATTGGCCAGACCTCTGCGCCCCCCTCGGCCGGGTCCCCGGACGCCGTCGCCGACGCCGATCCCCGCATGGCCGAGCTGAAGGCCGCCCTGAGCGCGATGCGGGGCCAGCCGCCCGAAGGGATCCTGGGGGTCGAGACGGCCGAAGACGCCACCGTCGAAGGCCTGGACCGCCTGTTCATCGAGCTGAGCGGCAGCTTCCACCCCGACCGCTTCGCCGATGGGGGGCCTCGCCTGCAGCGGGTGGCCGAGGCCTGCTTCACCCGGGTCGGCGACGCCCGTGAGGCCCTGCGCAATTCGGAGCGCCGCATCGAACTGGTGGAGCGAATGCGCGCGAAAGAGCAGGGAAAACCCTGGGCATCGGCCGAAGACAAGAAGAAGGCCATCCTCATTGGCAAACAGGGCGAGCTGGCCTTGCGGCGGCAGGCCTGGACCGAGGCCGCCGACCTGCTGGAAGAGGCTGCCCAGCTCGACCCCACCGAGTTCCGCTACGCCTTTCATGCCATCCAGTCGGGCTGGCGCACCGGCCGCCTCTCGCCCCAGGAGGCCATCGATCGGCTGATGGGCTTCAAAGACCTGACTCGGGGTCAGCAAGCTGATGTGTGGGCGCTGGCCGGCGAGCTTCACCTGCGCGAGGGGCGGGAGGACGCGGGATACGAGCTGCTGAAGCAGGCGGTGGAGCGCAATCCGGAGCTGGTGGACGCCCAGCGTCGCCTGCGGCTGCGCGATATGCGCCAGCGCAAAGAAGACGCCGAGGTGGCCGAGAAGCGGCCCAGCGCCCTGCGCAGCCTCCTGTCCTGGGGCAAGCGCGCCGACAAGGACTCCTGAAGGCCGAACAGGTGGCCAGCGCCCCTGGCCTGCGCTAGCCCGGGGCAACGCCGCCCCCGCCCCTTGGAGTGCCCGTCCCCGTGGACCGCCCCCTCGCCATCCTGGCCCTCGTCGCCTATTTCGCCCCCTTTGTCGCCGGCCTGTGGCCCCGGGCGCGGGCGCTGCTGGGGCGTGGGCTCTGGGTGGGGGTCGCCGTGGGCCTGCACATCCTCGCCTTGGGCGTGGCCGCCGGGGTCCTGGGCCGCCTGCCCCTGGACTCGATGCGCTGGACCCTGGAGGCCCTCGCCTTGTGGGTGGTCCTGGGCTGGCTCTACCTGAGGCGGCAGCCCCGCATGGACCTGTTGGGCACCATGCTGCTGGGCACCAGCCTCGTGCTGCTCGCGGTGGCGCAGGTGGCGCCCGCAGCAGGCAACGCCGGGCCGCTGGACTCCTTGTGGCTGCCCACCCACCTCGCGCTCATCCTGCTCGGGCTGGGCTGCTTTGCCGTCTCCTTCACCCTGTCCGTGCTCTTCCTGGTGGTGCGCCGGCGGCTCAAGCAGAAGCGACTCAAAGGCATCGGCCGCCTGCCCGCCCTCGAAAACCTCGACCAGATGAACTACCGGTCCATGGCCCTGGGCTTTGTGGCCCTCACCGCGGGCATGGCCATCGGCGGCACCTGGGCGGCCACCCACCCCGACCGCAGCATGGGCCCCGACCTCACGGTCTGGGGCACGGTGGCCCTGTGGGTGTGGTACGCCGCCGGCCTGCATGTGCGGCTGGTTTCGGGCTGGCGCGGACGCGCCGCGGCGGTCTTTGGGGTGGGCGGCTTTGTGGGCCTCGGCGTGATGGTCGCCGTGGCCCTGGTCGTGCTCCGCGGCTGGCATGGGGTCGGCTGATGCGCCTTATCGCCGTCGGCCTCAGCCATCACAGCGCCCCGGTCGAGGTTCGCGAGCGCCTGGCCATCGGGGCGCAGGCCATTCCCGGCGCGCTGCAGCGCTTGAAGGATCACCACCTGGGCCATGAGGCCGTGCTGCTCAGCACCTGCAACCGGGTCGAGCTGTACACCGTGCCCGAGGGCGACAGCAGTCCCGACGAGATTGCCGACTGGTTGGCCTCTTTGGGAGGGGCACGCGATGCTGTGGGCCACCTCTATCGGTATAGCGGCCCCGAGGCCCTGCGCCACCTCTTCCGGGTGGCCTCCAGCCTGGACTCGATGGTGGTGGGCGAGCCCCAGATCCTCGGCCAGGTCAAGGACGCCTACCGGCTCGCGGCGGGGTCTTCGTCTGCTGGCCCGGTCATGCACCGGGTCATGGACCGCGCCTTGCAGGTGGCCAAGCGGGTGCGCACCGAGACCGGAATCGGCCGCGAGGCGGTGAGCGTGGGCCGCGCCGGGGTCGAGCTGGCCCGCCAGGTGCTGGGCGGCCTCAAGGGGCGATCGGCCCTGCTGGTGGGCGCGGGCGCCCATGGCAAGCTGGTCGCTCGGTCGATGCTCTCCTACGGTCTCGAAGAGCTGGTGGTGGCCAACCGCACCTTCGAACGGGCGGCCGAGCTGGCGCGGCTCTTCAACGCGACCGCCACCCACCTGCACGAGATGCCGCACTACCTCGACCGGGTGGATGTGGTGGTCTTCAGCACGGGCGCGGGCCACACCCTGCTGCACCGGCGCGATCTGCAGCCGGTCATGCGCCGCCGCCGCTGGCGCCCCCTGGTCCTCATCGATCTGTCCGTGCCCCGCAACGTGGCCCCCGACGTCTCGGATCTGGAAGGCATCTACTGCTTCGACGTGGACGATCTTCAGGAGGTGGCGGGCCAGGGCCTGCAGCGCCGGCAGCAGGCCGCAGAGCTGGCCGAGGCCATCGTGCGCGACGAGGCCGCCCGCACCTGGCGGCTGCTGGTGGGCGACAGCATGAACGCCGAGATTGGCGCCATCGCCCGCAGCGGCGAGGCGATTCGCGTAGCCGAGCTGGAACGCGCCGCGCCGATGCTGCAAGGGCTGGCTCCCGATCAACGCAAGGCGGTAGAGGCCATGACCCGGGCCATCGTCAAGAAGGTGCTCCACCAACCCCTTCGTACGGCGCGCAGCCTCGCTGAATCCGGGGACGCCGACGCCCTGAACCGCCTGCTCTCCGCCATGGTGGATGGGGGGGGCAGCCCCCCCCTCACGCCGGTCCCCTTGGAGCTTCCCGATGACGATTGACTCCGACGCCCCGCTGGTCCTCGGCACCCGCGGCAGCCTGCTCGCCCTCACCCAGAGCCAGCAGGTGGCCGACGCCTTGACCGCCGCCACCGGCATGGCCGTGCGGCTGCAGGTGGTGGTCACCCGAGGTGACCGCGACCAGGTGCGCCCCCTCGCCGAGCTGGGTGGCAAGGGCCTCTTCACGGCCGAGCTGGAGGCCGGCCTGCGGGACGGCAGCCTGGACTTCGCGGTGCACTCCCTCAAGGATCTGCCCACCGACGACGCCGAGGGGCTGGTGTTGGGTTGCACCCCCGAGCGCGAGGACCCCCGCGACGCCCTGGTGGGGCCGGCCCTGGCCGAGCTGCCCCCGGGGGCGCGGGTGGGCACCGGCTCCTTGCGGCGCGCGGCCCAGCTCCGGTCCCTGCGGCCCGATCTGGAGGTCGTGGGCATCCGGGGCAATGTCGAGACCCGCCTGCGCAAGCGAGACGAGGGCCAGGTGGACGCCGTGGTGCTGGCCATGGCCGGCCTGCGGCGCCTGGGCATCGATCGCGGCGACATCCACCCGCTGCCCCTGGCCCATATGGTGCCCGCCGTCGGCCAAGGCGCCCTGGCCCTGCAGTGTCGCGCTGGGGACCGTCGGGTGCTGGGGCTGCTCTCCGCCATCCACCACGCCGAAAGCGCGCGTCAGATCGAAGCTGAGCGTGCTTTCCTGGCGGCTTATGGCGGGGGCTGCAATGTCCCTGCCGCCTGCCATGCCGTGCTGGATGGCGATGATCTGGTGGTGGTGGCCGTGGCCACGGACGGGGCCGGGCGCGCGGCGCGAGGCCGCTCGGGGCCTGGATGGGGCCGCCCTGGGGCGCGCGCTGACCGGCCGCTTGCCCGGGGCTGAGCGGGCCCTCAGGCCCCTGTGTCGGTGCGCCATCGCCGGGCGCGGGCAGCTCGGCCGAGCCGTCAGGGCAGATTGCTTGGCGCACTCTGCGGGCCAGAAGCCCTCCACGAATTGCGCGCAGGTCGTGGCGTTGATGGCGTCAATGCAGTCGGGGGCCAGCTTCTTGTCGTATTCCGGGCAGCGCCCCGCCTCGGGGCTCACCTGGGACGAGAAGTCGGTGCGACAGCTCTCGATGCTGTCATAGCCGCCATAGGTCTCCAGGATGGCGCACTGCTCGTAGAGGACGCAGGTCGCGGTCGCGTAGTCGTCGGCGAAGCTCTCCTGCTTGTAGCCGCAGGCGGTCAGGGACATGCCGAGCACGAGAAAGGAGATGATTCGACCCATGGATCCTCCGGCGCGAATCCTCGCGCGGCGGGGCCCACCTGTCAACGGGCCCGCTGCTCTGCTGCGCCGGGGGATAGGCGGGGGGAGGGTGAATCGCGGAGCCGAGGCGGCGGGTGGTGCATGGCGCGGATCCTGGTGAGCTTGGAGCGAGCAGAGCCCTTGTGCGCGCTGTTGCGGGCCCGGGCCTCGACCCCGTTCACCTGCCGCTGCAGGTGCTGCGGGCCACCGGCCAGCCTCCTCCCGGCGAAGCGCCGCGCTGGAGTGCTGCTCAGCTCCGCCGCCACCCTGCGCTTCCAGCCCGGATCTCGCCCGCCATCGCGGGGCGGCCGGTGGTGGCGGTCGGCCCGGCGACCGCGCGCGCCGCCGCCGCCGGCCTGGACACGCGCTGGTGGGGGAGGAGGGCGGCGCCGAGGCGCTGCAGGCCCTGCTGCGGCAGCTGCCTGACCCGGCTGGCGGGCCCCTCTGGCATGTCGGCGCGGCCCAGCCGGCGCCGGCGCTGGCGCCGCGGCCCTGTCGGCCTGGCCGGGCCCGGTGCTGCGCTGGTCGGTTTATGAGAGCGTTCGGCCCGAGGGCCTCTCCGCGGCGCTGGCGGCCCTGGGTCCCTCGATGGCCTCTGCTTTGCCAGCGCTTAGCGCCGCTGCTGGCCTTCGCCGCCCACCGGGCCCAAGGGAGCGCGCGGGTGGCGGTGATCGAACCCCGCACCGCCGCCGAGGCCCAGGCCGGCCTGACCGTGCACGCCATCGCCCCCAGCCCCAGCCTCGGGGCGCTGGCCGACGCGGCGGCCGCCCTCTTTCGTCCTGCGCCCCTGGACCCGGCCCTCAGCGGGCCAGGGCGCGGGTGAGGTCCTTGGTGAGGTTCTTCTGGTGGCTCTCCAGGGTGCCGCCGCCGATCTCCAGCAGCTTGGCGTCTCGAAAGAGGCGCTCCACCGGGTATTCTCGGCAATATCCAGCCCCGCCGAGCACCTGCATGCAGTGGTCTGCCACCTGCTTGCCCACCGGCGCGGCAAAGAGCTTGGCGGCGTCGGAGCCGATGCGGTTGCGAATGTCGGGGCCCACGGCCCGGGCCACATTGTAGGTGAGGCAGCGGGCGGCCTCGGTCATCGCGTAGCTGTCTGCGATATAGCGCTGGATCTGGCCGAAGCGGTTGATGGACTGCCCAAAAGCCTTCCGGTCGTGGGCGTATTGCACCATGATCTCGACGCAGCGGGTCGCGATGCCGCAGCTCATCGCCGCCAGGGTCAGCCGCTCGATCTCCAGGTTGCGCATCATGTGGGTGAGCCCGTCGCCTTCTTCGCCCAGCAGGGCCTCGGCCGGCAGGCGGGCATCCTCGAAGACAAGCTCGCTCATGGACGAGGCGCGCATGCCCATCTTCGAGATGTGTTCGCTGGTGGAGAAGCCCGGCGTGTCGCGGTCGCAGACAAAGGACGTCACCCGCCCGTCCACCTTGGCGTAGAACAGGAAGACGTCGGCCTCGGGCCCATTGGTGATGTAGGTCTTGGTGCCGTTGACCCGCCAGCCCTGCCCATCGCGCACGGCGGTGGTGGTCATGCCCTGCACATCGGTGCCGTGGTCGGGCTCGGTCATGCCCATGGCGCCAATGCGCGCCCCAGAGATGACATCGGGCAGGTAGCGCTCCTTCTGGGCCTCGCTGCTGCAGTGGTAGAAGTTGTTCACGAAGAGCATGGCGTGGGCGAGGTAGGCCAGGCAGAAGCCGGGATCCTGCTTGCTCAGCTCCTCGTGGGCGATCACCGCCGCGACGGCGTCCATGCCCGCGCCGCCGTGCTCTTCTGGGATGGTGATGCCCAACAGGCCCAGCTCTCCCAGCTTGCGAAAGAGGGGGATGTTCAGCTTCTCCAGCTTGTCCTGGTGTTCGGCCTGGGGCCCCACCTCGGTCTGGGCGAAGTCGGCCACCATCTGCCGCAACATGCGGTGCTCGTCGGTGGGGTTGAACAGCTCCGCATAGCGCTCGTGCATCGGGACTCCGATCTCGGGTCGGGGGCGGGCCCGCGCCCGCAGGCTCCGGGTCTATCCGCACCGCGGCCCCCGGTCCCGTCTGCCGCCAGCCTCGGGCCGGGGGGTTAGCTCCAAAGCCGCTTCTCTCCCCGGTGCCAGAATGTCCGAAAGCCCCGCCGCCAACCCCGCCCGCATGCTGCTGATCGATGGGTCGAACCAGGCCTTTCGGGCCTTTTTCGCCATTCAGGGCGATATGCGCGGCACCGATGGCAGCCCGACCAAGGCCCTCTTTGGCTTCTCGTCGATGCTGGACCGGCTGATGAAGTCCTACCGGCCCACCTATGTGGCGGTGCTCTTTGACCGTGGCCAGAGCTTCCGCAACGCGCTCTACCCCGACTACAAGGGCCAGCGGCCCGATATGCCCGAGGATCTGCGCAGCCAGTGGCCGGACTTCATCCCCTTTTGTGAAGAGCTGGGCATGACCGCCCTGGCCATCGATGGCTGGGAGGCCGACGACCTCATCGGCACCCTGGCCACCCGCCTCGCCGGCCCCGAGGTCGAGGCCTGGATCGTCAGCAGCGACAAGGACTTCGCCCAGCTGGTCGGGCCCCACATCAAGCTCTTCGACGTGGGCAAGGACCAGGTGCTGGGGGCGGCCGAGGTCGAAGAGAAGTGGGGCGTGCCTCCCGCAAAGATCATCGACCTGCTGGCCCTGATGGGCGACAGCTCCGACAACATCCCCGGCGTGGTGGGGGTGGGCCCCAAGAAGGCCGCCAAGTACCTGCAGACCTATGCTTCGGTGCACGACGTCATCGCCGCAGCCGACCAGATCGGCGGCAAGACCGGCCTGGCCATCGCCGCCCACGCCCCCATGGTGGACCTGTCCTACCAGCTGGCCACCATCCACGTGGACTGCCCCGACCTCAGCTTGACCCTGGCGGATCTCAAGCCCCGCGAGCCCAACTGGGTCGCACTGGAAGCTCGGTTGAAGCGCTACAATTTCAAGCGCATGCTGGCCTGGGTACAGGAGCAGCTCGGTGACGCCGCCACGGTGCGCGCGGGGGTGGACCGCTCCCGCTACCGCTGTGTCCAGGACGCGGCCGCCCTGGCGGGCCTTGTCGCAGATCTGCGCCGGGCGGGGCGTTTCGCCTATGACTGCGAGACCACCAGCCTGGATGAGCGGGTGGCCGAGCTGGTGGGCATGAGCTTCTGCTGGGACCCTGACTTTGCGGTCTATGTGCCCATCTCCCACGAGGGCGAGGGCAATTGCCCGGGGGCCTTGCACGCCCTGCTGCCGCTATTGGCCGACCCCACGCTGCACAAGATCGGCCAGAACCTCAAGTATGACTACAAGGTGTTGCGGGCCCGCGGCCACGACCTCCAGGGCATCGTGGGCGACACCATGCTGGCCGACTACCTGCTGAATGTAGACCGCAAGCACGGTCTGGACGAGCTGGCCCTGCGCCTGCTCGACCACCGCATGATCAGCTACAAGGACCTGACCGCCGATGTGGACGGGCAGTTCCGGCGCGTGCCCGTGGACAAGGCCACCGAATATGCGGCCGAAGACGCCCATGTGGCCTGGCTCATCGACCGGGAGCTGGATCTCGCGCCGGTCGAGCGGGTCTATCGGGACATCGAGCTGCCCCTGGTGCCCATCCTCGGCCGGATGGAGCTGTGGGGCATCCGGGTGGACGGCGCCCAGCTGGCGGATCTCAGCGTCGAATTGGGCGCGCGCATGGACAGCATGAACCACCAGATCCTCGCCGAGGCCGGCGAGGAATTCAACATCAACAGCACCCAGCAGCTGGCGGCCATCCTCTTCGAAAAGCGCGGCCTCACCCC
The DNA here is from genome assembly GCA_018401435.1 of Deltaproteobacteria bacterium. GTDB lineage: Bacteria > Myxococcota_A > UBA796 > UBA796 > UBA2385 > M30B51. Next base: position 136,215 of record JAGYJW010000009.1, on the reverse strand, counting down.
GGTCAAGAAGACCAAGACCGGCTTCTCGACCGCCGCCGATGTGCTCGAGAAGCTCGCTGCGGACGGGGATCGGCTCTGCGCCCTCATCCTCGAATACCGGGAGCTGCACAAGCTCAAGTCGACCTATGTGGACGCCCTTCCCCAACACATCGACGAGAATGGGCGCATTCACACGTCTTTCCACCAGGCGGTGGCGGCCACCGGACGCCTGAGCAGCAACGACCCCAACCTGCAGAACATCCCCATCCGCAGCGCCGAGGGCCGCCGAATCCGGGCCTGCTTCGTGCCCGAGCCCGGCCACCGCTTCTTGTCGGCGGACTACTCCCAGGTCGAGCTGCGGGTGCTGGCCCACTTCTGCAAGGAGGGCCCCCTGGTGGAGGCCTTCCAGACCGGCCAGGACATCCACCGCCGCACCGCCGCCGAGATCTTTGGGGTCGCCTTGCCGCTGGTCAGCGCAGACCAGCGCCGCGCCGCCAAGACCATCAACTTCGGCATCATCTACGGCATGAGCGCCTTCCGCCTCTCCAACGAGCTGGGCATCCCCGGGCGTGTCGCAAAGCAGTATATCGAAGACTATTTTGCGCGCTATCCCCAGGTGCAGGCCTTTGTGGATGGCGCCGTCGCTTCGGCCAAGGACAAGGGCTATGCCGAGACCCTCTTCGGGCGGCGGCGGCCGGTGTCGGGCCTGGACGCGCGCAACCCCAACGAGCGGGGCGCGGCCGAGCGCATCGCGGTGAACACCCCGGTTCAAGGCACCGCCGCCGACCTCATCAAGCTGGCGATGATTCGCGTCGATCGCCGGCTCTCGGCTGAGTTCCCCGACGCGCGCCTGCTGCTGCAGGTGCACGACGAGCTGGTATTTGAGGTGCCCGAGGGGCGGCTGGAGGCCCTGCGCGCCGCGGTTGTCGAAGAGATGGAGGGGGTGGCGGAGCTGATCGTGCCCCTGAAGGTGGACACCGGCGACGGCGCCACCTGGGATGCCGCCCACTGAAGCCCCCGACGGCGGCCGACCACCGTGCTGTGCCGCCGCCGCGTTAGACTGGGCGCTCTGCGCCTTGGGAGAGTGCCCACATGAGCATCGTCAGCCACTTGTTGGATGGGGCCTGGGGCCTGGCTGCGGCCGCCGGGCTGCTGCCCCTGCTGCTGGGCGCGGTGGCCGGGGACGGCTCCGACAGCCCCGACCCGCCCCGCCCTGCCGTTGATGATCCCGATCACGAGCTGGTCCGCGCCGTGGTGGACGGCGACCCGACGGCCTTCCGGGGCCTGGTCGAACGCTACCAGGGCCGCATCTACAATGTCTGCTACGGCATGGTGCGCAACCGCGAAGACGCCCGGGACCTCGCCCAGGACGCCTTTGTCAAGGCCTTCAAGAACCTGTCGCGCTTTCGTTATGGCTCCAGCTTCTACACCTGGCTGTGCCGCATCGCGATGAACGTCAGCATCGACCACATCCGCAAGCAGAAGGTGCGCAAGGCGCAGGAATTCAACGACGAGATCGGCACCCGCGATCAGACCGGAATGCTCAGCTTCGGCCACCACCGCGGCGACCCCCGCCGCGAGCTGGAGCGCCAGCAGATTCACGATCGCATCCTGGCCGCCCTCGAGACCCTGCCCGAAGAGCAGCGCCAGGTGGTGGTGCTGCGGGAGATGGAGGGCCTGTCCTACAAGGAGATCTCGGACGTGATGGGCATTCCCGAGGGCACGGTCATGAGCCGGCTCTTCTATGCTCGCAAGAAGCTCCAGCAGGCCCTGGCCGAGCTGCACGGCCCATGAGCCGCCTCCGGGTGGATCTTCCGGCCTCGCAACAAGCCCTTGAATGGAAGCAGGGCAGCCGCGTCGATGCAGCCGACCCGCCGCGGGATTCCTGCCGCAAGCCCGGCCCCCGCCGCTGAGAATTCGCCCCCGGAGGGGCCTCCCATGACCCTGCAACGCCTCGACATTCTTCACCTCCGCGCCGCCGATGGCCTCGCGTCCGCCGAGGAAGAGGCGGAGCTGCAGGCTGCCGGTGAAGATCCGGCGGCGGCCCGCGCTGACCGCGCCCGCTGGTGTGACGCCCTCATGGCCCCCGAGCACCCCGATCTCGCCAGCGGTCGCTTCGCCGATGACGTGCTGGCCGCCAGCGGCCTGGACGCCGCCGGAGGGGCCTTCCTCCGCGCCGTGCTCGACAGCGTGCTGCGGGATCCTGCGGGCCCCAGCCCCGAGCTGGCCGACGCCGTGTTGCAGCAGCTGGGCCAGGTCGAGCCCGGCCGCGCCCGCCTGGTGGCGGGTCTGGCCGGTCCCGCCGATGCCCCCGACCTCAGCGGCGCGGTGGCGAAGGCCTCGGGCAGGCACCCGCCGCCGATCTGGGCGCGGCCTTGCGCGGGCCGCCGGCCCCGCGCCCGAGCTGGGCGACGCCCTCTTCGCCACGCTGCAGCTGGACGACGGGCAGCCCGCCCTCTCCGCCGCCTTCCGCGCGCTGGGCGAGTCCAGCCGCCGCGCCCCCGAGGCCGATGTCGCCGATGCGGTGATGGCCGCCCTGGGTGTGGCCGCCGATGCGGACTTGCAGGGGCTGGGCGCCGCCCTCAGCCAGGCCGCGGGCCCTGCGCCCTCCTTGTGGGAGGACGTGGCCCGGTTCATTGGCGCCGATGCTGCGCCGGTCCCGGCCGATGAGGCCGCCCCGGTGGTGGACCTGGCCGCCGAACGCCAGCGCCGCAGCCCCTGGATCTTCCGGTCGGCGGCCCTGGCCGCGGCGGCCGCGGCGGTGGCCCTGGTCTTTGCGGGCCAGACCCCCTCCGGCGACGATCTCGGCCCCATCTCCTACGAGCTGGCCGCGGTCAACGAGATCGAGATCGAGGACATCTCTGTGGGCGACGACGCCATCGTGCAAGTGCTTCAGTTCGAGGCCGACGCGCCCACCATCATCTTCATCGATGTCCCCGCCGAGCCCTTGCCGGCTGGTGGGGACGAAGGGGCCACGCTGTGAGCCGCATCCTCCTCTCTGCCCTGCTCGCCCTGTCCCTCAGCCTGGGCATGGCCGCGCCCCGGGATGTCCTCGCGGCGGATCCGCCCCAGCAGGAGGCCGCTACGGGCAAGGTCACCCTGACCATGCCCGTGGTCTACGCCACCGAATCCCATAGCAATGTGGACCCCCGGCTGGAGTCGGTGGCCCGCTACCTCAAGCACCTGCGCTACACCGGCTTCGAGCTGCTGGACACCCAGCGGGTGCAGCTCGCCCCCAATGGCCGGCAGAGCTTCAACATCGAAGGCGGCCGCAAGGTCACCCTCGAGCTGCTCAGCCGCGATGACAAGCGGGCCCGGGTGCGGGTGGAGATCGATGCCGGCAAGGGCACGAAGCTGATGGACACGACCTTGTGGGTCAACCGCAACGGCACCTTCATCGTGGCCGGGCCCCGCCACAAGGATGGAATCCTTGTGCTGCCCTTGACCGCGCGCTACTGACAGGCGTTCACCCGGTCGGTGGCCGCGTCCCGCGCGCCAGCACGACCGCTGCTGGAGGCCCCGTGACCGTCTTCGCGAAGATCATTGCTGGCGAGATTCCCGCCAACATTGTCTACCAAGACGATCACGTCATTGCCTTTGCCGACCTCAACCCCGTCGCTCCGGTCCACCTGCTGGTGGTGCCCCGAAAGCCGATCGTGTCGGTGGCCACCGCCACCCCCGACGACGAGCAACTGATGGGCAAGCTGGTCCTGGCCGCGGCTGAAGTCGCGCGCCAGCAAGGCTTGGAAGAGGGCGGTTATCGACTCATCACCAATGTCGGTCGGAACGGGGGTCAATCCGTGTTCCACCTGCATGTCCATGTGGTCGGGGGCCGCGCCCTCGGCTGGCCGCCGGGCTGATAGCAGCCGAACCCCGGGTCCCGGCGCAACGGCGCCGAGGCGGCATCCCCAGACGGATGAAGGAGCTGGCCAGAGATGGCGACTTACGACGCGACTTTGCACGAAGAGGCCTTCGAGACCATGGAGGCCAGTCGAAAGACGGTCTACACGCTGATCGCCACCCCCGAATACTCGATGATCTGCTCCGGCGATCGCGTAGAATTCGGGAAGTTCGGCAGCATCACCGTGGGAATGGTCCGACGCTACGCGACGCTGGAGGCCCTGGTGGAAGCCGAGGGCTGGCAGTGCCTGATGCCGGATGCCCAGGACGCCGACGACGCCTTGCGGCAGATCCGCGACACCGAGGAGTGGGACACTGCCGAAGAGCAGGCCCGCGGCATCATGGCGATGCGGGTGCGCGAAGCCAAGCGCAAGGACCCCGAATAGGGTCCCTCAGCCCGGCTCGCTCTCGGGCAGCAGCGCGCGCAGATCGGGGCGATGCAGCCCCAGGTCTGCGCTCTCCCTGAATTCGCGGCTGTCGATGCCCCGGGTGCGGCGGTAGCGTTCGGCCTGCAGGGCCATGTCCAGGCGGTCCAGCTCCTTGACGAAGCGGGCCTCGGGGCTGCGCTGCTGCTCGTAGTCCTCCCACAGGCCCCACAGCCGGGGCCAGGCGCCCAACAGCCTGGCGGCTGCAGCCCGCTCGCGGTCCCGCTTCTCTTCCCTGGAGATGCCGTCGTGGGGCGTGATATCGCCGATGATGGCCTCGCCGATGTCGTGGAGAAGGCAGAGGGCGAGCACGCGCTCGCGGTCCAATTCGGGCGGGCAGCTCAGCAGGGCGATCAGGGCCATGCCCCAAGAGTGGGCGGCCACCGACTCGGGGTCCGCCACCCCCGCGCGCAGCCAGCCGGCGCGCTGCACCTCTTTGAGGGCAAAGAGGGCGTCGATGCCCGCGCTGGCGCCGAGCAGGGTCATGGGTGGCGCGTCACCGCAGCACCAGGGCGCGCTGATCGGGGCGACCCATGGCCAGCAGCAGGGGATCCGACTCTTGCCGGCGCTGAAAGTCCGCCCGGCTGGTGATGCCTTGCCAGCCCAAGGCGATGAGCACCTGGGCCACCGCCCCACCCAGGTTGGATCCGGGCCCGGGCAGGATGATGCAGTCGGGGGCCAGCTCTCCCAGGGCGACGGAGACCATGGCGCTGAAGTCGAAGGCCTCGGTGACCTGCGCGCCCAGGGTGTAGGCCCGAAGGGCCGCGGGGTCGGCAAAGCGCGGGCGCCAGCAGGCCCCGCGGCCATCAATCAGCGTCACGGTGGGGGCCCGCCAGCCCAGCCCGCCCAGCTCGGATTCGGCCCGGTCGCGGGTGGGCGCCATCAGCGGGGTGTGGAAGGCCGAGTGCAGGGGCAGCCGCAGCGGGAAGCTGAGGCCCTTGCCCGCCACCGGCGGCAGGCGGGCGGTGGCGGCCTCGAGGGCGGCCTCGGTGCCGCCAAGGATGGCCTGTCCCCCCAGCCGAATGGACCAGTGCAGGTCGGGAATATTGGCCACGGCTTCGTTCACAAGGCGCAGGGCCGCCGGGTCCACCCGCCAGTCCTCGCCGGTCAGGGGGTAGACCAGCTGCCCACCGATCACCTGCTGGCGCTGGTAGCTGCCCATGGTGTCGATGAGCGCGGCGCAGTCGTCGAGATCCAGGGCGCCGGCAGCCCCCAGGGCGGTGTACCAGCCCATGGAATTGCCCATCACGCCGACAATCTCGTAGCGGTCTGCGTCGATCTGTTCGAGGTCCGCCAGGCTGGCGCCCGCGGTGAGGATGCTGGCGTGTTCGCCGGCCAGGTGCAGGCGGGGGCTGAAGCGCTCGGCGGCGTCCAGCGCCCGGGGCCCGGGCTCCCCCCGCGCGGCCCGGTAGGCGTCGAAGTGGTCGAGGGCAGCCGCGTCGACGCCGGCCAGAGAGCCCAGCTCGGCGCGGCCATAGCTGCCCCGTCCGGGGCAGAGCACGAGGGTGCGCAAGCGGGCCATGGTCAGGCCTCCATCAGGGCGAGGGCGGCGGCCTCGATGTCGGGCTCTTGGACCAGCACGCGGTTCGCGGCGTCGCCCAGCGGGATGTAGGTGTCGCGGCCCGCCACCCTGGCAATGCGCAGGCCCGAGGCGCCTTCCACCAGGGCGGCGATGACGCCTTCTGCGATGCCGCCGGTGCGACGGCACTCGTCCACAACCAGCACCCGGCCGGTCTTCTGGGCGGCGGCGACCAGGTCCTCCACCGGGAGGGGATTCAGCCAGCGCAGGTCCACCACGGTGCAGCGGATGCCATGGGCCTCTTGCAGGCGGCGGGCCACCCGCAGGCTCATCCACAGGCCGTTGGCATAAGACAGGATGGTGAGGTCTTCGCCTTCGGTCCAGGTCCGGGCGCGCCCGATCGGCACGTGAAAATCCGCGGGCGGGTAGGGGAAGGACCACGCGCCGTCGCGATCGGCGTGCAGGTCCTTGGTCATGTAGAGGGCGATGGGTTCGAGGAAGGTGCAGACCGCGCCATCCACCTTGGCGGCGGCCACGCAGGTGCGCAGCATGCCCACCGCGTCTTCGCCGTTGGAGGGGCAGGCCATGATCAGCCCGGGGATGTCCCGGAGCGCTGCGACGGCGTTGTCGTTGTGGAAGTGCCCGCCAAAGCCCTTCTGGTAGGCCAGGGAGGCGATGCGCACGACCATCGGGTTGCGGAAGGCGCCGTTGGAGAAGAACTGCAAGGAGCAGGCCTCGCCGCGGAGCTGATCAATCGCATTGTGCAGATAGGCTAGGTACTGGATCTCGGGGATGGGCAGCAGGCCCAGGTGGCCGCCGCCGATGGCCAACCCCAGGATGGTGGTCTCGTCCAGCGCGCTGTTGAAGACCCGGGCTCGGCCCAGGGCGGCTTCGAGGTGGGTGGTGACGTTGTAGACGCCGCCCTTGCGCGCCACATCTTCGCCGAAGAGCACGGTCTCGGGGTGGGCGCCCATCAGGTCGTGCAGGGCCCGGTTGATCTGCACGGCCATATGCCGGGGCCGGTCCTCTTCGGGCAGGCGACCCTCAAAGAGGCGGGCCCGGCTGTCGGGGTCGGGCTGCAGCGCGGCCGCAGCGGCGATGGCGTCGGGGCGCAGGGGGGACAGCGGGGCGATGATCTCGTCGGCGTCCACCAGGCGGGGGCGGCCTTCGGCCTCGCGGCCCAGGGCTGCGATGCGGGCGCGCAGCTCTTCGTAGCGCTCCAGCACCTCGTCGGGGCGCATCCAGCCCTCGGCCACCAGGTCGCGCGCGGCGCGCAGCACCGGGTCCTGGCTCTCGGCAGCGTTGATCTCCTCTTCGCTGCGGTAGACCTGCTCGACGTCGGATCCGGCGTGGCCGAGCATGCGCACCACCGCGAGGTGCAGAAAGGCGGGGCGGCGGGTGCGGCGCACGAAGTCCACGGCCTCGGCTGCGACATCGTAGGCGTTGGCCAGATCCAGGCCATCGGCGCTGAAGTACTTGATGCCCGGATTGGCCAAGAAGCGGCTGGCCACCCAGCCCCGGGGCGTCCGCACGCTGATGCCGATGCCATTGTCTTCACAGACGAAGAGGGTGGGACAAGGCAGGCTCTGGTGGTGGGCGAGGGCGGCGGCGTTGAAGGCGCTGCTGGCGGTGGCGTGGTTGGACGAGGCGTCGCCAAAGGTGCAGACCACGATGCTGTCCTGGGGCACCGGCGGATCGATGTGCATCGTCCGCATGCGCTCCAGGAAGAAGGCGGTGCCCACCGCCTTGGGCAGGTGGCTGGCGATGGTCGAGGTCTGCGGCGGAATCCAGAGGGGGGCCGATCCGAAGACCTTGTGGCGCCCGCCCGCGATGGGCTCGTCCTTGCTGGCCACGATGCCCAGCAGCACGTCAAAGAGGGGCGTGGTGGCCGGCACCTGGCGCGCCCGTTGCACGAAGAAGCCGCCGGAGCGGTAGTGCAGGAAGGCGGGGTCGGTGGGGCGCAAGGCCGCCGCCACGCTGGCGTTGCCCTCGTGGCCCGAGGACCCGATGGTGTAGAAGCCCTGGTTGCGGTTCTTGAGCTCCCGCGCCTCCAGGTCGAGCAGCCGGCTGCTCATCATGCTCTCGAAGATCTCGAGGGCCTGGCGGGCCGTGCAGCGGGCGCCGGCCCGCACCGGTGCGTCGAGGTCCTCCCGGCGCGGGGCCGGCTGCAGGGCCTGCACGCCCGTGATGAAGTTGTGATCGACGATGCCGGCGCGATTGACGGCCATGGCGGACCCCGTCTGGGTGGGCCCCCCCGGTATCCCGGCCCTCCCTGACCCGCGACAGGCTGGGGGCGCTCCGCCCGCCAACCCGCGCGCCGAGTGCGCTGGGTTGGGCTAGCTTGCCACCAGACCCCCCCTTGGAGGCCAGATGCAGTTTGCCCACGAGATCATGGACCGCGACTTTCTGCGGGTGCCCCTCGACATGGCGGTCGGCGAGCTCGCCGAGCTCCTGCTCAAGCACAACGCAGATGGGGCCTGCGTGGTGGAGGGCGAGCGCCTGATCGGCGTCGTGACCACCATGGACCTGGTCTTTCAAGAGAAGCAGGTGCACCTGCCCAGCTTCATCACCCTGATGGAGCTGGTGATCCCCCTGGGTGGAGAGCGCGCCCGCAAGGAGCTGGAGAAGGTCACCGGCGGGACCGTCGCCGAGATCATGTCCAAAGACCCGGGCACCGTGGACTGGGACGCCCCCCTCTCGGATGTGGCCACCCTGATGGTCGAGAAGCACTACACCCTGGTGCCTGTGCTCAAGGGGGACCACCTGCAGGGCGTGATCGGCAAGCGGGACCTGCTCAGGGCCGCCTATGCCGCGCGCGGGCTGGCCTGAGCCGGGCCCTCAGAAGATCTTGGGGGGCAGCTGCAGCCCGGCGGCCCGGGCCGCGTGGGCCACGGCGGTCACCAGGTTGAAGTCGTTGCCTGATCGGCCACCGCCGCGGCGGCGTCGATGGCTTGCCGCCGGTGGGCCGGGCGCGGGCCAGGGCCAGCCAGGCGAGCACCTCTTCGCGGGGGGTCGCCCGCCGCCGCTGCGGCTTGTTGGGCCGGACTGGGCGAGGCGCCTCGCCCTCCAGGGTGTCGCCCCGGTCCAAGGCCGCCACCGCGCGGCCCGCAGGGGTGGTCGGCGCCTCGGCGGCCGCGCTTGGCCGTGAGGGCGGCCATGACCTGGGCCTGCAGCGGCGCCAGGGCCTTGAGCCCCTCGGCGTCCCCCGCCGCCCGGTTGACGGCCAGGGCCTTGGACAGCCGGCGCCGGGCCTGGCTGGCATCGCCGCCCAATAGCCAGCATTGGGCCGCCCAGGCCTGCAGGCGGGCCCTCCAGCGCGGGGCGCGCGCCCAGCTCGGTGGCCCAGGGCGCGGTCGCGCAGGCCAGGCGCCCTGCCAGTCGCCGCCCTGAAGGGCCCGATAGGCAGCCAGGGCCTCATCATCAAGAATGAAGTCCTGGCGCGGATCCTGGGTCAATGCTGCCCTCAGCCGTGGGCGGCGCGCAGGGCGGTCAGGGCCAGCTCTGCCGCGACATTCTCCAGGTCGGGCGGCACCGTGATCAGCCCCGGCGGCAGGTCGGTCGCCCGGGTCAGCCACTCGAGGGTGAGGCCCAGCAAGGCGAAGTGCAGCAGCACGGGTTCGGGTGAGCCGGCGTTCATCACGATGTTGAGGGGGTGGCCGTCGGTGAGCACCAGCAGGGTGCGGCCGCTCTGCAGCTTGTAGCTGACGACATGGTCGGCCACATGGTCGACCGCGATGGCCGCCCGCTTGATCGCGGGGATGTCGATCTCGTCGCCGCCGTGGCCAGCGTTGATCAGCACCATGCCGTCGGGGGCCCCGGCGAGGTCTGCGAGGCTGAGCACGCTGCGGCCGCCGGTGCAGGTCACCACGATGCCCGCCCGGGTGATGCAATCCGACAGCGTGGGGATGGGGAAGCCGTCGTAGTGGGCCACAAGGCGGCGCACCGGATCGGACTCGACCACCTCGACCGCGGCCCCGGCGGCCCGGGCATAGGCTGCGACGCCGCGCCCCACCGGGCCGTAGCCCACCACGCCCACCCGGCGCCCCGACAGGTGCATGCCGGTGAGGGACTGGACCGCGTGCCAGAGGCCTTCGCCCACGCCGTGCCGGTTCTCGACGGCGGGCTTCAGGCGCCCGTCGTTGATGTTGACCACCGGGAAAGGCACGTCCAGATCGTCGACCTTGACCACGCCGGTCTTGCTGACCTCGACCGCGCCGCGCACCCGCTCGGCCTGTTCGGGGAAGCGGCGCACCAGGGTGTCCAGCAGGGTGCCCCCCACGCCCGCGATGAGGTCGGGCTCGTGGCTGAGCAGCGCGGAGTGGTAGTCGTCCCGGCTGCCCGAGGTATAGACGTCGAAGCCGTTGTCGCGCAGGTAGTCCACGACCGCGTAGTCGGTGGTGGCGTCGCTGGCGGCGCAGAGCACCCAGGTGCCCCCGCCCAGGGCGAGCTCGCGCACCAGGGCTGCGGTCAAGGTGGTGAGGTGGGCGGAGACGCCGATGGTGAGGCCCTCGAAGGGGCGCACCGAAGCGAGGCGGTTGCCCAGCAGGGGCATGATCGGGAAGAAGGCGTTGATGCGGGAGACCTCTGCCGCAGCACGCGCCGAGCGCTTGAGTTCAGACATCACCGCACCTCATCGACGATTGGGCCGACACCTTATCCCGTCCGGCCTCGGCGGGGTGCGCAGCATCTTTCACACCCTTCGGCAGCGGGTGGGGCGCTCAGGATCCGAAGCTCTCGCGGACGAGGCGGCGCACCACCGCGGGCAGATCCGCGTAGAGCTCGGCCCGGTAGTGGCGCCCGCGGCCGGCCCGTGCCATGGCGGCGCAGGCGCGGCTGCCTTGGGCCTCGTCCTCGCCCACCTGCACCACGTGCAGCCGGGGATAGCGGGCGGCGGGTCGCAGCGGGTTGCCCCCGACATTGGCCACCCCATCGGTCATCAGGATGCCCGCCCGCTCCTTGAGTCCCGAGGCCCGCAGCAGCTCCAGGCCCATGCGCAGGCCGGCGTCGATATTGGTGAAGCCCTGGGCAGGCACGCGCAGGATCCGCCTCACCAGCTCATCTTCGCTGATTCTTTCCGATAGCGACACAAGGCGGTGGGCCTTGGTGTCGAAGTGAACCACCGCCAGCCGGTCCAGCTTGAGGTGCAGGATGGCGCAGGCCAGGGCGGTCAGCGCGACCTTGTCTCCGGTCATGCTGAGGCTCATGTCGAGGATGGCGACCACATCCGCGCGGCGCAGCTCGGTGCGGGCCACGGCGATGTCTTGCGGACCCCAGGGGCGGGGGCGCTCCAGGGTGCTGTCCAGGTCCAGCTCGCCTTCGGCCGGGAAGGCGTCGCGGTGGGTCTCTCGGGGCCGCGAGGTGTGGCGCAGCAGATCCCGCGCCCTTCGCAGAATCTCGCGCACGGCGCGATCTTCGACCTCGCGCCGCTGGTCTCGGGGCAGCACCCGCTTGAGCCGGTGGTAGAGGGTCGCGGCCTCCCAGCCCTCGGGCAGATCCTCGGGGTCGATGGCAAAGGCGGCCTCGCCTTCGCCCTCGCCATCTTCCAGTTCGGCCCCATCGGGGGGCAGGACGAGATCCGCCTCGCTCAGGTCGGCGCGGGGCTCTGCGCGAGTGTTTTTTTTTCCAGGTCGGCCAGCACGGTGTCAAAGCCCACCTGGTCGGGATCGGTCAGCTCGATGCGGGTGGGCAGCGCGATGCGGGCGGCCGCCGCCACGTCGCCGTCCAGCGCCATGGCGAGGTCGGCGATGGCGATGGCGGCCCGCACGCTGGCGCCGCGGCGCACCCGGTCGGTGCGGGTGGCGCGGGCCACGGCCACCGCCTGGGCGATGATGCTGTCGCTGGGGGCGGTGCGGGCGTCCTGGCGCACGATCTCGCACTCTTCGGTGGCGTCCTGGTAGCCCAGCTTCACCAGCTCGAAGCGGTCCAGCAGGGCCTCGGACAGGTGGCCCGTGGCCACGAATTCAGCCGGGTTCTGGGTGGCGACCACGCAGAAGCCCCGCTCGGCCCGCACCTCGCCCAGGTGGGGGATGTGCACGATGCCCTCGTCCAAGGCCGGCAGCAGCACATTCTGCACGCCTTCGGGCATGCGGTTGAGCTCGTTGACGAAGAGCACGGCGCCGCGCTGCATCGCCTCCACCAGGGGGCCTGGAATGAAGAGGTCGGGCTGGTAGCCGCGCTCCAACACCCCCGGCGGATCGAAGTGGCCGACCAGCTTGGCCTCGGTGTAGCGGCCATCGCCGTCCACCCGCACAAAGCCGCGGGCCAGGGCGGTGGCCACTGCCCGCGCGAGGGCGGTCTTGCCCACCCCCACCGGACCTTCCAACAGCACATTCCGCCCGGTGATCAAGCACGCCCCCAGCAGGCGCAGCTCGGGCCGGCGGCCGATGACGCCGTGCTGACGGGCGATGCCTTCCAAGTCCAGGCGGTCGATCACAGGCGGCTCCTCAGCGGCGGTTCAGGCGCATCAGCAGCACCAGGATATTCCAGAACAGCACCAGCACCGACATCGTGATGAGGTAGGCGCCTTCGATGTGCTGGTCGGTGCGCAGCTTGTGCACCACGGCGTTGATCTGGTAGAGCAGCCCGCCCGCCGAGATGGCCACGAAGAGGCCGGCGATCGCGATGCCGATGGGCCCACCAAACCAGGCGGGGAAGGCGAAACCCACCACCATCAGGATCAGCATCGGGATGAAGACCGCGCTGAGCAGGGCCCCCAGCAGCCTGAATTCCCGGGGCTTGGTCCAGACATAGGCGGTCATGCCCGCCGCGGTCAGGCCGGTGAGGCCCAGGGCCAGCGTGATGAGGCCGAAGGGTTCGCCCGTCTGTGCACCCAGCAGCACCGCCGACAGCAGCAGCCATCCCATGGACAGGCCCTCAAAGCCCGCACCCACCACAAAGCCGAGCACCTTGGCCTGCCCGAAGACCATCTTGCGGGCGACCACCTGGGCGACGAAATAGCAGCCGAGGATGCCGATCATGGCGGGCCAGCCCGCGATGATGAAGGTCATGCCGGCGCTGGCCAGGGTGAAGAGCACCAGGGCCATGCCCAGCCCGGTGATGCCCGCAATGGCGAGGCCGCCGGTGGTCCACAGCAGCACGCGCTGCAGGTAGGCCACGCGCACATCGGGCGTGACCTGGGACAGGGGGCGAGAGACGTCGGCGATGCCCATCGGAGGCTCCGGGGAAGGTCCCCCACCGTTAGCCCGCTGCCTTGCCCGTGGCAGGGGCGGGCGCTACCTCGACCCACCTCCCCGGAGTCGTCGATGGGCCCGCAGACCCCCGCACCGCGCAGCCAGAATATCGTCTGGCATCACGCCAATGTCAGCCCCGACGAGCGGGCGGCGGCCTTGGGCGCCCGGGGTTGTGTGCTGTGGCTCACGGGCCTGTCGGGCTCGGGCAAGAGCACCATCGGCCGGCGGGTGGAGCAGCTGTTGTTGGATCGGCGCGCCCACGCCTTTGTCATTGACGGGGACAACGTCCGGCACGGGCTCAACCGGGATCTCGGCTTCGGCCCGGCCGACCGCACCGAGAATATCCGCCGCATCGGAGAGGTCGCCAAGCTCTTCAGCGAGGCCTGCGTGCTCACGCTGACCGCCTTCATCAGCCCCTACCGCTCGGACCGGGCGGCGGTGCGGGCCTTGTTGCCCCCTGGCGCCTTCGTCGAGGTCTTCATCGACACGCCGCTGGAGATCTGCGAGGCCCGCGACCCCAAGGGCCTCTACCAGAAGGCGAGGGCAGGGGAGATCGCCGAATTCACCGGCATCTCTGCGCCCTATGAGGCGCCCGAGGCCCCCGAGATCCACCTGCGTACGGCGGGGCGCACGGTGGACGACTGCGCGGCCGAGGTGGTGAGCTGGCTGGCGGCCCAGGGCTTCTTGTCGGCCTGAGCCCTCAGAGCCAGGCCCGCAGGCGGGCCACGACGGCGGCGATGGCGGCCCCCGGTCGGCGATGGCGGCCTCGTGGCGATCCACCAGGCAGACGCTGTGGGCCAGCCCGCCGATGACATTGGCAAAGACAAGGTCGCTGTCGGTTCTTTCGAGCTGCCGCCGCGCGATGTCCACCAGCGCTGCGGGGCTGGTTTCGGGGGCCGCAGCCTTGAAGGAGAGCACCCGGCAGCGGGGGGCCCAGCCCTTGATCTGGTCGAGGATCTTGGGGGCCGGGCGCAGGCGGATCGTCATCTCGGCCTGGCCGGAGGGGATCTTGCCCGCCACTGCCAGCACCTCGTAGTCCCCGACGGCGGCGGAGTGCACCACCACCGCGTCGGGGTGGCGCAGCAGGAAGGCCTTCATGCGGGCCTCGAGATCCCGGGTGCTGCCGTAGATTTCGACGGTGGGACTGGCGGGGCGCGCAGGGCGGCCTCGGTCGCTGGCCAGCAGGTGCACCGAGGCCCCGGCGGCCACCAGGTCGCGGCGATGCGCCCGCCGGTGCGCCCGGTGGCATGGGCCGACAGGTAGCGGATCGCGTCCACCGGGTTGCGGGGTGGCGCCAGCGGTGACCAGCACAGGGCGCATGGGCTCTCCTGGGGGCAGGGGCTGGCACCTCCCCGCCATGCCGGCTGCCGCACCCCCCACCTGCCGCCTCTCCGTCGAGATCGCCGGCGCCTTCGCCCTGGCCCTGCTGCTGGCGGCCTGTGGGCGCTGGCCCGAGCTGGCCCGAGGGGCCTTGCCCCAAGGCGTGGCGGGTCAACCTGGGCGGCGGGGCAGATCGAGCGGGGCAGCCTGCCGGCCGATGCCTTCGCCCTGGGGCTGGCCCTGGTGGGCTTGGACGGGCTGGCGCTGCTCCTGGCCTATGGGCTGGCCCGTCGCCAGGGGGCGGATCGGGGTTGCGCGGCGCGGGTGGCGGGGCTGCTGGGTCTGCTGGCGCTGGGGTTGGCGCGCCTGGATCCTGGATTTGCGGCGCCCGGGCTGCTCGCGGTCAACACCCTGGCGGGGGCCCTGTTGGCGGGCCCTTGTCGTGGGGCCGATGCGCGGGCTCGCCCCGGCGCTGGCCGCCCTCGCGGGCCTGTTCAGCCTGGGCGGTGGGCTGCTGGTGGGCCTCTGCATGCGCCTGCTCTGTGGCCTCGCTGCCCGCTTGGGGCCAGGCCGGCCCCGCTGGGCGGCCTGGTGGCTGCCTTGGTCCTCGCACAGGGCGCCACCCTCGAGATCGCTGGCCAGCCCGTCGTCCTGGCGGGTCGGCAGCTGCCGCTGCCTGCGGGTCTGCTGGCCGCTTCGCCCTTCTTTCCCAGCGACTTCCCCTGGCCCTCGGTGCTGGTCGCGGGCCTGGCTGGCCTGCCCCTGGAGGCGCGCTCTTGCGGGCGGGCGCTCCGACCCCTCGCGCTGCTGTCGGCGCTGGTGGGCGCCCCTTTTCTGGCTTTTCAGGGGCATCTTTGCGGGGGTCAGATCGCTCCCTTGCCCTGGGGGGCGGCGCGCACCCTGGCCGCCCTGACGGTCGGGCGGTGCACCTGCCCATCGACAGCCCCGACGCCCCGCCGGGGCCCCGTGCGGCCGCGCGCCGTCGCCGCTGCAGGCGCTGCGGGCCCACGACGCCCTGCCGCCGCCCCGACAGCAGCCTTCGCCCTATTTTGCCGATCCCCTCGTGCCGCTGCTGTTGGACCTGGAGGCCGGGCAGGAGCGCTGGGCCCTGCCCCCCGGCGAGCCGGGGGATGCCTTGACGGCGGCGGGGGCGCGCTGGCTGGTCATCCACCGGGGGGATCTGCCCCAGGACGCGCTCCACCGGCTCGATCCCGTCCTTCGGGCTCGCTTTGGTCCTCCCCAGCGGGATCTGGCGGCCGGGCTGGACCTCTACCGGTTGACGGCGGGCGCGACCGCCTTTTCGCCGGCCTTGCTGGTCCCCGGCGACGGGCCCTTGCCCGAGGGCTACCGCAGCCTGACCGGGGCCCTGGAAGCCTGGAGGGCAGGCCGCTGATCGGGGGGGCGCCTTGCTTTGGGCCCGCCGCACCTATACTCCTGTCCAGATGTCACACCCCGCACTTCGAGTCAGCGAGCGCCTCGCTGAACGCTTCGGTCCTCCTCCCCCCCTCTGCATCGTCCTGGGCAGCGGCGCCGCCGATGTCGCTGAGGCGATGACCGAGGTGGAAGGCCGGATCTCCTACAAGACCCTGGGCCTGCCCCGCACCCAGGTCGAAGGCCACAAGGGCGAGCTGGTCGTCGGGCGCCTGGGGTCGGTCCGGGTGGCCCTGCTGGGGGGCCGGGTGCACGCCTACGAGGGCTGGAGCGCCGAAGAGGTGGTGCGCGGCGTGCGGGCCATGGCCGCCTGGGGCGTGGGCAACCTGCTGCTCACCAGCGCCGTGGGCAGCCTGCGCGAGGATCTCCCGGCGGGGGCCCTGGTGCGCATCACCGACCACATCAACCTGCTGGGCACGAACCCCTTGCGCGGACCGGGGCTGGCCTGGCCGGGACCCCGCTTCCCGGACATGAGCCGCGCCTACCACCGGGCCATCGGGCTGGCCCTGGAGCAAGCCGCGGCGCGGGTGGGGGTGCCCTTGCACGCGGGCATCTACGCGGCGATGCCGGGCCCCTCCTATGAGACCCCGGCCGAGGTGCGCATGCTCCGGGCGCTGGGTGCCGATGTGGTGGGCATGTCGGTGGTGCTGGAGTCCATCGCGGCGGTCCAGGCCGGCATGCGGCTGGGCGCGATCTCGGTGGTCTCCAACCTGGGCAGCGGGCTCTCGCCCAATCCGCTCACCCACGAAGAGGTGACCGAGGTGGTCGGGCAGGCCTCGGCCGGCCTGGTGCGGGTGCTGAGCGCCTTCGAGCTGCCGCACCTCGGCCTGCTGGACGAACACGAGCGCAGCGTGGCCGAGGTGGACGAGATCGGCTTGCGGGCCTTGGCCGACACCCTCGAAAGCAAGCTCGAGGACTTCGGCGTGAAGGGCGAGGTCACCGCCATCCGCCCGGGCCCGGTGATCACCACCTTTGAATATATGCCCGCCGCCGGCATCAAGCTGTCGCGCATCGCGGCCTTGGAAGACGACATCGCCATGGCCCTCAAGGCCCTGCGGGTGCGCATCGTGGCGCCGATTCCGGGCAAGGGTGTCGTGGGCTTCGAAGTGCCCAACAAGAAGCGGCAGACGGTCTGGATGCGCGATCTGCTGGCCTCGGAGCAATTCCGCAAGAGCCGGCGCCTGCTGCCCATCGTGTTGGGCAAGTCGGTCGAAGGCAAGCCCGAGCTGGGCGATCTCGCCAAGGCGCCGCACCTGCTGGTGGCCGGCACCACCGGCTCGGGAAAGAGCGTCGGCGTCAACGCCATGCTGCTCAGCATGCTGTTCACCCGCACACCGGACGAGCTCAAGCTGCTGCTCATCGATCCCAAGATGCTGGAATTCGAGCTTTACCGGGACATCCCGCACCTCATCCACCCGGTGGTGACCGAGCCCAACCTGGCCAACGCCGCCCTGAAGTGGGCCTGCCAGGAGATGGACGACCGCTACCGCCTGCTGGCCCGCTGGAAGACCCGGAACGTCGAGTCCTACAACAAGAAGGTGGACGAGGAGCTGGAGAACTGGACCCCGGCCAAGGCCCGCCGCTACTGCCCGGACTGGCCCAGCGACGAGCCCCCGCCGCCCCCGCGGCGTCTGCCCTACCTGGTCATCGTCATCGACGAGCTGGCCGACCTGATGATGATCGCGGCCAAGGAGGTCGAGACCTCCATCGCCCGCATCGCGCAGAAGGCCCGGGCGGCGGGTATCCACCTCATCGTGGCCACCCAGCGACCCGAGAAGACGGTGGTGACAGGCATCATCAAGGCCAACCTGCCCAGCCGCATCGCCTTCCAGGTGCGCTCGCGCCTGGACGGGCGCATCATCCTCGACCAGAACGGTGCCGAGACGCTGCTGGGCAAGGGCGATATGCTCTTCTTGCCGCCGGGTGTAAGCGAGATCGTGCGCTGCCACGGCGCCTTCGTCTCTGATGACGAGGTGCGCAACGTCTGCGACTTCCTGCGTGAGCAGGGTCCGCCCAAATATGAGGCGGAGATCCGGGTGGACGACGAGGACGGGTCCGGCATCGACCCAGCCGACTATGACGACCTCTACGATCAGGCTGTGGCCTATGTCGTGCGAGAGGGCAAGGCGAGCACGTCCATGATCCAGCGCGAGTTCAAGATTGGCTACAACCGCGCCGCCCGTATGTTGGAGGTGATGGAGCGGGAGCGCCTGGTCGCCCCAGCAGATGGCGCCCGTCCCCGCAAGGTGCTGGTCTCGGATGCTGGCGGCGCGCTGGACTGAGCCGCCCCGGGTGAATGCTCCGGGAGCCCTGCCGTCCCAGGGGCGCATTGCCGCAGACTCCCCCTCCGCTTAGCCAAGGGGCCCGGCCCGCAAGGAGTGCCATCGTGCGTTGGATGAAGATCGCCGCCCTCTGCATCTCGGTGGCCTGGACCAGCCCGCGGGCCTTTGCGGTCGAAGCCGCCCCGACCGCCGACGTCAAGAAGGTGCTGAGCGGCCTGGCCGACCACTACAAGACGGTAAAGACGCTCAAGGCCGAGATCATGCAGATCACCATCACCCCCATGGGCGATGAGATCACCATGAAGGGCAAGGTGCTGGTGGAGCGCCCCCGCATGGCCCGCTGGGAGCTCAATGGCGGCGGGCAGGACTCCCTCTTCGTGTCCGATGGCACCACGGGCTGGCTCTACACCCCTGCGGCCAGGCAGGCGGTGAAGATGAAGGACCAGGGCGCGGGCGGCGGCTCCATCGATCCCCTCGACCTGGTGAACACCCTGGACGAGCGCTTCGACGTGCGCGCCATGCCCGAAGGTGGGACCGAGCGTTGGGTCTTCGAAGCCGTGCCCAAGGCGGGCACCCAGCTCGCCGGCCAGTACAAGCTGCTTCGGGTCGAGGTGGACCAGCGCAGCAAGCTCCCGCTGCGGCTGGTCCTCAACGACCACTTTGGCGGAAGCACAGACATTCGCTTCACCGAGGGTGAATTCAACGTGACCATCCCGCCGGAGTCCTTCCGCTTTACGCCCCCCGCTGGCGTGACGGTGGTAGGAGACGGCGGACTGTAGCGTCGCATCGTGTCCCCTGGGACCGGGTCGGCCCGCCAACGCGCGGGCCGCCTTTGTGATGGGCGCCCCCCACGAATGGAGGCCCCCGTGCCGGACAAGGTGCACCTCATCAGCCTCGGCTGCCCCAAGAACCGGGTCGACAGCGAGGTCATGGTTGGCAAGCTCCACCAGGGCGCCTGGGAGATGACCGACGAGCCCGGCGACGCCGACGTCATCATCGTCAACACCTGCAGCTTCATCCAGCCTGCCACCGAAGAGAGCATCGACACCGTGCTCGAGATGGCCGGCTACAAGACCAGCGCGGGCGGGCGCTGCCGCAAGCTGGTGGTGACCGGCTGCATGGTGCAGCGCTACGGCCAGAGCTTGGAGGGCGAGCTGCCCGAGGTGGATCACTTCCTGGGAACCGGGGAGTACCACCGCATCGACGAGGTGCTGAAGGCCCGCGAAGGCGAGGTCCCCCGCAGCTTTGTGGACACGCCGCTCTATATCCACGACGAGCTGGCGCCCCGGCTGAACTCCTGGAAACCCCACTCGGCCTACCTCAAGATCAGCGAGGGCTGCAACCACCGCTGCGCCTTCTGCATCATCCCCCAGCTCCGCGGGAAGATGCGCAGCCGCACCATTCCCAGCCTGGTCACCGAGGCCCGTCGCCTGGTGGCCCAAGGGGTGGTCGAGCTCAACCTGGTCAGCCAGGACAGCACCGCCTTTGGCAGCGACCTGAAGGACGGCAGCGATCTCGGCGGCCTGTTGCGCGCCCTGGGCGCCATCGAGGGCCTCGAGTGGATTCGGCTCCACTATGCCTACCCCATCGGCCTGCCCGAGAGCCTGCTGCGGGCCATCGCTGAAGAACCGCGCGTGGTGCCCTATCTCGACATGCCTTTGCAGCATGCCTCGGGGCCGATGCTGCGGGCCATGCGCCGCGGCGTGACCCGCGATGGCCAGCGCCGCATTCTGGACCGGGTGCGCAGCTTCGTGCCCGACATCGCCATTCGCACCACCTTCATCGTGGGCTTCCCCGGCGAAACCGATGCGGACTTTGCCGAGCTGCTGGACTTTGTCGAGGAGCAGAAGTTCGACCGGGTGGGTGTTTTCACCTATTTCCAGGAGGACGGCACCCCCGCCGCCGAGCTTCCCGACCAGGTGGACGAGGCGGTCAAGGAGGAGCGCCAGCGCGTCCTGATGGCCGCCCAGGCCCGCATCAGCCGGGCCCGGCTGGAGGGCCTGGTGGGCACCGAGCAGACGGTGCTGGTGGACGGCCCCTCGGACGAGAACCCGCTGGTGTGGGTGGGTCGCCTGGCCACCCAGGCCCCGGATGTGGACGGGCAGGTCTTCCTGGATGTGGCGGCCGACGACCTGTTGGCGGGCCAGCTGCGGCAGGTGCGCATCACCCGGGCCGCAGACCACGATCTGGTGGGCCAGGTGCTGTCGGCCGGTGGGCGCCTGGACCGGGGGCAGGCGGTGGTGCCCGCCTCGGCCCGGTGATATCGCAACAAGGCGTCGACCCAGCCCCGAGGCTCCTCCTGTCCTCCCTCTCCGTCGTCCTGCCCGCCCTGAACGAGGCGGACAACCTGCGGCGCGGGCTGGGGCCGGCTGTGCGGGCCCTCCAGGATCTCAGTCTGGACTGGGAGCTGATCGTGGTGGACGACGGGTCCACCGACGAGACCTGGACGCTGCTCGAGGACTTCCACGCGCTGGATGCGCGGGTGCGGGGCATTCGGCACTCGGTCAACCAGGGCTATGGGGCGGCCCTGCGCACCGGCTTTCGCGCCGCCCGCATGGACCGGATCTTCTTCACCGACGCGGATCTGCAATTCGACCTGCGCGAGCTGCCGCTGCTGCTGGCCCATGCGCACCGCTACGACATCGTCGCAGGATACCGCCGCCACCGCCGCGATCCGGTCAACCGGCGGCTGAATGCCTGGGCCTGGGGGCGCTTGGTGGACGCGCTCTTCAACCTGGGCGTGCGGGATGTGAATTGCGCCTTCAAGCTCTTCCGCCGTGAGGTGCTGGAGAGCGCCGACATCCGCTCCGAAGGCGCCTTCGTCAACACCGAGATCCTGGCGCGGGCCCGGGCCTCCGGCTTCAGCCTGGTGCAGGTGCCCGTCACCCACTACCCGCGCACCCGCGGCGTTCAGACCGGCGCCAGCCCCCGGGTGGTGCTGCGCGCCTTCTCCGAGCTGGGGCGCCTGCTGCACGAGCTGCGGGGGGCTCGCGCCCAGACGGTTCCGGCCGAGGCCGGGCGCCACCCCGTGCGCCTCACGGGTTGAGGGGTTCGCCGGCCAGCGAGGGTGGGCCGTGCATCTGGTCGGGCCGCGCGACCTCGGTGGCGAGCACCAGGCGGTAGCCTCGGGCGTCCGCGTCGAGCAGGCCGGAGAGGGCCTCGCCCAGGCTGGGATCATCGGCGGCCAGCAGCACGCTGGCGTGGCCATCCCGCGAGGCGAGGTGCAGCGCCCGGGCGACCGCCTCGGTGGCAGGGGCCCCGGTCGGCGCGTGGGCGCGCACCCGCGCCAGGGTGGTCGCCGGGGGGCTGAGGCCATCGGGGTAGACCAGCACCCCCATGGGCAGGCCCTCGATCGGCTGCAGCGCTGTGACCGGGCCGGTCAGCACCAGGCCGCTTCCATGGGGCAAGGCCCGCAGCTGCTCGGAGGGGCTCGCGGCGCCCTCGCTGCGGTCCAGCTCCAGCAGCACCTCGTGCCAGTGCAGCATGCCCTCCTCGGCGATCTGCAGGCTGAAGGCTTCATAGGGCCGGATGGACAGGGTCAGGGGGATGGGCAGCGCGGCCAGATCCCCCGGCGGGCGGTCGCCCAGGCCGGTGATGATCACCGCCAGCAAGGGGCGCTCGCGCAGGGTGGGCGCGTGGGGCGCCAGGCGGCTGGCAGCGCCCAGGGCGGGGCGCAGCAGCACACGGGCCGCCAGCTCCGGGCCGGCGTAGACCCGCAGCTCCACGTCAAAGTCCCCCGAAGGGGCGGAGTACAGCTCGATGTCGGCGGCCCGCGCCGCCTCGCGCACGCGCTCGGCCGCGTCGTCCGGGCTGGTGCCGGGGGGCAAGCGGTAGCTGCGCTGCCCATCGGGGCCGGCCTCTCCCGTTGGGCTCGCCCCTTCGGCGGCCAGGGCGCGGTCCAGCAGGGGCCAGCGCGGCCGCGGCGCCGGGGCCGACCGGCGGTGGAGCCGCAGCCGGGGGCCGGGACCTACAGCCAGGCGCGCGCCTGGGGGGCGGCCCAAAGGCCCAGGCCGCCCAAGCCCAGCAGCACGGCCGCCAGCGCGGCCCAGGCGACTATCCGCCCTGCGCCAGCTCCTTCCATGCGGCCTCCAGAATGGGGTCTGCAGGCCCATTGTCGGGGAGGGCCGGGCTGGGCAGGGCAGGGGAGGGTGACGAGGGGGCGGGCAGGGCCGCAGCGACCCGCTCCAGCAAGGCGCGCTCCTGCTTGGGGTCGAGGTGGGCCGCCCGAATCTCCGCCCGCAGGGCCGCAGCCGCGTCGGCGCTGTCCAAGGGCACGGTGCGATCGGGTTCCAGGCCCTGGCGGTCTGCGATGCCCCGCCCCGAGGGCAGGTGGTAGCGGGCGAGGGTCAGCTTGAGGGCCGAGCCGTCCTCCAACTCAAAGACATGCTGCACGGTTCCTTTGCCATAGCTGCGGCGCCCCACCAGCCGGGCGCGGCCGCGGTCCTGCAAGGCGCCGGCGACGACCTCTGCGGCGCTGGCGCTGCCTTCATCCAGCAGCACGACCAGCGGCCAGC
Source organism: Deltaproteobacteria bacterium (assembly GCA_018401435.1). Classification (GTDB taxonomy): domain Bacteria; phylum Myxococcota_A; class UBA796; order UBA796; family UBA2385; genus M30B51. The sequence goes on along the minus strand of JAGYJW010000009.1, from coordinate 113,655 downwards.
CCAGGTCGTCGGCGTCGTCCTTCGATTGCAGCCGATCGATGACGGCGCCGTCCCGGCCGCGGCTCTCGGCGATGTCCCCGGCTGGCAGGAAGCGGTCCGCCACCGCAGCCGCCTGGTCCATCAGGCCGCCGGGGTTGCCCCGCAAATCCAGGATGAGGCCCTTCGGGCTCCGGCCGCCTGCTTGCAGGTCCACGAGCGTGCGATCCAGCTCGTCGCGGGTGCTGCGGCTGAAGTGGCGGATCCGCACCAACAGCACGTCTTCATCGAGCCACTCCCCCGAGACCACCCGCTCGACAAAGGGCTCGCGCACCAGGGCCTTGGCCTGCTCACCGGCGCCCTGGTCGACCTCGAGGGTGATCAGGCTGCCCCTTGCGCCCGCGAGCTGCCCCCGCAGCAGCTCCAGATCCTGGCCGGCGACGGCCTGGCCGTCCAGCGAAAGCAGCCGGGCCCCCACCCGGATGCCGGCCTGGTCGGCGGGTCCCCCGGGGCTGATCCCGCTCACCCGCACGGTCCCGTCGCTGTCCTGGCTGAGTTCCAGGCCGATGCCCGTCTGCAGGCCGTCGGCGTGGGCTTGCAGGCTGGCCCACTCGTGGGGGGACAAGAAGACCGACCAGGGGTCCAGGCCAGAGACCAGCCCGCGGGTGGCGGCAAGGAGCAGGGTCTCGGTCGGGACCTCGGCGATATAGCGGGTCTCAACGGTGTTCAGGACCCGTGCCAGGGTGTCGAAGCCGGCATAGGCGTCGCGCCCGCTGGCCCATGCGGCTCGCACCACCGATGCGCCCGCCCCCATGCCGCCGCCCAGGGCCAGTGCGGTCAAAAAGAGTCCGGTGAGCACACGCCGCATCTGCCTCCCTCCGGGTCAGCGGGGTCGCAGCCAGGGCCGCGGGTCCTGGGGGGTGCCGTTGTAGCGGACCTCGAAGGTCAACACATAGCCCTCGCCGTTGGTGAGGCCGGTATTGCCGACCAGGCCGATCACATCTCCCGAAGCCACCAGCTGGCTACCACCCGAATGCCGCCCAGGTGGGAATAGACCGTGGTGTAGGGCCCATGTTCCAAGGCGACGGTCTGGCCGTAGCCGCGCACATAGCCAGCGAGCTTGACGGTGCCGACATAGGCGGCGCGCACAGGGGTGCCATACTCGGCCTGAATATCGATGCCGCGGCCTTCTACGGCATTCTGCACGCGGCCGGAGACCGGCCACCCAGGCGCCCATAGGCGGCCCGGAAGCTGCCGCCATCGGCCTCCGGGGGCTGTCGGGCCGGTCGGCCGCCGCAAGTTCGGGCTGGGCAGCGGCCGCCGCCGGGCCCAGCCGCGCGTCGAGATCGCGCCGTGCATCCTTCATCTCGCCCATGGCCCGCAGGCTGAGTTCGCGCCGGGAGCGGATGTCTTCCAGCAAGGTGATGCGACGCTCGCGCTGCTCGTTCAGCTCGTTGGCCTTGACCTGGAGTTCGGCCCGCAAGGCGTCCAAGGCCCGCACATCGCGTTCGACGGCAGCCAGGGTCTCGCGCTTGGTGGTCAGCGCGGCGAGGAAGGCGTCCATGCGGGCCAGATCGGCGTCGATGATGTGCATCAGGTAGGTGCTGCGGCGGCGCAGATCGGCGGGGTCCTCCGCACCGAAGATCACGCGGGCCAGGCCTTGCTTGTGCAAGCGATAGAGCACGGCGAGCTGGGAAGAGACGGCGCCGCGCTGGCGGGCCAACCGGGCGTCGGCCTCGGCCAGATCGGCGTCCCCTCGTGCGCGCCCCTCTTCGAGGATCGCGATCCGGTCCTCCAAGGCGACCAGCTCGGCCTGCACGCCTGCAAGCTGGTGGTCGATGCCTTGCAGCTGGTCGAGGACGCTCAACTCCTGGCTGCGGGCCGCATCCAGGCTGTCCCGCGGCGCCGGGCTGCTTGCCGGCTCCGACTCGGCCCAACCCGACTGCTGGGCCCGGCTGGGACGGCCCAGAAGCAGGGGCAGCAGCAGCATCAGGCGGAGCCAGGTCATCTCAGGGTGCCTGCATCAGAAAGCGCTGCACGGCGACCAGGGCCGCCCCCACGCCCAGCACCACGCCCGTGCCCACCAGCAAGGCCAGCCAGGGCAGCGGCAAGAAGCTCAGCTCCCCGGCAATGCCCAGCTGCAAGGCGTCTTGCAGGCGCAGCACCAGCAGGCTGTGCACCACCCACAGGCCGATCAAGGACAGCAGGCCCCCCACCAGGCCGTGCAACATGCCCTCAATCAGGAAGGGCGCGACGATATAGCTCTGGGTCGCGCCCACCAGCTTCTGCACTTCGAGCTCGTCCCGGCGGTTGTAGACGACGAGGTAGACGGTGTTGGTCACCAGGAAGAGGGCAGCCAGCAGCACCAGCAGGCCCATGACCGACCCGAGCAGCTTCAACAGGTTGAGGAATGCGTTGAAGCGCTGGATCCAGTCCTGGCCATAGTCGATGCTGGCAAAGTCGGGCCCTTCGAGGGCGCTGGCCCACAACTCGACGTTGTGGGCGGCCTCGGAACCCGGCACCAGCGTCAGCTCCAGCGAGGCGGGCAGCACGTCTTCGTCCAGCTCGTCGAGCACCGGCTGCAGGCCGTTCACGCGCTCCAGCAGCCAGGCCCGGGCATCGGCCTCCGAGACATAGCGAACGCTGGCCACAGCGGGGTCCACCGCGATGCGGTCACGAACGGAAAATCGGCGTTCAACAGGGACTTCGGGCCTGAAGTAGGCGCTGATCTGCACATCGCGCCCCCAGGTGTCCACGATGGCGTTCAGGTTGTATTGAACCGTCAGGTAGACGCCCATCAGCAGCAAGGCGGCGGTGATGACGCCGGTGGAGACCGCGTTGAGGTAGGCGTTCTCCCAGAGGGAGCGCAGGGCGCGCCGCAGGATGTGCAGCATCAGCGCTCCCCTTCCGTCAGGCGCCCATTGCGGAAGCGGATCACCCGGTAGGGAAAGCGCTGCATCAGGCCGACGTCGTGGGTGGCCACCATCACCGTGGTGCCCCGCAGGTTGATGGCCTGCAGGATCTCCATGACCTCGATGGCCATGGCGCCATCCAGGTTGCCGGTGGGTTCATCGGCCAGCAGGATGGCCGGGTCGTTGACGATGGCGCGGGCGACGGCCACGCGCTGCTGTTCGCCTCCCGAGAGGGTCAAGGGGTACTCGTCCCCGCGGCCGCGCAGGCCCACGATACCCAGCACCGCATCGACCCGGCGCTGGATGACCGCCCGAGGAGCCCCGATGACTTCGAGGGCCAGCGCAACATTCTCGAAGACGGTGCGCCGGGGGATGAGCTTGAAGTCCTGGAAGACGATGCCCATGTTGCGGCGCAGCTGGTAGAGCTTGCGGCTGGGCAGGCGCGCCACGTCGATGCCCGAGACCAACAGCTTGCCGGAGCTGGGTCGGATGGCCCCATAGAGCATCTTGAGCATGGTCGTCTTGCCGGCGCCCGACGGGCCGGTCACATAGACGAACTCGCCCTTGCCCACATGCAATTGCACGTCATCCAGGGCGTTGATCGAGCCATATCGCTTGCTTAGGTGGTAGAGGCGAATCACCGGTCAGGCTCCGGCAGCGAGGCGATGCGGCAGGGCCCGGTCGTCCTCGTCGGAGAGGTCCACCACCTCGGCGGGGCTGGGGATCACCCCCAAGAAGCGCTCGCCCACGATCTGGAAGCGCTCGAGGTTGTCGGTCACGAGGAAGCGGGCCCGACCCGGTCTCGTGCTGCGGCGCAGCAGGCCATCGTCTGCGAGGCGCTCGGCCACGGCATCGGCGGTCGCGGTGGCGGAGTCCACCAGGCGCACACCCGGCAGCACCTCGGCGATCACATCGGCCAGCAGCGGATAGTGGGTGCAGCCAAGGATGAGGGTGTCGGGCGGATTCTCAGAGAGGCGCAGGGGGCTGAGGTAGCGCTCTGCCACCAGGGACGCGACCGGCCCCTCGGTCCAGCCCTCTTCGGCCAGGGAGACGAAGAGCGGGCAGGGCAGCTGGGTGATGGTGGCGTCGGGCCGGGCGCCGAGCAAGGCGCGGCCATAGGCGCCGCCGCGGACGGTGCCTTCGGTGCCGATGACCGCGATGCGGCCGCTGGGGCTGCATTCCAGGGCGCGGGCCACTCCGGGGCGGATCACGCCGATCACGGGGATACCCAGGGGGGCGGCGGCCTCTTCGAGGGTCTCGAGGGCCCAGGTGGTGGCGGTGTTGCAGGCCACCACCAGCGCCTTGACCCCCCGCCGGGCGAGGTGACCGCCCACCCGCAGGGCATAGCGCCGGACCGTGTCCGGCGAGCGCGTGCCATAGGGCACCCGAGCGGTGTCGCCGAGGTAGAGCAGGTCTTCGGCGGGCAGGCGGCGCCGCAAGGCCTCCAGCACGGTCAGGCCACCGACGCCGGAGTCGAAGACGCCGATGGGCAGGTCGGATCGGGACAAGACTTGCTCCGGGAGGGGCCGGGCGCTCGGGGTCAGCCCAAGGGCCCCTGGGCTCGCGCCGGGACCGGCCATCGTCCCAGGCTAACACGGGCCCCGACAGCAGGGCGGTCCACGGCGGGTGCTGGGCAGGATAGGTCTCTGCCCCGGAGGCAGGGTGCAGGTCGCGGTCTACGGTGGCAGCTTCAATCCCCCCCACGTCGCCCACGCCATGGTGGCGGCCTGGTTGCGGTGGACCGGAACGGTAGACCGGGTCTGCTTCGTGCCCGTCTACCGCCACGCCTTTGAAGGGCGCCACGACAAGACGCTGGCCCCCTATCCACAGCGCTGTGGCTGGTGCCGGGCGATGGCGGCGGACCTGGGGGAGGGCTTTGCGGTCTCCGAGATCGAGGCCGAGCTGCCCGTCCCCTCCTTCACGGTGGACACCTTGACCGCATTGGCTGCCCGCCATCCCGATCGGCGCTTTCGCCTGGTGGTGGGGGCCGATGTGCTGCCGCAGACGGATCATTGGAAGGACTGGGCGCGCATCCGCGCGAATTTCGACCCCATCGTCGTGGGCCGCGTGGGCTTCCCGCTGCCCGAAGGCCAGGACATCGCCTTTCCGGGCCTCAGCAGCACCTTGTTGCGGGATCGGCTGCGCGGCGGCGAGTCCGTACAGCACCTGGTCACCGGTCGGGTGGCCGCCTTGCTGGCCGCGCCCGGAGGCAACCCATGGCGCGCCTGACCCTGGTGCTCTTCGACATCGACGGGACCTTGATGCGCACCGAAGGCGCGGGCCGGGCGGCCATGGCACGCACCGCCCAGCAGCTCTTTGGTCGCCCCGACCTCTTCGACGCCCTGTCCTTTGCCGGCAGCGTCGACCTCGACATCTTGCACCGCGCCTTCTCCGCCGCGGGCATCGCGCCCACGCCCCGCCGCATCGGACGCTTTCGGGAGCGCTATGTGCGCAACCTGCGCCGACTGTTGCCGGTCCACCCTGCCGAGACCTGCCCCGGGGTGGTCGCCTTGCTCGACCACCTGGCCGGACGGGTGAGCCTGGGGCTGCAGACGGGCAACTTCGAGGCCGGCGCCCAGGCCAAGCTCCAGCGCGTCGGCTTGTGGACGCCATTTGGCGCCGAGGGCGGGGTGCCCATCGGCGGCTTTGGCGGGCTGGCCCGGGATCGCTCCGAGCTGGTGCCCCTGGCCCTGCAGCGGGCGCGCCGGCGCGGACGGCTGCCCGACCGGGTGGTGGTGGTGGGCGACACCCCGGCCGATATCCTCGCCAGCCGCGCGGGCATGGCCAGGCTCGGGGAGGGGGCCCCGGCCCTGCGCACCCTGGCGGTCGAAACGGGCTGGGCGGCCCCGGGCGCCTTGGAGGCGAGTCGGCCCGACCTGCACGTGGCGGATCTCGAGCAGGGCTGGAATGAAGTGCTGGACCTCATTCTGGGTGAGTGACGGCCCGGCCCCGAAGGGGCGCTTCAGTCCCGCAGGGGCAGCGGCGCGAAGTACATCGAGACCGAGGCGATGGAGTCACCGTTGTCGTCGATGCCGCCCAAGACGACGGCCCCGCGCAGGGGGTCCACCGCGGCGGTGGGCCAGGCGGCGGGCTGGGGCAAGGCGCCGGTGGGCGATTGGGCGGAGCAGCCCTCGGGCAGCAGGGTGAAGGTCTCTGCGCCGGGGGTGAATATCTCGGCGCAGGGCATGGCCGAGGTGCCCGACCAGAAGACGCTGCGGTTTCGGGACACCCCGCCGAAGATCAGCACCCGCCCATCGGCCAGCAGCACGCTGCTGTGCATGGCCCGGGGCAGGTTCATGGGGTTGAGGGTCTCGCGCCAGCTGTCGCCATCGTAGATCCAGGCGCCGCTGGTGGCGTCCAGGCTGTCCGAGGTGCCCACCAGGGTGGGGTCTGCGGCGGAGAGGCCGCCGGTGAGCAGCACCTCGCCGGAGGGCAGACGGGTCATCTCGTGGTGGAATACCGGCTCCACCAGCTGGTCGCCGCCGCCTTCGAGGGCGCGCAGCTCGCCGCCGGGCTCGATGATGTCGCAGCCGGGGCTGATCAGGTAGTGGGCATCGTCCACCAGGTCGACCCCGCCGCAGACCAGCACACCCTCCGACATCAGGGCGGCCCCTGCCGCCAGGGTGTATGCGCTCTGGGCGCCCGACAAGCGCACCGTGCTGAGATCGCGGGCGGCTGCGTCGTAGTACCAGGCCGTGGACCCGAAGAGGTAGAGCCGCTCGCTGTCGGTCTCTGGGAAGCCGCCGATGAGGGCCACGCCCTCGCCCCCCGGCATCTCGACGGCCTTGTGCAGGAAGAGGCCGCTGCGAATGTCCAAGCCCTCCACGCTCTCTGCCGTATCGGTCTGGGGGTCCCACAGGACCGCGTCGTGGGCGACCACATCGGTGCCGCCCACATCCGCGCCGCCGCCCACGATGAAGATCTTGCCTTCGTCGGGGGTGGCGCCGGTCAGGCGGGTGGCGCTGAGGCCGACCCGCCCGGTGACATCGCCCACGCCGTCGATGGGCGGCAAGGCGCCCACCCACTCGAAGCTGGTGCCGGAGGACCGGGTGCCCGTGGACAGGGCCCAGACCGCGTCGCTGCCCGAGCGGTTGCCATCGGCACCTTGGTTGCCGCCGCCAAAGAGCAGCAGGCGCCCGTCCCCGGCCCAGACCAGCACCCCGCCGACGGTGGGCACGGACAGATCCGACAGCCGGGCCATGGATTCGGGCCGGGCCATCAGCACCGTGACCAGGTCCTCGTCGCCATCGAGGGCGCTCAGCGGGGGCGTCTGGCCCCAGGCCACCACCGCGCCGCCCGCGTCCAGGCCCTCCAAGGTGATCGTGGCGTCGGTGATCTCGTCGAGGGCCTCGGCGCCAAATCCCCCGTCGATGGCGTCCAAGGAGATGTCATAGGGCTCACCCTCGGCGGGGGCCACATGCAGGACCAGGGTGGCCACATCCGCGAAAAGATCGCGTTGATCCTGGGGCATGACGGGCTGCAGCTGCAGCCGGTACTGGATGCCGGTGGCCGTGTCCTGGGGCGCGCCGCTGTCGCCGCCCGTACAAGCGGCGGCAAGACTCAGGGCCAGCCAGGTCGTTGAAGGGACGCGCATGGGCGGAACGTAGAGATGCAATGGGGCGCTGTCAAGCGCCCGCGCGGTGTTGTGCCCAAGGGCCGGCTTGCCCCCCGGGCCCCTGTGGGGCAGGTTGGAGCGATGTCCCTTCAGCGCCCCATCTTCGCCGATCGCCCCCTTGTCGTCGCAGCCTTTCTGGGCGCCGAGCCCCGCGGGCAGGCGGCCTGGGATCAGCACGCCCGGCAGCTGGGTCTGCCCGGCGCCCCCGTCGCCCGCGCCGTTCAGGTCCATGGCGCCCATGCGGTCGAGGTTCGCGGCGGCGGCGATGCCGGCGAGGCCGACGCGCTGATCAGCCGCCAGCCGGGGCTGCTGGTTGCGGTGGTGACCGCGGATTGCGTGCCCGTGCTGGTGGCGGGGCAGGGCGTGGTGGCCGCCATTCACGCGGGCTGGCGCGGGCTGGTCGCCGGGGTCATCCCCCAGACCCTGGCCCGGATGGCCCAGGATGGTCCCCTGTCTGCCGCCATCGGCCCCTGCATCTCTGCCCGCAACTATGAGGTGGGGGACGAGGTGATCGCCGAATTTGTCGCCGCCGGTGTGCCCGAGGCCGTGGTGGCCCGCCGGGATCCGGCCTGGCCGAGGGTGCATGCCGATGTGCGCGCGGTCGCCGCCCACCAGCTGCGGGCCGCGGGCTGCGGGTCGGTCTGGCTGTCGGAGCGCTGCACCTTCGCCGATTCCGCCCTGGCCAGCTTCCGCCGCGATGGCCCCCACAGCGGGCGCCAGGTCTCCCTCATCGGCCTGCGGCCATGAGGCTGCGGTGGGCCCGCGTCGCGGTACTGCTGCTGGTGGCCTGTGGCGGAGATCCGGTGCTGGACCCCATAGAGGCCTCCCTGACCGCCTATGACGCGGGACGGGCGGCCCTGGCGACCGACCAGCCCCTGGTGGCGGCGGCTGCCTTCGCCCAGGCCAGCGAGGCCGCGCCCGACCAGCCGCTGCCGGTGGCCTGGCGGGCCCACGCCCTGGTGCAGGCGGGTGATCTGCAAGGCGCCTTCGGGGTGCTGGACGCCGGGCTCACCCGATGGCCGGGACAGCCGGACCTGGCCTATCAACGGGCGGCCTTGCGGGCGCGTCTGGGGGATCTGAAGGGGGCGGCCGCGGACCTGGTGGACGTCTATCAATCCGGTGCGGTCTTGCCCCAAGATGCCGCGTTGGACCCTGATTTTGCGCCGCTGTTGGCGCAGCCCGACACCGCCGCGCTCCTGCCCTTGCCCACCGTGGATGTGCAGGTGACCGGAGAGGCCGGGGCCGTGCTGCTGGGTGAGTCCTGGGATCTGGACCTGCTGTTGTCCTTGCCCGCCGGCGCCCACCTCAGCCTGGAGGATCGGTCCGAGGCCCCTGGCCTGCTGCGGCTGGTATCGGTGGTCGAGGACCAGCTCGGCGTCGAAGGCCGCGTAGAAGGACGCCGGGTGGTCCTGCACTACGAGGCGGCGCGCCCGGGCCTTTCGCAGGCGGGGCCCTGGCGGGTGGTCGCCGGCGCCGCCGAGACCCTGGTGCCGGCACGGCCCGTCGAGGTCCTGGCCCTGGGCCAGCGTGCGCAAACCCAGCCCGATGGGCCCGGTCGGCCTCTGCCCGTGCCTTCGGCCCTGGGACCCGCCGACCCGGCCCCGCGCCTGGAGCGCCTGGAGCCCTGGACCGTGCTGACCGCGCCGGCCAGCGCCAAGACCACCTGGATGGACGCCACTGGCCAGCCCCTCGACCCTCTGCGGGTGGAGCTGCGGGAGTCCGGGCGCAGCCTGCTCATCCGCGAGCTGCTTCCGGGCAGCCCGGCGGTGCACGTCCGGGTGGAGCAGGCGGGGCTGGTCTTGTTGGAGGCCCAGCTGCCCTGAGCGGGGCCCCGGAGGCGCTCAGAGCCCGCAGCTCTCGTCACAGCCGCTCTGGCCACCCAGGGCGTTGCCCAGCAGGCTGTTGCCGGCGCAGGAGCTGAAGGTGCTGGTCTCACAGACCATGCCCCAGCCGCCATTTCCGCTCACCGTGTTGGTGCGCACATCCATCCAGGCGTCCAACACGCTGATGCCGTCGCCACCGTTGCCTTCGATGCTGAGCCCGGTGAGCGTGATGTGGGCGTTCTCGCCGTCATCGGCCACCCCGTCGCAGTCATCGTCGATGCCATTGCCCATGATCTCGGGGAGGCCAGGGGAGCGGGTGGCGCCGGTCGAGCTGCTGTCGTCGCAGTCCCCGTCGGCGGGGCTGTAGCCGTCGCCGTCGTTGTCGGAGGTGGCCGGGCTGTCATCGGTGATGCCGTCGCAGTTGTCGTCCACCAGGTTGGCGACATCGGCCATGCCCGGGTGGATGCTGCTGTTGCCATCGTGGCAGTCGCCCTGCCCGACGCTCCAGCCGTCGCCATCGGCATCGGAGCTGAAGCTCAGGCCATGGCCGGCGCTGTTGGCGATGCGGGTGCCGGTGACGGTCAGCGTGCTGCCAAAGTTCTCGATGCCATTGTCGCCGGCGCCGTCGATGTCGAGATCGGTGATATTCGCGGTGACCCCACGGCCCCGCAGGTTGATCCCATCCTGGCCCACATCGGCGATGCTCACGCCGTCGGCCTCAAAGGCGATGGTGCCGGTCGAGGTGCTGTAGAGGCTGAGGCCGGGGAGCTGGGCCACCCCGCTGATGGTCACATCGCTGAGGTTGATGTCCAGCGCGCCGCTGCTGGCGTAGAATCGCAGGCCCGCCTCGCTGTAGATCGAGTCCGTACCTGTGTTTTCGACGTCGATGCCGATCAGGTCGATGCTGCTGCTGTCGCTGCCGCTGGTGTAGATCTCCATGGCGTTTCCGCTGAGATCCGAGAAGGCGAGGTCGCTGCCCAGCAGGTTGCAGCCATAGGCCAGCAGGCCGACATTGGACGAGGTGCTGGTGGAGCTGAAGCTGTAGCTGGCGTCCAAGGTGCCGTCGCCATCGCTGTCGTATTCGTAGAGGTAGTCGTAGCTATAGGCGTAGTCGCCGCCATCGGTCACCGACAGGTCACCGACCTCGACATTGGCGCTGGAGCAGTAGATGGACCGGCCATTGACCCCGTCGAAGCTGGCATTGTCGATGACCAGGTCGCCGCGGTTGATGCTGCCGTCGGAGTTGCTCGACGCGCCCACGGTGAGGGCGGTGCTCCAGTAGTTGGTCCAGCTGTTGTCCTCCACCCGGCCCGTCAGCCCCGCGAGGTAGAGGCCCATCTCGCCGTCTTCGAACTGGTTGTCGGTGATCTCGACGCTGCGGGATCCGAAGGCCTGTACGTCGTAGCCGCCGGCGTAGCCCGGGGCATAGGTATAGGTCAGCCGGTAGCCGTAAAGCTCCTCGTAGTCGTACTCTTCAATGACCTCGCCCTCGGCCTGGTTCGAGGTGAAGAGGTTGCGCGACAGGATGAAGACGCTGTCCTCGCTCGAGATGATGTGGCCGTCCCCGCTCTTGTCCAGGAAGGTGCTGTCTGTGACGGAAAGCACGCTTTCAAGGCTGACGATACCCGAGCAGAAGGCGCCGCCCATGGTGGCATTCTGCAGGTCCAGGCTGCCCCGCAGGTTGGAGAAGCCCCAGCCCTCGCTGCCGGTGACGCCGCCGCCATTCCAGGTGAGCGTGCTCTGGGAGTTGTAGACCGCCGCCCAGTAGTTGACGTAGTAGCAGAGGGGATCCGTGTCGGGGCTGCCGTCTCCATCGAGATCGATGAGCCGGTCAGAGATATCGTCCACCAGGCGCGTGTCGGCCACCGTCACATCGGTGAGGTCGGCGACGATGCCGTTGTTGACGAAGATGCCGTAGCGGCCGGTATTGCTGATGGCGGCCCGGTTCACGGTGGCCGTGGCCCCGCTGCGCTGGCCTTCGAGGTAGAGCCCGGCGTTGTTGAAGCCGGTCACCGTGAGGTCGGACAGGGTGATGTCCATGCCAGAGACCAGCACGCCGGAGCCCGCGATGGTGGCGCTGGGGAAGGCGTCGTAGTCCGCGCTGGCCGAGGTGACCGGGTCGGCGCTCACGCTGCAATTGGACAGCACGATGGGATCCTCGCCCACGGCGAGCAGGCCCACAGACAGGATGTCTTCGGCCCTCACGTCGGTGAAGCTGGCGGCGCCGTTGGCCACATAGGCGCCCACCACGCTGCTGTAGATGGCGTCGCCGGTCATCGACAGGCTGGCGCCATCGGCCCAGCCCCCGCCCAGGCCATTGCCGGTGTAAACATTGTTCACGGACGACAGGGCGGCACCGGCGGTCGCATAAGCGCCGATGCCATCGGTGGTGTCGTCTTCGATGTCGAATTCGATGTTGTTGGACAGATCGCTGTCTTGCACGGTGACATCGGCGCCTTCGTCGGCCCAGAGCCCGTAGCCGGTATTGCCGCTCAGGGTGCTGGCGGAGATGTCGGCCGAACCGCCGGCCACCCGGATGCCGCCATAGTTGATGCCATCCACGCCATTGCCCAGCAGGCTGACGGCCTCGACCACCAGATCCGCGCTGTCTTCGGCGTGGATGCCCCAGTTGCCGACGCCGATCAGGCTGAGCGCGCTGAGCTGGACGCCGTCGGCGGCGGTCACCTTGACGCCAGAGCGGCTGGACTGGATGGTCATGCCGCTCAGGCTGGCGCCTGTGCCGGTAATCGTGACGGCGGCCATATTGGTGGGGGCGATCAGCACGAAGTCCTCGACCCCGGGGCCCACGACGCTGACCGCCTTGTCGATGACCACCGCCTCTTCGTGGCCGGCCGAGGCGCAGAGCTCGATGGTGCTGCCCTCGCTGGCCACCGCCACCGCGTCGTTGATCCAGGCGTAGCCGCCGGCGCCGTCGACCAGGATGCAGCCCTCCTCGTAGACGATGCCGCCGTCGTCCCCGTCTCCGCCATCGGCGCTGCCGGTGTCGTTCTTTCCCGCACCCTTGTCGGAGCAGGCCAGCAGCGTGGCCATGGGGATCAGCAGGACGAGGGGGCGCAGGGTCATCGGGATCTCCGGATTCTCGGGCACAAGATGTACCTGTGAAGGCGCCCGACCACAAGCAACCCCGTCACCATCGGGCGTGATAGGGCACCGACCCCACCGGCGGCTCAATCCCCCAAGCCCCTTGATTCCGGAGACGACTTGGACCGCGAAAAGCTCCACCAGCGCCTCGCCGATCTCGACGCCCTCGCCCTTGCCGGAGGCGGCGCGAGCGCCATCGAAAAGCAGCACGCCCGCGGAAAGCTGACCGCAAGAGAGCGCGTCGATGCCCTGCTCGATCCCGGCACCTTTCGAGAGCTGGACCGCTTCGTGGTGCACGACTGCCAGGACTTCGGCATGGCGGACAAGCGCGTGCCGGGCGACGGCGTGATCACTGGCTACGGGCGCATCGACGGTCGCCTGGTCTACCTCTTTGCCCAGGACTTCACGGTCTTTGGTGGATCGCTGTCCGCGGCCTATGCCCGCAAGATCTGCAAGGTGATGGACCTCGCCCTGCGAAATGGCGCCCCCATGCTGGGCCTCAATGACTCGGGTGGCGCGCGCATCCAGGAGGGCGTGAAGTCCCTGGGCGGCTACGCCGACATCTTCCTGCGAAACACCTTGTCCTCAGGCGTGATCCCCCAGCTGTCGGCCATCTTGGGGCCCTGTGCCGGCGGCGCGGTCTATAGCCCCGCGATCACCGACTTCATCGTGATGGTGCAGAAGACCAGCTTCATGTTCGTGACGGGCCCCGACGTCATCAAGACGGTGACCCACGAGGACGTGACCCAGGAAGAGCTGGGCGGCGCCGACACCCACCACGCGGTGTCGGGTGTGGCCCACTTCACGGTGCCCGACGAGCTGGCTGCCCTCACCCTGCTGCGCGAGATGCTCGGCTACCTGCCCCAGAACAACCTGGAAGAGGCCCCCCGGCGGCCCACCGCAGACCCCACGGACCGCGAGATCCCCGCCCTGGACACGCTGGTTCCGGCCAACCCCAACAAGCCCTATGACGTGAAGGACCTGATCACGGCGGTCGCGGATGAGGGGCGTTTTCTTGAGGTTCAACCTGAGTATGCCCCCAATATCGTGGTGGGCTGGGTGCACCTGGGGGGCCGCAGCGTGGGCGTCATCGCCAACCAGCCGGCCCACTTTGCCGGTGTGCTCGACATCGACGCCAGCGTCAAGGCCGCCCGCTTCGTGCAGTTCTGTGACGCCTTCAACATCCCGATGTGGGTCATCGAAGATGTGCCCGGCTTCTTGCCCGGCGTGAACCAGGAACACGGGGGCATCATCAAGCATGGCGCCAAGCTGCTCTTCGCCTTCTGCGAGGCGACCGTGCCCAAGGTCACCCTCATCACCCGCAAGGCCTATGGCGGCGCCTACTGCGTGATGAATAGCAAGCACATCCGGGCCGACTTCAACTTCGCCTGGCCCACGGCCGAGATCGCCGTGATGGGGGCCGAAGGCGCGGTCAGCATCATCTTCCGGCGCGAGCTCGAAGAGGCCGAGGATCCCGTCGCCCGCAAGGACGAGCTGGTCGAGCATTACCGCGACACCTTCGCCAACCCCTATCGGGCGGCGGAGCTGGGCTATGTAGACGAGGTGCTGCTGCCGCGGAACACGCGGGCCCGGCTGATCGAGGCCTTTGACAGCCTCGAAAACAAGCGCGACCGGAACCCCCCGAAAAAGCACGGCAACATGCCGATTTGAGGGGCATCGCCCTGACGCCGCCGGGGCTGGCTACAGTGGCGGGGCGGCCGGTGCCGCGCGAGGGTCGAGATGCGCCGCTTCGGGCTCCCTGCTGCTGGCCGCGTGGGCCTGCGAGGGCCGGCCTCGGAAAGCTCAGACAGAGGTCCAGACGAAGCCCCGCAGCCCGGGCGGCGGCAGCGGGCGGCCCCGAGCGCCTGTTGGTGGATCCCGACGGCGGCCCTGGTGCCCTGTTGGGGGCCAGCGTCGCGCTGCCCGGAGATGTAGACGGCGACGGCTATGACGATGTGGTGGCCGGGGCATGGGGTGAGGAGGACCAGGCCGGCGCCGTGCACCTGTTCTTTGGGGGTCCATCGGGGCCGCTCAGCGACGCGCACGCGGTGCTGGGGCCCCTGGGGCTCCTGCCGGGTGATCGCTTCGGCAGCGCGGTGGTCGGGGCGGGGGATCTGGATGAGATGGGCGCCTGGACTTCGTCTGTCGGCGCGCCGGGCGACACCATTGGCAGGCGAGGGCCGGGGCGGCCTGGCGAATCTCGGGCGATGGCTCTGGCGGGGAGGCGGTGCCGCTGCGCCCCGAGGGGCTGGCCGCCGGGGATGGCGTGGGCCGGGCCTTGGCCGGGGGAGGGGACCTGGACGGGGATGGACTGCCCGACGTGATCCTCGGCGCATTTGGGGACGATGGCGCGGGTCGGGATGCCGGCGCGGTGTGGGTGCTGTCGGCCGGCGACGCCGCCTTCGCCTCTCGCTGCCGGACCGCCGACTACCGCCGCCGGCGACTGGCTGGGGGCCTGCGCTGGCCTTGGCCGGGGATGGATGGGGACGGCTACGAGGACCTGTTGGCCGGGGCGCCGGGGACAGCCGGTGGGGCGCGGCCTGGCTGGCGGGTGGCGCGGCGGGCCCCGCGACCGCGACGCCCAGCGCCTGGCCCCGTGGACCGGGTTGGGGGCGACGCCTGGGGATCGGCGGTCGCTCTGCTGCGGGGGATGTCGACGGGGACGGCTTTCCCGACCTCGCGGTGGGGCGTCGGGCCAGGGCAGCGATGGGCGGGGCGCTGTGGCTGGTCTATGGCGGCAGCGCGGGGCCCAGCTTGGGCGCCCCGGTGGCCGCCGGGCCGGGGCCACGGGGCTGGGCGCGGCCCCTGGCCGCTGCCGGCGATTTGGACGGAGACGGGCTGGACGACCTGCTGGTCGGCGCGCCTGCGACGGCGGCGGGGGCCGGCCTCGGTCTGCTCTGGATGGGCGCGGCCGACCGGGACGCGACCCCCGCGCTGCTCGCCCTGTCCGCCGCCGATCTCGACCCGGGCGACGGCCAGGGCATCGCGCTGGCCGGGGGGTCGGATCTCGATGGAGATGGGCACGCAGACATCGTTCTTGGCCGCTATGGCGACGACGCCCGCGCGGCGCAGGCGGGGGCGGTTGCCTGGTACCGGGGCTGCGGGGGCGAGGACGCCGACGCCGATGGGGTCTGCGCTGACGCCGACTGCGACGATGCGGACCCTGCGGTGGGTGCGGGCTGGCTGGGCTACCGCGACAGCGACGGCGACGGCTTCGGCGACCCGGCGACGGCCACGCCCCTCTGCGCGGCGGTTCCGGGCTGGGTGGATGTCGGGGGGGACTGCGACGACAGCGACGCTGCGGCTGCTCCCGGCGGCGAGGAGCGGCCCGGTGATGGGGTCGATGGCGACTGCGACGGCCGCGAGTGGTGCGCGGTCGATCGGGATGGCGATGGCCACAGCAGCGGAGAGCGCATCGAGAGCGCCGACACCGACTGCGATGACCCCTATGAGGCCTACCTCGACCAGCCCGAAGACGACTGCGACGATCTGGACCCCGCCATACATCCTGGCGCGCCGGACTTGTGCGGAGACGGCGTCGATTCCGATTGTGACGGTGCCGGTGGCGCCGAGGACGACGAAGATGGAGACGGGCTGCCCACCCAGCAGGAATGGGCCCGGGGTACCGACCCCTGCAACCCCGACAGCGACGGCGATGGCGTCAACGACCTGCGGGATCCCCAGCCGCTGTCGCCCCCCGATTCGGCCACTGAGCCCGGCGAGACCGGGCGCTGCGGTCACCTTCCCCGCAGGCCGGCGGCGGCGCTCTGGCTGTTGCTGCTGGCCGGCGTCTTCGCCCGCTCGCCCCGGAGGCGCTGAGCCATGCCCCTGCCTCCCCCCCTTCCGCCCGAGGTCGGCCTAGCCTACCTCGACGCCAGCCTCTCCAGTCCCGAGTACCATGGTTTCGCCGAGAGCGTTGCCGCGGTGGGCGATTTCGACGGGGACGGCTGGGATGACTTCGCCGTGGGCGCGCCCTGGGACTGGTCGGGGGAGGGGCTCTGTGGCAGCGTCTGGTTCTACCGGGGTGAGCCCGGCGGCCTGAGCCTCGGCCCCCGGCTATTTCCCGACCGGCCCGGCCAGGATGGCTTGGGCTTTGGCAGCGCGGTGGTGGGCGTCGGCGACATGGATGGGGACGGGCGCGCCGATATCGCGGTGGGCGCGCCGGACGACTACACCGAGATTGGCGCGGTCTACCTCTTCATGGGGCAGGTGGGCGGCCCCAGCGGCGCACCGGAGTTTCGCCTGGATGGCCGAAACGACGGACTGGCCGACCGCTTGGGCGATGGGCTGGTCGCCTTGGGCGATGTCGATGGTGACGGCTTTGCCGACCTGGGTGCGTCGGCCATCGGCAGCAGCGGATCGGGTGGTGGAGAAGGCGCCTTGTGGGCCTTCTTTGGCGATTCTGCAGGGGTGGATTTCGCCCGCAGCCAGCGCCTGTCCGCGCCCGTGCTGGGCAGCCAGGAGCAGCTGGGCTTCAGCCTGGCCGCGCCGGGCGACCTCAACGGAGACGGCTTCCCGGACCTGGTGGGGGCCACCCGCGGCTACTTCGAAGGGCCCGCCATCGCGGCCTTCTGGGGAGGACCCGGCGGCTTTGACCCCGCCGCCACTCCCCTGGCCTGGCCCGGCGCCTCGCCCCAGACCGGCTATGGCATCGCCATGGGTGCCGCCGGCGATGTCAACGCCGATGGGCAGGCCGATCTGGCGGTATCGGCCTGGACTGGGGCCGACAGCGAGATCTGGCTGCTGCTGGGGGGCGCTGACGGGCTGGAGGCCCGGCCCGTGACCTGGGCGGGCGAGCCGGCCTGGGTGCAATCCCTCGCCGGCTTGGGCGACCTGGACGGGGATGGCTACGGCGATCTCGCGGTGGGTCGGCAGGGCCTGGGCAGCTTCGCCAGCGACGTCTGGCTGCTGCCGGGCGGTCCGACCGGAACCGACGGCGATCGCGCGCTGCAGATCGAGGCGCCGGCCGACTGGCCGCACCAGGCATTCGGGATGCGGCTGGGGCCGGCGGGAGACATCAACCAAGATGGCCACGGTGACATCTACATCGCCGATCCCTACAGCTTTGCCGCCGATCATGTGGGCGTGGTGCACCTCTACAGCGGCTGCCCCGACGCCGACGGCGACGGCATCTGCGCCCCCCAGGACTGCGACGACAGCCTGGCGGTGGTGGGGGCGGGTGGCGTCGAGACCTGGGCGGACGCCGACGGAGACGGCTTTGGCAACCCCCGCACCCACCGCTTCGCCTGCGGGCGGGAGCCCGCCGGCGCGCGCCAGGGAGGGGACTGCGATGATCTCGACCGGCAGCGATATCCGGGCGCGGTGGAGCAGGTGGGCGATGGCGTGGACAGCGACTGCGACGGGCGGGAGCGCTGCTATGTGGACGCCGACGGCGATGGGCATGCAGCCCCAGACCGGGTCATCGACAGCGCCGATGACGACTGCGACGACTTGTTGGAGATCGGGGCCGGCGCGCCCCGGGATGACTGCGATGACGGCAACGCGGCGCGGGCGCCCGGGCTGGAGGACCGCTGCGGCGATGGCATCGATGCAGACTGTGACGGCGTCGGGGGCCCAGACGACGACGAAGATGGGGACGGGCTGAGCTTTGTCGAGGAGCGAGCCGCCGGCACCTTCCCCTGCAATCCCGACAGCGACGGCGACGGGCTCCTGGACGGTGAGGACCCTGATCCGATGCGGATCAACTCCGATCCAGAGCCCCTTCCGCTGCCGGCCTGCGGCTGCTCGGCCGCTTCGCAGGGCGCAAGTGCGACGGCGCCCTGGCCGGGTCTGGCCTTGCTCTTGGGCCTGTGGCGCCGGCGCAGGGGGGGGAAGTATGCGGTCATAAAATGACCGAGGCTCGCCCTTTCAATCTGTTCGGATAGCCAGTGCCCATGTCCGCGCTCGCCCCCTTCGGTCCCGCCACCCGCGCCTGGTTCCAGGCCGCCTTCCCTGCGCCCACGCCGGTTCAGATCGAGGGCTGGGCCGCCTTGTCTCAGGGTGGGCACGCCCTGTTGTTGGCGCCCACGGGCAGTGGCAAGACCCTCGCAGCCTTCCTGTCGGCCCTCGATCGCCTCCACCACCAGCCCCGGCCCGCCGACGCTCCGCCGGGGGTGCGGGTGCTCTATGTCTCCCCGCTCAAGGCCCTGGTCTACGACATCGAACGCAACCTGCGCAGCCCGCTCGCGGGCATTCGGGCGGCAGCCCTCGGCCTCGGCCTGGACCTGCCCGAGATCACCGTGGCCATGCGCACCGGCGACACCATCGCCAGAGATCGACGGCTGCTCAACCGTTGCCCCGCCGACATCCTGGTCACCACCCCCGAATCCCTCTACCTGCTGCTGTCCTCGGCCTCCCGCGAGGTGCTTCGGACCGTCGAAACCGTCATCGTGGACGAGATTCACGCGGTGGCGGCCAGCAAGCGGGGGGCCCACCTCGCCCTCAGCCTCGAGCGCCTGTCGGCCCTCTGCCCCACCGACCCCCAGCGCATCGGCCTGTCGGCCACCCAGCGCCCCTTGGACGAGATCGCCCGCTTCTTGGGCGGCGACCGCCCTGTGCGCTGTGTGGATCGCAGCGCCCCCCCCGCGATGGACCTCCAGGTGGTGGTCGCGGTCGCGGATATGACGGCGGCGGGGCCCCAGGCCGCGCTGGGTCCGCCGCCGCCGCCGCCCTCGGGCCAGGCACCGCTCAGCAGCCTGCCCTCGGACCGCAGCGGCATCTGGTCGAGCATCCACCCCCAGGTCCTGGCCCTGGTGCGGTCGCACCGCAGCACCATCGTCTTCACCAACAGCCGCCGCCTGTGCGAGCGCACGGCCCAGCGCCTCAACGAGCTCTCCCAGGAGGCCGGCGGGCCGCCCATCGCCCGGGCCCACCATGGCAGCGTGTCCCATCGCCAGCGCGAAGAGATGGAGGAGGCCCTCAAGCGCGGCGATCTCCCCTGCATCGTGGCCACCAGCTCCCTTGAATTGGGCATCGACATGGGTGCGGTGGACCTTGTCATCCAGATTGAGAGCCCCGGCAGCGTCGCTTCGGCGCTGCAGCGGGTGGGACGGGCGGGCCATGGAGTGGGGCAGACCTCGGTTGGGCGGATCTTCCCCAAGTTT
The DNA here is from genome assembly GCA_018401435.1 of Deltaproteobacteria bacterium. GTDB lineage: Bacteria > Myxococcota_A > UBA796 > UBA796 > UBA2385 > M30B51. The sequence goes on along the minus strand of JAGYJW010000009.1, from coordinate 94,124 downwards.
CGGGGAGACCTGCTGGAAGCCGCCGCCGTGGTGGGCGGCATGCGGGCTGGCCGCATCGAGGCCACCCGGGTGCAGCGAAACCCCCTGGATGTGCTCTGCCAACAGCTGGTGGCGACCTGCCTCGACCGCGACTGGCCAGCCGCCGACCTTCACGCGCTGGTGCGGCGGGCCACCCCCTACCGGGACCTCTCCCGTGAGCTCTTCGATGCGGTGCTCGACATGCTCAGCGGGCGGCTTCCCCTGAACAAGCCCCCTTCCTGCGCCGACCCCCTCGCGCCCGTGGTTGACGAGCGGGGCTTCGATGAGCTTCGCCCCCTGCTCAACTGGGACCGCAGCACCGATCGCCTCAGCGCGCGCAAGTCTGCGCGGCTGACCGTGCTGGCCAACGCCGGCACCATCCCCGACCGTGGGCTCTACGGGGTCTTTGTTGCCCCCGACGGGCCCCGGGTGGGCGAACTCGACGAGGAGATGGTGCACGAGGCGAGGGCAGGGGAGGTCTTCCTGCTCGGCGCCTCCTCCTGGCGCATCGTCGAGATCAAGCGCGACCGGGTGCTGGTGCAGCCCGCGCCCGGCCAGCCCGGCAAGATGCCCTTCTGGCGGGCTCAGGGGCCCGGGCGGCCCGTGGATCTGGGACGTGAGATGGGCGCCCTGGTGCGCCAGGTGGGCGATCTTCTGCTGGGGGATCCCAGCGGCGCGGGGGCCCTCGCCCTGTTGACGGACGGGCCCGGCCTGGACAGCCTCGCGGCCGGAAACCTCATCGCCTATGTGGCCGATCAGCGCGATCAGACCGGTGTGTTGCCCACCGACCGCGCGATCACGGTCGAGCGCTTCGAAGACGAGCTGGGCGACTGGCGCCTCTGCATCCTGAGCCCCTTTGGCGCCCGGGTGAATGCGCCCTGGGCCTTGGCCATCCAGTCCAGCCTGGAGGCCCGGCACGGCGAATCGGTGCAGGTGCTCTGGACCGACGACGGCATCATCCTGCGGGTGGCGGATCCCTCGATGTTGCCGGATCTCGACGACCTGCTGCCGGATCCGGCCGAGCTGGAGGAGCGGGTCACCCGCCGGCTTTCGGATTCGCCGATCTTCGCGGCAGCCTTTCGAGAGGCCGCCGGCCGCGCGCTGCTGCTGCCCAAGCGGCGGCCGGGCGCCCGGGTGCCCCTCTGGTTGCAGCGGATGAAGGCCCAGAACCTGATGGCCTCGGCCATGTTGCACCCCCGCTACCCGGTGGTGCTGGAGGCCTACCGGGAGTGCCTCCAAGAGGTCTTTGACCTGCCGGCCTGTGGGGCCCTGCTGGACGACATCCGGGCGCGCCGCCTGCGGCTGGACATGGTGGAGACGAAGTCCCCATCCCCATTCTCGCGCAATCTCGTCCTGGCCTTTGTCGCCAGCTGGCTCTACGAAGGGGACGCTCCGCTGGCCGAGAGGCGGGTGCAGGCCTTGAGCATCGATCGGGCCCTGCTGCGTGAGCTGTTGGGCTCTGACGATCTGCGCGAGCTGCTCGATCCAGAGGTGATTCAAGCCCTCGAGGCCGAACTTCAACGCCTGGCGCCGGAGCGCCGGGTGCGCAGCGAAGACGGCCTGGCCGACCTCTTGCGCCGCCTGGGTGACCTGGACGAGGCCGAGATCGTCGCCCGCTGCGACGGCCCCGCCCAGCTGTGGCTGCAGTCGCTGGCCCGCAGCCGGCAGGGGATCGCCCTGCGCATTGGCGGCATGCAGCGCTGGGTCAGCCTGGACGATGTCGCCCGCTACCGCGATGGCCTGGGGGTGGCCCTGCCGGGGGGCATCCCGGTGGCGCTGCTCGGGCCCGCGCCCCAGGCCCTCGACGCCCTGGTCTTGCGCTATGCGCGCTCCCATGGCCCCTTTCGGGCAGAGGCCCTGGCCGCGCGCTGGGGCTTGGGGGTCGGCCAGATCGCTGCCTTGCTGGCCTCCTTGGATGCTGCGGGCCGGCTGATCAGTGGCGCCTTCGTGGGCGGAACGGGGCAGACCGGGCCCGAATACTGCGATCCCGACGTGATGCGGCGCATCAAGCGGCGGACCCTGGCCCGGCTGCGGGGCGAGGTCGAGCCGGTCGAAGCAGTCGTGCTGGCACGGTTCTTGCCGGTCTGGCATGGGCTCCGGGCCGCAGGCGAGCGCGCCAGCGCGCCCGGACCTGCACCGCTCCTGGACGCCCTGTCGCGTTTGGAGGCCTGCCCGTTGCCCTTCAGCGAGCTGGAGCGCCGCATCCTGCCGGCCCGCGTGCCGGGTTTCACGGGCCTGCACCTCGACAGCTTGATCGCCCAGGGAGAGCTGGTCTGGGTGGGGCGGGGCAGCCTGGGCCCTGCCGACGGCCGGGTGCTCCTGCTCCGCCGCAGCCAGGCCGGCCTGCTCATCGATCCGCCAGCCCATGCACCCGAAGACGAACTTCAAAACTCCATTCTCGACGCAATCACCCAGGGCGGGCCCGCCTTCTGGTTCGAGGTGCAGGCGGCGGTGGGTGCCAGGTTGGGCCCCCGCCCACCGGAAGACGTGGAGGCCGCGCTTTGGGCCCTGGTGTGGGCCGGGCAGCTCACCAACGACACCTTGCAGCCCCTCCGGGCCCTTGGCGCGGCGCGGCGCGGTGCGCCGGCGCGTCCTGCGCCGGCCCGATGGACCTGGGGAGCGGCCGCAGCTGGGGGCGCAGGGGGCGGGCCCCACGGGTGGACGCTGGTCCCGGGTGGACGCGCTGTTGCGGGGCCGCGCACGCGAGACCGACACCGACCGCGGACTCAGCCGGAGCGCCGCCTTGCTGGAGCGCTATGGCGTGGTGGGCAGAGAGGCGGTGGTGGCCGAAGATCTGCCGGGGGGCTTCTCGGCGCTGCTGCCGGTCTTCTACGAGCTGGAACAGGCCGGACGGGTGCGCCAGGGCTGCTTTGTCGCAGGGGCGGGCGGCGCCCAGTTTGCGGCCCCGGGCGCGGTGGACCGCCTGCGCGCCCTGCGGGATCCCGACGCCGCGGTGCATGTGTTGGCGGCCACCGATCCAGCCCAGCCCTATGGGGCCTTGGTGCCGTGGCCAGCCGCAGGGATTGAGGGCGCCGCCCGACGAGAGGCCGGGGCCACGGTGGTTCTGGTCGGCGGGCAGCCCGTCCTGTGGCTGGGGCGGGGGCACCGCAGCCTGTTGACCTTTGCCGCGGCAGAAGATCCGGACTGCCTCGCAGCCGCCGTCCGAGCCTTGCGGGCCGGGCATGGGGGGCACCGCACGGTGCGCATCGGGCGGGTGGATGGCGGCAGCGCAGCCGACGCCCCCCGCGCCGGCCTGCTCATCGCCGCCGGCCTCCCCCAAGAGGGCGACGCGTTGATTCTGAGGCCCCTGCTTTGACCCTTTCGCCCCATCCGTCGGGCGATCCGGCCCCATTTTCGCGACAGGGGGCGGCCGCGCGGGTTACCAGCGGTCGCCCGTGCTGTCAGCACCTTGCGCAGCCGGCCGTCGCCCTCTGTCTTGCAGACGGGGCGGTCAAGCCAGCCTGCGTATTTGACGCATCGCCAAGCCCCAGGGTATGGGGCTCGCCCACAGCCTTTCAGGAGTACCTGATCCCATGGTTCGCCTCCGCCTGACGCGGATGGGTCGCAAGAAGCGCCCCTTCTACCGCATCGTCGCTGCCGACGCGCGCTCCAAGCGCGACGGCCGTCACATCGAGATCCTCGGCTACTACAACCCCATGACCAAGCCCGTCGAACTCAAGGTGAACCTTGAGCGCGTGGACTACTGGGTGGGTGTGGGTGCCAGCCCCTCCGACACCGTCGCCGGCCTGATCAAGCGCGCCCGCAACAACAGCGGTGCCTTTGAGGGCTCCGCCGATGCCTCTGCCGAGCAGAACGCTTGAGCGGGGTCCCCATGCAGGATCTGGTCGAATATATGGTGCGCCCGCTCGTGGCGCATCCTGACGACGTCCAGGTCTCTGTGGTCGAGGGTGAAGCCTCGCTCCTGTTGGAGCTTCGGGTGAACGCCGCCGACTATGCCCGCCTTCGGGGCCCGCAGGGGCACCTTCGCGCGATGCAGGCTGTCGTGGCCGTCGCCGGAGGCCCGCGCAAGCCGGTTCTCGACCTGGTCGATGATCAGGACGCCGACGAAGACGAAGAGTAGGTCGTCCTTGGCGCCCCTCCTCGCTGGCCAGCGCTTCCGGCCCGATGATGTGCGCCTTGGCACCGTGATGACTCCCTTCGGTCTCCGAGGGGAGTTTCGCGTCTTCCTCTACAATCCCGAATCCGACCTGTTGGACGGGCCCACCGACGTGATCTTGGTGGCAGAAGATGGCCGGCGCCAGGTCTTGCCGCTGACCCTGTCCCGGGGCACGGGCCGCCGCATCATCGGCAGCAGCCCCGGCATCAGGCATGTCGATCAGGCCGCCGGACTCAATGGTCTGGAGATCGTCCTGCCCCAGGCGCAGCTGCCCACGCCCGGCCCGGGGGAGTACTACCACAGCGATCTGATCGGGCTGCCGGTCTTCACCCGGTCCGGCCAGGACCTGGGCCGCCTGGCCGAGATCTACAGCCAGTCCGAGGTCGACACCTGGGTCATTCGGGGGCCCGAAGGCGAGCACTATGTGGCCGCCCTGCGGCAGGTCGTGCTTGAGGTGCGGCCCGGCGATCGCATCATCGTGGACGACGACGCGGGCAAGCTGCTCTAGGTCCAGCGCGCGCCAATCGCGCGCCGCTGAACAACCCGAATCTCGGCGGGGGCCTTGCCTCCGCGCCGCGCCCAGAGGGCGCTCCCCCACGGCATCCTCTCGCGAGGCTGCCGGTCGGCTGGCCCGGGCGCCAGCCGCGCCCATCGAATCGGGCCCTCCGATTCGCTGAACCAGGGGCTCTCGTGCGCTTCGACATCCTCACCCTATTCCCCGAGATGTGCGACCAGGCCTTGTCGCACAGCATCATCGGGCGGGCCCGCCAGCAGGGCCTGATAGCGGCCGAGGCCCACGATCTGCGGGCTTGGGGCCGGGGGCGCTACCGGCAGGTCGATGACGCCCCCTATGGCGGCGGCAGCGGCATGGTGCTGCGGGTGGACGTGATTGACGCCGCCCTGTCCGCCCTTCGCAGGCCCGGCGCTCGGGTGATCCTGATGGATCCGGCCGGGGCTCCCTTTGACCAGGCCGCCGCGCGGCGGCTGGCCCAAGAGACGCAGCTGATCTTTGTCTGCGGGCACTACGAAGGGGTCGATGGCCGCGTCCGAGAGCAGTTGGTGGACGAGGCCCTGACCATCGGGGACTATGTCCTGACCGGCGGCGAGCTGCCCGCCCTGGTGATCGTGGACGCCATCGCCCGCCTGCTGCCCGGGGTGCTCGGCAACCCCGAGAGTGCGGTTTTGGAGAGCTTCTCGGACGGCTTGCTGGAGGCCCCGGTCTATACCCGCCCGCCAGAATGGCAGGGCCACGCCGTGCCCGAGGTGCTCCGCTCCGGCCACCACGCCCGCATCGAGGCCTGGCGCGCCGACCAGGCCCGCGCCCGCACCGAATCCATCCGCCCCGACCTGCTGGCCCCCGCAGACGCGGACCCGGCGGATCGGCCCGCCGACAGCGCGGGGAATGCGCGGGAACCGTCCGGCTCCCTTTGACAGGCGGCCCCCAGACCGCTAATGGCCACGGGCTTGAAGCTGAGCGCGACGACCTCGGACCGCCCCTTGCGTCCCGACGGGTCAGAGCCCGGCCCAACCGTCCAATCCTTGCATGCCGGCTCTGCCGGAGAGGGTGATCCGATATGACCACCATGGCTGAGATCGAGCAGGGCCTCGCCGCGAAGACCCACGAAGGCCTGAACATGCGTTCGGGCGACACGGTCCGCGTCCACGTCCGCATCACCGAGGGTGAGAAGACCCGCATCCAGGTCTTCGAAGGCACCGTCATCGCCATCAAGAATGGCGGACCCCGCAGCACCTTCACGGTGCGCAAGGTGTCCCACAGCGTCGGCGTTGAACGCGTCTTCCCGCTGCACAGCCCCTGGCTGGAGACCATCGAGGTCAAGAGCCGCCACGAGGTGCGCCGGGCCAAGCTCTACTACCTCCGCGACCTGCGCGGCAAGAAGGCTCGTCTGACCGAAGTTCGCGGTTGGCGCGGCTGATCACCGGTCCTGGGGCGGGTCTCCCCCGTCCAGCCCGGCTCGTCCACCTGGCGGCGCGTGTCCACCCCTGAGGCGGATGCGCGCCGCGCGGCGTTGCGCCTGGGCGCCGAGGCCGAAGCTGCCGTCGCCTCCCTGCTCGAAGACCAGGGCTGGCAGGTGCTGGCGCGAAACTGGCGCGGCGGCGGGGGCGAGCTGGATCTCGTGGTGGGCCGCCGGGGCGCCCTGCGTTTCGTCGAGGTCAAGGCGCGCGCCCCCGACGATCCGGTAGGCGGCCTGGAGGCCGTGGATACCGGCAAACAGCGGCGGCTGCGCCTCGCAGCGCGGGCCTTCCTGGCCGGCTACGACGACCTGGTGGACGAGGCCTGCTTCTTGGTCGCCCTGGTCGAAGGTGGCCAGATTGAGCTGGTCGACGACGCTTTCGACGGCTGAGCGCGCCCCGATCCCATGGGCCCCACCCTCAGGGGAGGGTGGGCTTGACCGTCGCGAAGAGCTCGTCTCGGATGCGGAAGCGCAGAGAGGTGGTCACCCCCCAGGTCATCGTGCCCATGCCCGTGGACACCGGGTAGAAGTGCTCGATGGTGCGCGGCGTGGTGAAGCCGACATCGCCGCTCACATTCCACTGCAGGTAGTGGATGATGCGCCAATTCACGCCAAAGCCGCCCGAGACATAGGCATACTCGCTCTCGGTCGCCGTCAATGCGCGGGACGCGTCCAAGACATCGGGCAGGTAGAGGCCGCTGGGGATGTCCTGCCAGCTGCGGTAGCCAAAGCGCCCCTTGAAATCGAGGTCTACGCGTGCCCCATCGCCGTACTGGGCCACGTTCAGCTCGCTGCCGGTGACCAGCTCGACGTCGCTGCTGGGCCGAAGCTCCAGGTCCCTGGCCACCACGCGGCCGGCATCGTCCACCACGTCGGTGTTGATGCGGCCGGCGCGGGTCCAGGTGGCCACCAGATAGGGCTGGGCGCTGCGGTGGGTGGTGGAGAAGGCGCCGCGCAGGCGGAAGGCCGGCGCGCCCGGTCCGCCGCCCCGGGTGCCCCGGGGCCCATAGGTCCAGAAGTTGGTCTTGTCCTTGAAGCGCACCGCGGCCTCAAGCAGCCAGCTGACGCGGTCGCCGCGCTGGTAGAGGGTCTCGGAGAAGGGGGCGCCCTTCATGCCCAGCCAGGTGCCACCCATGCCCGATCCCACGGTGGGGTCGGCATCCGCCAAGGCGGGGGTGTCCACCATCGTGCCGACGTCATCCACCGGATCGAAGCCCATGGCGTGGGCGTCCTTGAAGGCCACCCGCTGGCTGAGCGACTGCGGCAGCTCGATGAAGAGCGCAGCGCCCTGCAGGATGCTGAAGCTGCCCGTCCAGTTGAGCGTGTGATCGGTCAGCACCCGCCGGCCGACGGTCTGGTCGCCTTCGACCAGGCGACCACGCTCGGCGTCGATGTCATAGCGGAGCTGCACATCCCCGCGCAGCATGGGCGCGAGCTCGGTGACTTCGGCGGCCTGCGCGGCGGGCAGGACCATCGAGGCGAGGAGAGTGAGGGCAGGGAACATGGGAAGCGATTCTCCAGGTGCCGACTGGCGCGACGGCCAAGGATAGCTCCCCGGGGTGGAGGGAGCACGGTGCAGCGACGTCAGGGCTCCGTGCGCCCCTTGCGAACCTCGTCGGCCTCGTCCCTCAGGCCATATTCCTTCATCTTCATCTGCAGGCTCTTGCGGCTGATGGCCAGCCGGCGCGACGCGCGTGTGACGTTTCCGCCCTCGGCCAGCAGCACCCGCTGGATGCGCGCGCGCTCCAGTTGGGCCGTGTAGACGCGGACATAGTCCTTCAGGCCCAGCTCCTCGACATCGGAGTCGTGGAGCTGACCATCGGTGAGCTGTTCGACCCCGGGCAAGGAGTCCGGGTTGATCAGATCGCCCTCGGTGAGCAGCACGGCGCGTTCGATGAGGTTTTCGAGCTCGCGTACATTTCCCGGCCAGCGCCAGGCCATCAGGGCGGCCATGGCGCCGGGGCTCATGCCTTGGATGCTGCGGCCCAGGCGCTCGTTGAAGCGTTCGATGAAGTGGCCGACCAGCAGCGGGATGTCATCGGCCCGATCCCGCAAGGGCGGCAGGTGGATGGGCACGACATTGAGCCGGTAGAAGAGATCCTCGCGGAAGGTGCCCGCGCGGACGTCGCGCTCGAGGTTGCGGTTGGTGGCCGCGATCAGGCGCACATCCACCTTCTGGCTGCGGATCCCGCCCACGCGCTCAAAGGTGCGATCCTGCAAGGCCCGCAGCAGCTTGACCTGCATGTCCTTGGGCAGCTCTCCCACCTCGTCCAAGAAGAGGGTGCCGCCATCGGCGAGCTCGAAGCGGCCGGGCCGCGCGGTGACCGCCCCGGTGAAGGCGCCCTTCTCGTGCCCGAAGAGCTCACTCTCGAAGAGGGCCTCGGGGATGGCGCCGCAGTTGACCTGGATGTAGGGGCCCGCGGCGCGGCTGGATTCGGCGTGCAGCGCCCGCGCCACCAGCTCCTTGCCGGTGCCGCTCTCGCCCGTGATGAGCACGGTGGTCGGGCTGTCGGCGACCTTGCTCACCAGGTCGAAGACGGCCTGGAGTTCGGGGGTGTGGCCGATGATGCCGTGGCGCCCGGTGGCGGCAGTCGACCGAAAGCGCTTGCGGTCGGCCTCTTCGGTGCGGAGCGCCTTGTGGATGATCCGCTTGAGCTCTTCCTGGTCGAAGGGCTTGGTGATGTAGTCGTGGGCCCCGAGCTTGATGGCCTCGACCGCAGAATCGACCGTCCCGTGGGCGGTGATGATGATCACGGGCAGGCCGGGCGCGTTCTCGGAGCACCAGGCCAGCAGCGCCATGCCGTCCATGCGCGGCATCTTGAGATCGGTGACCACGAGGTGGTAGTCGATCTCGCCCAGGCGCTGCACGGCTTCGACGCCGTCTTCGGCGGTGTCGACTTCGTAGCCAGCGCGCCCCAGGTGGGCCTTCAGCACCTTTCGGATGCTGGGCTCGTCGTCCGCAATGAGGATGCGCTTGGGCATGTGCTGCCTATTCCCGGCCGGGGCGATGGGGGCGTCCTATCATCCCCGACCCGCCTCCGCCCCCCGGGAGCCCGCCGGGCGGGGACAGCCGGTGAATGGCGCGATAGCTTCGGGCGTCTCGGGTCCGCCACTCGCCGTCGGTTGTGGCATCCTTGCTGGCCACTCACGGGAGAACCCATGCGCCGAGCCCTCTACGCCCTGCTCCTGACCCTTGGGGTCGCTGCGGGCCTGATGCCCACGGACGCTTTGGCGGTGGGCGAGCAGCTGCCCGACTTCACCCTCCGGGACATCGACAACAAAGAAGTCTCCGTCAAGGACTTCCGCGGCAAGGTCGTGCTGCTGAACTTCTGGGCCACCTGGTGCCAGCCCTGCATGGTGGAGATGACCCATCTGCAGAAGATGCACGCAGACCTGGGTCCCAAGGGCTTCACCGTGCTGTCCATCAGCGCCGACGACGCCCGCTCGGCGTCCATGGTCAAGCCGGTCATCAAGCGCAATGGCTACACCTTCCCGGTGCTCCTGGACAAGGAGACCAAGGTGGTCAGCCAGCTCAACCCCTCCAAGACCCTGCCTTACACGGTGATTGTGGACAGGGAGGGCCGAATCGTCGCGACCCATATGGGCTACAACCCGGGTGACGAGGTGGGCATGCGAAGAGAGGTCGAGGCCCTGTTGAGCGGCCCCGACCTGCCCGGCGGCGAATAGCGCCGTGCTGCACCTGTCTCCGCATATCCGTCCGGGGGGACCCTCCCCCGCTGCCCCCCTGGCTGGGGCGGCGCTTGTGCTGGCCCTGGTCGCGCCGCGTCCGGCGGCGGCCTTTGAGCTGTGGGGCACGGGCCCGCTGGCGGACTCCTCGGTGCAGGTCAGCTCGGATTTCGAGCTGCGCTACCACCAGAACGACGACACCCTCGAACTCTTCCCCGATCGCGAGGGTGTGCTCGACTACTTCGAGCAGGTGGAGCGCATCAACCTGCTGCTCACCCGCCCCGGCCTGTCGGTGGGCGCCCAGCTGGACGAAGGCGCCTTCTTCGCCAACCGCTACATCCTGGATGGCGAAGAGGTCCAGGAGCGGCCCCTCTACGACCCCGCGCACTTCGTGTCGCCCTGGGACAACGCCCTGGTGCGCCTGGAGAAGGTCTACCTGGAGAAGCGCTGGGACCACATCAGCCTGATTGTGGGCGACACCTACGCCAGCTTCGGGCGGGGCATCGCCCTCAACATCGTCAAGAACACCAATATCGACATCGACACCTCGATTCGCGGTGCGAAACTGGGCGTTCAGGCTGGCGATCTCGAGTTCACGATGGTGTCGGGGCTCACCAACACCCAGGACATCAGCCAGGACAACCCCAACCTGCTGATCACCCGCGACATCGCGCATATGGTCACGGGGCTGGGGCTCACCCACTACGCGGTGGGGCCGGTGCAGGTGGGCGCCCACGGCGTGCTCTATAGCTTTGGCCGGGCCGAAGACCGGCAAGGCCAGGACATCGCCCGCTACAGCCGCGAGCTGGACGCCATCGTGAGCGGGGCCGACGCCGCCTTTCACGCGCTGGGGGTGGACTGGTATGTCGAGGGCGATCTCTTTGGCTACCGCAGCCCCGAGCTGACCCAGCTCCCCGAAGGCGAGGACCGGCTGGGCTATGCCGGATATGGTTCGGCCACGCTCTACCCGGGCAAGGCCACCGTGCTCATCGAGGCCAAGCACAGCCTGGACACCGAGCGCGTCAACGCCTTCTCGACCCCGGACAACTGGGAGGTCGCGAATATCCCGACCCTCGAGTACGAGAATGTCATCACCGAGGACGCCTCGGCTGCGGTGAATTCCAACGACATCTCCGGCGCCCGGGTGCGGGTGGACTACGCCGTCAAGCCCGGGGCCGTCGTGCCTTATGTGTCCATGGCCGCCTTCCGCGATCGCGAGACCGGCGGCCTGCACTTCAACCGCAGCCCCGAGACCATCGGCCACGGCATCGTCGGCGCCCAGCTGGTCAAGGGCCGCAATGTGCTGCTGATCAACACCGGCTTCCGCATGGACCGCCGGGATGACTTCGCCCGGGACGGGGCAGACCTGATGTTCCACCTCGACGGCGACCTGCAGTTCCCGATCAGCGACACGGATAGCATCGAGATCGCGGTCAATGGTCGGCGCTTCTGGTGGGGCAACAACGAGTTCCAGCAGGAAGACTTCCTGGAGATGAACAACGCCGTGGGCTGGCACCGCGGCGAAAAGCTCGTCTTCCTGGTCTACCAGGACTTCACCGACAACCCGGTGATCACCACCACCGGCAACATCCCGCTGGTCACCGCCGCGTCGTCGCCCGAGGGCAAGGATGGCCGCTACCTCTACGGTGCGGGCGAGGTCATCTGGCACCCCAAGACGTCGAGCACGCTGCGCTTCTTCTATGGGGCCTATAAGGCCGGAATCCGCTGCTCTGGCGGACAATGCCGCTCCCTGCCGGGCTTTCGCGGCGGTCGCATGAGCTGGCAGACCGTCTTCTGACCCATTGCAAGCCCGCTTCGGCGCCCCTGGGAAGGGCCCGGGCTGGGCGCGGGTCCTTGCACCGCCTTTGCATTCTGGGCGCTAAGCCATCGCCCGAGCACCGCACCCCGCACTTGAGAGGAGCACCCATGCGCTGGATTCCCGCCACCCTCGCAGTCGCGCTGTTGACGCCCGCCTCCCTCGCTTCGGCCGCCGTGGTCAAGGTGAGCGCGGCCTCGTCCACCTCGACCCTGCCCGACGCCGACGGCGTGTCCTATGACCCCAAGAACCTCATCGACGGCAAGCAGGCCACCGTGTGGGTTGAAGGCGACACCGGGGGCTCGGGGCTGGGCACCAGCGTGAGCCTCGACCTGGGTGGCGAAAAGACCGTGACCGGCCTGCGCATCTGGAATGGCAACTGGTACACCTTCGACTTCTGGCAGCGCCACAACCGGGCCAAGGAGATCGAGGTCATCTTCCCGGACGACAGCAAGGAGACCTTTACGCTGGACGACGAGATGAAGCCTCAGGTGGTCACCCTGGCCAAGGCGATGAAGACCTCCGAGCTGCGGGTGCGCATCAAGTCCATCCACCGCGGCAACACCTTCAATGACACGGTCTTCTCCGAGATCCAGGTCCTGGACGACAGCCCGGCGGACTCGGTGCCGGTCAAGGCCTTCTCGGCCAGCTCGGTCTACCCCTCGGATGCCGACGGCGACTACGACCCCGACAATGTCGACGACGGCATCCTGGACTCGATGTGGTGCGAGAACGTCAAGGATGGCGACGGCACGGGCGAGTGGCTGGACTTCGACTTCGGCGCCTCGCGCAAGGTGTCGCAGCTGCGCCTGAACAACGGCAACGCCTATAGCTTCGCCATGTTCATGAAGGCCAACCACGCCACCACGGCCACCCTCAGCTTCTCGGATGGCAGCAAGGAGGAGGTCAGCTTCAAGAGCAGCTTCATGGACCAGACGGTCAGCTTCCCGGCCCACACCACCACCAAGGTGCGCGTGACCTTCACCGGGGTGAAGGCCGGCAAGGAATTCAACGACCTCTGCATCTCCGAGGCCACCTTCCTGGAGTAGGCCGGGGCAGCGGGGGGGGGGCCTCAGGAGGGCAGGTAGGGGCCCAGCTCGGCGAGGTCCGCGAGATCATGCAGATCGCGGTCCTGGTCGGGGATCAGCCAGCAAGGCGCCCCCACTGGGCCCGCCGCCTTGAGCGCGGCCACCTGGCGGGCGTGGGCTTCGGCCAGCGCCTGGCGTTGGGCCGGGGCTTGGGCCACCCCCGCGCAGATCTCGGCCCAGCGATCGGCCGCGGTGGGGCCATCCGGGGGCATGGCCGCGCGCAAGGCCGTCGCCGATGGCGGGTGCGCAGGCGCCTCGACCACCCGGTTGATGACGAAGCCCCCGAAGGGCAGCTTGCGTTGGTTCAGCACGTCGAGGAAGTAGAGGGCCTCGACCTGGGCGGCGCGGGCGGGGGCGCTGACCAGCAAGAAGCGGGTTGCGGGGTCGGCCAACAGGGCCTTGACCCGCTTGCTGCGCTCGGTGAAACCATCCCAAAGATCGCGAAAATCTTCAAAGAAATCAGCGATTTCGGCGATTGTGCCCCGGCCCAGGAAGCGCTTGAGCACCTTGGCCACGACCTCGGAGCCCAGCTCCAGGGCCCGCCAGCCGCCCTGGGTCGCGGGCATCACCAGCCAGCGCATGACGCCCTGGTCGAAGAGCCCGGCCATGCGGTCGGGGGCCTTGATGAAGTCCAGGGCGTGTCGGGTGGGGGGCGTATCCAGGACGATCACGTCGTAGGGCCCGGTCTGCCAGAGGTCGAGCAGCTTCTCCATGGCCATATATTCGTGGCTGCCGCCCAGGCGCTGGCTGGCGAATCGGTAGTAGTGGTTGGCCAGGATGCGGTCGGCCGCGCCCGGGCTGGGGGACACCCGCCGGATGAGGTCGTCAAAGGTGGCCTTGGCGTCCAGCATCATGGCGTCCAGGCTGCCGGTGCAGTCGGGGTCGATGCGCTCCAGCGGCACCCGCCGAGCCGTATTGCCCAGGCTGCCGATGCCCAGGCTGTCGGCGAGGCGGCGGGCGGGGTCGATGGTGAGCACGGCCACCCGCTGCCCCGATCGGGCCAAGGAGATGGCCAGGGCCGCGCTCACGGTGGTCTTGCCTACCCCGCCCGAGCCGCAGCAGATGATCACCCGCGCCGTCATCGGGGGGCTCCCCCGGCCCGGTCCAGGGCCTCGCCCAGCTGAAGGCCAAGGCTGCTCAGGTCGGCGAGATTGGGCTGGCCACCGTCGATATGGGGGAGGTCGGCCTGGGGCCTTCCCACCCGGCTGCGCAGGGCCTCGCGGGCCCGGTCCTGCCGGGCCACCCGCTCCAGCCAGCGGTCGGTGAGCGCGACGGCTTCGACCCGGTCGGGGGGGGCGTCCGCAAGCAAGGCGGCGCGGGCGGCGGGCCAATCCGGGCCGGGCGGAAAGGGGGCCTGCCGCACATCGTTGAGCACCACCAGCTTCACGCGCTCCTGGGCCACCCCCAGTCGGGCGTAGAGTTCGGCGGTCTCGTTGACGGGCATCTCTTCGGGCAGGCTCACCAGCACCACCCCAGAGACCTTGGGATCGTCCACGACATCGTGCACCTGTCGTACACCCTCAAAGAGGGGGCCGCTGCGGGTGAGGTCCATCATGGTGCGGGCGGAGGACAGCAGGCTGAGGCCGTGGCCCGTGGCAGGCGCGTCCACCACGATCAGGTCCCAGTCCGCCCGGCCCCGGCTCTCGGCGCGGGCGAGATCGAAGATCTTGCCCAGCTGCACCGCGTCGTGCAAGCCGGGTACGGCCTCGATGAAGGGGCCCATCACGCGGTTCTTGAAGACCATCTCGTAGATCTTGCGGATCTTGACCTGCTGCACCACATAGTCCTCCATCGCCTCCTGGGGGGTGATGGACAGGGTGAAGAGCTGGTCTTGAAGCTGCAGCAGCGCATAGCCCTTGGACCGCAGGCCGAAGAGCTCGGGGATGCGCTGGCTGCCCGAGGTCTCGGCGATGACGGTGCGCAAGCCCCGCCGGGCGGCCTCCAGGCCGATCGCCGTGGCCACGGTGGTCTTGCCCACCCCGCCCTTGCCCGTCACCATCAGGATGCGGCGGTCGCCCAGGGTCATGGGAGCACCGGGGTGGCCAGGGCCTCGGCCACCTGCGACAAGGCGCGCGGGTTGTAGAGCAGGTCCAAGTGGCCGATGTGCTGAAGCTGGCGGTTGTCCGCGCCCGGCACCACCGAGGTCTGGGTCGGGAACATCAGGCCGTCGTGCCGGCTCCAGATGGAGGTGAGCGCCACCTGGGGCGGGCAAGCCAGGGCCAAGGCCGGGGCCCCAGGGGCGAGGTCCCGCACCTGCCGGCGCTGGCCGAAGACATGCAGCCGCGTGCCATGCCAGGGCGTGCCGAGGGTCACCAGGCGGTTCACCGCCTCGGCGCCGCGCATGTGGTTGATGTAGTGGCCGCTCACCACGCCGCCCATGGAGTGGGCCACAAGGTCCACCCGGTGGGCGCCCGAGGCGGCCCTGAGGCGCTCGACCTCGACCGCCAGCGAGCGGGCGTATTCTTCTACGGTAGCGACCCGGGGCTCGTTGTTGACGATATGCACCCAGTCCCATCCGCAGCGCCGCAGGTGGCGGGCCAGGGCCCACATGGAGCTGCCGTTGAGGGCGAAGCCGGGCACCAGCACGACGGGGCGGCGGCGCTCTGCGGGCCACGGCGGCGGGAGATGTCGGGGCGGCCGGACCCACATGCCGAAGGGGTGCTGGATCAGGGTGCGCAGACCCGCCAGCAGCTCTCGCAGCATCCAGACGGCGCCCGCCGCGGTGGGGCGGACCCGCTCGTTGCGATCCAGGGCGTTGAAGGCGGATGTCACCAGCACACCCACCAGCAGGGGGGCCAGGAGGAGCGCTGCGATGAGGCCGAACAGGGACATTGCCGCTCCTTGTAGCGCCTGATTGCACTTGCCTCAATCACCGGGGTGCCTATCTTGCGGCCGCCGGGCGCTGCGGCCGCAGCCTTTGTGGGCCACCGCGCGCCGGGGCACGCCCACCCGTCCCAACTCTCGTCTTTCTTGGACCGGCCCATGCCCATCTACGAGTATCGCTGCCCCGACTGCGGGCACCAGTTCGACGCCCTCCAGAAGATCAGCGATGACCCCCTGACGCAGTGCCCCAGCTGCCAGGCAGGCAACGTCAAGAAGCTCATCTCCCGCACCTCCTTCACCCTGAAGGGCAGCGGCTGGTATAGCGACCACTACGGCCTGAAGAGCGGCGGCGGGGACAGCGCAGCGCCCCCAGCCCGCCGCTGCCCCGGCTGCCGCCGCCACCCTGCGCCCGCGCCGGCCCCGCACCCGCCTCGACCCCCAAGGCGGACTGAATGGCCACCCTGCTCGACGGTCGGGCCCTGGCGCGCAGCCGCGCCGCGGGCCTGCGGGCTCGGGTCGCCGCCCTCGCGCGGCCCCCGGCCTGGCGACGGTGCTGGTGGGGAAGATCCCGCCAGCCAGGTCTATGTGCGCAGCAAGGGACAGCGCGCCGCGGCCTTGGGCTTTGTGCAGCGCAACCACCGGCTCGCCGCCGACATCAGCCAGCAGGCCCTGCTGGACCTGGTGGATCAGCTCAACGAAGATGAAGCTGTGGACGGCATTCTGGTGCAGCTGCCCCTGCCTGCCCACATCGATTCTGCGCGGGTTCTGGACCGGGTCTCGCCCGACAAGGACGTGGACGGATTTCACCCCGCCAATACCGGCTTGCTCAGCCAGGGCCGCCCGGCGCTGGTGCCCTGCACCCCCTTGGGCTGCATGCGGCTGCTGGACGGCCTGGTGGCCGTGGGCAGCCTGACCCTCTCCGGGGCGCGGGCCGTGGTCATCGGCCGCAGCAATATCGTCGGCCGCCCCATGGCCATGCTCTTGGAGCAGGCGGGGGCCACCGTGACCGTCGCCCACAGCCGCACCCGCGACCTGCCCGCCCTGCTGGCCGACGCCGATGTGGTGGTGGCGGCCATCGGTCGGCCCCGGGCCATCCTGGGCGCCTGGCTCAAGCCCGGCGCGGTGGTGGTGGATGTCGGCATCAACCGCCTGCCCGACGGCAGCCTGTGCGGCGATGTGGACTTTGAGGGCGCCTTGCCCCATGTCGCCGCCATCACGCCCGTGCCCGGCGGCGTGGGACCCATGACCATCGCGACCCTGATGGACAACACCGTCACCGCCAGCGAGCGCCGCCAGGCCCCGGTCGTCGCATAGGGCTGCTGCGGCCGATCAGCCTTCGGGCCCGCCGGGCCAGGCGGTGCTGCCGTTGAAGCGCCGAAGCAGGGCGAGGACCAGGGCCAGGCTGCCATAGGCCAGGCCGCTGAACAGGGCGAGGCGCGCCCAACCACCCAGCTGGTCCCGGCTGGCCATGGTGAGCAGCACCGCCAGCGCTTGGACCAGCACCCAGCCCAAGCTGGCCAGCAGCCACAGGCGGCGGCGCGCCGACCGCGGCAGCCTGCGACGGGGATCGTCCTCGGGCAGGTTGTGGTGGGCCGGCAGCCGCGGATCCACCGTGGGCACGGTCAGCCGGGCCTCTCGCAGCAGCAGCAGGCCGCCCCCCAGGGCCAGCAGGCCGCCCACGGCCGACAGGGGGCTGGCGGCACCCAGCGACCAACGAAGCAGCCCACCCAGGGCCAGCAGGGCGCCCAGGGGGGCCAAGAGCCAGCCGCTGCCGGCCATGAGGGCCTTGCGTCGCCGCTGGTCCGCGAGGTCTTCTTCCTGGGTGGGGCGGCCCACCGCTACTTCGTGGTGAGCACCGCATCCCAGGCGTTGCAGCTGCAGAAGAGGTTGCGGTCTCCCCAGACATTGTCGATGCGGCCCACCGGCGGCCAGTACTTGCCCTGACGCAGCCAGGGCAGGGGGAAGGCGGCCTGGGCGCGGCTATAGGGGTGGTCCCAGGCCTCGGCCGTGACCTCGTCCTGGGTGTGGGGGGCCATGGACAGCGGGCTCTGGTCGGCGGCAATCTCGCCGCCTTCGACCTGGGCGATCTCTTCGCGGATGGCCAACATGGCCTCGCAGAAGCGGTCGAGCTCGCCGCGGTCCTCGCTCTCGGTGGGCTCCACCATCAGGGTGCCGGCCACCGGGAAGCTCATCGTCGGGGCATGGAAGCCGAAGTCCATCAGCCGCTTGGCCACGTCTTCGGCCTCGATGCCGACGGCCTTGAAGTGGCGCAGGTCCAGGATGCACTCGTGGGCCACCCGCCCGCTGCGACCGCTATAGAGCACGGGATAGGCGCCCTTGAGCCGCGCCGCCACATAGTTGGCGTTGAGGATGGCGACCTGGCTGGCCTTGCGCAGGCCATCGGCCCCCATCATGGCGATATAGGACCAGGAGATGGGCAGGATGGACGGGCTGCCCTGCTGGGCCGCCGAGATCGTGCCCAGGCTCTGGTCGCCGCCCCCCGGCACCACCGGGTGGCCCGGCAAGAAGGGGGCGAGGTGGGCGGCCACGCCGATGGGGCCCATGCCCGGCCCACCGCCGCCATGGGGGATGCAGAAGGTCTTGTGCAGGTTGAGGTGCAGCACGTCGGCGCCGATGTCGCCGGGTCGGGCCAGCCCGACCATGGCGTTCATGTTGGCGCCGTCCATATAGACCTGCCCGCCCTTCTCGTGAATGAGCTCGCAGACGGTCTTGATGGCCTCTTCGAAGACCCCGTGGGTGCTGGGGTAGGTGACCATCAGGGCGGCCAGGCGGTCGGCGTGCTGGTCGGCCTTGACCCGCAGATCCTCGAGATCGATGTTGCCCGCGTCGTCGCAGCGCACGGCGACGACCTCCATGCCCGCCATGACGGCGCTGGCCGGGTTGGTGCCATGGGCCGAGGTGGGGATCAGGCAGATGTCGCGGTGGAGGTCACCCCGCGACCGGTGCCAGGCGCGAATGCAGAGCAGGCCGGCATACTCGCCCTGGGACCCGGCGTTGGGCTGCAGGCTGACGGCGGCGAAGCCCGTGATCTCGGCCAGCCAGCGCTCCAGATCCGAGAAGAGGGCGGCATAGCCCTGGGCCTGGGCCTGGGGGGCGAAGGGGTGCAGCCCCCCAAAGCCCCGCCAGGTCACCGGGATCATCTCGGCGGCGGCGTTGAGCTTCATGGTGCAGGAGCCCAGCGGGATCATCGAGGTGTCCAGGGCGATGTCCCGGCCCTGCAGGCGCCGCAGCAGGCGCATCATGGACGATTCGCTGCGGTGGGCGTGGAAGATGGGGTTGCCCAGGAAGTCGGAGCTGCGCAGCTGCGCGGGGGCCAGAGCGGGTTGCGCGGACAGGCGGCTGGCATCCCCTGCAAAGCCGACCAGCGTCAGCAGCAAGCGCAGGTCGTCGTCGGTCACCCGCTCGTCCAGGGCGATGATGACGTCGGCGTCGGCCTCCTTGCGCAGGTTGACCCCCGCGTCCAGGGCGGCGGCCACCAGGCGGTCGCGGCTGGGCCCGTCGGTGAGGCGCAGGTGCACCGTGTCAAAGAAGTGGTCGGTGACCACCGTGATGCCTGCGGCGCGGGCGGCGCCCGCCAGCAGGTGGGCCTGGCCCGCCATGCGCCGGGCGATGCGGCGCAGGCCATCCGGGCCGTGCCACACCGCGTACATGCCGGCGCAGACCGCCAGCAGCACCTGGGCGGTGCAGATATTGGACGTGGCCTTCTGCCGGCGGATGTGCTGCTCGCGGGTCTGGAGGGCCATGCGCAGGGCGGGGTTGCCGTGGCGGTCCTTGCTGATGCCGATCATGCGTCCGGGCATCTGGCGCCGGTACTCTTCGCGGCAGGACATGAAGGCGGCGTGGGGGCCGCCATAGCCCAGGGGCACGCCGAAGCGCTGGCTATTGCCGATCACCACGTCGGCACCGAACTCACCGGGCGGCTTGAGCAGGGTGAGGGCCATCAGGTCCGAGGCCACGCACAGCAGGGCCCCGGCGGCGTGCATGCGGTCGGCGAGGTCGCCGGGGTCCACGACGGCGCCGGTGGTGTCGGGGTACTGAAGGAGACCGCCGATGCAGCGGGCATCCAGGGTCCAGTCGGCCACCGGGGCCACCACCACCCGGATGTTGAGGGGCTCGGCCCGGGTCTGCACCACCGCGATGGTCTGGGGGTGGCAGCGGTCGCTGAGGAAGAAGGTGTCGCGGTCCTTGCCCTTCACCAGGCGGCCGCACATGGTCATGGCCTCGGCCCCGGCGGTGGCCTCGTCCAGCAAGGAGGCGTTGGCCATGGCCATGCCCGTCAGCTCCTCCACCAGGGTCTGGAAGATGAGCAGGGCCTCGAGCCGGCCCTGGGAGATCTCGGCCTGGTAGGGGGTGTAGGCGGTGTACCAGCCGGGGTTCTCGAGGATGTTGCGCAGGATCACCGGCGGGGTGATCGTGTCGTGGTATCCATAGCCCAGATAGCTGCGAAGAATGTTGTTTCGACCTGCATAATCGGCCATGCGGTCCAGCGAGCCCTGCTCGTCGAGGGCGGCGGGCAGGTCCAGATCCCGGCCCAGGCGAATGGACGCCGGCAGGGTCTCGGCGATGAGGCTGTCCAGGCTGTCCGCCCCACCACCGCCAGCATCTCGGCCAGGTCGGAATCCCGCGGGCCGATGTGGCGGTGCACGAAGGGGGAGGGGGTCGGGAGCTCGGGGTGCAGGGTCGGGCGGGTCATGCTGCCTCCAGGCGGGGGGCAAGCTAGCCCGTTGCCGGGGCGCTCGCCGCCCCCAGGCGACGGTCGCCATGCCCGCGGCGGAGCGCGCGGTTAGAGCCGCCATCACCCCGTCATCGGAGAGCCCATGGGCCTGTCCCGCACCCCCTTCTTCGCCTTCCACCAGGCGGCAGGCGCGCGCCTGATCGACTTTGGCGGCTGGGAGATGCCGGTCCAATACGAGGGCATCCTGGCCGAACACGCCCGGGTCCGCACCCAGGTCGGCCTCTTTGATGTGTCCCATATGGGCGAGGTCCGGTTGAAGGGCCCGCGTGCCCTCGAAGTCGCCGACTACCTGCTCACCAACCGCATGGACGACCTGGTGGACGGGCAGGCCCGCTACAGCCCCATGTGCACCCCCGACGGCGGCATCGTGGACGATCTCATCGTCTACCGGGTGGCCGCAGACGACATCTTCATCTGCGTCAACGCCGCCAACCGCGAAAAGGACACCAACTGGATCGTGGCCCACAACCCGCTGCCCGACGAGGTCGAGGTCATCGCGGAGCACGATCTCTGGGCCCAGGTCGCCGTGCAGGGCCCCAAGGCCGAAGCCCTGCTGCAGACCCTCACCGACACCGATCTGTCGGCGATCGCCTACTACGCCTTCGCCCTGGGCACCGTGGCCGGGGTGGCCGGCTGTGTCATCGCCCGCACCGGCTACACCGGCGAAGACGGCTTCGAGGTCTTCCTCCCCGTGGCCGGCGCCGACGCCCTTTGGCCCGCCCTGATGGCTGCTGGCGCCCCCTTTGGGCTGGCCCCCATCGGCCTGGGCGCCCGGGACACCCTGCGCCTGGAGGCCAAGATGCTGCTTTATGGCAGCGATATGGACGAGCAGTCCTCCCCGCTCGAGGCCGGCATCGCATGGGCCGTCAAGCTGGACAAGCCCGCTGACTTCGTGGGCAAGGCCGCCCTCCTCGCCCAGCGAGAGGGCCGCCTGAAGAAGCGCCTGGTGGGCCTGGTGGTGGAGGGCCGCATCGCCCGCCACGGCAGCGCCATCCTGGAGGGGGGCCAGCCCGTGGGCGAGGTCACCTCGGGCACCCGCTCGCCCACCCTGGGTGAGAATATCGCGCTGGCCTATGTTCCTCCGCGTCTGGCCAAGCCCGGCACCCGGGTGGTGGTCGACGTGCGCGGCCGGACGGCCGAGGCCGTGGTCCAGAAGGGCCCCTTCTACAAGCGCGCCACCTGAGGCGCCTTGCCTGCCCCTGCATCTCCATTCCCCCCTGAAAACGAGGCCCCCATGTCCATTCCCAAGGAACTCCGCTACGTCGACAGCCACGAGTGGGTTCGCGTCGACGGGGATGTCGCCACCGTCGGCATCACCGACCACGCCCAGCAGGCGCTCGGTGATGTGGTCTTCGTCCAGCTGCCCGAGGTGGGCGACCAGATCGACCAGGGCGGCGAGGCCGGCGAGATCGAATCGGTGAAGGCCGTCAGCGCCATCTACGCCCCCATCTCGGGCGAGGTGATCGAGGTCAATGGCGCCCTGGACGACGATCCCGAGACGGTGAACCAGGCCCCCTATGGCGGCGGCTGGCTCTTCAAGATCCGGCTGAGCAGGCCCGCCGAGATCGACGGGCTGCTGAGCGCGGACGGCTATGCCGCGGTGCTGGCCGACGCCTGAGCCGCTGCGTCAGGCCGGCGCCGGCCCGAAGTGGATGGCGCCGTCCGGCAAGAAGTAGAGGATGACCATCTCGCCGTCGCGGACGGTGGGCTCGTGCCAGGTGCCGGGGCCGTAGACGGTCCAGCCGGGCGCGTTGCCATCAAAGCGCGGCTGGCCGGCCAGATCGAAGCACAGGTCGACCTCGCCGGTGGGGTGCACATGGCCGGGCCCTGGGCCGTGCATGGCGACGGCGTCAATGCCCAGGCCGGCGGTGTCGGGGCCGGCCTTGGCCAGCCGGCCAAAGCGGATGCCCGCGTTCTCGCGGGGGCAGAGCCAGCCGGCGTCCAGGCCCGCAGTCACCGCGGCACGGATGCCCGTCAAGACCGGGCCGTCAAGCGGAAAGCGAGCGTCCAAGGCCGCTCTTGCTGCGCCTGGATCCGCGAGATCCAAGGCGGCGATGGCGGTGATCAGGGGATCGAGCTGCTGGAGCAGCTGGGTCTTGCTGGCGTCGGCGTCGGTCATGGGAGCCTCCCAGGGCCTGGTCTGTGTGCCCCGGCAGGGCGCCCGCGGCAAGGCATGGCACAGGCTCGCCCCACAGTGGGCCTTGCGCCGGTGTTACGGTGCTCCACGACATCCCGGAGCCTCCATGTCCCTGCTGCTCCTGCTCTCCCTCCCGGTCTTCTCGGCCGCCAGCCCCCTGCCCCTGGCCTTCCACCAGGCGGCCAAGCAGCACGGGGTGCCCGAGCCCCTGCTGCTCGCCCTGTCCTATGAGGCCAGCCGCTGGCGCCCGGACGCGGCCAGCGCCTGGGGGGGCTACGGCCTCTTCGACCTGCGGGAGGAGGGCAGCCCGGGCCTGGAGATGGCCTCGATGGCGGCGGGGCTCTCGCCCGATGCGGTGATGGCCTCTCCCGAGCTGCAGGTGCAGGCCGCCGCCGCCTTGCTGGCCAGCCACGCCCGGCGGCTGAATGCCGGCCAGGCCCCCCCTGTCGACGATCTGCTCGCCTGGTGGGACGCCACCCGCGCCTTCTCGGGCAGCCACGACCCGACGCTGCAAGACCGCTACGCCGAGTCCCTCTACGCGACCCTCAACTTCGGCGTCCCGGTGGACCCCGAGAGCGGCCTGTCCATCGCCGCCCAGCCGGTGGACAGCTGGGATCGCGTGCCCGAAGCGCCGCCCACCGCCTGCGACTATAGCGGCTGCAACAGCTTCACCGCGGCCAGCAGCTCGAACTACACCAACCAGAGCCGCACCGCCGCCGACATCACCCATGTGGTCGTGCACACGGTGCAGGGCAGCTACTCGGGCTGCATCTCCTGGTTCCAGAATTCCAGCGCCAGCGTCAGCGCCCACTATGTGGTGCGGTCCAGCGATGGCCAGGTGACCCAGATGGTCCACGAAGAGGACAAGGCCTGGCATGTGGGCACCGAGAACCCCTACACCGTGGGCATCGAACACGAGGGCTATGTGGACGATCCCGGGCGCTGGTATACCGAGGCCATGTACCAGGCCTCTGCCATGCTGACGGCGGATATTGCAGATAGAAACGGCATTCCCATCAGCCGCACCTATATCGTCGGCCATGTCGAGCTGCCCAACCAGACCCACACCGACCCGGGCAGCGGCTGGGACTGGGACCACTATATGGACCTGGTGAACAGCTTCTCGTCTGGGGGCAGCGCAGCGGGCAACATCATCGGCGTGGTGGCCGATGGCGACATCTACTCCGGCGCCCGGCTGCCTGGGGCCTTCGTGTGGGTGGAGCAGACCGGCGAGACCGGTGCCACCGCCAGCGACGGCTACTACCGCTTCTATGACCTCGCCCTGGGCAGCTACACCGTGCACGCCTGCATGGATGGCTTCGCCGAGGGCACCTGCAGCAAGGACATCGGCACCGGCGACAACTGGTGCTCCATCGCGCTGGAGCCCGGCGATGGCTCCTGCAGCTTTGGCAGCACCGATCCCGGCGACGACACCGGCGAGCCGGTGGACACGGGGCAGACCGATGGCGACGACGGTGGCGATGGGGCGGACGGCGAGGAGCCCGAGCCCACGCCCCAGCCCGATGACAGCAGCTTCCGTCCCAACCCGCCGGGATTGCCGCCGGGCAACCGCGTGGCCGTGGGCGAGACGGGTGGCTGCACGCAGGCGAGCCCCCGCCGGGCTGCCGACGGGGCTCGTGCTGCTGCTCTCGGTCGGGGCCCTGGCCCTGCGGCGCCGAGAGGACTGAGCGTCCGGCCGGGTGCTGCTGCCGGCGCGGCGCGCAGGCCGCGCGGACCTCAGATCTCGATGAAGGCCTGCAGGCTGTCGGCGCAGGGCGTGTGGCGCAGCTTGCGGATGGCCTTCAGCTCGATCTGGCGGATGCGCTCGCGGGTCAGGTTGAAGCGGGTGCCGATCTCTTCGAGGCTGTAGTTGCAGGGCTCGCCGATGCCGTAGCGCATGCGCACCACCGTCTCTTCCCGCGGGCTGAGCTGGCTGAGGGCGTTGGTGATCTCATCCCGCAGGCTGGCCCCGTCAAAGTCCTCGCCCGGACGCTCCTGGTCGGGGTTCTCGATGAAGTCGCTCACGGTGCTGTCCGAGTCGTCGGCCACTGGGGCGTCCAGGCTCATGGGCTCGCGGGTGAGCTTGAGCAGGGCCTCGATCTTGCGGGGCTCCAGCTCCAGGCGTGCGGCCACCTCGTTGATGGTGGGCTCGCGACCCATCTCGCGGAAGAGCTGCTTCTGGGTGTAGTGCACCTGGTTGACGATCTCGAGCTTGTAGATCGGGATGCGGATGGTGCGGATCTGGCTCTCGATGGCCCGGATGATGCTCTGGCGAATCCACCACGACGCATAGGTCGAGAACTTGAAGCCGCGGGTCCAGTCGAACTTCTCGACGGCCTTCATCAGGCCCAGGTTGCCCTCTTGGATGAGGTCGGAGAGGGGCAGGCCGCGGTAGGAGTACTGCTTGGCGATGCTGACGACCAGGCGCAGGTTGGCGTTGATCAGCACCTGCTTGGCCAGCTCGGCGTCGGGGCCGTTCTCCGCCACCCGGCGGGCGACCTCGACCTCGTCTTCCCGGTTGAGCAGGGGGATCTGCCCCATGCCCTTCAAGTACTTGTTGAGGAGCGGGTTGCCATCGGAGGTGGTCGAGGCGGCTCGGCGGCGGGCGGCGAAGGCCATGGGTGCTCCGGGTGTCATGCGGTGATGCCTCCCGTTGTGAAGCAAGGTGCGTGCCAGGGATCGGAAGATGGGGGAGGGGACTGGAGGGGCAGGGGGCTGGTTCGGGCTGGATCGGTCTACCGTGCGTCTTTTCAACTTCCTGACGCCGACGGCCGGCGCGCCGGGCGGGGGCCGGTCGCCCCCCCCTGTCCAGAATTCGGACACCAATCCTGGGACACTGTCCGAATATCTCGACAAACCTTCACCGATTGTTGCCCTGTGTTCACACAGCGGGGTGGACAGTCCCCGAAAAGCGCGATCCAGATGTCGCGGTGGCCGGGCAGCGGCAGGGGGCGAGCCATCCGGCTATGGGCCGGAGGCTTTCTCTCTCGGAGGGCGCTGTGATTGAGTTCCTGGTGTCCGGCGGGCCGGTCATGATCCCCATCGGGCTGTCCAGCCTGGTGGGCCTGGCGGTCTTTCTGGAGCGCGCGGTCGCCCTGCGGCGGGGCCGTGTGGTGCCCCGGGACTTCGCCGTCGAGGTGGACGAGCTGCTCAAGCAGCGGCGCTTTGGGGATGTGCTCACCCAGTGCCGCAAGTCCGGAACCGCCCTGTCGCGGGTGGTGGAGGTCGCCCTGGGGGTTCGTGGGCGCCCGCGGGCCGAGATCAAGGAGCGGCTCGAAGAGGCCGGTCGCCGCGAGTATGCCGAACTGGAGCGCAACAGCGGCATCCTGGGCACCGTGGCCAGCATCGCGCCCCTGCTGGGGCTGCTGGGCACCGTCTGGGGCATGATCCTGACCTTCGACGTCATCCAAGAGCAGGGCATGGGCGTGGTGGGCAGCCTCGCAGGCGGCATCTCCCAGGCCCTGATCACCACCATGGCGGGCCTGAGCGTGGGCATCCCGGCGCTGGTGGCCTACCGATGGGTGATGGCCCGGGCCGATGACCTGGTGCTGGAACTCGAAGAGGTCGCGCTATCGGTCCTCGACCAGGTGAGCGCCGATGGTGTCGGCAGCGACCGCCCCGTCGGAGAGGCGCCGTGAACTTCACGGCCCGCCGGTCCCGGGAAGAGCCGCTGGTGGACGTCACCCCCCTCATCGACATCATCTTCCAGCTGGTGCTCTTCTTCATGGTCTCCACCACCTTTGTGTCCAGCCAGGGCATCCAGGTGGATCTGCCGCGCTCCTCTTCGGACGCCATCCTGCGCGACCAGGAGGACCTGCGCATCAAGGTGACGGCCGATGGCGCGGTCTACCTGGACGAGGTGGCCGTGGGCTGGGCCGAGCTGCAGCGCGCGGTCGCCGCCGCCGCCCGGGCCAAGCCGGGGACCCTGGTGGTCATCAAGGCCGACAAAGAGGTGGGCCACGGGCGCGTGGTGGCCGTGATGGACCTCGCCCGCACCTATGGCCTGCCCCTGGCCATCGCGACCGAGGCCAACGCCCTCGAAGATGGCGAGGAGCCCGCCGGCCCCGCTCCAGCTGGGGGCACGGACCCGTGAAAGTGGAGCTTCCGATTGGGGATGTCGCGGATCGCGCCAGCATCCTCCAGATCAAGGCCGCCCGCATCCCCCGGCCCGAGGCCCAGCGGCACATCGCCGAGGAGCTGGCCGAGCTGCGCCGGGCCTGGGACGCGGAGGGCCTGCCGCCCCTGGCCAGCCTGCCCCAGTGGGCGGAGCTGTGCGCGGTGAACCTCGCCTTGTGGGAGGTGGAGGACGCCTTGCGGGAGCGCGAGGCCCGCGGGGACTTCGGCGCGGCCTTCGTCGCCGATGCGCGGTCGGTCTACCGGCTCAACGACCGCCGGGCGGCGGTCAAGCGCGCCATCAGCGAGGCCCTGGGCTCGCGCTGGGTCGAAGAGAAGTCCTATGCGGACGGTTCGGGTTGATCGGCCTTCTCGGCAAGGCGAGGCGGCGCTGACCGCCGACAGGCTTGCCAGAGCGGTCTTGCCATGTCAATGGTAGGGGCAGCCAGCCGGCGCCTCCCATCTGCCCCCGATGCCCATGAGCCTCGAGTCGGTCCTCATCCGCCGCCTCATCTGGAATGTCGTTCCAGCGGCGATGGTCGTGGGCGCCCTGTGGGCTGCGCTGGCGGGGGAGCACGGCCTGCTGAACCGCCACAAGCTCAAGTCCCGGCTGGCCGCGACCGAGGCTGCCGTGGAGGTGCAGATCGCCGAGAATGAGCGCCAGGAAGCCAAGATCGTGGCGCTCAGAGAGGATCCCGTGGCCCTTCGGCGCGAGGCCGCTCGGGTGCTGCTGCAAGCGGAGCCCGGCGCCACCCTCTATCGCCTCGAAGGCGTCGAGCGCTGAGGAGGGGCGGCGGCCTCAATCCTCGCCGGCCTCGATGGTGCGGCAGACCCGGAAGCCCAGGTTGTCGGCGCGGCGGTCCGGTCGCGCCGCCGTGCGGGAGGCCGCCCGGCCAAAGCGTTCGGGCAGGTTCCAGGCCCCTCCGCGCACCGCGCGCCGGGGCCCGTGGCTGACCGGCTCGCAGTCGGCGGCGGTGGGCAGGGGCGGCACCTGGGCGGTAGAGCCGCGGTGGCTGGGGCCCTCTGCCCGCCAGGCGTCGGCGCACCACTCCTGCACGCCGCCGGCCAGCCCAAAGACGCCGTAGGGGCTCTGATCCACCGCGAATTCGGAGGCGGCGGGGGCCCCGGCTCGGGCAGCGCCGAGTCCTGCATGCAGTGAAAGGAGGGGTCGGAGTGCTCACCCCAGGGAAAGCTCCGGGCGTCCACACCCCGGGCGGCCTTCTCGCGCTCCAGCTCCCCCGGCAGGCGCCAGGCCAGGCTGGTGCGCTCGGTCAGCCACAAGCAATAGGCCTGCGCGTCGTGCCAGCTGGTGCCAAAGACGGGCGAGGCCGGCGACAGGCGCATCGGCCCCACCTGGCGGCGCAAGGCGAAGCGGTCCGTGGCCGTGTCAATGGAGTAGAGCGGCTCGATCTCGCCCTCTCGCTGGTTCAAGGTGGGCAGGTGGCGCAAGGCGCGCTCCCGCTGCCCCGTGGCGACGAGATCATTGAGGAAGGTGAGGAAGTCCGAGAAGGTGACCGGCCGCGATGCGATGGCGAAGTCGCCCACCCACACGCGCTGGCGGGGCAAGGCGCCGTTGGCGTCGGGGTCTCCGCCGGCCTGAAACCAGCCGGCAGGCACGAAGCGTTCAATGCTGCGGATGCTGCCCGCCTGGGGCAACCACACGGGGTGCAGCTCGGATTGGCCCGGGCCCACGGCCCGCCAGGGCTGCTCGCGGCCGATGCGCACCGGGTAGCGCACCACCGATCGGCCCTCGGCCACCAGCTCCAGCAGGTAGTCCCCGACCGGCAGCCGCAGGCCGATGAGCGGGGTGGGTCCGGTCACCGAGTTGCCCACGGGGATCAGCCGGCGGGCGCGCTGCTCGTAGTGGTGGATGCGGACCTGGGCCCCCCGGGGCGAGGTGTCGAGGTGCAAGTCGCCGTCGTTGCGCAGGTACTCGGCGTGGCGCCCGTCGTCGTAGCTGGCCAGCAGGGTGCAGAACTCCCGGGCGGCCTTCTCGTCGCCGGCCTGAAAGGCGGCGTCGGCGCGCTCGCGATAGAGATCCGCGAGGATCTCCCTGGCCTCTGAGAGATCGGGCACCTGGGCCAACGCCAGGCGGGCCTTGCTGGAGATGCTCTGGTAGATGCCGTCCAGGTCGTCGGCGAGGGCCTTGGCGCGGTCCTCCAGGGCCCAGGCGGCCTCCTTCTGCTCCAGGCCGTCGGTGGGGCGCAAGGAGATGACCGCCGCCCGCCCGCGCTCGCGGCTGCGGTTGGCCTTGAGCCGGGCCTCGGCCAGCGCGGGCACCTGCTTTCGGGCCTCCACCACCAGGGCGAGGGCGCGCTCGCGGGCCAAGGAGCCCTCCAGCCAGGCGTCGATGGCGGCGGTGACGGCCCGGGCGGTCGGGTAGCGATCCGACTGCGCCACGCGCATGCAGCGCTGCCAGACTTCCACCAGGGCTTCGGGTGCCGGCACCCCCGTCGGGGCCTCGGGGGGGCCCTGGCAGACCCGCTTGAGCACCGTGGCTGCGGGGCCGCGAAAGGGTGGGCGCCCATAGAGGATGGCGAAGAGCACCGCGCCCAGCGCCCACACATCGGAGCGCGCCTCGATGCGGTCGCGCTCGCCCCGGGCCTGTTCGGGGGGCATATAGGCCGGCGTGCCCACCACCACGCCGTGGTCCGTGCGGCTGACGGGCAGGGCAGATGCGCTCTCCTCCTCGTGCTCCCAGGCCGCGGTGGGGGGCAGGGTGGTGTCAGCCGCACTCGTGCCCCGCACCAGGGCCAGTCCCCAGTCCACCACATAGACCTCGCCGAAGTCGCCCACCATCACGTTGTCGGGCTTCAGGTCGCGGTGCACCACGCCCTTGGTGTGGGCGAAGCCGATGGCCTCGCAGATCGTGCGGAAGGCCTCGATCACGCGCCGCAGGGTCCAGCCGCTGGGGGTCGGCACGAAGCTGCCTCGGCCCCGCACCTCGTGCAGGTCGGCGATGATGTCGCGCAGGGTCTGGCCGTGGACCTCCTTCATGGTGAGGAACCAGCGCCCGTCCGGCAGCTGGCCGAGGTCGTGCACGGGCACGATGGCGGGGTGGTCGAGCTGGGCCACGACCTGTGCCTCGTGCATGAAGCGGCGCACCATGCCCGGGTCTTGGGCCAGCTCATCCCGGAGGATCTTCGCCGCGATCACACGGTTGAGGGTGCGGTCGAGCACCCGGCGCACCTCGGCGGCGCCGCCACGTCCGATGATGGCGAGGTCGCGGTAGCGCCGCGCGAGGGGGCGGGTGGCCAGGGTGCGGATCTGCCGGGGATCCCGGGTGGCGACGGGGCGGGTGGCGTCTTCGGGCTCGGTGTCGGTGCCGGTGACCGATCCGAAGCTGTCTTCGCCGGCCACGGCTGCCGCCCAGTCCCTTCCGGCGCCGACGTCCATCGGGGTGCGGAGCGACCCCGAGCGGCTGCGATCTGGCGGATCTCCCATGCCGGCCATGATACCCCTGGAGCGTGCATGTCTACCGCTGGGATCTCGACAAGACCTATCTGGAGACCGACTTCGAGTCGTTCCGGGGCCTGGTGCGCAGCGCCATCGAGAATGCCGAGGACAAGCGGGCCGTTCCAGGGGCAACCGCCCTGTTGAAGGCCCTGGCGGAGCCGCCAGACAACCGCGTGTTCATCCTGTCGGGCTCGCCCACGCAGCTTCGTGCCGTGCTGGAAGAGAAGCTTCGGCTGGACGGGATTCGACACGAGGGCCTCACCCTCAAGGACAGCTTCGGCCACCTGCGCCGGGGCAATGTGCGCGCGATCAAGGAGCAATTCGGCTACAAGCTGCCCCTGCTGCTGCTGGGGCGGGCCGGCCTGCAAGACGCCGCCCACGAGACCCTCTTCGGCGATGATGTCGAGGTGGACGCCCTGGTCTACTCCCTCTACGCCGACGCGCTGGCAGGCCGGGCCAGCAGCAACGATGTGTCCCGGGTGATGCACCTCGCAGGTGCCTTGCCCGAGGCCATCGACACCACCTTGGATGCGCTGGCTCGGCTCCCCAAGAATGACGCTGTGGACCGCATCTTCATCCGGTTGGAGCGCCGGCGTCCCCCCCACGCCTTCGCCCCCCTCGGCCCCCGCTGCGTGCCGGTCCATTCCTGGTGGCAGGCCGCCCTGGTGCTGCATGGCGCGGGCCATATCGACGGGGTCGCCGCGGGCCGGGTGATGGCGCAGGTGGCCACGGGTCGCGGTCGAGGCCCCTGGGAGATGGCCGCCCTGACCCAGGACATCGTGCGCCGCGGCCATGTCCTGGCCGAGGCCCTGGACACGGTGGTCGCACCCGCCCCCTTGCTGGCCGCCTGCCGAGAGGCCCTGCTGCGCATGGGCGAGGGGCCGCCCCCATCGGCGCCGCCGGAGCCGGAAGGTCCCGTGGACTACCTCGCCCTGGTGCGAGGCTGGCGCGAGCGGGGATAGGGGGCCTTGTCCCCCTGTGGCCACCGCCCAGGAGCCTGGATGCGCTTGCCCGCTGCACTCCCCATCGCCGTGACCCTTGCGCTGGCCCTCCCCGCCCATGCCGACAGCGTGGATCGGCGCGCCGATCGCAAGGACCAGGCCGCAGCCGAGGCCAATGGCCTGTTGCCGGGCGTCTGGGCCACCCGGTCCCCCGACGGGAGCTGGCTGCTGGTGCTGGCTCCGGCGGGGGGCTGGAATTCCGCGGAGCTGAGCGTGCGGGGCAGCGACAGCGTGGATCTGGGTCCGGTGCGCGGGGGCGACCAGGTGCGCGTCGAGGGCCAGGGGGAGGCCGGCGGCCCCCTGCACGTGACCCTGCAAGCCACCACCGGCGAAGGCGCAGGAGTGACCTGGCGCTTCGCGGTGGACCCCGAGTCCGTCCCAGTGCGATCCCCCACCAGCGACCGCGCCCCGGGTCGCGCGGGCCGGTGGCGGGGGCTCCTTCGGGGCGGCCGGTGAGGGTCGAGGCCCTGCCCCCCGCGGTCCTCGCGCCCCTGGTCGAGGTGCTCGCCGATATCCGGCACGATCTGGGCAAATATATCTGCTTCGAGCAGCGCTTCCTGGCTGCGGACGCGCCCCTGGATCAGCGCCGGGCCGCCCTCATCGCGGATGTGGGGCAGACCCGACGCAGCGGCGAGAGGGTGGAGTCGGCCATGGACCTGTGGGCCCGGATGCGGCCGGCACAGCTTGACGGAGATGAGGACGTGGACTTCATTGACGCAGAGATGGGGCTTCTCTCGCAGCTCTGGCAGGCCACCGATCCCTCCGATGTGGAGCGCGCCCTCGCCGCAGCCCAGGCCATCGCCCGCGCCACCCGCAGCCTGCATGGCCGGGCCCTGGCCCAGGCCGGGGAGGGATCGGATGGCTGACATCCTGGTGATTGACGATCAGGACCGCACCCTGGCCCTGTGCCGGCGGGTGATGCCCGAGCACGACTGGCTGGGGCCGGACCGCTGCTGGGCCGACGCAGAGCGCCGGTTGTCCGCAGGGGCCACCCCCGATCTCGTGCTGCTCGACCTGCACTTCGACCTGCCCGCCGACCAGCTGCTGGGCCTGCCCGCCGACGCCGACCCCCGCACCCTGCGCGACGCCCAGCGGCGCCAGGGGGCCGAGATCCTGGGGGCCCTGCGCCGGCGCTGGCCGGACCTGCCCGTGGTGCTGATGACCGCCCGCGGCGAGCGCCTGGACCGCATGGCCGAGGAGCACCGGGCCGAAGAATATACCTACTTCCTGGACGACGAGGAGCTGGACGCCCGATCGCTGCGCGCCCAGGTCGAGGGCATCCTGCAAGCCCGGCGAGGCCGCGACCAGGACGGCCCGATCTATTGGGGGCGCGGCCTGCCCATGCGGCGCATCCGGCAGCGGCTGGGCGTGCTGGCCCGTGGGCGGCTGCCTGTGCTGTTGGGGGGCCCCACGGGCACCGGCAAGTCCTTGATCGCCCGGCACTTCGTGCACGCCCGCAGCGGCCGCAAGGGGCGCTTCGTATCGGTGGACCTGAGCACGGTGCCCAAGGACCTGGTGGCGGCCCAGCTCTTTGGCGCGGTGCGGGGGGCCTACACAGGCTCGGTCACCGACCGGAAAGGTGCCTTTGAAGAGGCGGATGGCGGCACGCTCTTTCTGGATGAGATCGGCAACCTGGGCGAGGATGTGCAGCGCATGCTGCTCGCGGTGCTGCAGGAGCGGGTGGTCACGCGCCTGGGCGACACCCGCGAGATCCCGGTGGATGTGAAGCTGGTGGTGGCCACCCACGAGGATCTGGGCGCCCGGGTGCGCGAGGAGCGCTTCCGCGCCGACCTCTACATGCGCCTGAATCCGGCCGCCGCGGTGGCCTTGCCCTCCTTGCGGGAGCGGCGGGACGACATCGCGCCCCTGGTGCGTTTTGTCGTGGATCGCCTGGGACGGGAGGCCCACCTGGTGGAGCTGGTCGCCGAATACCGCCGGCGCCAGGGCCTGGACGCGCCGGACCCTGCGGGCTGCCTGGCAGCGGCCCTGGGCGAGCAGCTGCCCGACGAGCGGCCCGGCCGGCAGGTGCTGCTGCTGCCCCCCCGCAGCGTTGAATTGCTGGTGGAGCACCCCTGGCCCGGCAACCTGCGGGAGCTGGCCATGACCATCGAAAACGCCGCCACCCTCACCTTGGCCGAGGCCCTGGAGGCCGGGCGCCTGCCGGGGATGGGCGGGCCGGCCGCACGGGCGGATCTGCTGCAGGTGCGGCCCAAGCTCCTGCGGGATCTGCTGGCCGCCACCGCCCCGGCCGAGGTGGATCCGACCCCCGACTTCATGACTGAAGATGGGTTCTGGACGCGTATTCTCGTGCAGCCAGCCTCCGATACGCGCCTGCTCAGCCAGGACATCGAGCGCCAGGTCTACGAGGAGCTCTTCTTTCGCACCGAGGGGGATTTCGCGGCGATGGCCGAGCTGCTGCTGGCCGATCCCGAGGGTGCCATTCGGGTGCGCAACCGCTTCAACGCGCTGGGCCTGCGGGCGACCCACCTGCGGCTGCTGCTGGATTGAGGCGGGGGCTGCCAGGAGGCGCCCTGGGCGTCGGCTTGTGCTTGGGCCTGGTCACCGGGGGGGCGCCCGCGCGCGCCCAGGCGCCCGAACGGGTCGAGACCGGGCTGTTGGACGCCATCAGCCCGGCGGTGGGCCAGCAGGTCGCGCTGGCCCGGCAGGCCGAGGCCGAGGGCGCGCTGCGCCGGGCCGAGGCCGCCTGGGCCCTGGTTGTGCAGCACGAGCCTGCCTTTGTGCCTGGGCACCTGGGCCTGGGGCGGGTGCGGGAGGCCCGCGGGGACAGCGCGGGGGCCATCGCGGCCTACCAGCGCCTCCCTGCGGAGCCCGAGGCGGTGGAGGCGTTGGCCCGCCTGGTCTCCGAGGCCGATCCAGGCGCGGCGCCGACCTCTACACCCGCCTCAGCCGCCTGGACCCGGGTAGCACCCGCGCCTGGCTGGGGCTGGCCCGCTGCCGCACCCGCACCCGAGAGCTGGACGCCGCCCTGGCCGCCCTGGCCCACTGGTCCGGCATGGAGAATGGCCCGCCCGACGCCCCCTTGGTGATGGCCCTGGCGGCGGCCTTGCGGCAGGCCGGCCGCGAGGAGGACGGCGTGGCCCTGCTACAGGGCTACCTGGCTCCGGGCGCCGGAAGGGGAGGGGCAGAGGAGGCCCGCGGCCGCCTGGAGCGGGTGGGCGTGGAGCGGGCCGCCCGCAGCCGGCGGTCGGGGGCGGCAGCCCCTGGCCCCCGAGGCCGTCGCCGAGCTGGAGCGGCCCGCCGCGGCGCCAGCGCCGATCCACAGGCCGCGCTGGAGGCCCTGCGCGAGCTGGTGCGCCGGCACCCGCGCTCGGCTGCGGCCCGGGCGGCCCTGGGCGAGGTCTACGCCGCCTTGGGCCAGATCGCCGAAGCGGAGCAGGCCTATGGCTGGGCCAGCGCCTTGGAGCCCGACGACCCCGAGTGGCACCTGCGCCTGGGGCTGCTGCTCTCCCAGCGCTATGGCGGCCGGCGCCACGCCGAGGCCCTGGACGCCCTGTCGCGGGCCCGGGCCTTGCGCCCCGCGCAGCCCGAGCTGCTCTTTCACCTGGGTCGCGTGCAGCAGGAGCTGGGCGCCTTTGACGTCGCCCTGCCCCTCTTTCAAGAGTGCGCCCGGCTGGACCCCGGGGGCCCGATGGCGGGGGCCGCCCTGGAACGAATCGCCGATCTGCGGCGATCTCCGCCAGACTTCGTCCCATTACCCGAGCTGTCCAGCCCCCCCGCCGACGTGCCCCAGGCGGCCCTGGACGGCTACCGGGTGGCCCGGGTCTACCTGGACCGCGGCGAGGTGACCCGGGCCCGGGCCGAGCTGCTGCCGGTGCTCAAGCTGGCGCCGGGCTGGGCCGCGGCGATGAACCTGCAGGCGGGCATCGCCGCCCGGGACGAAGACTGGGCAGCGGCGGTGTCGGCCTGGGAGCGCTCCCTGGCGGCCGAGCCCAACCAGCCGCGGGTGCGCCTGGCCCTGGCCGAGGTGGCCCTGCGCGAGGGCGATCAGGGCCGCGCGGTCGCCTTCTTGGAGCAGGCCGCAGCCGGCGGGGTGGCCGAGGCCTGGTTTCGGCTGGCCTCCCTGGCTTTTGAGGCCCACGACCTGCTCCTGGCGCGGGAGCGGCTGGACGCCTACTTCGCCACCAGCGCCGGCGGCCTCGACCAGGAGCCGGCCCGGCAGCTGCAGCGCGTGGTCACCCGGCGCATCCAGCTCGCCCAGGGTGCGGGCCTGGGGGGCATCGGCCTGGTCCTGGGCGCCCTGGCCCTGGTGCTGCTCCGGCGGCGGGCGGGACGCAGCCTGGAGGCCTTTGTGGCCGAGAATCCCGAGGCATCCCACGATCTCGCGCGAATCGTGAGCGCGCTGCGCCACGAGGTCATCAAGCACAACACCACCTTGTTGGAGGAGGTGGCCCTGGCCCTGGAGCGCGGGGAGCACCACGCGGTGGCCTTCGCGGCGGAGCGCCTCTACGGGGATGGGGTGGAGGCGGGGGTCATCGGCCGCTTTGACGGCTACCTCGACGCCTTGGAGCGGCTGGGCCGGCGCCATGGTCGGCGCCTGGACCTGCGCCGAAAGGACCCCGTGGTGGCGCCGATGGCGCGGGCCATGGATCGGCTCCGCCGCCTGGAAGGCCCCCTGCGGCGTCCCTGGCGGGCGCCCGCTGCGACGCCTGGCCGGCTGCGTGCCATCGCCCAGGCCCTCAACGAGGACGCCTACGCCGGGCTGGGCGAGCTGCTGGGGCGCCTGGGCACCACCGCGGTGGGGCCGGAGCTGGTGCTCGGCACCTGGGCGCGGGTGCGGGCAGAGGCCAATATCAGCCGCCTCTCCCCCTGTGAACTCGCGATGTCTGGCCGCGAGGACACACTTCCAGCGCGCATTTTCGCCGGGGACCTGGAAGATGTGCTGGCCAACCTGTTGCGCAACGCGGTGACGGCGGCCTGCGCCCGGGGCGATGGCAGCGGGCGGGTCGGGGTGTGCATCGAGGAGGAGGAGGACCCCATCACCGGGCAGGAGTCGGTGCTGCTGCGGGTCCTCGACGATGCGCCCGGGCGCCTGGAGACCGCCGACATCCACACCCGCGGCATCGGCCGGGGCCTGGGCCTGACCGCCGATCTCATCGCCCGGCACGATGGCAGCATCGGCGTGGAGCGCCGGCCGGCCGAGCTCGCGGCGGGCTGGACCAAGGCCATCGTGGTGCGCTTGCGCCGCGCCGAGGTGGCCGGCCCGGTCCCCCGCCTGCCCACCTCCGTCCAGGTCGAGCTGGACCCGGACGAGGCGGATCCACCCGCGCAGGAGTTCTCATGAACGCGCCGCTGGTCCTCATTGTCGAGGATGGGCACGAGTATGTCGAGGCCTACCGCCGCTTCCTGGGGGACCGCTTCCGCTTTCTGCGTGCCGGTGACGGCGAGGACGCGCTGTGCCTGCTGGCCCAGGAGCCCGAGATTGCCGCCGTCGTGCTCGATATGCGCTTTGACCGGGCCGCGCGCCTGTTGGGGGACGCCACGGCCCTGGTGGCCCGCCTGGGGGATGGGGCCCGGGCCCGGCGCTTCCTCGAAGACAACCAGGGCGCCTACATCCTCGCCGCCCTGCGCGAGGCGGGCTGCGCCCTGCCTGTCCTGATCAGCTATGATTTCGGCAGCGAGCCCCGCCGCTTCGCCAACCTGGAGCGGCGCTACGGCCCCTTGTCCTGGCTGGACGACTCGGCCGGCCCGGCGCGCATTCGCGAGATGTTGGAGGCCGCGCTGGTCAGCGTCCCCCCCTTCAACCCCTGACCTGCAAGGCGGCCACGCAGCCGGGAAGGACCGCGGCCAGGGCCTCATAGTCTTCTGGGCGGTTGTAGAGCGCAAAGCCGGAGATCCGCAGCACGGCTTCATCTTCGAAGGGGCTGACTGGCACCTCGATCCGGTGTTGGGTCCACAAGGCCGTGTGCAGGGCCAGGGCCTGCGACGCCGGCAAGCCCACCGAGATGGCGGCCATGGACCCATAGAGGCGGGGGTCGTCGGGGTGGGGCAGCGGGCGCGCCAGCGCCTCGCTCAGCAGCAGGCGCCCGGCTTGCACCAGCGCGTGGTGGGCCGCGCGCAAGGCCGGACCGCCTTCGGCCTCGTGCAGATCCATGGCGGCTGGGGCCGCCAGCCAGGCGGTGGGGTCGAAGGTGCCGGGCCAGTCGAATTCGGGGTGGTAGCCGAGATCCGCGCCATGGGAGGTGACCGGGGGCCGGGCCTGGCCCTGGTGCTCCGGCGCAGTCCACAGCAGCGCGGCCCCTTTGGGGGCGCAGACCCACTTGTGCAGGTTGCCCACCCACCAGTCGGCGCCCAGGCGGGCCAGGTCCAGGTCCACCTGTCCGGGGGCGTGGGCGCCGTCCACCAGCACCGCGACGCCGCGGGCCCTGGCTCCCGCCACGATGTCTTCGACGGGCAGGATCAGCCCGGTGGGCGAGGTGATCTGGTCCACCACCAGCAGGCGGGTGCGCGGCCCGATGCCCGCGAGCACCGCTTGGCTGAGGGCGGCGGGATCCTGCACCGGCCAGGGGATGCGGGCCTCCAGCACCCGGGCGCCCGCCCGCCCGGCCTCTCGGCGCATGGCCTGAAAGACGGCGTTATAGCGATGGTTCGTGGTCAGCAGCTCGTCCCCGGGGCGCAGGGCCAGGGATCGCAGCACGGCCCCGACCCCCGCGGTGGCGTTGGGCACGAAGACCAGGTCTTGGGGGCGCGCCCCCACGAAGCGCGCCGCACGCTCCCGCGCGGCTGCGAGCAGGCCGGGAAGCTGCCGCACCAGGAAGTCCACCGGCTCGCGCTCCATGCGCTCGCGCAGGTCCTGCTGCACTGCGAGGATCTCCACCGGGGTGGCCCCAAAGGACCCGTGGTTGAGGAAGATGACCCCAGGATCGAGGAGAAAGCTCGCCATTTCGCTGCGCTCCGGTGGTCGGGGGGCTCGCGCCCGTGCCGGCGCGGCCGGGCGGGGGGCGCGGCCATCGGCAGGTGCAGCGCCTGTGCCTACCCTCGCCCCATTGGACCGGCTACAGGCGCATACCGGCCCAGGACTCGACCCGTGACCCACGCTCTCGCCCTCGACAGCCAGGTGCTCGCCCAGGACCTCTACGCCTTCTTGCGGGAGATCGACCCCGCGCGTTGGCGGGACGACCTCGAGAACGCCACGCGGCAGCGCCTCGCCGATCTGCGGGATCGGGCGCGGGCCCTGCAAGCCCGCCACGCCGCGGCCTCTGGGGCCGAGGGGGCTGACGCGGGCGCCCGGGCGGCCCTCTATGGGCGCGTCACCGACCTCGTCCTGCTGCTCGAAGACGCGGTGCCTGCCCGGGGCTTGCCGGTCGAGCGCATGCGCGCCGCCTGGAATGACTTTCGCCTCGAAGCGGTGACCGCCTACGAGCAGCTCGCCGCCGCCCTCAAGCCCATGGACGTGCACGTCCCGTCCTTGCGGCCCACCAACTACTTCCGCAACGCCTACCACGTCGGCAGCGGCGTCACCGTCATGGTGCTGGTGCAGCATCTGCTGCCCGAAGCCTGGCTGCTGCCGGTGGGCGCGGCCTTCGCCCTGGCCGCCTGGACCTTCGAACTCGTCCGCCGCGTCTGGCCCTCCTTCAACCGCAGCTTGATGTGGGTCTTCTCCAAGGTGGCCCACCCCCACGAGGCCTTCCGCATCAACTCGGCCACCTGGTTCACCTCGGCCCTGGTGCTCCTGGCCATGACCGGTGACCGCCTGCTGATCTCGGTGGCCCTGGCGGTGCTGGCGGTCGGCGACCCGGCCGCCGCCCTGGTGGGCCGTCGTTATGGTTCGATCAAGCTGGTGAATGGTCGCAGCCTGCAGGGCACGCTGGCATTCGTGGCGGTGGGGACCCTGGCTGCCCTGGCGACCTTGCGCCTCTACTACCCCGAGGTCGGGCTGGCCTCGGCCCTGCTGCTGGCCGCCGCCGGCGCCACCGCCGGCGCCCCTGGCCGAGCTCTTCGCCCGCCGCATCGATGACAACCTCGCCATCCCCACCACGGTGGCCGCGAGCGTCGGCCTGCTCGCGATGGCCCTCGGGCTCTGAGCCCGGTGGCGCGGGCCCCCCTGTCGTCCCGGCAGCGTGGGGTCTTGGCCCTTGGCGGGCTGCTGTTGCTCGTGGGCCTGTGGGTCTGGTCCCTGGGTTCAGCGGCTCCGGGCCGGGCCGAGCGACGGGGCCCGCCCCCGGCGCCAGAGGCCGACGCGGGCATTCGCAGCGGCGGCCCCCTCGTCCGAAGAGCGGGCCCAGGGCCTGCCCCCACCCGAGGCAGCGGCCCCGGCGGGCGATGGCCGCGCTTGCGGATCCGGAGCAGGGCCGGGCGGGTCTTGCCTGGGTGCGGCTGCGGGTGCGGGACGACCGCGGCGCCCCCGTGGCGGGCGCCCGCCTGCGCAGCAGCGACTGCCCCACGGCGCTGCGGGCCGATGACCAGGGACGGGCCACGGGGCTGGTGCCCGAGGGCCCCTGTCACTTCCAGGGTGCCCGGGCCGATGGCCTGCTCTTTGCGCGCAGCCCCTGGGTTGCGGTCGACGTCCATGCGGGCGCAGAGAATGAAGTAGAGATCGTCATTCCCAGCGAGCGTACCGGGGGGCTGGGCGTGGCGCTGGGCGTGGTGGAGGGGGGCTTTGCTGCCACGCGGATCCACCCGGGCCTGCCGGCCGATCAGGCGGGCATGGCGGTCGGCGACGTGATCACCGCCGTGGAGGGTGAGCCCACCGCCGACATGAACCTCGAGCAGGTCGTGGCGCGCATGAGCGGGCCCGAAGGCTCCCCCTTGCGGCTGACCCTGCAACAGCAGGGCGACACCGGGCTGGTTGAGCGCGAGATCACGGTGACCCGGGCCTTTCTTCCCGCTGCGCTGGCCGAGGCCGCGCCCTGAGCCGAATCAGAAGGGGGGCGGCGTCAGCTCGAAGCGGCCGGAGGGCGGCAGAGCGCTGGCCGGCGGCAAGAGGCTGAGCTGATCGGCGGCCAGCCAGCCGAAGTCAGTACCCCGCCGCACCCGGTAGCGATCGCCATCCACCAGCACCACCGTGACCTGCGCGTCGGCGGGCAGGGCCAGGGTCACCGCGTCGGCGTCGGGGAAGCGCTTGAGTTCGACCGGTCCGGTGGTCCAGCCCAGGGTCTCGGCCTGGGCCCCCGTGAGGGTCTGGCCAGGGGTCGCCCCCGCGAGGGCGCCATCCTGGGCGAGGGCAGGGGTGGAGAGGCTGAGGCAGAGGAGGAGGGTGCGCAGCATGGGCCGGAGCTAACGAGCCGGCCAGGCGGGCGCCAGATAGGGCCTCGCCATGCGCCCCAACACCCGGCCTTGGCCGCCATGACCGGCCTGCTCGACGGGCTGGCCGGGGTGGGTCGCTTCGCGGTCTTCGCCGCGGCCCTGGGCCAGCGGCTACTGCGCCCGCCCTTTTTTGGCGGGGAGGCCCTGCGCCACACCTGGACCACCGCCGCCCGCTGTCTCTTGCCGGTGCTGGCGGTAAACCTGCCTTTTGGTATGGTGATCAGCCTGCAGGGCCTGGAGATCTTCCACAGCTATGGGGCCGAGCGCCTGCTCAGCTCCCTGGTCAGCGTCACGGTGCTGCGGGAGCTGGCCCCGGTGATGGCCAGCGTGCTGGTCGCGGCCCAGGGGGGCTCCTCGGTGGCGGCCGAGCTGGGCGCCATGCGCATCAAGGACGAGCTGGACGCCACGGTGGTGATGGCGGTCGATCCCCTGCGCTTCCATGTGCTGCCCCGGGTGCTGGGTCTGGCCCTGAGCTGCCCGATGCTCTACGTGGCCGGCGCCACGGCGGGCCTGCTGGGGGGCTACATCACCGCCGTGCTGGTCAAGGGCGAGCCCGGTGGGGTCTTTCTGGCCAACCTCTGGGCGCTGACCACCCCCATGGACCTGTGGGCCGGCGTGCTCAAGACCGGCGTCTTCGGCGTCGTGATTGGGCTGGTGGCGGCCTTTCATGGCAATTTTGCGAGCGGGGGGGCCGCCGGGGTCGGCCGGGCCGTGAACGATACGGTGGTGCACAGCGTGCTGGCCTTCATCGCCTTCAACTATGTGCTCACCAGCGCCCTCTTCGGCATGGGCTCCTGATGGCATGGCTGTGGGTGCCCCTGGCGGGTCTGGGCCGCTACGCCGGCTTTGTCGCCGCCCTGGTCCGGGCGGTGCGCCGCCATGGGGTGCCCGGCTGGTCGGTGCTGGAGGCGGCCTATGCCATCGGCATCCGCAGCCTGCCCATCCTGCTGGTCATCGCCGCATTCGTGGGTACCAACCTGTCCTTGCAGGGCTATGCCGCCTTCAAGCCCCTGGGCGGGCAGCGCATGGTCGGCATGTTCGTGGGCCTGGCCGGGGTGCGCGAGCTGGCCCCCATCATCGCCGCGTCGATGGTCGCGGCCAAGGCCGGCACCGAGATGGCGAGCCAGGTGGGGGTGATGCGCATCCGCGAGCAGCTCGACGCCTTGGAGGTGATGGCCGTCAACCCCCTGGCCCATGTGATCGCGCCTCGCCTGCTGGGCATCCTGGTGGTGCTGCCGGCCCTGACGGTGGTGGCCATCTTCACGATGATCGCGGCGGCCTATGGCGTCGCCGTCTGGCAGCTCGACCTCAATGGCGACACCTTCCTGCGCTTCGCCGCCGATGGCATCACCCCCCTCGACCTCGTCTATGGCCAGATCAAGGGCCTCTTCTTCGGGGTGCTGATCTGCACGGTGTCCTGCTGGTATGGCTTTGAATGCGGGCCCGGCCCCGAAGGGGTGGGCCAGGCCACCAACCGGGCGGTGGTGACCTCGGCGGTGCTCTGCGTCTCGTTGAACTACTTCTTGAGCGAGCTGATGTATGGGGGCGGCCCGTGAATATCATCGAGATCCGGGACCTCTGGAAGTCATTTGGCGACCACACGGTCTTTCAGGGGGTCAGCTTCGATGTGCCGGAAGGCCAGACCACGGCCATCATCGGCCCCAGTGGCTCGGGCAAGAGCGTGCTGCTCAAGCACATGGTCGGCCTGTTGGCGCCGGACCGCGGGGCGCTGCGCGTCTTTGGCGTGGACGTGGTCCAGGCCGACGAGGCCGCGCTCTACGCCATCCGCCGCCGCATGGGCATGCTCTTCCAGGCGGGCGCCCTCTTTGATTCGATGACCGTGGGGGAGAATGTGGCCTTCCCGCTGGTCCACCACGCCCCCGGCCTCAGCCCGCAGGCCCGCCGCGAGAAGGTGCTGGAGAAGCTCGATCTCGTGGGGATGCCGGACTTCTGTGATCGCATGCCGGCCAGCTTGTCGGGCGGTCAGCTCAAGCGGGTCGGCCTGGCCCGCGCCATCGTCATGGAGCCCGAGATCGTGCTCTTCGACGAGCCCAACAGTGGCCTGGATCCGCTCACCAGCGACGCCATCGACGAGCTGATCTGCGACATGAAGGCCAAGCTGGGCATCACCTTCGTCGTCATCAGCCACGACATCGTGGGCACCGTGGCGGTCGCAGACCACATCGCGATGCTCTATGGGGGCGCGCTGGTGGCCTTTGGCCCCACCGCCCAGGTGCTGCGCTCGCCTGTGCCCATCGTGCGGCGCTTCTTGCAGCGCAACCTCATCCTCCCCGAGGCCGACGGCATGCCGGCTCGGCTCCCCACCCCTGCTTTGTGAGCGGCCCATGGAGCGCAGTCGGAAATACGAGATTGGTGTGGGGCTACTGCTTCTGGTGGCGCTGTCCCTGATGGCCTGGATGTCGGTCAAGGTGGGGGCCCTCAAGGGCATGGGCGAGGTGCTGCAGGCCACGGTGGCCTTGCCCGACGCGGCGGGGCTGGGACCGGGATCCGAGGTCAAGATCGCTGGCGTGACGGTGGGCACCGTGCGGGAGCTGGTGGTCGAACACGACCTCGCCCAGGTGCACTTCGACGTGAAGCAGAGCGTGGGCCTGCGCCAGGACGCCATCGCCCAGGTGCGGGCGCGCTCCTTGCTGGGCGAGAAATTCCTGGAGCTGCTGCCCCAGAGCCCCGACGCGCCCCTGCTGGCAGACGGCGGCCGGATCGCCCAGGTGCGGGGCCAGACGGAGATTGACCAGCTGGTCAACGCCATGGGGCCGCTGCTGACCGCGGCTGATCCCGCCGAGCTTCGGGCCATCGTGTCCACCTTGCACGCGGTGATCGCCAAGGACCCTGAGCGGGTGGAGCGCATGGTGGTCGATCTGGAGACCCTGCTGCACAATGGCGCCGTGGCCTCGGCTGAGCTTTCCCCCCTGCTGGTCGAGAGCCGCGCTGCCGTGCGAGAGCTGCGGCAGGTGGGGCGCCAGGTGCAGCCCACCCTGGAGCGCACCGAGCGCCTGGTATTGCGGCTGGACGAGGCCACCGAGGGCCTGCCCGAGATGAGTGCCGACGTGCAGGGCCTGGTGGGCGAGACCCGAGGAGCCGTGGCGGATGCGCGCGCCGTGCTCGCCGATATCCACAGCTCCTCGGATCAGATCCACCACATCCTCGACAATGTGGAGCAGATCGACAAGTGGGAGCTTCGACGCCTGCTTCGGGAGGAGGGCATCGTCGTTCGATTGCGCGAGAGCGCCGTGGTGCCGACCGAGGAGTGACCCGAAAGAGAGCCCGAGGGCCTCAGCGGCCCTCGGGTTCCAGCGGGGCCAGGTGGGCGCGGATGCCCGGACCTTGAGAAGGCGCCTGCACCAGCTCGTCGGCCAGGGGCTTGAGGTGCACGCTGGCCTTGA
Source organism: Deltaproteobacteria bacterium (assembly GCA_018401435.1). Lineage (GTDB taxonomy): Bacteria > Myxococcota_A > UBA796 > UBA796 > UBA2385 > M30B51. Next base: position 50,471 of record JAGYJW010000009.1, on the reverse strand, counting down.
TCTCGAGGCTGTAGTTGGTGAGCAGGTGGTGGAGGTCCTTGTGAAGCTCCAGGGCCTCGAGGTAGCCGCGCACCTCGCGGGCCACCAGCTTCACGATCTCGGTCTTGGCCTTGTCGCCGGTCTCGAGCAGGGACCATAGCAGATCTCGGGCTTCGGAGCGGCCTTCTGGGCGAGGGCCCTCAGCGCGTTGCTCAGCGCGCTGCTCCCCGCGTTGTTCCCCGCGGGACTCCGTCCGGGCCTCGCTCTGGTGCGGGTCGCGGTCCTCGCCCAGATCCTGCTCCAGCTCGGAGAAGATACGGCGGGCCATGCCCTTGAGCCGGTCGCGACGGTTGGGGTTGGGCCGGGCCTCTGAGGCGCGCGGGGCCTCTGCGGCCTCGGCCGACCCCGCGTCTTCGGGCCGCTGCGACGGCGCCTTGGGGTCTCGGGGGGGCTGGGTCATCGGGCGCTCACAGGCCCATGGCCCGGAGCAGGGGGTTGGCCTGGCGCTCGGCCTGGGGCTCGGGCACCGCCAGGCTCACCACATTGCCGGCGTTGGTGACGGCCACGAGCTGCCGGCCCTCCTGGGCCGGCGTCGCGGTGATTCCCGAGACGTGGAAGCCGGGCAGCCACTCCCAGCGCTTCTTGCCGGTTTCGGCATTGATAAGGTATAAGCTGCCAGATGCGGCGGCAACCAGCAGGCCGGCCGGCGTGACCAGGGGCCGGGTCAAGGCGCTGCGGGTCTTGGAGTCCCACTCCCAGTCCACGGCCCCCGTCACCCGGTCGACCGCGCGCAGGATGCCGTCCACGCCGCCATGAAAGATCTGGCGGCCGGGCTGTCCGTCGGCGTCGCGGTATAGGGCCGCACCGTGGGCGGCGCCCACCTCGTCGATGCGCCAGCGGATGTTGCGGGTGGCGAGGTCCATGCTGACCAAGGGGGCGGTAAAACCCCCGACGATCACGTCACCGCCGATGAAGAGGGGGTCTGCGATGAGGTCGGGGTACTGCCCCTCACCCACGCGGCGCTGCCAGAGCAGGTCGCCGCTGCTGGCGTCCAAGCCCACCAGCGTGCCATCGGAGAAGCCCGCCAGCAGCAGCTCCCCGACCAGGGCCGGCGGTGGGTGGCCATAGAGTTCGAGCTCGGCCTTGCGGCCCGGGTCGAGCTTCTGGGCGTGGCGCCAGGCGAGGTCGCCGGTGCGCGCATCCAAGGCCACCACGACATTGGCCACATCGGCCACATAGATGCGGTCGGCGGTGGGCGCGAGGGAGGCCAGCACGGGTGCGGTGCCCACATGCACCCAGGTGGGCTCTTCGGCGGGTACGCCGTCAATCAGGCGCCAACACCAGCTCGCACCGCCGGCGTCGCCATAGAAGAGGTGGCCATCGGCGACCACGGGCGTGGATCGGACCAGCCCCCGGGCGGGCAGGCGGCGAATCAGCCGGCCATCGGTGCGATCGAGCACCAGCAGCGTGTCTTCACCCGCTGTGCCCGTGTAGAGGTAGGGCCCGTGCAGCAGCGGACCGCCGGCCTCGGTGTGAATGGCCGAAGGCACGCGCTCCCCCGGCAGGTGTTCCAGCCAGAGTTGGGCCGGCGCGCCGGAGAAGTCGCCCGGGTAGGGCGACTGCGCCCGAGTCGGGCTGCCGTCGGTGGGGCTCGGGTTGAGGCTGGCCAGGCCCGCGGCCGCCAGCCACGCAGGTGCGCTCATCCGTTCCCCTGCAGCTCCTGAAGGGCCTGCTGGACCTGGGGGACCAGCGGCGACTCCGGATAGCGTTGTGCGAACTCCTGGAACACCTGGGCGCTCTCGTCCATTCGCCGGGCATCGCGGAAGAGGTTGCCCAGGGCGAAGAGCGCTTGTTCGCCGATGACCCCGGGTTCGGCCGTGGCCCACTGCCGGTAGAGGGCGGCGGCCTCGTCCACCCGTTGCTGGTTGCCCAGGGCGTTGGCATAGCCCGACGCCGCCGCCCACCCCAGCACGCCCTTGGCGCCTGCGGCGTTGGCGGCCTCCCAGGCTGCGAGGGACTTGGCCTCGTCGTCGGCCTCTTCGTAGATGAGGGCAGCCTGGCAGTCGGCCCAGGCTCGGGCGGGGCCCTGGGTCGCCGCGCCGGCTGCGGCGATTTCGGCGGCGTAGACGCTCCAATCGGTGTCCGGGCCCGGCTCGCGGGGCACCTTGGCCAGCACCCGCGCGACGTTGGCGTGGGCCGTGCGCTGCTCATCCAGCATCTGGTCGCGCCACAGGCCGTAGCCGCCCACGCCCAGCAGGATGACGACGCCGACCGCCAGGGCCTGGCGCCAGTAGCCAAGGGCGAGATTCGTCGCCCGCATCCGCGCCTGAAAGAGCACGTCGGGCTGCTCTTCGAGGAAGTCATCGGCGGCGTCTGCCGCCCGGGCGGCAGCGGCCTTGCGGGTGGCCGCTTCGGCGGCCGCTTCGGGGGCCGTGTCGTTGGGATCGTCGGATGCCACGGGGGCCTCACTTGGGCGATTGGCTCGCCCCTTGCATCGGTCCCGAGGGGGCTATCTGCCCCGGGCCCGCGGATCCACCGCCACGTGGGCCCGGCACCCTCAGGGGTTCAGGTTGATGCTGACCGACTGGCCGGGCTGGGAGAAGCGGATCTCGTGTTCGCGGGTGTAGGTCTGGCCGTCGGCCTGCACCACCTTGAAGCTGTGGCGCCCCTCCGACAGCTTGGCCATCGTGGGCAACACGCCGATGGGGCTGCCATCCACCAGCACCTGGGCCCCTGCGGTGCCAAAGATGTTGACATTGCCCATGACCACCATGGGCTGCAACTCGAAGGGCACCACCAGCTGCTCGGACTGCACGTCGATGCTGCGCGCGTCGCCCTTGTAGCCGTCGAGTTCGGCCCGAAGCCGGTGGGGGCCATAGTCGATGGTCCAGCTCAGGGGGGCGCGGCCCACCGCCTTGTCGTCGATGTAGATGGTCGCGCCGGTGGGGCGGCTGGAGATGGTCAAGGAGCCCTTGCTGGCCGCCTGGGGGGCACCCCAGACGCCGTCGTTGCTCTCAGGGGCCGGTGCCGGTGCCGGCGCCGGGGGTGCGGCACGGTCGGCGTTGCGCGGGGGCTGGGCTGTCGCGGCGTGGGGGTCGGGTGGGCGGCACGCCATTGGCGGCCAGCTGGGCGGCGCCGGCGTGGGGGCTTCTGCGGGCGGCACCTCGGTGGGCGGTGCTGCGGCGCCGTCGAGGCTGGGATCCGTCACCGGGTCCACCACCGGCTCGGGGGCGGCTCGGGGCCTCGGGCGGCGGCTGGGGGCCGGCGCGGGCGGCGGCGGCTGCACCGCGGCTGGCGCGGGCGGCGGCGTGGGGCCCTTGTCGAGGTTGAGGGCCACCGCGGCACCACCAACCAGCAGGATCACGACGGCGCCCACGATCAGCCAGGGCACGCCACCCTTGCGCGCGGGCTCCTCGTCGGAGGGAGGAGCGACCGCGGCATCCTCCTGCAAGAAGCCATCGGCCTCTGCGCCCAGCCCCACATCCTCGCCCGGCGCGGCGGCCGGCGGCACCAGGGCCACGACGGGGCCACATCGGCGATGGGGGCGGGCGGGGGCAGATCTTCGTCGCCGGCAAACTCTGCCAGGGCGTCTGCGTCGGGCACCAGCGTGGGGGAGCTGAAGGCTGCCGGCGCGGCCAGGACCTCGGGCGCGGGCAGCGTCTCGGGTGCAGCCAGCGCCCCGGCGGGCCCTTGAAGGTCGTCGGGCGCCGGCTCCTCGGGCAGATCCACCAGCTGGATCGGGTCGGCGATCTGCGGCGCGGGCTCGTGGGACTGGCGATCCGGCGGCAGGTCGGCGGGAGCGGTGGGAGGCTGCCGGTTCGGGGGGCGCGGCGGTGGGTTCGGGGGCCTCGCGGGGGCGCAGTGCCCGGGGTTCGGGCGCATCCGTCAGGCTGGCGGTGTCGGCTTCAACGGGGGCCAGCGGGCCGGCGGGCGCATCGTCGGCGTCCGGCGCAGCGACGGCCACCAGCGGGGCGCCATCCTGGAAACAGAAGTCGACCCGATCGGCATAGGTCGAGCCACAGAGGGGGCAGGTTTTCATCGGCGATGGTTCCCGGCGACCGGACCGCGGGTGGTCGGATCGACGCAATGGGTGCTTTCAAACTGGATTCCTGCCGCTATCGGCCGCCAGGAATGGCGCCGATGGTGCAGGTTTCTGCGGCCTGAGGGCGGCAGTATAGCGGGAGGCGCCCCGCGGTCACCCCTGCTCATGTTGCTGCTTGAGGTGCCGAGAGATGACGACCCGCTGCACCTGGTTGGTGCCTTCGACGATCTGCATGACCTTGGCGTCGCGCATATAGCGTTCGACCGGGTATTCCCGCGTGTAGCCATAGCCCCCCATCACCTGGACGGCGTCGGTGGTGACGGCCATCGCGCAGTCGGTCGCGGCGCATTTTGCCATCGCGGCCACATGGCTGTAGGGCCGCCCCTGGTCGCGCAGCCAGGCCGCCTTGTGCACCACCAGGCGGGCCTGCTCGATGCGGGTGGCCATATCGGCCAGCATGAAGCCCACTCCCTGGAAGTCGATGATGGCCGTCTTGAATTGTCGCCGTTGGCAGGCATAGGCCGCAGCCACGTCCAGGGCGGCCTGGGCCAGCCCCACGGAGATGGCGGCGATGGTGATCCGACCGGAATCCAGGGCGCTCATGGCCACGCGAAAGCCCGCGCCTTCTTCACCGATGCGGTTGGCTGCCGGGATGCGCAGGTCCTCCATCACCACTTCGACCGTGGGAGAGGCCCGCAGGCCCATCTTCTCCTCTTTCTTTCCAAAGGAGAGGCCGGGGCTGTCGCCGGGTACGAGGAAGGCGCTGATTCCCCGGGCGCCCGCCCCGCCGGTGCGGGCCATCACCACGTAGAGATCGGCGTGGCCGCCATGGGTGATCCAGAACTTGGTGCCGTTGAGCACATAGTCGTCGCCATCGGCGACGGCGGTGCTCAGCAGGCTGGCGGCGTCGCTGCCGGATCCGGGCTCGCTGAGCGCGAAGGCGCCCAGCAGCTCTCCGGCGGCGAGGCCGGGCAGCCAGCGGGCCTGCTGTTCTGCATTGCCAAAGGTGCTCAGGATCACCTGGGGCAGGCCGGTGACCGCGACCGAGACGCCATAGCTGGCTGACACCTTGGCGATCTCTTCGAGCACGATGGCATAGTCGAGGTAGCCCAGCCCCAAGCCGCCATGGGCCTCGGGCGTGGGGATGCCGCAGAGACCAGCCGCACCCAGCGCGCCGATGGCCTCCTTTCGAAAGCGCTCTGCCTCGTCGTCCTCTTTGAGGGTGGCCCCCAGGATGGCCCGGGCGGCCTCGGCCGCGGCGGCCTGCAGGGCCTGCTGGTCGGAATCGAGCTGAAACATCGGGGCTCCGGGCGAGAGGGCCATGGGAGGTGGGGGAGCCCTAACCGCCGGCCGGCCATCCGGGCCCCGTCCGCTCAGGCGAACTGGGCCGCGTCCTCCTCGCCGTCGTCCCCTAAGCCGCCGCGAAGCTCGGCTTCTTGCTCGCCATCGGCCTCGGGCCGCTCCACGAAGCGGGTGTCCAGCCGCAGCACCCGGACCAGGGCGGCGTCCAGTCCCAGCAGCGAGATGATCTCGCTGGGACGCGCGCCGCGCCCGTCGTCGGTGGTGTCCAGCGACACGGCGAGCACCTGCTCGTCGGGGAGGGGCGGGACGGGGGCCTCCTGGGGGGAGAGCAGGGCGAGGTGGCTGAGGTTGGGCCGCAGATCGACCACCCGGGTGGTGGGCCCGCGTCGGTTGTTCTTGCGCGTCTTGGCCTTCAGCCGGCGGGTGACCTCGATGCGCGTCCGGCCCATCAGCTCGGTGGCCCGGTCGGCGAGGTCGGCTGGGCCCTCGGCCACAAAGAACAGGTAGTCAGCGCCGCTCACGGTGCTCATCAGCGAGGCCGCCTTGAGCCCCACCTCGCGCACCCCCAGCACCTTGAAGCCGGGCGGCACGGTGGCCTGCAGGCGGGCCAGCAGCAGGGCGGGGTCCTGTCGCTCGTTGAGGATGATGTCCATGTAGTCCCCGAGCGTCTCTTCGGCGACGGGGCGGGCGCCGGAGAAGGCCAGCTTGGGGTGCGGGTGGAAGCCCTCGGAGTAGACCAGGGGCGCCCGGGCCCGGCGCAGGGCGCGCATCCAGGCGTTCATGGTCTCGAGATGAGACAGGTAGCGGGCCTCGCCGGTCACGCCGACGCGGAAGATAAGGCGCTGCACGGCCGGCTTTTCGGCGGGGCGCACCGGTGGCTGGCCGGGTTCGGCGGGCTGGCTGCCCAGCTCGGGCGGCGGGGGCGGACGCTCCCACTTCGCCTCCGCCTTGCGACCGTCGATGGCGCTGCGCAGCATGTGGGCGCACAGCTCGCGCTCCTGGTCGATGACACCGCAGCGGTGGCACTTGCTGTGGCGGCAATCCTCGGCGTGCTTGAGCTCGGTCGCCCGGACCCAGTCGTCCTTGAACCACTGCTTGGGGATGAGGATGTCGATGTGATCCCAGGGCAGGCGCTCGTCCAGATCGCGCTCCCGAAGCGCGTCTTTGACGTCGAAGCCCGTGTCTTCGATGGCCTTGTACCAGGCGGCCATGTCCAGGTGCTCGTCCCAGCCCTCGAAGCGGGCGCCATTGCGGTAGGCCGCCTCGATGAGGTCCCCGGCCCGGCGGTCCGACCGGCTGAGCAGGCCCTCCAAGAAGGTGGTGCCCGAGACGTGGCGGCCGAATTTGACCGAGGGCTCGTCCCAGAAGCGCCGCTGCAGGATGCCCTGGCGCCGTTCGGTCTCTTCCAGGCTGATCTGCTCGGCCCACTGGAAGGGGGTGAAGGGCTTGGGCACGAAGGTGCTCACGCCGGTATTCACCTTGGCCTTGCGGTTGAGCTTGCGGCCCACCGCGACGGTGCGCAGGGTGAGGTCGGCGATGGCCTCGATGTCGTCGTCGCGTTCGGTGGGCAGGCCGATCATGAAGTAGAGCTTCACGTGGTCCCAGCCCAGCCCATAGGCCTTGCTGGCCATGGTCAACAGCTCTTCGTCGGGGATCCACTTGTTGATGACGGCCCGCAGGCGCGGGGACGCGGCCTCGGGGGCGAAGGTGAGGCCGGTCCGCCGGATGCCCGCCACCATATCGGCCAGGTCCACCGAGAAGCTGTCCAGCCGCAAGGAGGGCAGGCTGACCCCGACCCGCTGGGGGGCCGCCTTCTGCACCACGGCGTCCACCATCTGGCGGACATTGCTGTAGTCGCAGGTGCTCAGGCTCACCAGGGAGACCTCCTCGTAGCCGGTGGCATCCAGCGTGCGCTGCATGAGGTCGGTCACATTGTCGATGCTGCGCTCGCGCACCGGGCGGGTGGTCATGCCCGCCTGGCAGAAGCGGCAGCCCTGGGTGCAGCCGCGCAGCACCTCCAGCGAGATGCGGTCGTGCACCTGGCGGGTGAAGGGCACGATGTAGTTGACCGGGAAGTCCTCGCCGTCCAGGGTCGGCGCCAGCCGCTTGCGGATGACCGGGCCGTCCACCGGGGGCAGGATGCGCCCGTCGGGCAGGGTCTCCATCGGGTAGAGCGCTGGGACGTAGACGCCCTCCAGCTTGGCGATCGCCAGCAGCCGGGCCTGGCGCCCGGCCTCCCGGGGCACCCGGCGCAACACCTCGGCGATCTCGACGATCACGTGCTCCCCGTCCCCAAAGACGAAGAAGTCCATGAAGGGCGCGAGCGGCTCGGGGTTGAAGACCGCGGGCCCGCCAGCAAAGGTGAGGGGGTCGTCCTCGCGCCGGTTCTCGGTGCGCAGCGGGATGCCCGACAGGTCGAGGATGTTGAGGATATTGGTGTAGTTCAGCTCGCTCTGCAGGGTGAAGCCGATGCCGTCCATGGCGTCCAGGCTGTCCTTGCTCTCCAGGGCGAAGAGGGGCAGGCCTGCCTCGCGCAGCAGGGCCTCCATGTCGGTGCCCGGCGCATAGGCGCGCTCTGCCCAGCACCAGGGCAGCTTGTTGAGGATGGCGTAGAGGATGTGCAAGCCCAGGTTGCCCAGCCCGATGTCGTAGAGATCGGGGAAGGTCAGCGCGATGCGCACCTCCACCGCCGACAGATCCTTGTGCTGCGCCAGGGTCGCGTTGGTCTCGGAGCCCAGGTAGCGGCTGGGCTTCTCGACCCGGGGCAACAGGTGGCGATCCAGGACGCGGGCCAGGTTCAGGCCTCGCTGACCCAGGACCGGCAATTCCGTGGCGGGCGCATTCATGGCTGGCTCCGTCTGCGTGGGCGGTCCAGGGGGGCGGGCTCCACGCCACCCCGCCGTCGATGCGCGGCAGGCGGCTGCGGGTCCCTGGACCAAGCTGACTGCGGCCTATCGCCCCGCCCCCGGTCGGGCGAGGCGGGGGCGGGTCCCGGCGATCTTCCGAAGCCCTCGGCTGCTGTGACCCAGACATGAGTCCCCCATCCAATTTTTCTTCGCGATCGGCTGATGTCATCGAAATAAGCGAGGGTAAACGCCGACCAATGCGTGCCACCTCGGAAAATCGGTAGAAAGTGCAGGCCCCCCCTAAAAGCTGCCGGAGGGGGCTCCGACGAGACTGGAGCAAGCACGGAAAGGGCGCTCGGGATTCGTCCCAGCCCCGTTGACCCCCTCGGAGGAGCTCCCCATGGCGATGACCGTTCGCACCAATGTCTCGGCGATGATGGCCTCAGGCAACCTCGGCCGCACCAACCGCTCGCTGGGCAACTCGCTCAGCCGCATCAGCAGCGGCATGCGCATCAACAAGGCTGCAGACGACGCGGCGGGCTTGGGCGTCGCCACCAACCTGGAGAGCCAGGTCATCAGCACCCGCCAGGCCATGCGCAATACCAACGACGGCATCTCCATCATCCAGACGGCCGAGTCCGCTGCGACCGAGGTGGTGGACATCCTGCAGCGCATGCGCGAGCTGGCCGTGCAGTCCTCCAGTGAGACCCTGGACGACGACGAGCGCGCCTACATCCAGGACGAGTTCGAAGAGCTGTCCGCCGAGGTGGACCGCATCTCCAACGTCACCGAGTTCAACGGCGTCGAGCTGACCAACAACAGCCAGACCTCGCTCGATGTGCAGGTGGGCATCCAGAACGACGCCACCAGCCGCATCGCGATCAGCCTGATCGACCTCCGCGCCACCTCCCTGGGCGTGGACACCACCGCGATGAACCTGTCCACCTCCACCCTGGCCCAGACGGCCCTGGACGCGCTGGACACCGCCCTGGACTCGGTCAACGCCGGCCGCTCCACCCTGGGCGCCGTGCAGAACCGCCTGGACAGCTCGCTGAACAACAACCAGGTCTTCTCCGAGGCCCTGTCCGCGGCCGAGAGCCAGATCCGCGACGCGGACTTCGCGACCGAGACCTCCGAGATGACCAAGCACCAGATCATGCAGCAGGCCGGTGTCGCTGCCTTGGCCCAGGCCAAGAATATCAACCAGTCCGTGATCTCCCTGCTCAACTAAGCGCCCGGCTTGGGAGCCCCGCCGGGGGGCTCCTGGCGGAGGCCTTGACCGCAACCGTCCCATCGTCTAACTTCCGGCACCATCGGTCCCTTGCGGGCCAGGCGGCACGCCCGCCGCGCCGGACCCCAAGAATTTCAACTGGAGGGCTCTTCCATGGCCATGACCGTTCGCACCAACATCGCCTCGATCAAGGCTACCGGGCAGCTCAACCGCACCACGCAGCGGCTGGGCACCAGCCTGGAGCGCATCTCCAGCGGCATGCGCATCAACCGCGCCGCCGACGACGCCGCAGGTCTGGGTGTGGCCACCAACCTGGAGACCGCGGTCATCAGCCAGGAGCAGGGCATCCGCAACGCCAATGATGGCATCTCCATCATCCAGACGGCGGAGTCGGCCAGCAACGAGGTGACCGACATCCTCCAGCGGATGCGCGAACTCGCTGTGCAGAGCGCCAGCGAGACCCTGGACGACGACGAGCGCGCCTACATCGCCGACGAGTTCGAAGAGCTGCAGGAGGAGATCAACCGCATCGCCTCCTCCACCCAGTTCAACGGCGTGTCCCTCAGCGACAACAGCAGCACCTCGCTGGATGTGCAGGTCGGCATCACCAACGCCTCCACCAGCCGCATCACCATCAGCCTCGTGGACCTGCGCGTGACCTCGCTGGGCGTGGACACCACGGCCCTCAACGTGTCCACCGCCGGTGGCGCCCAGGCCGCCCTGGACGCCATCGACACGGCCCTGGACTCGGTCAACAGCGGCCGGTCGGTGCTCGGCGCCGTGCAGAACCGCCTGGATTCGGCCATCAACAACGCCTCGGTCTTTGTCGAGGCCCTGTCCGCCGCCGAGAGCCAGATCAAGGACGCGGACTTCGCCTACGAGACCTCCGAGCTGACCAAGCAGCAGATCATGCAGCAGGCCGGCGTGGCCGCCCTGGCGCAGGCCAAGAACATCAACCAGTCCGTCATCTCCCTCCTCCAGTGATCTGACCGGAAGCCCGAAGAGGCCGGCCCCTGACGGGGTCGGCCTCTTGTCCTTTTCGGGTCGGCGAGCCGAACGCGCTCAGGCCTGGGGAGCGGCGCGATCCAGGGCGTGGGAGAAGGCCGCCGCCAGGCGGGTCAGCCGGGCGTTGGCGTCTTCGGACTGCCGGGGGCCCGCGACCGCGAGGGTGCCCACCCGCTGGCCCTTTCGATAGAGCGGCGCCGCGCAGATGCTGGCATCGTCCAGGCCGGGGTCTTGGGGATCGACCGAAGACAGGGCGTCGGCGTGCCCGCCCCGGGCCACGGCCTCCCAGCCGCCGGGCCCCTTCAGCCAGACCGCGACCTCGTGGCTGTGGGTCTCGGCCAGCGCGACGGTGGCCAGCAGCCCTTGCAGCCGCGGCAGATCGTCGGGGCCCTTCGCCCCGTGCACGCCCTCGTAGAACTCGACCAGCTGGGGCAGGCGCTGGGCGTCCCGCTCGCTTTCAAGGCGGACCAGGGCCCCCTTGACCACGTTGTGCAGGTCGCGGAGCTTGAAGGGCTTGAGCAGGTAGGCGTAGGCGCCGTGGGTCAGGGCGTGGGTGGCCGTCTCGACCGTGCCATAGCCGGTCATCAAGATCACCCCGACCGGCCGGCGCAAGGCTCGGGTGGCGGCGAGCAGCTCCAGGCCGTCGGCCTGGGGCATCTTCATGTCGGTGATGACGAGGTCGAGATCCTCGGCGTGCAGCGCGGCCATGGCGTCGGCCCCGTCATAGGCCGTGGCAACCGCGAAGCCCCGGGCCTTGAGGTACTCGCCAAGCAGCTCGAGGATCTCCTCTTCGTCGTCCACGACCAGCACCCGAACGGGGCTGGCGCTGCTGGGGCTGCTTCGCAGGGTAGGCATGCAGGGTCGCTATCGCGGCACCCGGCCGGGCGGCGAACCTCTCGGCCGCCAAGATGGTAGAATGCCGGGCCGGAGGATGGGTGGCCAAGCGCGACAAGATCGACATCGTCCTCAACAACCGCTTCGAGGAGTTCGAGAAGCGGCTCTTCGTGCTGAAGGTGGAGTATGACAAGTACTTCTCCGGGATCGAGCGCGTCGAGCCCGTCCGCGAACGGGACGATCTGCGGCGCATGCTGCGCGAGATGCAGCAGGTGGTGGTGACCAGCACCCGGCAACAGCACAAGCTGCGGTCCCTGCGGGCGCGCTTCGCCAGCATGGAGCTGTTCTGGCAGCGCAACCTGGTGATGATCGAGCGCGGCACCCACCCCAAGATGAAGTTCCGGGCCGATCTGCACGACCGGTCCCGCGGTGCCCCCCCCGCCGAGGGCCCCCGGGAGCGGCGCGCGCCGCCCAGCCCCGAAGAGCGTGAGCGGGCGGCATTCCAGGCGGTCTTCGACAGCTATGTCGAGGCCCGCAAGAGCTGCGGGCAGTCCGCCGACATGTCCTTTGAGAGCGTGCGCGATGTGTTGCAGAAGCAGGTGCGCACCATCAAGAGCCGCTACCGCTGTGACGCGGTCAAGTTCCGGGTGACCGTCGAAGACGGGAAGGCCAAGGTCAAGGCCGTCCCGCTGAAATGAGCGCAGAACGCCCCCTGGCTGGCCCATGAAGGGGTTGGCCCGAGCCTTGCCGCTGCTGGCAGGCATTGCGGGGGCCGTGGTGGGCGAGGCTGCCTGGCAGGGTGCGTTGGAGGAGCGCTCCAGCCGGGCGCCCCCCGACTGGACCCTGGAGGCCTCGAGAGTGCCCACCCGCCTGGGCAGCCTGGTGGGCCGGGTTCCCCCCGATCCCACGGCCTGGAGCCTGGACTATTGGGGCACTCTCTGGCCCGAAGACCCCCACCTGCACTCCGGTCCCGCGCCCATCTCCACGCGGGTGCGCTTGCCGCCGGACGGACAGCTGGAGCTGTGGACCAGCCTGCCGCGGGGGCCGAGCGAAGATGGTGGCGTGGGGCTTGTTCTCGAGCGATTGGGTGAGCCGGGGAGCAGGCTGGTGCGCCGCGACCGCGGGCAGCTTGAATCCGTGGCCTGCGAGCCCCCCCTGGCCCCGCCCACCCTGGAGGCGGTCTCGGTGCGCATTGAGCCGCTCCGGGGTGGCGTGGTGGTGGAGATCGACGGACAGCGCTCGGACTGCCCCGTGCCCTTGGGGGAGTCGGGTCCGGCGCTGCGCTCGGGGCTGCGGCGGGTGCAACTTCGAGACCTGGAGGTGGGCCAGGTGAAGATCCTGCCCCCGGGTCCCGCCTTGCGGCCCCTCTGGTGGGCCACCGGGGCCTTGATTGCTGCCGGCCTGGTGGGCCTGGAGCTGTGGCTGGGGGCGACCGCAGCCTTGGTCGCGCTCACCACCCTGCCGCTCTGCCTCAGCCTGCTGGCCCTGCGGGTGGACCTGCGCAGCTTCGCCGAGACCGCGCGGATCCTGTGGCTGCCGGTGCCCCTGGCTGGCGGCGCTGGGGCCCCTTTCGCTGGCTGGCCAGCCTGATGAAGCTGAGCCACCACCTGGGTCGGGCCCTGAAGGAGCACCGACGCCTGATGGAGGCGAAGCGCCGGACTGGCCCGCTGCCGCCCCCATCGCCGCCGCCTGCCCGCCTGCCTCGCCTGGGCCTCGGCCCCGGGTGCGCTTGGGCCCGCAGCGGCGGTCGCTTTGGGCCTGCTCGTGCTCCTGGCCATCGGCCTGCTCCTGCCCCGGCTGCTGGCGGCCTGGGCAGCGGCCGGCCTCGGCCGAAGCGCCAGCGCCATCCTGGCCCTGGGCGCGAGCGTGGCCTGTGCGGTGGCCTTGATGGGCGCCTTGCACCGGGTGGCCCCTGCGGCTGCCGGGCTGGGCGGCCTGGCCTATGGCGGCCTGCTCTGGGTCAACAGCAACGCCGAGCGGGTGCGCTTCTACAACCTCAGCTGCCTGGCCCTCAGCCTGGGGCTTGTGGCCGCCACCGAAGGCGCCTTGCGCTACACGCCGGCGGGGATCGCCTGGAACGGCAAAGGCTCCCGCACCCGGCCCGACGACATCTATGGCTGGGTGCCCGAGGCCACCGACTCTTTCGACCTCTTCGAGAAGGCCGAGCACACGGTCTATCCCGACCGCGGATACCCGGTGCAGATCCCCGCGGCTGACGGTCGCCAGCGGCTGGTGGCGATGGGGGGCAGCAGCACCGGGGGCGCCTTTCAGAATGACGATCTGGCCGACTTCTACCCCGCGCGCATCGCCGAAGGGGCGGGGGGGCAGCTCCAGGTGATCAACCAGGGAGTGGGCGGCTGGACCACCTGGCATATTCGCCGCTACCTGCTCGACCACATCGACGATCTCCAGCCGGATGTGCTCACCCTCTATGTGGGTCACAACGACCTGCTCACCCCCGTTCCCGTGCCCTATGCCCAGCTCTATGCGGCCTGGCGCCAGGGTGAGGGCAACCGCCGCCTGAGCCGGCTGCTGGGTCAGCTGCGGCTCTACCAGGCCCTTCGTTATGGGCTGAGCGCCCTTCGACCCGCCGCGCGGCGGGTGGCGGTGCCCATCGCCGACGCCCGGGACAACCTGGTGCAGATCACCGATGCGGTGGTGCAGCGCGGGGGCCGGGTGGTGCTGGCCAGCGAGGGCCTCGCGCCCGATCCTGGGCCCCTGGCCGGCTACAACGCCATGATGGCCGAACTGGCCGAGGACCGGCCGGGCGTCAGCTACCTGGATGTGGCCGACCTGCTGCATCGCAGCAGTGGAGATCCGCTCTTCATGGACGACTGCCACCTGACCGAGGCGGGCCACCGGGTGGTGGGCGAGGCCTTCCTCAAGGAGCTGCGTCGACAGGGCCTGGTGCAGGCCGGCGCGGCCCCGCTGGGACCCCTTCCGCCCGGATCTCCTCCGCCCTGATCGGCCAGGGGGGGGAGGCAACCCGGCCGCAGCGCTTGCCAGCCCGGCGATTGGTGGGCAGGTTGCAGGGACTGAGAGGCCGGGAGGGCCGATGACCGGCTTCGTGATGGTGACCGTGGTGGGAATGGGGCTGGTGACTGGCACCGTGGCCCTGCGTCGTGGCCGACGCCTGGCCCAGGGCGTGGCCGCGGTGCTGCTGGTCCACGCCATGTTGACCGTCTCGTTGCTGACCTTGGCGGCCGGCTTTGCGCCGCTCTTCGGCGTGCTGCAGGTGCTGGTCTACCTCGAGGTCGCGGTGCTGATCACCGGGCTGCCGCGGCCCCGCCTGTGGAGCCCGCTGGTGTCCTGGCCGGCCAGCACCTTCATGGCCGGCAGCTTCCTGGCGCTGCCCTGGGCCCTGGTCGCGATCGGCCCCTGGGATCCCCCTGGGCTGTGGCTGCCCTATGGGCTGGCGGCCGTGGGCCTCTTCCAAAGTGTGACCACCCGCAAGCAGACGGTCAGCCTGGACCTCAGCCGCAGCACCGAGGGGCCGGTGCTCGCCCCGCATCCGGCCATGCAGCAGCGGCGCCGGGGCCTGCCCCGTGAAGCGCCGGCCGACCACGCGGATCGGCCCTTGCGAGTGGTGCAGCTGACGGACACCCACCTGGGGCCCTTCATGTCCGAGGCGCGGCTGCGGCGCATCTGCGCGCGAGCGGTGGCGGCTCACCCGGACCTCATCGTGCTCACCGGCGACCTGCTCACAGTGGCCAGCCAGGGCAGCAGCGAACCCCTGGCCCGCGCCCTGGCGCCGCTTCGGGCCCACCCGCGGGTCTACGCCTGCCTGGGCAACCACGATCACGAGAGCCTGCCGGTTGTGGCCGAGGCTCTGGCCGCGGCGGGGGTGGTGCTTCTGGTGGATCGGGCGGTGGTGGCCCGCACGCCGGTGGGGCCGGTGCAGGTGGTGGGCCTGGACTTCCGCTGGCGGGACCGGGCGGCCCATGTGGCTGGGGTGTTGCGCGGGGTCGGGCGGCCCGTGAACGGGGACGGTGAGACCATTCCCCGCATTGTGCTCCTGCACGATCCAGGCGCCTTCACCCACTGTCCCGACGGCGAGGCCGACCTCGTGTTCAGCGGCCACACCCATGGCGGCCAGCTGGGTCTGGTCAGCTTCGGGTTGGACTGGACGGTGGTGCGGGCCTTCTCGGTCATCCCCGACCACGGCCCCTGGGCCCAGGGGCGCAACCGGCTCTATGTGCACCGGGCCACCGGCCACTATGGCTTTCCGCTGCGGGTGGGGGTTCCGGCCGAAGAGAGCGTGCTTGAGGTCCGCTTTGCCGGGGCGGGTGCGCAGGCGTGACGGGCCAGATCCAGACCGCCGCGCGTTGCGGGCGCTGCTACCTGCAGCCCCCATTCTGCATCTGCCCCGCCTTGCTGCGGGGGCGGGCTGCGGTACCAGTGCGGGTGATCCGGCACTTCCGAGAGCGGGGAAAGCTGAGCAATTCCGGGCGCCTGGTGGAGCTGGTCCTGGACAACGCGCAGGTGATCGACTTTGGGGAGCGGGATGTGGCGCTGGATGCGGCCGCTGCGGCCCCGCCAGGGTCCTGGCTGGTCTTTCCAGCGGGCAGCGCCGATGCCACCGACGCGCCCCCGGCGCCCCAGCAGCCCCGAGAGGCCCCCGCGGCGCTGGTGCTGCTGGACGGCACCTGGGGCCAGGCCCGACGCATGTCCCACCGCATCCCGGGCCTGGCCGCGCTGCCCCGCCTGGCCTTGCCGCCGCCCCACCCGGGGGTGGTGCGCTTGCGGCGGCCCCACCAGCCCTGGGCCGTGTCCACCATCGAGGCCACCGCGCTGGCCTTGGAGGCCATCGGCGATCGCGAGGCCTCCGAGCTGTTGCACCGCACCTGGGACCTGCTGGTGCGGGCCGTGTGGACTCAGTCGGGTCGCAGCCTGTCTTGAGCGGGGAAGGCGGCCTCGGGCAGGTGCCAGACCGTGAGCCCCCAGCTGGTGCCCGTTGTCGGCTGCCAGATCAGGATCAGCTCGGGGCCCGGCAAGCGGTCGGCCTGGCCCAGGAAGAGGGCGCAGGCCTGTGCGGGGCGCCCCAGGCCCGCTGCGGCCACCGTGACGCCATCCACGGTGACGGCGACCTGCAGATCGTCGGGGGCCGCGCTGCTGTGGGCCTCCAGCCGGTGGCCGTCCTGGTCCAGGTGGCTGCGCACGGGACCGGGCTGGGGGCAGTCGGCTGGCACCAGGCCCGTCCAGCCATCCCGCGCCTGGGGGGTGCCCGCCGCTGCGGTGCCCTCCAAGGGCCGCTGGGTGCCATCGGCGTCAGGCGGCGCCTCTTCGGCGAGGGGCGGCTCGGGTGGAGGGCCCTGGGACAGCACCCGCAGCTCGCCCTCGCGCCACCAGACCTGCAGCTGGGGGGAGGCCCCGTCCACGGCCACCACCAGGGGTGCGGGCGGCGGCTCCTGGGCGGCGACGCCACGCAGCAGGCTCAGGCAGAGCAGGGCAGGGGAGAGGACCATGGGCGATGGAACACGGCGAGGGTGGACTTCCGGCCCTGGGTGGGCAACACGGCTTCTCCCCCCCGGGCGCGACGGGCTATTCTAACGGTCCGCTCCCCCGCGGCGCGACCTCCCCCCGCGCCCCCCGCCTCCCAGGCCCCCCATGAACCGCTCCCTCTTCCACCGGGATCTCACGGTCGCGACGCTGGCCTCCGGATCCGGCGGCAATTGCACCTATATCGGAGATGGCCACGCGGGCGTTCTCATCGACTGCGGCGTGAGCACCAAGCAGATCTTGCGGCGCATGGACGAGGTGGGCCTGGCGTCGGCCCCCATCGACGCGGTGCTCATCACCCATGAACACAGCGACCATGTGGGCGCGGCGCGGGTGCTCTGCGACAAGCTGCACAAGCGCGCCGGTCGTTCCGTGCCCTTCTTCATGACGGCGGGAACCCGGCAGGGGCTGCGTCCCGCCTGCACCCCCGACGCCATCGAGGAGATCACGCCGGGAGAGCCGATTCGCCTGCGACACCTCGAACTCGACCCCTTCTCGGTGCCCCATGACACCCACGACCCGGTGGGCTGGCGGGTGCGGGTGGGCGACCTGTGGGTGGGCGTGGTCACTGATCTCGGGCGCCCCACGGCCCTGGTGGCCGAGAAGCTGCGCAGCCTCACGGTGGCGGTGCTGGAATTCAACCACGACCCCGACCTGCTGATGGAGGGGCCCTACCCCTGGGCCCTCAAGCAGCGCATCCGGTCCTCGCATGGACACCTGTCCAACGACCAGGCCTGCGACCTGTTGCGCGATGGCCTCTCCCCGGCCTTGCGCCACATCTCCTTGGCCCACCTGTCCAAAGAGAACAACCGCCCCGAAAAGGCCCTGGCGGCCGCCAGCAAGGTGCTCGCCGAGCTGGGCGCCTTGGGCCAGGTCAAGCTGCAGGTCGCCCTTCAGGATGAGCCGCTGGCCCCCATTGTCGTGCCGGTCAACGCCTGGTAGCCAGCTCAGGGGCGCAGCCGCTTTCGGGGGCGCGCCGGGGCCAGGGCCCGGTCCAGGGTGGCCGCCAGCCGAATCCCCGCCTGCTGCAACCGAAGCTCGATGGTGGGGCTGTGGCGCCAGGCATAGTCCCAGCTCAGCCAGCCATCCCCGGTCTCGTAGCAGGCAGGCATCAGGGCCCGGCTCTCCTCCAGCCAGGTGGCCGCCGGCGCCTCGGCCCACAGGCGCTGGGTGTCGGGGCTGGCGGTGTCCACGAAGTCCGCCAGCTCGGTGAATGACAGGCGGCTGTGGTTGATCAGGTCCTCGTCCCAGACCTTGTGCAGGTTGGTCTTCTCGTCGAAGAAGGCGACAGTGACCTTGTTGCCGCCCTGGTCTTCGGCGTGGCCGCTGTGCAGGGGCTGGTGGGCGTCTCCGACCAGGTGCACCAGCCAGCGCAAGGCGATTCGACGCGCTTCGTCCGGCTGGCTTCGGTCGCTGAGAATGCGCTCATAGTGAACGATGGCTGCGAAGATATCCCCGGGCTCCTGCCCGGTGGCGGCTGTGAAGTCCAGCGGGGAGCCGGCCGGGGCGTTGATGAAGTGCTGGCGCCAGGCATTGGGCTCCCGCGCCTTCCAGGCCGGGTCGGACCGGATCTCGTCGGGCCAGGTGGCCGCCCGGGCCAGGCTCTCGGCGCCCATCAGCCCCTCGATCTCAGCCAGGGTGGCAGGCGAGACATGGCGTTGGGCCAGCAGTCCCACCGTGCGGTGGCCGGTGGGCCCCCAGGCCAGGGCCGAGCTGAGGCAGAGCAGGGAGAGCAGCATGGCAACCTCGTCTTTCCCCGACGCCGGGCCGCGGGGCTTGCGAAGGCCAGCCCTATCACGATCTCGCCGGAGGCCCTGCCCCCGCAGCAGCCCAGGCGGCGGGCCCCGGCGACGGGCCTGTAGCGGGTGGCCAGGACCTCGGGCACAGTGGGTCCCTGGAGGTGCCCGTGTTCGTGCTGCTCACCATCGCCCTGCTCAGTGTCGCGCGGGCGGAGGCCGTGGAAGAGCCGGATTCCGACGCGGTCACCGAGACGACCGTCGCGCATCGCCTCTCGGGCCGGGACCTGCGCCGGGCAGCCGAAGACGCAGCGCGGCGGGGCGATCTTCAGACGGCCTATGATCTGGCCCGCGAGGCCTATGTGGAGCGCCCCAGCCGCGCCGCCTTGCGGCAGGTGGAGGCGCTCGAGGTCCAGCTGCGGAGCGCGTCGGCGGTGGCGGCGCGCTGAGCGCCCTCAGCCCTCCAGGGGGGCGCCGAATTCGACGCCGACCGACCGGGCCGTGGCCAGCAGGGGGTGCTGGGGGTCCACCAGCCGAGGCGCCATGGACAGCGTGCTCAGCGGCACGCTGCTGATCTCGCCCCCGGTCAGGCAGACCAATTCGCCCCAGCGCCCCTGTTCGATGAGGTTCACCGCGGCGACGCCGAAGCGGGTGGCCAGCACCCGGTCGAAGGGCACGGGGGATCCGCCGCGCTGCAGGTGGCCGAGCACCGTCACCCGCGTCTCGACCTCAAGCCGGCTGGCCAAGGCCTCGGCGAGCTGCTCCGCGGCGCCCCGAGGACGGTGGCCCGGGGCGTCGGCGCCGATGGGTCGCGCACCTTCGGCCACCACAAAGAGGGTGAACTGCCGGCCCCGACGGCGGCGCTCACGGATCTTTCCAGCGAAACGCTCGATATCGTAGGGAATCTCGGGCAGGGCGATGCAGTCGGCGCCCCCGGCGACCCCGGCGTAGAGCGCGATCCAGCCAGCGGTCCGGCCCATGACCTCCAGCAGCATCACGCGGTCGTGGGCCTCGGCCGTGGTGTGCAGGCGATCCAGGGCCTCGGTCGCCACCTCCACCGCAGACCAGAAGCCAAAGGTGAAGTCCGTGGCGGCGAGGTCGTTGTCGATGGTCTTGGGTACGCCGAGCACCGGGATGCCGTGCTCGGCCATCAGCCGGGCGCCAATCTGCTGGCTGCCGTCACCGCCGATGACGATGATGCCCTCCAAACCCTCGTCCTGGATGGCGGCGGCCAGCTCGGCCGAGCGGTCGCGGAAGCCGCCCTCGCCGTCTGGATACTGGAAGGGGTCGCCCTGGTTGGTGGTGCCCAGGATCGTGCCCCCGCGGTGCAGCAGGCCCCGGCAGGACAGGGGGGTGAGGTCCACCGTCCGGCGTGGCTCATCCAACAAGCCGTTGAAGCTGTCTTCGATGCCCACCACCTGCCAGTGCAGGCGGCCCACGCCGTGCTTTACGACGGCGCGGATGACGGCGTTGAGTCCCGGGGCGTCGCCGCCGCCGGTCATGATCCCGATTCGATGTTTGGCCATGGGGCGTCCTAACGCGGCGTCCCGAGCCGGCTCGAATGCGGCGGGGTTTGACCCGGCTCTGGCCGCGAGAATGCGTATAGGGCATTCATTCTCCCTGTGGTGGGCCCGATGCGTCGCGTCGGGGGCTCAAGCTCGGACCGGGACGGATCCGTAGCCCGCTCCAGTTGGCACGCCTCCATCGGGCAACTGCTCGCCCGGGTCGAGGTTGTGGGTGTTACCATCGTGTGGCGGCAGAAATTCGGGGACGACGGGGGCTGGCTCATGGCGTCGGTTCGACAAGGTTCGTGGTGGGAGATCTTTGTCCGCAGGCTCGCGCGTGAGTCGGTGACAACCTTGGCTCCCGAATTCGACAGCAGCATCGCAGAGCTGGAGAAGGCTCTGTCCCTCGCGGATGCGGGGGGCTCGGCCCTGGACGCGCCTTGGTGGCCCGAGGCGGTTCGGCGGATTCAAGCTGGGGTCTCCCTGCGCGACACCGCGCGGAGCTTTGGCACCAACCCGCGTCGGCTGCGCCGCGCCCTGGCCCGGGCGGGCATCCGCGTGGGCGGCGCCAACCTGGGCGCATCGGGCCTGCCGGCGCTGGCCGCCTTCCGCGATCGGCTGGGGCAGGAGCCCGATACCGCGATCGCCGCCCAAGCCGGCGTGAGCACCCTGGCAGTGCAGGGGGAGCGCCGTCGCTTGGGTCTGTCCGCATTCCGGCCCAAGGGGCGGGTGCGCCAGAGCCCGCCGCCCCCCGCCTTGCCCCCGCAGCGCGAAGCACCGGCGCCTGCGCGCCCGCTTCGGCCCCGCGGTCGCTTCTCGGGTTCGGATGTCGCGCCGGCCGATCTCCAGATCATCCGCCGTCCCGGCAGCGCACGCGGGGGGCGCAGCCTGCCCACCGCCCAGGCGCCTGCGGCCGACGCCCCACACCGGCGACCCACAGCGCGGGGCACCTCGGCGGCATGCCGGTGCTGGCTCCCGCGCCGGCTCGGATGCCCGTCGCGCCCGCTGCCGATCGCCCTCATTCGCCGCATTGTCGCACCGCCCCGAAATCGCCCGAATCTGCCGAGGTGGCCGAGACCGTCCCGCCGCGCCGCGCCGCCGCCGCGCCGAGCCCCGCCACGGCGCGGTGCGCTTGATGGCACCGGCGCCGGAGGCTGTGGGGCGACCCACTGAAAGATGCGCTGCCGGCGCCCGTTTTCGTTGAGCCGATTCGGGTGGAGCCCACCCTCGCTGCCCCGGCAGCAGCGCCTCCTACAGCGCCCGCTGCGGGGCTCGCGGCAGGCCGGCGTGGCCAAGGCGCAGCGCCGGGCCCAGCAACTCAGGCGCCGGTGCCGGCCCCCGTGACGACGCCTGCTGCGGTGGTTGCGCCCCCGCCCCGCCACCGCGGTCGGCCGAGCCGGTCCAGGGCGCGGCCTGGCGGGTGAGCATCGGTGGCGCCGTGCAGCCACCGTCATCGTCGCACCCGATATGCGCCGCGCCCGATGGGGCTGCTCGCCGGACCGCCTGCCCGCCGACCGAAGCCCGGGCCTGGCCTCTGGCGAGCCGGCGCGCTGCTGTAGTTCAGCGAATCAGGAAGTCCCGATTCGTTGGACGCGGCCGGCGCATGTGCCCGGCCGTCCGGCGGCCTCTGGGGACGCCGTGGGGAACTGCCAGCCTTCGGGCGCGGCGGGAGCAGGGCCCCCGCCTGAATTGGGCTGGTTCAACGGTGCGCTCCTCCCTGCGCCGCGGCGCGCCGGTGAACAGTTGCGGATTCGGCTCAACGAATGCGGTGTGGTTCCGTTGATGGGGCACGGAGGTCCCCATGGTCCAACCCGCATCCACCGCTGCCGTGCACATCCGGGTGCCAGCGCGGCGCTTTGCCACGCGCGGCCTGGCCCTGCCGGCAGCCCTGCGGCTGCGGGGCGCCCAGGCCCGCGACGCCGGAGAGCTGAAGCTGGCCGAAGACCTGCTGCTGCGCGCGGCGGAGCTCAGCCAGGGCGATCTGGTCGATCTGCTGGCCCTCGGCCAGACCTATGAGCGCTGCGAGCGCCATGACGCTGCGGCGGCCTGCTACGGCGCCTGCCCAGGGATATTTCTTCAGCACACGGTCAGGCCCTGGGTCGGGTGCTGCTGCGGTTGGGGCGCTGGGAGGAGGCAGAGGCCTGCCTGGGCCACCTGCTCATGCTCAACCCGGCCGATGTCGCCGTTCGCTTGGAGGTGGGCCGGGCCCGTCGGGCGCGGGGAGACCTGGAAGGGGCGCGGGCGGCCTTTCACGGCGCCGCGCGCCAGGTGCCCGGCGATGGCGTGGCGGTCGCCAGCCCGGCCCCGCACCTGCCTCGCCCAGGGCGACCGCCGCCGCGCTGCGAAGCTTGGCCGCCTGCGGGGGCTGGCCGGTGAAGATGCTGATGTGGAGCTGGTTCGGGCCCAGGCCCACCTCAGTCTGGGCGAGCCCCGGGTGGCCGAACGCGGCTTTCGGGCGGTGCTCGCCCGGCTGCCGGTGGGCCACCGCGGCGGCCTGGAAGCGGAGGCCCAAGCGGGCCTGCTGCGGGCCCAGGTCCGTCGGGGCCTGCGCCCCGTCTATGGGCAGCCTCGGCCCCAAGACAGCGTGTCCCTGCTGATCGCCCAGACCGAGATGGCCCGGTCCCCGACAGAGGCTGAGGCCCTGCGATCATCGTTGGCTCTTGTTGCCCCTGCCCGAGGCCGACCGGGCGGCCCTGCGTTTTGCCCTGGGCGACCTCTACGACGGTCTGGGCCAGGCCAACCGGGCGATGGCGGCCTGGGTCGAAGGCAACCACCGCATGGGCCTGCGCTGGAACGAGGCCCGGCTGCAGGCCGACCTGGACGAGACGCAGGCCTGGTTCTCGGCGCGCGCCCTGAGCCAGCCCCGCTGGCACGCCAGCGGCCGCCGATACCATCGTGGTGGTGGGCGCGCCGGGTGCCGGGGCCGGGCTGGTGGCGGAGCTCCTGGCCGAACACACCCAGGTGCGCCAGGCTTGCTCGCCGATCCGGTCAGAGGCTGTGCGCGAGTCCTTGCCCCGCCGGGTGGGGCGGCCCTGGCCGGACTGCCTGGACTGGTTGGGCAGCCGGGGGGTGGCCACCAGCGCCCGACGGGCGATGGGCCTGGAACGGCAGTCCAGCCCCCATGCCCGCAGCGTCTTGCACCTGGGCCCGCGCGGTCTGCTCGAGGTCGGGGCGGTCGCGCGCCTGCTTCCCGGGGCGCGCATCCTCTTTGTGGAGCGCAACAGCTGGGACCAGGGGCTGTCCCTCTTCCGGCGACCGCTGCGGGGCCAGGGCCTTGAACACAGCGGCTCCTTTGAGGATATCGCCCGGGCGACCACGCGCCTGTCCGAGCTGTCCGCCCACTGGCGCCTCAACCTGCCCGACAGCCCCCTGCGGCTGAGCTTCGACGACCTGCTCTGCCGCCCCCAGGCCACCCTTCGGGCCCTGACCGACAGCCTGGGCCTGCAGGCCTTTGACGACGAGCACCCCATCTTCGATCGCATTCGGCCCGGCGGCCACCAGCGCTGGGCGCGCTATGCGCGCTGGCTGGGCCCCCTGGGGGAGCTGCCCGAGCGCCTTTGAGGGCCCGCAGGGCTCAGCGACCCGGGGCTTCCAGCCAGGCCCCCAGGTCTGTGGGGCCTTCGACTTCGCGGTGCAAGCACAGGTGCGGATCGTAGTCGCCGCGGGGCTGGCAATCGAAGCGGTCCGCGTCGGGCAGGGCCTCCACCAGGCCATCGGTCGTGAAATTGGGCACCTGGTAGTCGCCCACACCCACAAAGACGTGCACCGGCAGGTCAATGGCGGGGGCGACGGTCATCGGGTCGCCGGGATCCATGGTCCACTGGAAGAGGCCCAGAACCGGGTGCAGGCGGTCGATCTGCGCCCAGGCGGGCTCGGGCAGGTCCAGGGCCGCGCCCAGGATGGCCGCCGTGCTCAGGGTCTCGGGCTCTGGCGCCCCAAATAGGCCAAACAGGCTGGAGATGAGCGCGGGGTCGATGGTTTCGAGGAGTCCCGTATCCAGGAAGTAGTGGGTCAGCAGGCCGCCGCTGCCGCTGACAAAGGCAGCCTCCCAGCTGTCGGGGTGGATGCTCATGCCCAGGTTGGCTGTCACCGAGCCCAGGCTGTGGCCGCCGCGCCGCACCTGGTCGGTGTTCAGGGTGCCGCCGGCAGCGCAGGCCGGTCTCGATGAAGAGCCGGAGCTGTTCGCCCTCCAGGGCGGCCTGGCGCTGGTTGTCGCGGAAGGCCGGCAGGTTGACGATGTTGTAGAAGCCCAGCGATGCCCCGTAGCCCTCGTCAATCAAGGGGTAGCGAGCGCCATAGAGCGGGCTGTCCCGCGACACCATCGCCCAGCCGGCCTCGGCCATGGCTTGGGTCAGGGCGCGGCCGTCGTCAACTGGCTGCGCTGGATGAAGTTGTAGGCGCTGCCGCCGGTGCCGTGGTCCCAGAGCAGGACGGGCAGGTCGGTGCCCAGGCCGCCGCCCGGCGCCCGGGGAATGCTCAGCGTCACCCGCACCGCTTCGACGTCGGGCTCGCTCAGCAGGCCGCCGCGGTCGAAGTCGATCCAGCCGGTCATCCGGTCGAAGTCCTGGATGTGGCCGAGGCCGGGGCTCATATAGGGGCGGTCGTCCAGCCCCGAGTAGTTGAGCAGCGGGACCTGGGCCTCGAAGACCTGCATGGGCCAGCTCTCGTCGAGGTCGAGCACCAGGTCCAGGGAGGGGTCCTGGGGCGCCATCCAGGTCGTGGCGACATCGCCATCGGCATAGGTGACAATCTGCGCGGTGCCTTCGTTCCCAGAGGGAGTGATCCCCTGGCGATACTCCAGGCGCAGCACCTGCCGCAGGGTGATCTCGCCCCAGTCGGGGTCTGCCCCCAGGCGGGCGCGGGCGTCGGCGTCCAGGGCCTGCAGCTGCCCCACCGCGTCTTGGACCGTGAAGACCGTCGCCACCGCCGGACTGCCCGAGACGCCGGCCCGGGTGAGGGCCGCATTCAGCCCGGCGGGCAGGGCCGACCCCGTCGCAGGCGCCGCTCCGGCCGATTGCATCACCACCGCCGCCAGGGTCGCGCCGCTGCGGGGCGGGTGGCCCAGGCGGGGCGCCAGGGCCAGGGTGTGGGGGGCGAAGTAGGGGTCGTCCTTGGGATCGTCGATGAAGCGCAGCTCCAGGGGCGTCAGCGCGCCCGTGTCGAGATCGATCAACAGGACGGGGTCGTCGGGCAGGCCATCGGTCTGCGCGGGCAGGTTCAGGTGGCCCTCGAAGCGGAAATAGGCCGCGCCGTGGTTGCTGAAGCCCACGGCGGTCTGCTCCAGCCGGCGCAACCAGCCATCCACCAGCTGCATGGCAAGGGGGGTGCCCGCCACGGGAAAGCCGGTCAGGTCGGGCAAGCCGTCTTCGCCCAGCAGGTCGTCGCTGGGAAAGGGCACATCGAAGTAGTGCTCGGGGCGGTCGGGGTCCACGATGGCCCGCACTCCGTTGGCCGCGGGCCTGTCGGCTACGGGCGCGTCCTTGCAGGCAAGGGCAAAGGCCAGCAGGCAGGCTGCAGGCAGCGGGTCCAGGCGCATCGCGACTCCCTTCAGCGGCCCGTCGCGTAGGCGCCGCCGGGCTCCTCTTCAAAGCGGCCGTCGGCGTAGCGCAGGCGGCGGACCTCTTGGAGACGGCGGTCTCGGACCGTGTAGACGTTGAGGTGGGCCCGGCGGTCGACATCGGGCAGGTGGGCATAGCCGCTGGCGCCGGGGTCCAGCACCGGGACGGGGCCGTCGCCGGTCGCAAGCTCGGTGCGAAAGCCATGGTGTTCGTGGCCGTGCAGGATCGCGCCGATATGCCGCTGCTGGGCCAGGAAGGCCTCGACCTGGGCGGCGTTGGCCAGCGCCCGGGTGGAGGGGCCATAGGCCTCGCCCCGGCGACCCCGCAGCGGGTAGTGAATGCACAGGAAGGTGAAGGCCTCACCGGCATTGTCGAGCAGTTTTCCCAAAACGGGCAGCTGGTCGGGGGGCGTGTAGCCGCTGGAGAGGGGGTGGGCCCGGCAGGTCTCCAAGGTGGCGAACTGCACATCGCCGATGCGAATCAGCGCGGGCATTCCGTCGCCCATCCAGGCGCCAAAGACCTCGCGCATGCGCTCACCGGGCACATTCTCGCGCACATAGGTGTCGTGGTTGCCCGGGATCATCACGGTGGGGAAGCGGCGCAGGATGGGGTCGAGCAGGGCCCGCGCTGCCGCGAACTCGGCGTCCAGGGCCTGGGCCGTGAGATCGCCGGTGATCACCACGGCGTCGGGTGACTCGGCCAGGGCGGCGTCTACCGCCGCCTGCTGGACCTGGGGCGAGAACTTGGCCCGCCGCCCCAGCAGGTAGAGGTTGGCGGTGCCGATCAGGCGCTTGCCCAGCAGCTCGGAGGGCCGCGGGCGCGTCTGCACATGGAGGTCGGTGAGGTGGACGATCTTCACCTGCTGCCCCTAATCCCTGTCGGCTGCTGGTGCCCGCGGGCCCGGGCGCGCGGCCCACGGGTTACCGGGCAGGGGCCTTCCCCGGGGGCTCCCGATGGCGCTGGACCCACGCCGAATCCTCGACGACGCCGCCCAGGAGCGGGTGGCCTGCGAGCTCATGCCCCGCCGGGGCGGCTTGATACGGGCCAGCCTGCTGCGCGTGGAGAAAGGCGGCGTGGTGCTGAGCGTGCCGGAGCGGGGCCTGGGGCCCGGCGACGATCTGCGGGTGTGGTTCGCCTTGGGCAACCGCTCCTATAGCTTCGAGGCCAGCGTCGTTCGGGTGGGCGTCCCGGTGCCCGCGCGCGGTGGGGACGGCGTGCTGCTGGGCTTTATCGACGCATTCGCCGAGGGGCGCCCGCCCAGCGGCGAGGGCGCAGGCGGGCGCACATTCGCCTTGTTGCCGCCGTCGGGCCGCGGCATCTCCTTGTTGGATGGGGGCGCCACGGTGCTGCACCTTGGGGTCGAAGGCGCGACCTTCACCCTGCCGGCCGACGTCAAGGTCGTCTTTGTCGAGAGCGGGCGCGTGACGGTGCAGCTGGGCATGCCCGGCATGGCGCCGGCCCAGGCCTCGGCCCAGGTGCGCGCCTTGTCCCGGGGCGATGGCTATCTGCTCTACGACCTGCACTTCGTCGAGGTCGAAGAGACGGAGCGCTGGCGCGAGGTGGTGGGCGCCCTCGCCCGCAGCCTCTAAACAGGATCCCATTGAACCGCAGCCAAGCCGCTTGACTCGGGATCCCATGAGGATCAGGCTTCCCTGATCTCGCCGTGGAGGCAGGTCATGGGTCGCTCGAAGACCGGTCAGGCTGTCAGCGCAGAGCGCAAGACTCCCGAAGAGCTCGCGAAGCTGGACGCACTCCTCGATGAGGCAGAGGCGACCGGTGACCTCGCGATGTGGAAGCGGGCGCGCGCGGTCCGTGCCTACATCGACGGGTCTCGCGTCGTCGACATCGCTGATCAGGTCCGTTCTGCCCGCGGTTCCGTGAACTTCTGGCTGGGCTGGTACGAGTCGGAGGGTGCTGAGGGTCTCCGAACCAAGAAGGCTCCGGGGGCCGCTCCCCGGCTAACGGCAGAGCAACTCGACGAGCTGAGCGCCATCGTCGAGGCGGGGCCGATGGATGCGGGCTTTACGTCAGGGGTGTGGACCGGCCCGATGATTGGTCGGCTCATCCAGGACAAGTGGGGCGTCAGCTACCACAATCACCACATTCCCAGGCTCCTCAACAAGCTCGGGTTCTCCGTCCAGCGACCCCGTAAGCGACTCGCTCGGGCCAACGTCGAGGCGCAGGCGACCTGGCTGCGCGAGCGCCTGCCCGAGATAAAAAAAAAGCCAGTGCATGCCGAGGAGTCGTAGCTTTCGAAGACGAGGCCAGCTTCTGGTTGGACGGCACCCTCCACCAGACGTGGTCACGACGTGGCGTACAGCCCCGGGTTGATACCTATGGCATCCGAAAGACAGCCCACGTCTTCGGTGCGGTCACGCTCGAGGAGGAGCCGCAGTTCACCCACCAGTTCGCGGACGTCTTCAACGGCCACACCTTCCACGAGTTCCTCCAGCTCCTCGTCGAGCACCATCGAGGGCGCAAGGTCTTCCTGGTCATCGACAACGGCCCCTGCCACTGGCTCGACGGGCCAGGCAAGGAGTGGCTCGCGAACAACGCGGATACGCTCGAGCTCCACCGCCTGCCGCCGTACTCACCCGAGTTCAACCCCATGGAGGGGGTCTGGAAGACCACAAAGCGCGTCACCACGCACAACCGGTTCTTCCACACCACCGACGAACGCGATGACGCGCTCCGAAGGACCTTCGGCACCTTCCGCGACAGCCCCTCCCTCATCGCGGGGCAGGTCGCTCGATTCCTGCCGGATGATCGACCGTCCCCGTGAACCTGTTTAGTTGAGCGAATCGGAAGTCCCGATTCGTTGGACGCGGCCGGCGCCACGGCCCGGGCTCAGAAGCGGCCGATCTCGCCCAGGCCGCCGGGCCGCCCCAGGATGCGTTTTTCGTTGCCATCCACGAAGACCAGCTCTTCGATGGCGCAGCCCCGGCCATCCAGCACCAGCCGGGGCTGGATCGCGTAGAAGCCGTGCATGCGGCGAGGGTTGAGCCAGGTGATGCGGTGCCGCCGCATCAGGGTGGCCGCGCGGGCGAGGTGGGGCCAGGCGCCGGCCGTGCGACCCAAGCGGGGAAAGCAGGCGTGGCCCACCGAGTCGCTGTCCACGCGGTAGCTGCGGTTGTTGGCCCAGGCCTGTGCATAGACGAAGACCTCGCCCGTGCACTTCCAGCGGCTGGCGAAGCCGCAGGCCGCCTTGCAGGCCTCTTTTGCGTCGATCAGCAGCTTGGGCTCGGTTCCGCCGCCAAAGACGAAGGCGGCGCCGAAGACCCCATAGGCCTCATCGGTGGCGGGGGCGGCGTCGATCTCCACCACCATGCCCTTGGCCAGCCGGCCCTTCTTGTCGGGCAAGAAGGCCGGGCGCTCCGGGCAGTCCAGGTGGGCATAGGGCGGCCGAAACCAAAGGTTGAAGCCTGCTGATTTGGCCTGGGCCTCTACCTCGTCCACGATGTCGGCCTCGGACATGCCGACCTCCAGCCGGTCGCGGGCGAGGCCCATGAGGTCGATGGTGCGCCGCTGGGCGTCGTCGAAGGCATCGACGAGCCCGGCCGGAAAGGCTGCGGCGCTGGAGCGGGTGTCGCTGTCGGTGGACATGCCGGCAGGTCTAACGCTGTTGGGGGCCGTGGGGACGGCAGGCAGGCCCGGCTGAGGCCGTGGCCGCGATCAGGGCTTGGCCCGGTGGTTGCTCGCGCTCCAATCGGGGAAGAGCGGCCCGGTGCCATAGACGCTGTTGTAGAGCTGGTAGGTGCCCAGCACCCGCTTGACGTAGTGGCGGGTCTCGCGGATGGGGATGGACTCGATGAACTCGTCGGTGGGCGGGTTGTCGGTGGCCTTCAGCCACTTGCCCACATTGCCTTCACCCGCGTTGTAGGCGGGCACCGCCAGGAACATATTTCCGCCGAAGTAGCCCCGCAGGTAGTCCAGGTAGCGGGACCCGATGCGCAGATTGGTGAGCGGATCGTAGATGGTGGTCGAGTTGACCGTGATGCCCAGCCAGCCGGCGACCTGGCTGGCGGTCGCCGGCATCAGCTGGCTGAGGCCCTTGGCGCCGGCCCAACTCACGATCTTCTCGTTGAAGCTGGACTCTTCTCGCACCAGCGCGTGGAAGATGCGGGGGTCATATCCATAGCCCCTGGCCGCTTGCTGGACGAGATCCCAGTAGTGGTCGGTATAGGACTGCCGCAGGATGGTGTCGGCGTCGGGCCCCAGGCTGCTGGCCGGATGGCCCAACAAGAAGTGGTGGAGCCGATCGTGGGCCTCAAAGGGGTTGCGTTGGGCCACGACCTTGGCGATCAGGGCCTCTTCGCCGGGCAGCGGCGCGCCGGCGGGCGGATCGGCGCGACCCGACAGCGAGTCGAACTCGACCAAGGCCTCGGCCACCAGCCCCAAGCGGGCGAGGGCAAAGGCGCGCTGGACGGCCGGGTCCTCCATCCAGGCCTCGCGCACCTGCAGCCCGCGATCGGGGCCCGGGTCGGGCCGGGGCAGATCCTTCACCCGGGCCGGCGCCAGCTCATAGAGGCGTGCCGCGGCCAGCAGGCTGTAGAAGTGGGTGGGCTGGTCCTTGCACAGCTGCACCAGCTGGTCGATGCCCAGGGCCACCCGCGCGGCGTCGGGGTGCCGGGCCTTCGGATCGCTGCGGTCGGGGTGGATGCGCCAGCGCGCGGCCCAGTAGTGGGCGCCCACGACGTGCACGGGATCCGACGCGATGGGCACCTGCCAGATCATCTGTTCGGCGATTCGGATGGCGTCGTCGGTGCGGCCATCCTGCCAGGCCAGCCAGGCCAGGCGCCAGAAGCCCTCGGCAGCCAGATCGCCGTCGGGGTATTCGGCAACCTGTCGCTCCAGCAGGGCGACGGCCTTGGCCGGCTCGCCGGCATTCTCCCAGGCGATGCCGGCCAGGGCATAGCCGTCGTCGGACATGGAGTGGCCCGGGTATAGCTCGGGGATCTTCTCGAAGGAGCGGGCGGCGTCGGCCCACAGCTTCTTGCGCTCCAGGGCCTTGCCGGCGATGTAGAAGCTCTTGGCGCCGCGGTCATTGTCGATGCCCACGCAGCTCTTGCCGGCCTTGCCCAGGACCTCGGCGGCCTTGGTGATGTTGTTGACCTTGAAGTGGCTGCGACCAAAGGCATACCAGGCCATGCAGGCGTTGGGGTCGGGGGTGACGAAGCGGGTCTCCATGGCGCCCAGCCACTTGGTGACATCGGAGTATTTGTGGCCTTGCATCAGGCGATCGGCCCGATTGGCGATGTCGCTGTCCCGAGCGCGGTAGGCCTTGCCCCTGGGCTCGTATTCGGCAGCGAGGATGGACTCGGCCTGCCGGCCTTCGGCCGATTCGGGGTATTGGCTCCACAGCCGGCGCAGCAGCGTGTAGGCGGCATCCGAGCCGATGCCCTTGCGGCGGGCGAGGGAGAGCAGGGCGGTCGCGGTGCCCGGGGAGGGGTCGGGGCGGTCGGCCAGGGCCTGCCAGGCGGCCAGGGCGTCGGCGGTGCGCCCGGCCTTGTCCAGGGCCTGGGCCCGGGTGATGGCGGCGCGGCTGGCCACCCCGGAGTCCGACGACACCTGGGCGGCGCCTCGGCGGCCTCGACCGGCTTGTCCGCGGCGAGGAGCAGCTCGGCGACCGTGATCTGCTTGTAGTCGTCGGGCACATGCTCGGCGCCTCGGACCTCGTTGATCAAGGCGACGGCGCTGCTGGCCTCCCCGGCGCGAATGGCCTCCCAGGCCTCCAGAAAGGCCCGATCCCGCACCTGGTTGCCCGACAGCGTGCGGGCGTCCACCTTGCGCAGGGCGGCCAGGGCGCTCTTGTGTTGGCGGCCGGCCAGGGCGGCCAACAGGTCGGCGTCCAGGGGCAGCGCCGGCGCGAGCATGGCGTCGGTGACCCAGGCGACCGCGCCGGCGATGGGCTGGTCGGGGCGTTCCACCGGCGCCGGGTCGTTGGCGGGCGCGGTGCTGGGCTGCAGGGCCGAGAAGGTCAGCAGGCCTGCAGGCACGATGGCGCCGAGGGCGCCGAGGATGAAGTGGGGCTTGGGCATGGGGGTCGCGGGGGACGAGGGGCCGCGCGGGGAAGCGCGGGCGGGGTAGCGTTGGATAACCCATGCCCCTGAAGCGGTCGTCCGCAGGAGCGCGCCGATGAAGCGAGCAGAGCAGCAGCGGCTGGGTAGCGCCCTCCTGGCGGCCCTGCTGGCGCCGCTGCCCGCCACCGGCCGGGTCGCCCTGGTGTTGCACGAGCTGGGCCACGCGGCGGCGGCCCTGGGCACCGGGGGACGGCTTCGGGCCCTGAACCTGGGCGCCGACGGTTCGGGGCAGACGGCCATCTCGGGGGGGAATCCCGTCTTGATCCTGGCCCTTGGGCCGCTGATTCCCATGCTGTCGCTGGCCCTGATCGGGGCCCGCCTCTGGCGCAGCCCCTCCCCCCTGGCCCCCTATCCGGCCGGCCTGGCCCTGGTCTTTCAGCTGCGGCTGGTGTTGGACCTGCTGCTGCACGGGCTGCTGCGGCCCGGCCCCCAGGCCGACAGCACCCGCCTCGCCACGCTGTGGGGCCTGCCCGCGCCGCTGGTGGGGCTGGCCCTTGGCTTGCTCGGCCTGCTCACCCTGCTGCCGGTCGCGCAGGCCCTGCGGCCCCGACCTTTCAGCGACCGCTGATGGGCCAGGTGTCTTGCATGGGGCCAAAGCCCAGGGCGTAGCGACCCAGGTTGGGCACGTTGAAGAAGAGGCTGCCGTCGGCAGTGTAGGGGATGGCGAGGCTGACGTTGCGACCGGCCAGGAAGTCCTGGGTGGCGTCCGTGAGCAGGTTCTCGAAGAGGCCGAGCATGGTGTCGATGTTCAGGTCGAAGCCCACGTGGGCCTCGGTATAGCCATCGCAGTCCGCGCAGGTGCTTCCGTTGGACTGCTCCACCAGCACGCACGCGTCGTTGTCCATGGGGCTGCATTCGTCCCCGCAGCACATCATGGGGTGGCCGTCCTGCTCCTCCTGCACGCACTCGTCTCCGGCCGGGCGGCAGTCGTCGCTGCTGGCCTTGGGGATCATCCGGAACTGCCAGGCCTCGGTGTCGCCGCTGGAGATGTCGTTGGCGAGGTCCAAGAGGTCGTCTACGGTGGGCACCAGGTCGCTGGCCTCGTCCACCTCGGTCGTGTTGTCGTCGATCTCGCAGGCGCCTTGGACGTTGGCCCCCGCCGACTGACAGTCCTCCTGGTCGGGATCGCAGAAGCTGACGCAGACCGCGCCCAGGTTCTGGTCCCGGAAGACCGTAAAGCCCAGCAGCAGCTCGACCATGGGGATCGGCACCGCCGTATTGGGGTTGTACAGGTCGAAGACGACGTCGAAGCTGAACTGCAGATCGCGCTTGGGCGGTGGGTTGTTCCAGCCGGCCAGGGCGCAGGCCGAGCTGCTGCCCCCCAGGTAGTTGTGGCAGCTATAGTTCAACAGCTCATCCAGGCTGGGCTTGCGCACCAGGTCCACCCGGTTGATGGACGAGACCGGCGGCTTGATGTTGTCCTTGAGCGCGTCGGTGAGGGCGGAGCAGCCGGTGAGGCCGGGGATCAGCGCCAGGGCGGCGGCGGTGGGCAGGGAGCGGGGCACGAAGCACCTCCATGGGGAGCAGTCTAGCCTCCTCTGCGCAGAGGCGGGGAGGCCGACGCGGCAGGGCGCCGTCTATTCGAGCGCCCCCGCCGCAGCCTGCCGGTCCCGGGGCGGGGGAGGGGACCGGTTAAGGCTCCTGAGCATTTGCTGTACGGTTCCGGCCCATGCCCACGTCCCCCCTCCTGCTCGGCCTGCTGGTCGCCTGTTCGGGTTGGCCCTTCGCCAACCCGGAGCCCCCCGCCTTGCCCCCGCCCTCGCCGCCGCCGCCCGCGGTGGAGCGGGCGGCCTCGCCCGCGTGGATGTCCGTCGAAAAGACGCGCAGGCACGCCATTCTTATTGTGGTTGACACCCTGCGTCAGGACGCGCTGCTGCAGGCGGACACCCCGGTGTTGGACGCCCTCGCGGCCTCGGGATCGGTGGGCAGGGCCTGGTCCGCCAGCACCTGGACCGCACCGGCGATGGTCTCGATGTTCTCGGGCCTGCCGGTGCGCTCCCACGGCTGGGACTTCCCCTTTCCGCGCTTCATGGACGAGGCCCGCGAGGGCTATCCGCCGCTGCCCGACGTGCCGCTGCTCGCAGAGGTCATGACCGAGGCCGGCTTCATCAGCCATGGCGTGGTCGCCAACCCCTTCTTGCGCCAGGGGCTGGGTTTCGAGCGGGGCTTCCAGCGCTGGCGCATCAGCGATGACGCGGCGCTGCCGGGCCTGGTGGGCGAGCTGGTCCAGGCCTGGGATCCCAGCGCCCGGCACTTCCTCTATGTGCACTTCTTCGGCCCCCATCACCCCCTGGCGCCGACCCAGGCGACGGCGCGGCGCCACAAGCTCAAGAACCGCTACCGGGGGCCCGAGGGCGACTTTCCCATCGGCCTCGCCGAAAAGGGCGATCAGAAGGCCCGGGACAACTACCGCGAGGCCTACCGCGCGGTGGTCGAGGACACCGACGCCCGCATCGGCGAGCTGCTGGCCACCCTGGGGCCAATCGCCGAAGACGCCGTCATCGTGGTCACCTCGGACCATGGCGAGCTGCTGGGGGAGCATGGTCAGTGGGGCCACGACCGCTGGGTCTGGGAGCCCCTCACCCATGTGCCCTTCATCGCGAAGGGGGCCGGTCCGGTGCCCGAGACGCTGGTGACCACCGCAGTGCCCGCCATCCTGACCACCGCCACCGGAGTGGACGCCACCTGGCCCGTCACCGGGCTCGACCCCTTGCCGCTGGTGAGCCAACGCACCGGAAAGCTGGCCTTGTCCCCCGACGGTCGCTTGAAGGGCGTCTGGGACCCGGAGTCGGTCGGCGGCGATGGCTTCACCGTCTTCGAGCTGGACGCCGACCCCTGGGAGACCAACCCACGGCCCCTGCTCCGCCTGCAGCTGCGGGATGCGCGGCTGGCCTGGGAGGCGGGCACCCCCGCCCACACCTTGAAGGGCACGGCCGGCACCATGACGGGGGAGACCCGCGAGATGCTGGAACAGCTGGGCTATCTGGACGATGAGCCCGTGGGCGCCGATGTGCCGGTCAGTGCGCCCCCGAACCCAGCCAGTCCATGATGAAGTCCGCCACGGGCCCGGCCTCGGCAGGCAGGACCCGGCCGGGCCCGGCCGCATCGCCCACCCAGGCCAGCCGCAGGCTCCCGGGGTCCACATCGTCGGGCCTGGGCAGATCCGGGCGGTGCAGCTGCAGAAAGGGCAGGGCGCGCTCCCGCCAACCCTCTACCAGAACAAGTTCGCAGTCGGCAAAGAC
This sequence comes from Deltaproteobacteria bacterium, assembly GCA_018401435.1. GTDB lineage: Bacteria > Myxococcota_A > UBA796 > UBA796 > UBA2385 > M30B51. The sequence goes on along the minus strand of JAGYJW010000009.1, from coordinate 15,612 downwards.
GCCCTGAAAGACCCGGTCGGGATCCGGCTGGCCGGCTTCAAAGACCGCCAGGCCCGCGCCGCTGAGAAAGGCGGCCCGGACGGCCCCGGCCGCGAGGTGGCGGTGGCTGTCGCTGCCCGGCCTGTCGATGGGGTGCGGGTGACTGCTGTGTTTGAGGGTGCCCACCCGCAGCCCTCGGCCTTGAAGGACGGGCAGCAGCGCTTCGAGCAGCGTGGTCTTGCCCACCCCCGAAGGGCCGCGCAGGGCCAGGAGTGCGGGTGCGGAGGGGGCGTGCATGCCGTTTCCGGTGGGGGGGGGCGCCGCGCCGGCGGCCTCGCCCGGCATGGGTTGCCGGGGGCATCCGGCACCCTTATCTGGCATGTCCCTCGTGGTCCCCTGCTCACTGGAGTCCCCATGCCCCTCGCCCGCCGCTCCTTCATCCTTGGGGGCGCCCACACACCCTTTCTCGGCAAGGGCCACCCCGACTTCGTCTGGCAGAAGCACCCCGACTTCGGCAAGCGGGAGAACCCCAGCCTGGAGGAGACCCTGCTCGCGGCGGTGGACGGCGCGCTGGCCGACACCGGGGTGGATCCGGCGCTGGTGGATCGGCTCTACATCGGGAACTTCGTGGGCGAGCTCTTTGTGAACCAGGGCCACCTGGGCGCTGCCCTGGTGGGCTGCAACCCCGCCTTCGAGGGCAAGCCCGCCGCCCGCCTGGAGGGCGCCTGCGCTTCTGGCGGCCTGGCGATGCTGGCGGCCACCGACGCGATCGCGGCTGGGGCTGACATCGTGCTGGTAGCGGGGGTCGAGATCCAGACCACCGCCTCGGCGCGGGTGGGCGGCGACTACCTCGCCCGGGCCGCGGACTACAAGCGGCAGCGCGGCATCGACGACTTCACCTTTCCCGCCCTCTTCGCGCGGCGCATCAAGGCCCTCAGCGAGAGCGCCGGCCTGACGGACGAGGATCTCGCCCACATCGCCGCAAAGGCCTATGCCAACGCCGCCTTGAACCCCAACGCCCACATGAAGGCCCGCAAGATGACCTTCGAAGAGGCGGCGTCGGCGGGGGGCCGTAACCCCAATTTCCTCGGGAATGAAGAGCTGGCGCCTTTCCTGAAGGTGTCGGACTGCAGCCAGGTCTCGGATGGGGCCAGCGCGCTGATCCTGGTGAGTGAGCGGGGCTTGCAGAAGCTGGGCCGCAGCATGGCGGACTGCGCCGAGGTCATCGGCAGCGGCCACGCCGTGTCCAGCCTCTTTGTGGACGGCGATCCCACGGAGCTGAGCACCGTGCGCACCGCGGTGCACCGGGCCTATGCCTCGGCGGGCATCGGCATCCAGGATGTGCAGGTGGCCGAGGTTCACGACTGCTTCACCGTGGCGGAGCTGCTCAGCTACGAGGCCATCGGGCTGGCGGCCAAGGGCCAGGGGGGCAGCGTGGCGGCGAGCGGACGCACCGCCCTGGATGGCGAGCTGCCCGTGAACACCGGCGGCGGGCTGATCGGCTTTGGCCACCCCGTCGGCGCCACCGGGGTCAAGCAGCCCCTCGAGATCTTCCGCCAGATGAAGGGCCGCTGCGGCGACTACCAGGTCGATCGCCCCCTCTCGGTGGGGTTGACCTCGAATATGGGTGGCGACGACAAGACCGTCGTGTCCCTGGTCATCCGCAACTGCACCTGAGCGGCGCGGCCCTTGGGCCCCCGCCCCCACGTCGCCGTCATCGGCCTGGGCAGCTCGCTGGGCGACCGGCGGGCGGCCTTGCAGCTGGCGGTGCAGGCCCTCGACGCCTTGCCCGGCACCCGGGTCACCGCCACCAGCCGGATCTACCTGACCCGGCCCATGGGGGCGGCGCGGGGCGTCTTCTTGAACGCGGCGGTGCGGGTGTCCACCCGCTGCTCCGCCCGCGGCCTGCTGGCGGCCTGCAAGGCCATCGAATGGCGCCTGGGTCGGCGGCCGGCGGTGCCCTGGGGAGACCGGGCCATCGATCTCGACCTGCTGCTCTTTGATGATCGGGTGCGACCGGGCCCGGGCCTGACGCTGCCCCATCCCGGTCTGCCATCGCGGCGCTTCGCCTTGTTGCCGGCCCAGGAGGTCGCAGCGGATCTGTGGCACCCCTTGCTGGGGCTGCCCTTGGGCGCGCTGGCCGTGCCGCCGGGGAGCCCGCCCCGGATCGTCGGGGTGCTGCCCCGGCCCGACCGCTGCCTTGCCCCGGCCAGGACCCCGCTTTACGACCGGCGCCACCCCCCCATCGGGAGCCCGGCCATGAAGCTCTTCCTCGACACCGCCAACATCGACGAGATCCGCGAGGCCCACTCCTGGGGCATCATCGATGGCGTCACGACCAACCCCTCGCTCATCGCCCGCGAAGGCCGGGACTTCATCGACGCCATCGCAGAGATCTGCGACATCGTGCAGGGCCCCGTCTCGGCCGAGACCGTGTCGCCCGACACCGAGGGCATCGTCCGCGAGGGGCGGCTGCTGGCACAGGTCAGCGAGCATGTGGTCGTCAAGATCCCCCTGACCTGGGCGGGCCTGGCCGCCACCCGGGTGCTGGCCGACGAGGGCATCGACTGCAATGTCACCCTCTGCTTCTCGGTCAACCAGGCCCTGCTGGCGGCCAAGGCCGGCGCCGCCTACATCTCGCCCTTTGTCGGGCGCCTGGACGATGTGGGCGAGGACGGCACCCAGCTGATTGAGCAGATCGTAGGGGTCTACGCCTACTATCCCGAGCTGGGCACCGAGGTGCTGGCGGCGAGCATTCGCCACCCCATGCACATCACCCAGGTCGCCCTGGCCGGCGCCGACGTGGCCACCTTGCCCTTCAAGGTGCTCAACCAGCTCATCTCCCACCCCCTCACCGACAAGGGGTTGGCCGCCTTCATGAAGGACTGGTCCACGGTGCCCGACAACGACATCACGGCCCGGGTGACCCGCTGGCTGGGTGACCGCGGGCCGGCCGGCAAGCGGCGTTAGCGCCCATGTGGCGCCCCGGACCGGCGACCTGGGTGGCCCTCTTCGCCGCCCTGGCGGCCGCCCCCTACCTGGGGGGCGGGCCGGTCTGGGATGATCACAGCCTGATATTTGGCCAGCTCGCGCCCCTGGATGGGCCGGGTCTGCTGGCGCTGTGGACCCGCCCGGTCGGGGGAGGGGAGGTCGGGGTGGGCTACTTCCGGCCCCTCGCGATGACCCTGATGGCGCTGCTGGCGCGGGGCGGGATGCTGCCGCTGCACCTGCTCACGCTGCTGTGCCATGTGGGCGCGTCGGTGCTGCTCCTGCGGCTGCTCAAGCCGGCCCCTGCGGCCACCTGGGCGGCGGCCCTCTTCGCCTTGCATCCGCTCGCCTCCGAGGTGCTGGGCTGGGCCTCGGCCTTGCCCGATGCCCTCGCCGTGGTCTTGGGCCTCGCCGGCGCCCTGCTCGCGCGGCGCAGCCTAGTGGGGGCGGGCCTGGTTTCGCTGCTGGCCTTGCTCTGCAAAGAATCCGCGTTGTTGATCCTGCCTTTTGCCGTTGCGGCGGAGCGGGCGCCCCGCAAGGCCCTCGCGGCCTGGATGGGGGCGGGGCTGTTGGCCCTGGGGCTGCGCCTGGCGGCCGGCGCCGGGGCGGCCTGGGCGGTGGCGGGCAAGGGGGCTGCTCGCGGTGCAGGCGCTGTTGTGGACGGTGGGCAGCCTGGTCTTTCCCTGGCCCTTGACGCCGGTGCGGGACCTGCACGCCGTGCCCCTGACCGGCCTGCTCGCGGGCCTGCTGGTCCTGCTGGGCGGGCCCCTGCTGCTGCGCTGGCGCAAGGCGCCGGCCTTGGGCTGGGCGGGCTTCGCCCTGGTGGTGGCGGCACCCCTGCTGGCGCTGCCGCCCACCTTGCACGGCTACCTGGCGGCCGAGCGCTACGCCTACCCGGGCCTGGTGGGCTTCGCGGCCCTGGTGGCGGCGCTGGCGCCGGCCTTGCCCGCCCCCTCTCGCCCCATGGCCATGGCGCTGCTGGGGCCCGCTCTGCTGTTGCATCTGCTGCTGGCGGGGCGCTGGGCCGACGACCGGCAGCTCTTCTCCGATGCGGTCGATGCCTTGCCTGAGAGCGCCTATGCCTGGCACTTCTTGGGACAGGCGGAGGCCCTGGCGGGCGACCCGGCGGCCGCTGCGGTGGCCTTTGGCGAGGCCTGCGCGCGGCCCCATGCCCACCCGCTGGACCGGCGCTTGCGGCTGCAGGCCCTGGTCCTGTCGGGGCAGGCCACAGAGGCGGTGGCATGGGCGGAAGCCGGCCCCCAGGAGGGTCTGGCTGCCGAGGATATCGCCTGGTGGGCGCGGGCGGCCCGGGACGCTGGCCAGCCCGACGACGCCCGCCGCCTGTTGTCGATGTTGCGCGAGGAGGGCGGCTGGGCGGGGCCGGATTGGGTGCCAGCCCTGGCCCGGGATCTGGGGATCTGAGCGGACCGGGCGCGTCGGCCGCGGGGATTGGCGACCCCGCTTGCGCGGATCGAGGGGCTCCGCTAAGCGCTGAATCACCATTCAGTTGAATCGGCATTCAGTGCCCCCGGCGGTTGTAGAAGCCATGGCCGAATCGGCGACCCAGAGCAGCCCGAGCGCCCAGACCCGGCAGGACAAGCGCGACCGCATCATCGACGCGGCCGTGCAGGTCTTTGCCGACAAGGGCTACCGTTCGGCGCGCATCTCCGACATCGCTCGCGGTGCCGGCGTGGCAGATGGAACGATCTACCTGTATTTTCGCAATAAAGAGGACCTGCTGCTCACCATCTTCGAAGAGAAGATGGAGAAGCTGCTCGACGATCTCGGCGACGCCCTCTCCGGCCTGCAGGACCCCCTCGACCGCATGCGGGCCTATGCCCGCTTCCACTTCTTGCAGCTGCGGACCTACCCGGCCCTGGCCCAGGTGCTTCAGGTCGAGCTGCGCCAGAGCACGCGCTTCTTGCACGACTACCGGCCCGAGAAGCTCTGGCAGTACCTCAGCGTCTTCGAACAGCTGGTGCACGCTGGCCAGGCGAGCGGCCAGATCCACGGCGATGTGGACCCCTTCATCGTCAAGTGGGCCTTCTTTGGCGCCTTGGACGAGCTGTCCATGCAGTGGGTGCTCTCGCGAAAGCGGGACCGCTTCAACCTGGACCAGGCCGCCGACCAGGTCGTCGATGTCTTTCTGAGGGGGATGCTGGCCACGTCGGCCCGTTAGCCCCGCCCCGGGCGCGGCCGGATCTCCGGTGCGCCCCGATTCACCATCCCCACCTCCCTGGAGGAGCCCGTGAAGATCGGAGTCTGCCTGAAGCAGGTCCCCGCGTCTGACAGCCGCATCAAGATCAACGCCGATGGCAGCGGCGTGGACCTTTCGGACGTCAAGTGGGAGATCAACCCCTACGACGAGTTCGCCCTTGAAGCCGGCCTGCGCCTGCTGGACAGCAAGGCGGCCTCGGCCGTCATCGTCTACTCGGTGGGCGGCGCCGACGCCGACCAGCGCATCAAGGACGCCCTGGCCCGCGGTGCCAGCGACGCCGTGCGCATCGACGATGCGGCCCTCGCCGGCGCAGACAGCCTGGGCATCGCGCGGGCCCTGGCCGCCGCCGCCAAGGCCGACGGCTGCGACGTCATCCTCGCCGGCAAGCAGGCGATCGACACCGACAACGCCCAGGTGCCCGCGATGATCGCCGAGACCCTGGGTTGGGCCCAGGTCCTGGTGGTGGACCAGCTCGAACTGAGCGACACGGGTTTCAAGGCCTGGCGCGACGCCGGTAGCGGCTCCCGCGACATCGTCGAAGGCGCGCTGCCGGTGGTGATCTCCACCGATAAGGGCCTGAATGAGCCCCGCTACGCCAGCCTGCGCGGCATCATGCAGGCCAAGCGCAAGAGCTACCCGGTGAAGAGCCTCGCCGACCTGGGCCTCTCGGCCGACCAGGCCGGTGGCGCTGGCGCCAAGGTCAAGCTCGCTGGCTTCAGCCTGCCCCCGGCCCGCCCGGCCGGTCGCATCCTGCAGGGCGACGCCGCCTCTACCGCCGCCGAGCTCGTGCGCCTGCTGCGCGACGAAGCCAAGGTCCTCTAAACCCCCTCCTCCTCCGGAAGAACACCATGTCCAACGGTATCCTCGTCCTCTGCGAGCATGAGGGCGGTCAGTTCAAGAAGACCGCCTACGAGCTGCTCGCCAAGGCGGGCAGCCTCGCCCAGTCCCTCGGCTGCTCGGTCAGCGGGGCCACGCCGAGGGCGTCGGCCACGGCTCCTCAGAAGCCTTATAGCGCCAGCAGGAACGCCCGTCGCCACGGGCGCCGAGCATCAACAGCTTCAATACCGCTCCCTATGTGCGCGCGCGGTCAGGCCCTGGTAGCCGCCGCTTCCCGGCCCTGGTGGTCCTGGCCTCAGCCCGGCCCCTATGCCAACGGCGTCCTGCCCCGGCTCGCCGCCCGCCTCAACCTGGGGCTCGGCACCGAATGCACCGAGCTCAGCGTCGATGGCGGCAGCGTCGTCGGACGCCGTCCCATCTACGCCGGCAAGGCCTTCGCCGCGGTGAAGATCAGCTCCAGTCCTGCGATCTTCACCGTTCGCCCCAACTCCTTCCCGGTGCCTGGCGCGGGCGCGGGTTCGGCGGAGGTGGTCTCGGTGGCCGTTGCCCTCGAAGGCAGCGACAGCCTCGCCCGGGTGACCGCCCGCGAGAAGAGCAGCTCTGCGGTGGCCGACCTGACCGGAGGCCGACCGCATCGTCTCCGGCGGCCGCTCGGTCAAGAGCAAGGACAGCTACGACTCCTTGATCCGGCCCCTGCTGCCGCCATCAGCTGGCGCAGTGCGCCTTCTGTGGACACTGGCTTCTGCCAGCCCTGGGTCGGCCAGACCGGCAAGGTGGTCAACCCCTCGCTCTACATCGCGATGGGCATCTCCGGGGCCATCCAGCACCTGGCCGGCATGCGGACCTCGCGGGTCATCGTCGCCGTCAACACCGACGCCGAAGCCCCGATCTTCCAGCATGCGACCTATGGGATCGTGGCCGATATGTTCGAGGTGGGGCCGGCCTTGAAGGCCGAGTTCGAGAAGGCCCTGGCCTGAAGCGGGCCCCCAGGCCCCCTCCGAACCGCCGTTGGCCCCGCGGGTTGGCGGCGGCGGCGCACGTCATTGGGGGGCCTGCAGCGTGGCGGCGTGGCGCTGAAATGATATAGTTGGGCGGTCGGACTCCCCGGGACCCGGATGTCGGAGCCCGCCAGCGCCCGTCCGCGGGCGGCGGCGCTCGCGAGGCTGACCCGCCGCAATGAACCAGCTGTCAAGGCCGGTGACGCGAAGGCCGTGGTGCGCCTGGTGGAACGCTGGGGCGAAGAGGCCGACCTGCCCCGCGATGCCCGGCTGGCCGCCCAACTCTCGACCTCAAGTTGCAGTGGACCGCGCCTGGGTTCAACTCACGAGTTACGACCGGCTGCGACGGCGACCTCAAGGCTGGGCTGCGGCGAGATGTTCATCGAGCGAGGCTGGCCCGACCGTGCGCGCCGCCCCCTGGAGCGCATCAGCCGGCTCACCCCCGATCACCCCAAGCTGGCGGGTGGTGGGGCGACTGGCGCAGCGCCTCAGGCCCCGCCGACGCCGAGCTCAGGGCGCGGCGGCCCCGAAGCCCTGATGGACCTGGCCGAGGTCTACCTGCGCACCGGCAGCATCCTGCGGGCCCAGGGAATCCTGGAGCGGCTGCGGCGCGGGGGCGGCGGCGACCAGGACCGGGTGGAGATGCTGCTGTGGGGGGTGCGCGGGGATTTTAGCGGCTGGTAGGCCTGATGGACCTGGCCCCGAGAGCTGCGCGCCACCGCCCACCGGCAGGAGAGCGCGCGCCCGCTTCTACAGCGGCGCTGGGCGGCACGGGGCTTCGAGTTTGGCCCTCGCCTGCCGATCCCGCGAGTTGGGAACAGACCGCCTGCCGGAGCGGCGTCGACGCCCCCGGCCCCCGAGACCACCGGATCAGCAGTCCGCCTGGCGCGCGGCTCGCCACGGCCTGTCGGCGCTCGGAGCAACTCCTTCCCCAGCCTCTTCCGCGACGGGGGATTCTGGACAGCAGCAGGAGTCAGGGACGAGAGGTCACAGTCACGAGCAATTCACTGCTTCCAGGAACTGAGGAGCTATGAGATCCGCCACAGCCCCGAAGGCACAAACATGAGCTTCAGAAGGTGGCCCCGGGCATGGATCAGGACCCCCAGATCCCCTTCTGGAGTGATCCTCGTGTTCAGCAGGAGCGAATGGCTGGCGCCAGTGGATGACCCCGCACATCCGCCGGGACGCGATAACGAGGCCAGAGGCCGCCTTGCGGGCCCTGGACCTGCGCGCCTGAACGCAGCCGCTGCAGGCGTCCGATCCCAGCCCCGAGGGCACCCGGACGACGCCTCACCGGCGGCTTCTTAGTGCTTGGAGGAGGACCGGGACCTGGTGGTGATGACCCGCCGCAGCGAGCCCTGCGGTGGAGCCCGCCGCCACGCCCTCGCCCCGGCGGGCCCATCCAGGTCCATCGAGAGAAGGTGCGAGCCGCCGCCGCTGCCCGAGGGCTGCGGGCAGGACGAAGACACGCACGCCCTCAATCCCGCCGATCGGTGCCCGATGACCCCTGCGTGCCCCGACCCCGATCCGCCGCCCCGCTGCCCCGAGGCGGCGGGGGGGCCGCCGCACCGCCAGATCGAGGAGGTGCGCTGGGGTATTCTCCCGGGGCTGGTGTTGTTGGTGCTGCTGGCGGTGCCTGGCCTGGTTCGCCTTGCAAGCCCAGCAATCCGTAGCCCGGGATGACGTGGTGGGCGCCACCCACCGGAGGCCGCGCTGGGGCGACCTCGCTGCGCGCTCCGCGCAGGATGCCGAAGTTTGAATGCGCGCATTGACGCGCGGGAACCCAGCCCTTGGCCTGCCATGGCGACCTCGCTGCGCTGGTGGACGCCCAGTTAGGCGGAACACCAGCGGCGACCCAGCGACCGCAGCGCTGCGGCGGAGGCATCGCCGCTGCCCGCCGCGAAGGGGGCGCCGATGAGCAGTCGCCCTGGCCGGGGCCACCCTCGCCCTGGGGGAGGGGGCACCTGCGCGCGCGGGCAGCCCTGGCCTCTCTCCCGCTGCCTGCGGGGGGTCATTGAGGCCATTTTCAGTGCCATTGGCGTTGCGGTCTGGGTGGAAGACGAAGAGGACCTGCACAGCGTTACCGCCACCAGCGGCAGCAAACTCCGCGATGGTGCGCCGAGCCTGGATCCGGCCCAGGTGGACGACGTCATCATGGGCGACGCCAATGGTGCCGCATCTGCCAGCCAGGACGCCCAACGGCGCTTTCCCACAGCCACGCCGGTGCTCCTGGCGGCCTTGGAATATGGCTGGTTGTGGACGGATGCCGCCGGTCGCCTCGAACAGGTCGACAGCCTGCTCAAGGGGAGCGACCTGGCCTCCCCGCGCGAACGCGCCCGGGCCCTGCGGGTGCGGGCGGGCTTGCTGCGCGGCGCGGGCCGCGCACCGGAAGCGCAGGTGGCCGAGGCCCAGGCCCGAGAGGGCGACCCCAATGGTCCCGACAGCCTCTACGAGGCCGCCGCCCTCTCCCTGGTTGGCGGAGACACCCTCAGCGCCGAGAAGGCCTTCGCCCACTGCCTCAGCCGGGTCAGCGCCGAGGCCCGCTGCCAGCGCGGCCAGGTCCAGGCGCAGCTCGAGCTCGATCGCGTAAACGAGGCCCGCAGCGCAGTGGACGCCTGGAAGGCCGACGGGCTGGATGTTGCCGTGCTGGATGGCTGGGTGACCCTGATGCAGGGCGATCCCGCCGCGGGCCGCGCCCTGGTGGCGCCGGCCCTGGCAGACGACGCCCGCGGCGAACCCGGCCGCGTGCTGCCGGGCCTGGCCTGGTATATCCGGGGCATGGCGCTGGGCGAAGAAGGCGGCTCGGTCGAGGAGGCCGACGTGGCCCTGGGGCGGGCCATGCGCCGACTCGCGGCCAGCTCGGACCCGCTGCTGCAGGCCCTGGGAGGGCGGTCCGAGGCCGCGCGGATTCGCTACGGCGCGGCCGCTCTCGCCAAGGAGCGCCTGGGCAAGCTCGATGGCCGGGACGCCGACCCCGTGGTGCAGCTGCTGATCGCGGGTCATTTCGAGCAGCAGGGGGACACCGAGGCCGCCCGTCTGCGGCTGGACCGGGCGGCCGAGCTGGGACGCGAGAGCGCGCTGGCCCACTACGCCCGCGGCCTCTTCTATTACAACCCGAGCACCCAGAGCGCAGCCCTCGAAGCCTGGCGCCGCTACCTCGACCTGGGCCCCAGCGGCCCCCGGGCAGAGCGGGTGCGCCAACGGATCAACCGCCTATGAAGCCAGCTCGCACACGACGTCTCCCGCACCCGCAGCCGCAGCAAGGGCCGGCTTGGGGGCCGCTTCTGGCCCTCGTCCTGGGGGTCGGCTGCAAGGGCGATGCCCCGGCCTGGTTGATGCAGCACGGCACGGTGGACCTGTCTGCAGATGGCATCGCGGGCTACCAGGTCTGGGAGGTCTTCTCGAAGCCCTGGGCGCGAAAGCGCTCGGCCAAGCAGCATATCTGCGCACATGTCCAGACCCTGCAGGGCGCAGAAGACGGCGATCTGGACGGCTGTTCGGGCTGCACGGTGACCTATGCCATTCGGACGGAGGCCCTGGAGAGCGACTGTGCCGGCGCCGCCGCCGAGCTCGCCGGAATCGACGCTGTGACCCACTTCGCCTTTGGGCCCGTGGCCGATGAACTCAAGGGGCAGGAGCCCTATCCAGGCGACAGTCTGGGCTGGTATGCCAGCTTCGATGGCCGCACGCTGGAACCCATGGGCTTCGCTTGGAATGCGGCCCTGGATGATGGCGACCCGCCGCTGCGCGCGGGCCTGGTGGAGGGTGAACGCTTCGTCTTCTGGCCCGCCTTCGCCTGGGATGTGGCCTCCGTCGCGGAGTAGGCAGCGCCTCGGCACCGGTGTAGGGTGAAGCCGGCACGGTGAGGAGAGAGCGATGCGTGGATCCAGGGCTGCCCGGTGGGCATCCGCCCTCGGCGCGCTCGCAGCCGCGAGCGGCTGCAGCGAAGCGGGGCTGGCTGGGGCCGAGCAGAGCCCCACCAACGGCTTCGAGGGTGGCGACAGCGGCCTGGCCGATGGCGGCGGCGATGGCGCCCGGGGCCGACGACGCCGCCGACAGCGGGGCCGGCCTGGAGCCTGCCGTGTGGTGGCGCCTTGCGGCCACCCGAGCGAGGTGGTGGAGGGCCGGGCCAGCCCCTCGGGCTCCTCCTTGCAGGTGGTGAGCCTGGACGCCAACGCCGTGGTGCGCTGCACCGCCGCCGCGCCGGTCGAGCGGGTCACCACCCTCAGCCCGCCCGAGCCCGAGATCCTGGCCTGGTGGCAGCTGATCGTGGGCGACTGGTCCGGAGACTGCGTGGACGCCGGAGAGGCGGTGCCCCTGGAGGTCATCCAGCTGGGCGTCGGCAGCCTGCACCCCGAGATCCTGGCGGTGCTGGAGCGGGTGCCCGGTGCTGCGGCCGGCAGCGACCTCAGCCTCAGCGGCGCCTATGCGCGCCTCGAGACGGGCGGCCCGGTCTATGTCTTCGGGGCGGCTGGGCTCAGCGGCGCCTACCTCGGAGAGGGCGGCACCCCCACCGAGGCGCCGCTGCCGGACGGCAGCTGGCGAATCGAGCCGGTCTATGCCTTCAATGGGGCGGACGGCTGGTAGTCGGGTCTGCGCCCGGCTCCTGGCCGGGCTGTAGCTGGCCGGTCTTGGAGCAATAGAGCCAGTCGGCCACCGGCCGGGGCCCCGGCGTGTCGGCGCAGGCCTCTGCCAAGGTGGAGATGCCCTCCACCAGTGGGTTGTCGGGCAGGCCGCCGGGCAGGGCCCCCTCCAGGGCTTCCAAGGGCAGCGAGGCCCGTCCCGACAGGGCCTGGTTCATGGCTGCGGCCTGCTCCTGAAGCCGCTGCCAGTCGGCCTCGGAGGTCGGGCGGGGCAGGGCAGGGGGCGGGGGCGGGATGTCCGCGTGGGAGGGCGGGCTGCGCCCATTGACCCAGCACAGCGCCAGAGAGGCCAGGCCGGCGACGGACCACCCCAGGGCTGCCGGCGGGCGCACGCAGCCGTCAGAGCAGGAAGAGGAAGGTGACCAGCAAGAAGACCGGCAGCAGCACCACCGCGGCCCAGCCGACATAGCCAAAGAAGCTGGGCATCTTGTAGCCATTCTCTTCGGCGATGGCGCGAACCATGAAGTTGGGGCCATTGCCGATATAGCTGTTGGCGCCCATGAAGACCGCGCCGCAGGAGATGGCGATCATCAGGGGTGCACCGGCACCTTCGGTCAGCGGCTGCAAATTCTCGGGGGTGGTGCACTCGGCGATGCTGCCACAGGCCAGCGCCGCGAAGGTGACGTAGGTCGGCGCGTTGTCCAAGAAGCTCGACAGCACGCCCGTGGCCCAGAAGTACTGCCAGGCCTCGGACAGGCCCAGGGCGGAGCCGTGCTCTTGCAGCAGCAGGGTGGCCGGGATCATGGTGATGAAGATGCCGCAGAAGAGCGCCGCCACCTCCAGGATGGGCCCATAGGTGAAGCCATTGGCCTTCCGGATGCTCTTGTCGGTCTTCCAGATCGAGAGGCCGGCCAGGGCGGCCATGGCGATCTCGCGCGCATAGTAGTTGCGGAAGTCGTGCACGCCCTGCACCGGCGACAGCAGCAGCACCGCTGCCACCACCCCGCCCAGCAGGGCGAAATTCCAGGCGCCACTCACGCCCAGCGGCTGGCGTTCGGACTCGTCCTCGGCCCGGTGCGCCTTGTCCTCCTTCCGATAGAAGTAGGCGTCCACCGCATAGAACATCACCAGCAGCACGATCACCGGCACCAGCCAGATGTGCCAGAGGTGCTCCAGGGTCCAGAAGAAGGGCACGCCGCGCAGGTAGCCAAGGAAGAGGGGCGGGTCGCCGATGGGCGTCAGCGCGCCGCCGATATTGGACACCAGGAAGATGAAGAAGAGCGGGATGTGCTTGACATATTCCCGCTGGCTATTGGTTCGCAGCATCGGCCGGATGAGCAGCATCGACGCGCCAGTGGTGCCGATCACATTGGCGATCACGGCGCCCACGGCCAGAAAGCTGGTGTTGATCGCCGGCTTTCCTTCCAGGTCGCCCTTCAGCAGGATGCCGCCCGAGATGATGAAGAGCGAGCCGAGCAGCGCGATGAAGGAGATATACTCCTCGATGGCGTGGCTCAGGCCGTGCGAGGCCACATGGCCGGGATCGCCCGAGACGATCAGGTAGCCGAAGTAGCCCAGGATGGGCGTCGCCCAGCCCAAGGCCACCAACAGCTGGTTGCGGTGCTGCTCCCACCAGTGGTGCGCGACCATCGGGAAGACCGCGATGGACAACAGCATGCCCGCGAAGGGGATCACCCACAGGGGCGAGATCTCCAGCGCATGCTCGCCGCCTCCGGAGGCCAGCGCCGACCGAGAGCCCGCGACAAGCAGCAGCAGCAACACATTCGACATCTTCTGACCCCTCAAGCCGCCCGGAGATTAGCACATGCCTCCTTCGGCTCAGGGGGCCCGTGCTGCAAGCGAAATGTGGGGCCTGCTGTGGGGGGGGTGCGGGGCGAGGGGACGGCCACGCTCAAGGGCATGAGCGTCGAGGCCACCGGAGGGTCGCCCCCTCGCACCGCGCAGGCTGCAGACCCCTGGATGGGGGAGGAGATTCCCGATCGGACAGGCTTAAGGGGGACGTTTTTTGTCCGACCATTGGCGAGAGGTTGCGATATCCTCTGGATACCCGTTCAGGAGGCCACCGATGCCCGCCCTCGCCGTCCAGGTCCCCCGCATCCGCCAAGAATCCGCCACCAGCGCCCGTGTCACCCAGTGGGGACATGTGGGCGCCTTCGTGCTTCGGGCCGGCGACCGCCTGGTCCTCGCCGAGCCCACGCCCGGCGCCTTGCTGCTCCTGGTGCCCCGGGGCTGGGGCAACCCCATGCTGGGGCGCCAGCGGGGGGCCACCCTCATCGCAGAGCCCGGTGGTGTGCCCGCATCCGCGGCCCGCTGGCAGGTCGCCGGGCGCATCGTGGCCATCGAACGCGACTTGGAGCGCGCGGTGGTCGGCGGCGGGCGATGGGCGGTCTCGGTGGTCTTCCACCCCACGCGGGCGGCCACCGTGGGCCAGCTTCGCGACGCCGAGCTGCGCTTTCAGGGCGGCTGGATGGATGGCGCCCAGCTCGACGCCTTCTGCCTGCAAGCTGCCCTGGCCGCCGACGATCTGGGGGTCGAAATCTCGGTGGGTGCGGCCGAGGACTTCGAAGCCGCCGACAGCCTCGCGGCATTGGCCAGCCCTGGCACCGTGCGCATCTACGAGCGCCTGTCCTCGGACACCCATGGCGGCTTCGACAGCGATCTGGCCGCCTACTCCTCAGAGGGCCAGTATCGCGAGTATGCGGTTTCAACCTGCACCGACAGCCTGTTCAGCCTCTATGGCGCCGACATGGAGCGCCTTCCACTGGACGCCGAGATCAAGGGCCGGCTGAGCGCCCGGCTGGACGAGATCCGCCCGTCCTTTCCTCCGGTTGAGCGCATCGAGGTCTGGGACCGCTACCGCATCGCCGCCGAGATGTACCGCGTGTTGGGCCGGGACCCGGTCTTCATCGGGGACCTGTTGCACCGCGCCAGCTGGACCGCCCGGGACCGCGCCGTGGGCATCTTCGAGGGGCTCTCCGGCCCCATCGCCGCCCGGCTGATGCTGGACCAGGGCCAGACAGAGCTGGCCAAGAACCTCGATCCCCACCAGCGCAAGATCCTGCTGCACAACCTCGCCCGGGTGGCCCACCGGGGTGGCTGGTCCGAAGAGCGCGATCAGCTGCTGGCCGCCTTTGCCGCGGTGGGGGATCTCAGCCCCAAAGAGGCCGAGGTCCTGGCCACCTTCAAGCAGGCGGCCCAGGTGGTCGAACCCGCCCTGCAAGACGAGGCGATCGCCGCCTACCGCAGCGCGCTGGCCCAGCCCAGCCTGGCCATGGACGAGAAGGTGCGCGTGACCTTCGTGCTCGCCGATCTGCTCCGGCGGAGGGGCCGCTACTCCGAGGCCCAGCCGCTCTTTGCGCGGGTCATGGTGGAACGCGGCGCGCCGCTGAATCTGCGGGAGATGGCAGGCTTCTTGTCGCGCGACATCGTGGAGCGGCACCCCAGCGCGACGCCGACCGGCAGCAAGCCGGGCTGAGCCGGCATAGGTGCGGCCGATGAACCTGGGCTTCCTCCTCAGCCATGTCGCCGCCCTCGACGCGACCTGGAGCAGCGTGCACCTGGTCAAGGCCGCCTTGGATCAGGGGCACACCGTCCGACTGCTGGAGCCCTGGAGCCACGAGGTCCTGCCCACCGGCCGGCTGATGGCGCGGGCCTGGCTGCTGGATGGCCCGGTGGGCGACTGTGACGCGCTGGCCGCCTGCTTGCGGACGGGGTCGCTGCCGCGCCGCTTCATCGACGTGGCGGCCCTCGACCTGCTCCTGCTGCGGGTCAACCCCTTCAGCCCGAGCGCGCTGCAATTCGCCTTGTTGGCCCAGGAGTGCGGCGTCACGGTCATCAACGACCCGCTTGGGGTCAGCCGCACCCGCACCAAGGGCTGGCTGGCCACCCTGACGGATGTGCCGCGCCCCGACACCCTGGTCACCGCCAGCCGGGCCTCGGTCGAGGCCTTTATCGCCGGCCGGGGCGCCGACACCCTCATCGTCAAGCC
>JAGYJW010000089.1 GCA_018401435.1 Deltaproteobacteria bacterium | reverse complement strand
GTCCGACAGGCAGAGGTTGGGGCGGTCTCCGGACTTGGCGTTCTGTTGGCGCAGACCATGCACCACGGCCCGCACCCGGTCGCGCCCTTCATCCTCATAGACGATGACATCGTCTCCGTCGCTATTCGCGGGAAAGATGCCCACCACGCCCCGGGCCTGAAGCCAACCCTCGGCCACGATGCGGCGCAGCATGGCCTGGGCGTCGGCAAAGAGGCTGCGCGCCTGGGGGCCCACGTCGGGGTGGTCCAACAAGGCGGGGTAGGCCCCGGGCAGCTCCCAGGTGCGGAAGAAGGGGCCCCAGTCGATCAGCTCGACCAGGGCGGGCAGCCCCGGCTCGACGGTCTGGATGCCGGTCCAGGCCGGGCGCTGGGGGGCCTCGGCCGCCCAATCGATGCGCAGTCGGTTGGCCCGGGCCTGGGCCAGGCTCACCTTCTTGCTGGCGGGCCGATCCGCGCGGCTGGCGCGCAGGGCTGCATACTCGGCGGCGGCCTCGGCCAGGTAGCCCGCGCGCTGGTCCTCGGACAGCAGGCGGCCGGCCACCCCAACCGCCCGGCTGGCATCGGTGACATAGACGACGCCCGGTGCATAGTGGGGGTCGATGCGCACGGCGGTGTGCACCCGGGATGTGGTGGCCCCCCCAATCAGCAGGGGCAGGTTGAAGCCCTGGCGGGTCATCTCCTTGGCCACGTGCACCATCTCGTCCAACGAGGGGGTGATCAGCCCGGAAAGACCGATCATATCCACCTTCTCGGCCCGCGCAGTGTCCAGGATCTTCTGGGCGGGCACCATCACGCCCAGGTCCACCACATCGTAGCCATTGCAACCCAAGACCACGCCGACGATATTCTTTCCGATGTCGTGTACGTCGCCTTTCACGGTGGCCATCAGGATGCGGCCCTTGGTGGTGCCTTCGGCGCGTTCGGCCTCCAACATGGGGGTGAGCCAGGCCACCGACTTCTTCATCACCCTGGCGCTCTTGACCACCTGGGGCAAGAACATCTTGCCGGCGCCAAAGAGGTCGCCCACCACATTCATGCCGGCCATCAGGGGGCCCTCGATCACCAGCAGGGGGCGCTTGAGTTGGCCCAGGGCCTCCTCGGTGTCGGCCTCGATGAACTTGTCGATGCCATGCACCATGGCGTGCTTGATGCGCTCCTCGACGCTGCCCTCTCGCCAGCCCAGGTCTTCGGCGCTGCGCTTGCCTTGGCCCTTGGCGTCGCTGGCCACCTCCACCAGGCGCTCCGTCGCATCGGGGCGCCGGTTGAGCACCACGTCCTCCACCCGCTCACGCAGGATGGGGTCGAGATCGTCATAGACGGCGAGCTGTCCCGCGTTGACGATGCCCATGTCCATGCCGGCCTGGATGGCATGGAAGAGGAAGACCGAGTGGATGGCCTCGCGCACGGGGTCGTTGCCGCGAAAGGCAAAGGAGACGTTGGACACGCCGCCGCTGATGCGCGCCAGGGGCAGGTCGGCCTTGATGCGGCGGGTGGCCTCGATGAAGGCCACGCCGTAGTCGGCGTGCTCTTCGATTCCGGTGGCGATGGCGAAGATGTTGGGGTCGAAGATGATGTCTTCGGGGGGGAAGCCCACCTGCTCCACCAGCAGGGCGTGGGCCCGCTTGCAGATGGCGACCTTGCGTTGCACCGTATCGGCCTGGCCCTCTTCGTCGAAGGCCATCACGATGACGGCCGCCCCGTAGCGGCGCAGCTCGCGGGCCTGGCGCAGGAACTCGGCCTCACCCTCTTTCATGGAGATGGAGTTCACCACCGCCTTGCCTTGCACGCACTTCAGCCCGGCTTCGATGACCGACCACTTCGAAGAGTCGATGACCACGGGCACCCGGGCGATGTCGGGCTCTCCCGCCACCAGGTTCAAGAAGCGCTGCATCGCGGCCGGCGAATCCAACATGCCCTCGTCCATGTTGACGTCGAGCAGCTGTGCGCCATTGGCCACCTGTTCGCGGCCCACATCCAGGGCGGCCTCATAGTCATTCTGGGCGATCATCCGACGAAACCGGGCAGAACCGGTCACGTTGGTGCGCTCGCCGATATTGACGAAGAGCGAGTCTTCGCGGCCGATGATCAAGGGTTCGAGGCCGGCGAGGCGCATCAAGGGGGCCACGGTGGGCACCGGGCGCGGAGGCAGGCCCTTCAGCGCCTGTGCGATGGCCCGGGTGTGGTCCGGGGATGATCCGCAGCAGGAGCCCACGAGGTTGAGCAGGCCGCTCTCGGCCCACTCCCGAATCTGCGCGGCCATGGCCTCGGGCGAGTCGTCATAACCGCCCATCTCGTTGGGCAGACCGGCATTGGGCCATGCAGAGACGTGGGTGTCGGCCAGGCGGTCCAGCTCGGCCACATATTGGCGCAGCTCGCGGGCGCCCAGGGCGCAATTCAAGCCAATGGACAGGGGGCGGGCGTGGCGCAGGCTATTCCAGAAGGCCTCGGTGGTCTGGCCGGACAGGGTGCGCCCCGACGCGTCGGTGATGGTGCCCGAGACCATCACGGGCAGGCGCAGGCCCTCGCGCTCCATCAGGCGATCGAGGGCGTAGAGCGCGGCCTTGGCGTTGAGGGTGTCGAAGATGGTCTCGACCACCAGGAGGTCCGCGCCACCCTCGATCAGGCCCATGGCGGCCTCGTCATAGGCGGCGACGAGCTGGTCGAAGCTCACGTTGCGGTAGCCCGGATCGTTGACATCGGGCGAGAGGCTGGCCGTCTTGCTGGTGGGGCCCAGCACGCCGCCCACCCAGCGTGGGCGCCCGGTGGCGGCCTCGCTGGCATCGGCGGCCCGTCGGGCCACCCGGGCGGCGGCCACATTCATCTCAAAGCAGATCCCCTCCAGACCGTAGTCCTCCATGGCCACCGCCGTGGCGTTGAAGCTATTGGTCTCGGCGATGTCCGCCCCGGCGTCAAAATAGTCACGGTGTATCTTTTCGATGAGGTCGGGCTGGGTCATGCACAGCAGGTCGTTGGCCCCCTTCAGGTCCTTGGCGTGACCCGAGAAGCGCTGGCCGCGAAAGTCGCCCTCTTGCAGGCCCAGGCGCTGGATCATGGTGCCCATGGCGCCATCGACGATGACGATGCGCTCACGCAGCGCCTCGTTGAGGGCCAGCAGGCGATCTTCGCGATTCATGGGGGCTCCGGCGGCCAGGGGGGGCCGGGGAGTCTACCCCAGGCCCCGATCCGATGCTGGGGGCAGCGGCTCGGCCGGATTGGGGGCCGCGCGGTCGGTGCAGCGGGTGGGAATCCTGGGGGCCGACATCGCCATCGCTCCGCTTCGTCCTCGTCGTCGGGAAGTTAGGCCGCTGGCGCCGGATTGGGACCCTACACCGATCCTACATCGCCTCGACTCTGGCAGCGGGGTGGGGAACCAGGCTTGCTCAGTAGTCCCTCCGGCCCACCGCCAACCAGCTCGTAGCCGTCGAGGTCCCCGCCGCTCCCGGGCTGGGTGCGTACTTTCTTGCGGTTGATCGCGCGGCAGGGGTTGCGCGTGCTCATCCGGCGAGAGATCTCGGACCTGCCGCGAGAGAAGGAAGAGCTTGGGTGAGCAAACCCTCACCCAAGCCGGCCCGAAGACCTACGAGCAGGAGGACGTTGAGTGAAACGAAGAACCCTGAATCCCCTCGCCCGCTTCCTGCGGGATAACCTGACGCCCGAGCGGTGGGCAACCGTCGAGGACCCTCGCAAGCCTCGCGGGGTTCGCTACAAGCTGGTGGGCTTGCTCAACCTGCTTGTGTTGGGCCTGACCGTTGGCTCCCGCACGCTGCGCGATGTCGAGCGCCTGGGCATGAAGCTGGCGGTCGGCCGGGCTTTCGGGCTGCGCGGCTCGCCCACGGACACGACGCTGTACACCTTGGTCCGGCGGCTGAGCCCCGCGGCCCTGACTCCGGTCCTCGTGGACCAAGTCAAGGAGCTGTGGCTGAGCAAGCGCATGCAGGTGGACCCTGCGATCGGCATCTCGTTGGTGGCCATCGACGGCAAGTGCCTGGGCGCGGACCGCGAGCTCAAGCACCCGGAGTCCACCGGCATTGCCGTCCCGCGTCGGACCGCCTCGAAGCGCCGCTCGAAGCGCAACGCGACGAAGGTCACCGATGCCAAGCGGGGAAACCTTCAGCTGCCGGACATGGACCCGGGCCCGGACGGGAAGGTCTACCTGGTCAAGGCCCTCCGAGCCGTGCACGTCGCCTCCGCCGCCAAGGTGGCCATGCATCAAGTGGTCATCCCGGCGCATCGCGGCGAAGCGCCGATGTTCGAGGGCTTCGTCCGGGAGCTGATTCGAGCCTATGGACGTGCCATGGTCCAGTGCGTCTCGGTGGATGCTGGCTTCGTCACCATCCAGAACCTCATGATGCTGGCGGTGTCGGGGATCCCCTACATCGCCGCGCTCAAGGGCAATGCGGGCGCGCTGCACCGGCGCCTGTCCATGGTCATGGGTCAGGGCACCGATGCGCCCCCGCCGGGCGGGTGGATCGCCGAGACCCAGGAGGTCCGCAACAAGGCCCAGGTGCACCGACAGTTCGGCCGGATCGACGAGCTGGGCGACTGCATGGAAGGCGACTACCGGCAGGTCTGGCGTCAGCGAACGACGATCGTCAAGGCCGGAAAGCCGCCCGTGATCGATGACCGGCTCTTCATCACCAGTCTGCCCATAAACAGGCTCACGCCAGCGCAGTGCATGGCCGCCATCCGCGCCCACTGGGGGATCGAGAACGACTGTTTCTGGACCCTCGACACGCAATGGAACGAGGACACCCGGGCCTGGGTCAAGCACGGCCTGGGTCGAGAGTCGCTCGCCGTCCTCCGGCTCATTGCCTACAACCTCGTTCGCATCGTGCGGCACCGGGTGCTGCGAGACGGCGAGGCCCCGTCCAACGCCCAGACGGGCGGACCGCTCACCCACAACCTCAAGCGCAGGAAGGCAAGGCCCTTCCGCGAAGTCATGGAGCTCCTCCGCGACGCACTGGTGATGCCCGGGATCCTTCCGATCCCGGGCAGAACATAACGACCCGCTCGCCCAGGCTCTTCCCCTCCCTCTCTCGGCAACCCATCGCAGCGACAGGTCCCGGCAAGCATGGCCGCGTCCTCATCGTGTGTCTACGAGCCGGGGAACGGTCGAAACACACCGCAGAGCTGGGGTAGGATCAATGGATATTCAGGTCTACCGATCAAGCCTGGTGGGGAACCCCCCCCGCGTCGGATAGCCGGTGGCATGGCCAAGAAGCCCCGTGTCCCCAGCACCGCCGCCCTGCGCGTCCTCGACCAGGTCGGCATCGCCTATGATCTGCACCCCTACGACTATGTCGAGCGGGGGGGCACCCGCGCCAGCGCCGCGGCCCTGGGCCAGCCCCAACACTGCATCATCAAGACCCTCGTCTTTGAAGATGACGTCAGGGCGCCCCTTGTCGTGTTGATGCACGGCGACTTCGAGGTGAGCGCCAAGGCCCTCGCCCGGGTGCGCGGCTGCCGCGCCATCTCCCCCTGCGACCCCGACACGGCCCAGCGCCACAGCGGTTACAAGGTTGGTGGAACCTCGCCTTTCGGGCTGAAGAAGGCGCTGCCGATCTATGTGGAGTCCAGCATCCTCGATCTGCCCCGAATCTTCATCAACGGGGGTGCGCGGGGGCTGCTGGTCTCGCTCGATCCCCAGGTGCTGGTCACGCTGCTTGGGGCGGTGCCCGTCCAGGTGGCCCGGTCGGGCTGATCAGCCGCCAGCGGGCGGCGGCTGGTAGATGGGGCGGGGCTGCTGGGCGGCGGGGCGCTGAAGCGGACCCGGCGCCATGGGGGTTGTGCCGCCAGGGGGATCCTTGCAGTCGGGCACCGGCGCCCCATCGGGGGCGCCCAGCACCACCATCTCCCCGGTGGGGCCGGGAAAGCGCGCCCGCTCCACCAGCCCGGCGATGCGCTCCTTCACCGGGGGGGCGATCTGCGCCAGCGGGCCCACCTCGGCCAGCACCGCCGACGTGAAGCCATTGCGGGGCGGCGTGTCCGCCATGCGGATGTCCAGGCAGGGCTGCAAGGGCAGCAGGGCGAGGTTCACGCTGCCCCAATGCGCCCGCCCGACGGCCAGCACATGGGTCTCGCAGCGACAGGGATCCACCTGCAGGGTGGTGGACAGTGCAGACACGGCGTCGTCGATCCAGGGGGCCGGGGCAGGCGCCAGGTTCAGGTTGTCGTCCTGGGTTTGGAAGATATCGTTCCAGCGGGCGCTGCCGCGCAGCCAGCGGTGGTCCCCCGCGATGGGGTCCAAGGCGCTGCCTGGGAAGGCCCGGTCCAGATGTTGCACCAGCCCAACACCCAGCAGACCCAGGGCCACCATCCCGCGCAGGGTTGCAGAGACGCGTCCCTTGCCCGGAATGGCCGCCACCCCCAAGGCCAGCAGCAGGGGCAGGGCCGGCCAGATCATCGACAGGTAGTAGTAGTTGCGCTTGGGCAGCAGGCTGAGCACCACCAGGGGCACCAGGGCCCAGCCCGCCAGCTCGGCGCGCCCGCGGCCCCGCAAGGCGTAGAGCAGGCAGCCCAGCTGCAAGGGCAGGGCCAGCCAGGGCGTGAGTCCGCGCCAGTACAGGTGGCTGCCATAGGCCAGCAGGCCGGTGAGGCCGCCCAGGGCCTGCCACAGTCCCCCGCTGGCCTGGGCCTCGGTCAGGTAGTAGCCTGCGCCCTCGGGGGAGGTAAAGTAGAGGTTGTCCACCATGAAAGCGGCCACGCCGGCACTCACGGCGAGCAACCCAAGGCTGGGCTTCCAGCGGGCCAGGCGCTGGCCGTCGGCGTCTCGGCCAGTCCAGGTCGAGCGCAAGGCGGCCAGCCCGGCGATGGCGCCCAGGGTGGCCAGGGCCAGCAGATCATCGGTCTCGCGGGGCGTGGCCACCACCATCAGCATGCCCACACCGGCCACCAGCGCGGTGGGCAGCGGGCGGCTCAGGCCCTTGCTGCGCAGCACCGACCAGGCCCCGAGGGCCACCAGCACCCCCAGGGGCCCCTGGGTGTCCCACCGGCGCCCGGCAAAGGCCAGGATGGGGGTGAGGGGCGCCAATGCAGCGGCCAGCAGCCCGGTCTTGGGCCCAGCCAGCATCCGGCCGATGTCAAAGAGCAGCAGGCTCAGCAGCACCGCGAAGAGGGCCACGCTGCCTTGGAAGGCGTCGGCGCGGGGGGCGCGCGCGAAGATTTCTGCAGAGAGGGAGGGCAGCAGGCCATATTGGGGCTGCCAGGGGTCGAGCAGGCCGATCTCGGCCCGGGCGGCCCGGGACACCGCCCGCACGCCCTCGCTGGACATATCGCAGCAGATGCTGCGTCCGGGGAGCTGGTCGGCCTGTAGCCACAGGGCGAGATCGAAGGCCGCGAGCCCGCAGATGGCCAGCAGGGCGCCCAGGACCAGGACGCGTTGGGCGGGGGAGGGGCGCGCCGCCCTCACGCCTTCCACACAAAACCGAGGATGACCTCCAGCACGATCAGCAGCACGATGGCCCACTCCAGCCGGTGACTGGTGCGGCCGTGGGCCAGATCGATGACCGCCTGTGTGGCAGACTCGACCTCTCTAAGTTTGTGCAGCATCGCGTCGCGCCGGGCATTCATCTCCAAGTTGTCAAAGAGATCGTCGTAGAGGCTGGCGACCTGGGGGTCCCGCCAGGTGGGCTCGGGCCGATCCTCAAGGTAGAACCAGGCGGACATCGTGAGGCGTTCGGTGGTGATGTGGCCCACCCGCGATACCAGCGCCCGGGTGCGCCGCGGGGGCCTGCCGCTGTCGCGCAAGGCGCGGGTCATCACCAGGGCCTCGTCCAACAGGGCGTCGCTCTGCTGCTCGAAGCGCTCCAGGGCGGCGGATTGGGCCGGCAGCAGGCAGGCGGCGACGATCAGCTCGGGCCGGTCTTCGGGCAGGGCCACCTGGTCCCAGTCCACCCGCGCCTGGCTGCGGGCGCCCACATCGCCGCCGACCAGGAAGGTGTAGGTGTCTGCGGTGGAGGCCAGGGGGCTGCGGCCGGTGCAGCGCTTCACCTCATCGGCGATGGCGGGCTCGATCTCTGCTGCGCCCACCAACACCAGCGCGCCGAAATGAAAGAGGAAGAGTCGGCTCTCGCCGGACAGGCCGATCTCCACCCCGGATGGGTGGGGGCTGCGGGGGCTGCCGGCCAGCAGGCGCATGGCCGCGTCGGGCTCCACCGGCCCGTCCAGGCTGACGGTGGTGACGGAGATGCGGCGGGCGGGGGGCGTGCTCTCGGGCATGGGA
>JAGYJW010000088.1 GCA_018401435.1 Deltaproteobacteria bacterium | reverse complement strand
AGTTGAGCAGGTTCGTGAGGCCGCGTTCCGTCTTGGTCACGCGCATCACAATGCCCATCGGGCGGGCGCTCAGCGCCAGCGGCGTTGGCGGGGTGTCCGCCATCAGCTCAGCGCGTAGGGCGCGTTGCTGACCAGACGGATGGTCCCGTAGGTGCTGGGCGCGGCCGTGCCCCCCGGGGTCAGCTTGCAGCGGACATAGGGCCCCAGGGCCTCGGTGATGGCCTTCTGGGTGTTCTTGGTGCCCGCAGCGGTCATCTGGGTCATGCTGGCGACCGTGTGCCAGCTCGTGCCGTCCCAGCTCGTCTCGACGCTGGCGTCCACCGTCGGGCTGGTGCCGCCCGTCGCGGTGATCTCGAAGACGGCGACGTAGCTCTGCTGGCTGTCCAGCACGCTGTCCCCCTCGAAGCCCCGCAGCGACTTGCTGGTGCCGGTCTGGGCGGCGGTGACCGCGGCGGCGAGCGCGAGGCTCAAGAGGGCGTTGGAGTGGCGATACAGCATGGGTCAGACCCTCACAGGGAGAGGTGGAAGATCAGGCGGTGGGGGCTGTTGCAGACCGTGAGCACCGACTCGGCAGCCCCGACGGGCGACAGCACCCCCACCGCAGAGGCGGGCAGGCTGCCCCGGGTGATCCCGGCCCCGTCCACCAGCTCCAGGTAGGCGGTGCCCCGGTCGCCCTTGGGGCAGTCCAGCACCACCGCCACGGCGCGTGCCGGAATCGGCGTGAGCGTGCCCGGCGCACTGGCCTCGGCCACGGCCACATCCAGCAGGTTGGCGGTCTGCTCCCGGTCCAGGCGCAGGCCCGCAGACACGACCGCGGACCCGGTTCGGGCCCGGGCCAGCAGCCGCAGATCCGTCGCCTCGACGCAGATCCGGGCGGACCGCGCGACGGTGACGGTGATGTCCTCGGCCCCGGCGGGCCCCGTGATCCGCAGCACCAGGTCCACCGCCTTGCTGACCGTCACATCCAGCAGCAACCACGCCAGACCCGTCCCCGGAACCCGGAGGACTTCGGTCAGGGCGTCATCGCCGACCGTGACGATCGCAAAGGGGGAGAACAGGCACGCGGACACGGGGGCCTCCGGTCATCTCAGCAGTTGCCGGCCGCGATGCGCTGCTTCACCGCGAACTGCACCCGCAAGGTGTCGCTCGCGCTGGCGCCCACGCCGCGGATGACCATCTGCTCGTTGCGGCGCAGCATCTTGCCGCCCAGGCCGAAGCTGTTCTGGGCGGCGGCCACGAAGGCCGACACCGGCAGGCCGGCACCGCTCTGGTCCTGCCAGACGATGTGCTCGCCCACCTGGATGCTGGACAGCAGCATGCCCGAGCTGGAGCCATCGAACAGGGTCTTCACCAACCAGTAGTCGGTGGTGGCCGTGTAGGTGATGGCGACGTTCTTGCTGGCGTCGGCGGTGCCGGCGAGGTTCAGGATGTTGTCGCGCACGGGGATGGTCCGCTTGGGCTTGCGGGGCTGGAAGGAGCCACCGGCCCGACGGGCGGTGCGGACAGCGCGCCGGGTCCGGCGGCGGCGGCGGCGGTTGGCCCCCAGCTCGTCGCCTCCCTCGTCCTCGTCACCCTCGAAGTCGTCGTCGCCCTCGAAGTCGTCGTCGCCCTCGATGCTGGCATCCAGGATCTCGTAGTCCTCGTCGTAGGCGTCGCCGATCTCACCGCCCAGGTAGGGCTGCATCGCGTAGTTTTCCATGGTCGTCTCTCTCCCGGCTGTGGGTGGAGGTTGGGTTCAGCGGCGCGCGTGGAGGGCGCGCCCACGGGCACGGAAGGCCACCAGGGCGGGATCGTCCGGGTAGACCTCGCGCACGGGCCCAGACACCTGGGCCTGGGACGGGGGGGTGATCACGACGGTGGGGGCAGCCGGGCTGCCGGCCTGGGCGCCGGGGCTGCCGGCGTTGACCTGGCCTTCGGGGCTCGCGCCACGCTTGGCGCGCCACTTCTGCCCGAAGTTGAAGGCGGAGAAGCTGACCTCGGCGGCCACGAGGCCGCTGCCCACCGACATGGCGTGCTGGCCCTTGCCCACGGTGAAAGCGCGGTAGGTGCCGAGGCCGGTGAGGGCCAGCGCAGAGACGCCGCGCAGGATGCGGTAGGTGCCGGCGTGCTTTCCGCCGGCCAGGTAGCCATGGACCAACGAGGAGCCGCCGGCAGCGGCCTGGACCTCGGCGAAGGACACGAGCTGCCCGGCGACATGCGCGCCGTTGGCCTCCGCCAGCGCCTTGGCCTCCGCCAGCGCAGCCTTGCCCTTGGCCGCCACGTTCTGGAGGCGCTCCAGCTGGGCGGCCATCTCCTTCTGCTTGGCGAGGCTCAGGCCCTTGTTGCCAGAGGCGGTGCCTCCGTTGACTGCGCTGGACATTCCGGCCATGGGTCCGCTCCTGATGTGGGGACGAGGTAGACGCCCCCATAGAGGCGCCGCCTGGCCCGCCTGCGGTCCCGGTCGGGTGCAAACCCCAAACCCTTTCGCGGTGGGTTCGGGGTTTGAGAGCGCCCACAAGGCGAACCCAGCGGGGACGTGCGGCTTTTCGTCGAGTCGGCCCCAAGCCCCGGCTCAAACCCAAGTGGTTTCAGCTACTTGTCGTTTCTGCGCGGTCTTTTGACAGCCAAACCCGCCCACCGGGGCGCGGGTCTGCCTCTATCGGGGGTGTTCCGACCTCCCCCCTTGGAGCGCCGATGCACCACCGCCACCGCCTGGAAGGGCTGCCCGAGCTGGAGGAGCTGGTGCGCCAGCACCTCGGCAAGAAGGGCCCTCCCTGGCCCATCGAAACCCTCTGCCTCTACCTGCGAGAGCGGGGCAAGGACAACGACTCCGAGGAGCTGGTGCGCCGCATCGACCTCGACGGGGAGGACCCCAGCTTCCCCGATGGGTTGCCCACCGATCCCGACGACCTGGCCCGCGCCCTCACCCGCGTCTTGCGCACCGAGATCGAAGGCAACCTCGACCCCGATGCCCCCATGGTCTGGCGGGTCAAGCTCTTCGGGCCCCGCAACAGCTACCGCTCCAGCCGCACGGTGCTGGCGCGCCTGCCCGATGCCGAGAGCCCCGCCGCCCCCCTGGTGACCACCCAGGCCGTCAACCTGATGGAGAACATCGACGACGCCGCCATCGCCCAGCGCGTGGCCGTCAACGGCGACATCCACAACCACTACAACCGGCTGGTGAAGCTGCTCTTCAGTGGCGTCGAGAACTTCGTGCAGGTCGCCAACAGCCACATGGAGCAGCTCAACAGCAACGCCCAGGTGCAGTACCGGCACGCCGAGGCCCTCACCCGCACCGCCTTGCAGGAACGGCAGGCCGAGTTTTCGGAGAAACGGGCCGAGCTGACCAGCAAGGCCGACGCCACCTTGAAGTCCCAGGCCATGGACAAGGCCATCTCGGTCGGGCGCGACCTCGTGGGCGCCGTGCTCATGGAGAAGGGCGTGGACCCGGCGATGGCCGAGATGCTGGCCCTGCTCCAGTCCAATCCCCGCACCGGCCCCCTCCTGCGCAACCCCAACCTCAAGCAGGCGCTCGCAGATCCCAACGTGATGAACATTCTCGCCGAGATCCTCGAAGCCGCCGCGACGCCTCCTCCTTCCCCGCAGCCGGAGTAGCCCCGATGCCTCCCATCCCTGGCAAGACCGCCCCCGACCCCCTGCTCCCCCACAAGCTGGCGCTCTACCAGCACAACCAGCGCTACCGCGACGGCTTCTTCGCCCCCAAGGACGACGACCACTTCACCGCCGCTGCGGGCGCCTTCTGGGAGGCTGGCGAGGTCGAACGCGCCTACACCCTGGCCCAGCTCGTCCACACCCAGGCCACCGCCAGCCTGACCACCAACCTGTTGCTGGCCCAGACCCACGAGCTGCTGCGCCGCTCTTGCGCGAGATCAGCCCGCTCAAGCGCCGGGGGTGAGCAGCTGCCGCCCTGGGTCAGCTCCTCGAGTTGGCCGAGGACCTCGCCACCCAGCTCCGCCTGCAGCCCCGGGGCCCCGGCCCTGCGCTGGCAGCCGTTCGCAGGGCGAGCCCACCGCGCGGCCCGGCTTCGGGCAACGACGCCGACGACGACCTGACCCCGATGACGGCGACGACGGCACGGGCGACGGCGAGGACGACGGCGATCCGTCCTGGTGGACAGAACGGCAAGCCCATCACCTTCTTTGCGGTGGGCCAGTGAACGCCCGCGCCGCCGTCGGCGAGGGCGGGCCGAAGGGCCTGAAGCTGCGGGTCGAGGCCCCGTCCCACCCAACTTCCTGGTGCGGCTGCCCTGCGCGCCATCTGGCAAGGACCGGGTCTCTGCCTTCTTCGGGGTGTCCAACGCCGTGCTCATGGGCGACCAGGAGCACTTCCTCTCACCGTGCCCCCGGGGTCGGGGTGGTGGCGAAACCCGCCTGGGCGAGCTGGTCCTCGAAGCGGTCGAGGGGGCAACCTGCGCCTCACCATGCCCCGCGCCTGGTTCCGATGCCCTGGCCCCGGCCCTGCCCAACGGGGTCGAGGTCACCCACGGCACCGACCGCCAGGGCCGCGCGTTGGGGCGCCTGGTCATCGAGGCCCACCCCGGCCTCGCCCTGCGGGTGCCCGTCGCTGGCTTGCAGTCGTCATCGCCTGCGTCTGCCCCCGCCCAGCCCGCGCTGCACGCCCCGCCCCGGCTCGCCTGGGCGGGGCGTCGTCGTCTGGGGCCCGCCTGCCGCGCCCTCAAAGCCAGCCCGTCCTTGCCCCTGCCAGCGCCCCTCGCGACAGCGAGGGGGGTTGGGGGAGCCGAGTAGAAGGGCCGAGGAAAGGGCCGAGTACCACCGGACGGTCGCGCCCGGTTCAACCGGCTTCCCACGCCCGGTTCAACCGGTCGGAATTGTCCGGTTTCCAACCGACGAAAATGTCCGGTTGAGCCCGCAGCGCGAAGGCCGGCCCTGCACGAGAGAAGGCCCCCGGTGGGGCCTGCGGCGGGGGCCTGCGGCGGGGGCCTGCGGCGGGGCCCGCCAGCGGCCGCCCTGTCACCGTCCTGCGGGTGCGCAGCAGCTCGCCCACCGCGTCGCACAGGGCCAGCTCCAGCCGGTCGGCCTCGTTGTGGACCGCGTCGGTGCAGGCCCGCCCACGGGCATTCCAGGCGATGGCGGCCTCGATCACCGCCCGCTCGGCAGCGGTCAGCCTGCTGCTGCGCGCACCAGCCGCTGGACAGCGGGCAGGCACCAGGCCGCTATCCCTGGGTCGCCGTGCGGATGCGGACGGGCGCCCCGGCAGGGGTGGGCAGCGGTCCTCACCCAGCACGCTGACGGTGATGGACGGGTTCCACCCCGGGCCCACATGAAGCAGGACCGCCTCGCCTTCGGTTCCGGCAAAGGCGAGGCTCTCGGAAGAAGAGGGCCTGATGGGCCGATCGTGGGCTGCACCCCGTCGGCGAGGTGGCGCGCGACTGCCGCCTGCCAGCCCGCCGCGTCGGCCACCGGTGGACCGGCACAACCGGCCGGTCGGGGCAGGTGGACATCCACCGGGGCGGCGGGGCCTCGGCCGGCTGGACTGCACGTTCGGCCTCCCAGATCGCCGCCGCTGCCGCGCGCGCCGGGCCGTAGCCCAGGGCATCCAGCAGCCCCGACCATCCAGGCGCGCATCCCGCTTGAGGTGCCGGGCCAGCAGCCCCGCCCGCCATGCCGAGGCCACCGTCACCAGTGTGGTGCTCCCACTTGGGAGCGCCGGCCGGTCAGCTGGTCCCAGCGGCGCAGAACCGGCCGCACCAGCCCGCCCTCGTGCAGCCAGCTCCCTTGTTGCCCGCCGCCTGCCAGGTCGCCCGCACCATGGCCGCCAGCGCATCCGCCGAGACGCCCATGCGTTGGGCCTGACGGCTCTTCGTCCAGGCCGGGAGGGCCGCCGGCGGCTGTGTGGGGGGCGGAGACGTGCGCGTCGGGGGTGCCGGCCGTTGCGGCACCGCCTCCACCGCGTCCTGCTCCAGCCCGTCCAGCAGCGCATCGGCCGCCGCGCGGGCCTCGGCCCGCTGCTGCTTGCGGCGCTCCCGGGAAAAAGCGGCTCGCCGCCAGCCCCGCCTCGCCCAGCTTGCGCAGCACCTCGGGCACGATCTGGTACTCCGAGACCTGCGGACGCCGGTCCGCGGGTCACCAGCACGCCGTGGGCCTCCAGCTGCCGCAAGATCCGCCGACAGTGCCGCGCCGTGATGCCCGCAGCCTCGGCGAGGTCCTCCACCGACGAGCCCCGGTTCGCCCGGGTTGGGGGGCCAGCGCCAGGTGGTGGCACTCACCCGCGAAAGAGCGCCAGCAGCACCGTCCGCTCTCGCGCCTTCAGGACCGCCCGCGCGATCCAGCGGTAGCCCTGCGTCACCGAATAGGGCGACGGGGCCACCGGAATCGAGCGGCGGTGCTCGGCGCGCTTGGCGCCGGGCGTGCGGGGCGCGGGCAGTTCAACGGAAGGACGCCTCCGATTCCGCCCAGGCCGCCCGCAATTCGCGCATGGCCGCGCTGCCGCAGCGCCCCCGACCTTCTTGCGGTCACAGCCCAGGGTGGCCGCCACGTCTTGCAGGGTCTCGCCTCGCACATGGGCGCTCACCGCCAGCCGCCTGGGCCGGGGAAGCTCGTCCACCAGCGCCGCCAGCTCCTCCAGCGACGGCAGGCCATCCTCGCGGTCGGCGACATCGGCCGTCGCCCGTCCCAGGCCACCAGGGCCGAGGCCGCCTCGTGGGCCGCCGGCGGCGGTGCCGGTCGCCGAGGAGATCCCGGGTCACCCGCTGCTTCGCCC
Source organism: Deltaproteobacteria bacterium (assembly GCA_018401435.1). Taxonomy (GTDB): domain Bacteria; phylum Myxococcota_A; class UBA796; order UBA796; family UBA2385; genus M30B51. The sequence goes on along the minus strand of JAGYJW010000088.1, from coordinate 1,731 downwards.
AGCCATAGAGCAGCCGGAGCCGGGCCCAGGTCGGGCTGCGTCTGGGGAGGGCGGCGCCAGTGCAGGGTGATCTCCACCAGGATCCGGCTGTAGACCTCGTCCACCTCGCTGCGCAGCCGGTGGGCCAGGGCGGTGCAGTTGCGGCGAAGCTCGTCGGCGACGGCCGCATCGGCCAGCAGGCGACAGCCCGGCAAAGGGGTCAGCCGCGCGCGCGCCGACGGGAAAGGGCGAGAAGGGAGCAGCGGACAGGCACTCTTCGTCGTTCAACATGGGCGATCCATCCTCCGGGCAGTGTCCAACCAGGGTGGCAGACACACTGAAAGACCATCCCGGAGGAGCCCGTGGCCCCAGATCAGGATCTCAATTGCCCCAGAATCGGCGCGCAGACGCCGCAACAAAAAAATGTGGGCGCTGAGAGACGTGGAAAGGACCCCGATCGCCGATCGCCGAAGTCGGAGGATCCAACGACGGGCCCAACCGCCCCGCACAGGCGAGGCGGGCACCGGACTCACCGCTGGCTCGGGCGACGGTGCGGTGAATTCTCGGGTGCATTGAAAACGACAACCGGCATGGCACCGGCGATCCCATGGCCGAGGGGGCTATGGGACTCGGTGAGGAATTGCCGTGAATGCGAACGAGATCCGCTCGTCATGGTTGCGCCCCTGGAGGTCCAGCGAACGCTAACAGAGGCTTGAAGCAACCCGCAAGTTGCACGGCGGGAGTCGAGGATGAAAGATCGTGCGAGCGCCTTGAGGGAGGCGAGAGAGAAGGCCGGGCTGAAGCAGAGCGATGTCGCTGCGAAGCTCGGAAAGACCCGGGCCTGGGTATCAAGGGTCGAGCTGGGGGGGGTCACGACGACCGAATCGCTCGACCAGTGGGCGGCCTTGTTCGGGCTGGAGGTGAGGCTCGCACCGGCGAATGAGGGGCAAGAGGCCGAGGGCGCGCAGGCATCGCTCGCTTCTGAGAATCCGGGCCTGTTCCCCGAAGACGTGGCTTTCGAGCTGGCCTCAGAGGAGGACCTGGGGGCGGCCATGCGGGAACTTCGCGAGGCCGCTGGCATCTCGCGCGGGGACATGGCTCAACGCCTCTCCGTGACGACCGCGACCATCAGCAACATCGAGCGGGCGCAGAGGACTACGACCACCCGAATCCTGCTCTCCTGGCTCTCTGAATGTGCGGCTCGCCTGGTGGTCGTGCGCGGGCATCCTGTCGAGCTTTCCCCGCTGCCGCAGGATCCGCTCGTGGAGCAACTCATGCGTGCGATTCCCCGCTTGATGGCAGTTCACAAGCGGATGCTGGCCGAACAGATCGCCCTCATGGAGGGTACTTCGAAGCCTTAATTGTCAGAAGAATGTCAAGGGCAAACGGCTTGTCGTTAACCCACAGTTGATTCCGGATATCAACTCACAGTTAGTTGATCCCGGAGTCACCATGTCTGATTCTGACCACGCGCCCGGCGCCCATGACGAGGTTCTACCGGCCAACAGGGTCTCACGAGCGGCCTTGCTCGGCAGAAGTTCCTGCGCCGACTTCGTTGCCCACTTCGAGGACCTGCGGCTCCTGCACAATCCGGAGCGCCTCGCGGCCCTCCCCGCTGGGCGCCAGGCCGAGCTTCGGGAGCTGGCGGCACAGATCGGCCTCGTGCGCCGGCTGGCCCTGGCCCATGCCCAGGGCGGCGGCCTCCCCGAGGATCTCGCACTGCGGCGCCTGGTCCTGCGGGTGACCCGGGGC
>JAGYJW010000087.1 GCA_018401435.1 Deltaproteobacteria bacterium | reverse complement strand
AAGGTCGGCCTCGTCCTTGTCGGCGACTGTTGTGATGCGGGCATAGAGCAGGTCGGCGCTGGGCGGCTGCAGAAGCCACCATCCGCCGCCCAGAAGCAAGGTGGCGATCATCCTCAAAGACCAAGTCCAGATGGAAAGGCCATCCGACATCCAGGGACTCATCTACATCCCGTACAAGGACAACCTGTCGAAGGAGGTGGGCGTCACCCTGGCGAAGGAGATGGCAGCCGCCGGCTACCATGTAGACATCGCGAAGCTCTGACGGGCAGTTGTGAACAGGCCCGTCCATCACGCCCCCTGCATCGCGGCAGCGATCGCCGCGCTGAACGCATCGAGCAGCGCCTTGTCCTTGGCCGCATCCACGACCGGCTCAGGCGCGCCCGCCGGGACCGACCTGACCGACTTCGGCGATGCCTTTCGCGGTGCTGCCCGCTTCGTCGTCGGCTTCGCAGGAGCTGAGCCCCGCGCCACGGGTTCCTTCACGCCGGCCGTCAAGCTCTGCTGCCCACCCGCGCACGACCGCGCCGACTTCGCCGCCGACAGGGCCACCCGCTCCCCGATCCGTCGCAGCGTAAGCACCCCGTCCACCGGCTTCCCAGCCTGGATGGCCGCCCGTGCCTCGTCGTAGGCCTGCACGGCGCGCTGCACGGCCTCGACGGCCTCGCGCTTCTCCTTGCCCTTACAGAGCTTGCTCTCGGCCATCCGCGCGGCGTAGCGGATCAACTTCCGGGCCCGTGCCATGAGCTGCGGGGCCTCGGTCCACCAGGTCTCCAGGCGGTCGATCTGCTCCAGGGCGGCCCGCTTCGTCTCGGGCGGCTCGCTCTCCACGCTCCGCCGCAGGTCGGCCAGGAAGGTGGCTCCGTCCCAGGGATTGCCGAGGAAGGCGGCCACCTCGCCGGCCTCGTGGTCGAGCCCGTTCTGCGTGAACCAGGCCTGGACCTCGGCGGCGGTGTCGGTCTCGTCCCAGACCCAGCGGCGGGAACGCAGCTCGGCCAGGGCGTCGGCCTCGGCGGTGACCTGGTCGGCCATGCGCTGAAGCGCTGCCGAGGTCTCGGGCACGTCGGGCAGGGCCACGGGGGCGTCCACCGGTGCGGGTGGCGCTGCCTTGCGCCGAGCGCCCCCTTGCTGACGGGGCCGATGTGGAAGCCGTTGTCGTGCGGGTCGCGGTAGATCAGTGAGCCGGCGGGGTAGGCTCCAGGCCTCGGTGGTCCGCCCGAAGAAGGTCCCGGCCCGGATCGTAGGCAGGTCTGCCTTCGCCAGGAGCGCCTTCTGGGCCTTGGTGGCCTAGGCGATCTCCTCGGACTCGGGCGCGTCTCGTCGTGCAGGAAGTGCGTCCAGCCTGACGCTTTGACCGGCCGGGCCTTGATGCGCTCGGTCGGATCCCCTGCCCTCGCGGGCGGGCTTGACCGGGATCGGCGGCGTAGCTGCTGTCGTAGGCGGCGCGGCGGCGGTCGCGGAGGCTGCGGGCCTCGCCCAGCAGGCCCATGGCGCGCAGGCCGCCTCGATGGCGCTCGAGCAGGTTGGGTGCCGTGCTCGTCGGCGCCCGGGCTGGCTGAACCACTTCTCGTGCGGGCGACCTTCCAGGCCCAGACCTCGCCGGCCACGTCGATGAGGGGCAGCACGCCGTAGGTGGCGAGCTTGCGGGACAGCTCGACGCGGGTGCGCCCTCGTCAGTAGTGGTAGAGCCAGCCGACCACTGGCTGCAGGTGATCGGGCCTGGCCTTGGCGAGGCCCTTCTGCTCGGCCTTCCACGAGCTTGACCGCTTCGTCGGGGCGATGGCGCTCGCGGGGATGCCGGGCGCGTCTCCGGCCTCGAGCGGACCGGCCAGTTTCGGCGAACTGGTCGTCGGGCACGAACTGCACCTCGACCCGCTCGCCCTCGCGGCCGCGGATGGCCCGCTCGACCTCGGTGTTCATGGCGTGGAAGGAGACGCCCGCGTGGGGGCCGGTCTCGATGCGCAGGCGCTTGCCCTCGATGCGAGCGGTGGCCCGAACCCGGTCGGAGACCGGCGGATCACCCGACCGCCACACCCGCGCCCCATCCTTCTTGGTCATCAGCACCAGCACGCCGCGCTGTTCGCGCGGGCGCAGCACCAGCGCGAACTCGCCCATGCAGGCCCGACCGTAGGCACGGACGAGCCGAGGCACGTCCTCGGCAGCGTTGACCATGTTCAGGCGGAAGCGCTTGGGCTTGGTGGTGTCCTTGGCGGCGTGGGCCATCGTTCACTTCCTCAGCAGGGCGGGGAGCACGAAGGCGCCGGTCGCGACGACCAGGCCGCCGACCACCAGCAGGCCGATGCCCTTGGCGGCGCCGGTGGCCTTGTCGATGGGGTCGGCCTGGGGCGGCAGGGTGGTGGGCTGGAGCGTGCGCCCCTGGGCGTTGGCGGCGATGCGCGCGTCGAGCTCGCGCTCGGCGAGGGCCGTCTGCTCGCGCAGGTTCACGGCGTACTCGTAGGCAGCGATGGCCCAGGCCACGCCGACCGCACCCACCGCGAGCCCGCCGATCACGAGAACCGCCGGCGCCACCCCCACCACCGGGCTCCCCGGAGGCGTCCCCGCACCGTTTCCCTGGGCGGGGATGGCGTCGACGTAGAAGCCCGCGGCCAGCTCGTGGTAGCGCCGCTCCAGGCCCTGGTAGCGGAGCACCTCAGCCTGGTCGGCCACGGTCACCGGCGGGTTGGGCAGCTTGGCGGCCATGCGGTCGAGCGCCGCCCGGCTGTCGGACAGCGCCGCCAAGAAGGCCTGCACCCGCGCCAGGGTGCCGGTGGGATCCACCTGGGCCGCGCTGGCGTAGGCGCGGGTCGCCTGCTCGGACAGGGCCTTCCAACCCGCCGACCAGCCGGCCTTGATGTCGGCCCACGAGGGCACGGTCCAGGCGGTCATCGGCGGGTCCTCGGGAACGATGGGTGTCGGGACGGCAAGGGTCCTTGCAAGGAGCCAGCGTCTCGGATGGGCGACCTGTCCCCGCGCGGGGACAGTGCTCCCTCGGGCAAGCCCCGCCTCATCGCCAGCTCTCCTCGCACGCCTCGCAGCCGAGCATCTCGGCCACGTCGTGCTCGTCGGCCCAGCCGACGTTGGGAGCGGGCAGCAGGAAGGTGCGGCCCGCGCCGCTACCGGCTCCGGGCTGGAGCGCGGGGGCGGACACCGGTCCGGGCAGGGCCTTGGGCGCGTTGGCGGCGACCGGCTGCGCCTCGCGGGCGCGGAAGAGCCGCACCGGTCGGCCGCCCTCCTGCCGACGCCGGAACAGCGCGGCGAGCGGACCCGGCGCTGGGGCTGCCCCTCCTGGGGCGGGTCGATGGCCGACTTCGCCGCCTTGATCATCAGCGGAGCCAGCAAGGGCGCGAAGCCGAACTCGGTGCGGGTGACAGCCTCGGGGATCTCAGCCACCAGGTACAGGCCGGGCTTGAGGTCGATGACGGCGGCGCGGTGGCCGGCGGCGGCCTGGATGCGCAGGTGGCGACCCATGCGGACGTTGGGCCCCCAGCCATTGCGGGCGCCGGCACCGCCGGGGACCACGCCCTGGCGGGCGGCACGGCGGGCCTGAGTCCGGCTCTGGATGCGCTGGGCGGTGTTCCGCACGCCCTTGCCGAGGGCCCGGAGCGGCCGGAAGGCGCCCACCCCCTCCATCTCCTGGTCGAGCTCGTCGTCCCACCCGTCGCCCGGGTCCAGCTCGGACCACTCGGCGTCGAGGACCTGCGGGTCCTCCTGATCGGACCAGTCCATCGGCGCGGGCTCGAGGCTCGGCTCGTCCCAGCCTTGGTCCATCGGCTGCGACGACGGCGAACGCAGCGCCCTCGGCGAGGCGGCAGCAGCCCCGCCACCGGCCTTGCGCGCGGCACCCCGCTGCGCCTTGCGCGGCAGGCCCGCCTTCTCGCGCAGCTTCTCCTTGCGCGTGCGGAGCCGGCTCAGCTTCCGGGTCGCCCGGCGCTTGCGGCGCCCCTGGCGGCGCTCCTGCCGCCGGGCACGCCGCTCGGCGCGCTCCTCGGGTCCTTCGAAGCCGGAGAAGTCATCACCGGCGAAGCCCTCGATCTCGTCGACGGGCATGGCACGTTGCAGGCGCATCAGGCGGTCCTCCAGGAGCGCTCGGGTTGGACCTGCGCCTCTGCGCGGGTCGACCAGCGCTGCTTCACGAGCGGGTCGATGCGTCCGCCGTGCATGCCAAGGCGGGCGCTGGGATCGTCGCGGTGCCAGGTGCGGCCCACCCGGTAGCGGACGATGCAGTGGTAGAGCCCCGGCGAGTCCGGGCGGCTGCGGGTGGTGAGCATCACCTCGGCCGGGATGCTGGCGAGGTTGGCGCGGCGGGCCTCTGCGAAGCCGGCGTCGCCCTGTCGCATCGCGTCGACGCCCTTGGCCAGCAGCTCACCGGCCCGCGCCGCAGCCAGGCCGTCGCAGTCCTCGTGGCCCTGGGCGAGCATGTTCAGGTAGTCGCACCAGGTCTCGTCGATCTCGCGGCGGTAGACCACGCCCGAGTCGTAGAGCAGGGGCAGGTCGGGCTGCGAACGCACGATGATGGCGTTCTCCTGCGCGAGCCAGTTGAGCAGCCGCACCGCACCCTTCTCGTCGAAGGCGAGTTTCACCGCGATCTTCATCAGGCGGCCTTCAGGATGCGGAAGGGGGCGTTGCTGACCAGCACGACCTTGGCCGTGTGGTTGGGCAGCGTGCCGCCGGCGAGCAGGGTCCGGGCGCGGACGTAGGGCCCCAGCGCGGTGATGCTCTTGAACTCGGCGACGTTGCCGTCCGCCGTGAGCTGGGTGGAGGTGGCGGCCTCGATCCAGGTCGTGCCGTCCGGGCTGGTGTCGAGCTTCACGACGGTGGTGGGAGAGGTCGCCCCGCCCGACTGCGAGGCCACCAGGAAGACCCGGAAGGTCTGCCCGACGTCGCTCACGCCGTCACCATCGGCGGGCACCACCGTGTAGGAGGTGCCGGTCTGGTCGGTGGCGGTGGCGTCGGCCACCTCGAGGAGGGTCGCCTTGTGACGATGCACGCTCATGGTGGGGTCCGTTCAGAGAGAGAGGGTGAAGACAGCGCGCCAGGCGGAGGCCTCGCCGGCCGTGATCTCGAGGGTGCGGGCGCCGCCGACCGGCACGCCCTCGGCGGGCTGTTGGTCGCCGGGGACCGTGCTGCGCAGCACGGCGAGCCCGTCGTAGACCTTGATGGTGGTGGTCGGAAGCTGGGTCGGATCGGCCATCTCGACCCGGACACGCCGGGCGAAGGGCGGGATCAGGACGTCGGCCGGGACGATGGCGGCGACCTGCTGCTCGAGCTCGCCGGTGGTCTCCCACTGGTTCTCGGTGACCGCGTAGGCGTCGGCCACCGTGACCCCGACCCGGTTGATCGCGTCGGCGAGGTTGCCAGCCCGGATGCGCAGGCCGCGTGCGTACACGCAGACCCGTGCGGACCGGGCGACGGTCACCCGCGCCTCGGCCCCCGCACCGCTCCCGGCCGACCAGGCCAGGTGCAGCTCGAAGGGCAGGTCAGACCGGCTGAAGACCTCGACGATGCGCCAGTCGGCAGCGGCGGCGTCGGCGTCGAGCAGGGACAGCATCTTGAGCTCGCCGGACCAGGCGGGGAGGTCCCGCCCGTCCGAACGGGTGCTCAGATCGGTTCCACAGCTCGCCGTCGCCACCGCTCACCTCCGGGCTGCATCGCTGGGATCAGCAGCTGGGGTTGACCGGCTTCTGGCCGATGAGGGTGACCGCGAAGTCGCCCGCGCCGGTCAGGCTGCCGTTGACGGTGATGTCGAGGCCGGCGCGCAGGCTCTGGCCCTTGAGCAGGCCGCGGAGCAGGCTGGTCGAGCCGAAGACCGACACGTCGATGCCATCAGAGCTGGACCAGACCACCCGGTCACCGAAGAAGATGCTGGTGACCTTGGCCCCCGACGCCGACCCGGTGAAGGTGATGTCGTGGGCCCGGAAGTGGTGCTGCAGGCGCAGCTTCACGCTGGCCGAGCCAGCGGCGCCGAGGGTGTCGGTGCCGCTCACGGCGGTCATGCCCCACTGCATCTTGCTCCCTTGACTGTGGCGGCTGCCGGTCTTGCCGAGCTTGCGGCGGATGCGGGCCTCGCGCTTGTTCACGCGGCCCAGAGCGGCGGTTGAGGCGGCGGCGGCGGCGGGCACCCCGGGCGCCGAAGTCGTCGTCCCTCGAGGTCGTCGTCGCCGAGCTCGTCGTCGTCGCCGAAGTCGTCGTCACCCTCGAAGTCGTCGTCGCCCTCGAAGTCATCGTCATCGTCGTCGTCTTCGTCGTCCCAGTCGTCCCCGTCGAAGTCGTCGTCGCGAAGTCGACGCCCGAAGTCGCCGCCGCGGCGGAGGCTGTCGGTGTCCACGGCGAGCTCGCCGGTGCGGGGTGACGGAAGACGCGGGCGTAGCCCAGGAGGTGAGTCGGCTGGCCATCGTGGTGGTCCTCTCTGTGAAGTCAGGTGGAAGGAAGGAGTCGGGGAAGGTGGAGATCAGCTCGTCGTCGCTGCCGTCGTCGTCCTCGGACTGGGCGCGCACGAAGCGCCCCCGCCAGGACCGCGACCGCGTCCGCGCATCGGTCGGCCCATGCCACCGCCCCGGCGACCGCCGCCGCCGCCACGTCGCACTGCCGCGACCGCCGCGCCGGCCGAGCTCTTCGTCGCCCTCGGTGGCGGACTCGCCCGGGGTCAGCAGGACCCGCGCACGGGACCGGCCAGGCCGGGCTCGGGCAGCAGGCTGGGGCCGGCGAGCAGCGGGTAGCCCTGCATCGTCACGGCGAGCGGGGGCGGCGTGACCACGGCCGCCTGGGGCTGGGCCACGCCAGCCTTCTTCTCGGCGAGGGTGCGACCGGCGTTGCGGGCGACCGTGGCGAGCCAGGAGCCCATCACGCCGTTACCCAGGGCCAGGACGTGGGCGCCCGCGCCCTTCTGGCCGGACATGGTCTGGTAGAGCCCGTAGCCCTGGGCCAGCAGGCCGACGGGCGCGCGCACATCGACGCTGCCCATCTTGAGCTTGTCTTCGCCCAGGTAGCCCTCGGCCATCGAGGCCAGGAAGAGCGAGCCCTGGGTCTCGGCCGTGTGCAGCACGAGCGTGCCGGTCTCCAGCATCGCCTCCTTGCTGGTCTCGGCCTTCTTGGTCAGGTTCGCGATCTTGGAGACAGCCTGGCCGAGGGCGCTCTGCGCCTGTCGCTCGGTGACCTTGCCGCCCTTCATCGCGGTCGACAGCGCCGTGGTGCCGGTCTTCGTCGCCATGTGTGGGGTCCTCGGAGAAGATGGGAGGGAGAAGAGAAGGGGGGTGGAGACGGGGGCCGCGAGGACCCCCGCCTCCGGGGTGTTGGCGCCCCTCGCGCCGCGTCCTCGCTGACCATCTACGCAGAGAAAGCAGCCTGTGGAGCGCGCTTTCGCTGACCACGCTGACCGCGCGGATCCGCTACCCGTCGCGGTCAACGGACCATCAGCCGCGGTCAGGACGCCAGCCGCCCGCGGGCAGCGCGGTCAGCGGGTGCGGTCAGCGCAGCCGGCCCCTGCGGTCAGGAGCACTGACCGCGCCTGCACGGGTGCGGTCAGCGATTCCGGGCCACTGACCACGCCTGCGAAAACGCCCATTCCATGCGTGGTCAGCGCGAATGCGGTCAGGAATCGCCCGGAATCGGGCCTTGTCCGCACCCCACCGCCATGCCACCTTGATGGTGCGACAGCGAAGCGAGCCCAGTGCTTCGAGACCAGTTTTCCTTCCAGGGCCTGGACACCATCGCGGAGCGCATCCGCCGGGCAGCCGAGGACATCGGCTACCTCGTGGTCCAGGACCGCACCGACCGCAAGCAGGACGAGACCCTTGGCCGCTTCGACCTCACCGAGGCCGACGCCGGGCCGTACCTGCACGACGCCCCCACGAGCGACGACGAGGGGCCCTTCGGGCCTGGCCTCGACGACGGCGAGGAGGGCTTCGACCAGCCCCCCGACGAGGAGGAGGAGGACGACCCCGACACCCCATCCTGGCGGCCCGGCACCGAGCCCGTCCCGATGGTCGAGCTCGCCGAGGCCGCCCTGCGCTGGGTCAAGGACATCGCCATCCGCAACACCGTGGGCGAGGAGTGGCGCCGCTACCGCGTGAAGGTCTGGAGCCCCAAGGGCCACCGCCTGCTCGACAGCGGCCAGTTCGTGTGCCGCAACCACAACTTCGATCTCGAGCTTCCGCCCACCACCGCCGACGAGCGCGTCGCCGAGATGCGCATCCCGCCGCCCTCCTTCGACCTCGCCGAGACCCAGGGCGCGTCCAAGGGCGTCCGGGCCCTGGGCGACTACTACGCCCAGTGGGGCCAGATCGTGCTCGGCTCGGTCGGCCAGCTCCAGGGCGTCAACAACGCCATGCTCAACCGCCTGCACCGCCAGCTCCAGGAGTCGCGCGGGCAGATCGACCAGCTCGTGGCCGCCATCCTCGAGACCCGCCTGGCCGAGGTGAAGCTGGCCGACGAGCGCCGCGCCGATGAGCGGGCCGGCGACACCCGCACGGTGCTGGCCCAGCAGGCCCTGCAACAGCTCGGCGACGCCGCCAAGGCCTTCCTCACCGCCAAGGGTGTGCATCCCGAGATGGCCGACGTGCTCGGCTCCATCGGCCAGAGCCCGGAGCTCGTGGCCACCCTCACCGATCCCGATGTCAAGGCCCTGATGAACGACCCGGCCAACCTCGCGGCCCTGGCCGGGATGCTCAAGC
>JAGYJW010000086.1 GCA_018401435.1 Deltaproteobacteria bacterium | reverse complement strand
CGCGACTTTGCCGGAGCAGGGCCTGGGCCTGGTGCTTGTCGCAAGGGACGGACAGGGCCACTGGACCGGACGGGCCCAAGCCCTGTCGGCGGACCAAGACGGGGTCCTGCGCCCTCAGTTGCCCTGAAAAGCAGCCTCCAAGGCGGCGATGTCGATCTTGCCCATCTTCAGCATCGCCTGCATCGCCCGTCCCGCGGCGGCGCGGTCCGCAGCCCCCAGCAGGCGCGGCAGGGCCTCGGGCACAATCTGCCAGGACAGGCCAAAGCGGTCCGTCAGCCAGGCGCATTGGGAGGGTTGCCCCCCATCGGCCAGCAGGGCCTCCCACAGGCGGTCGGTCTCGGCCTGATCAGGCGTGCTCACCGAGATGGACACCGCCGGGCTGTGCTTGAATTGGGGCCCGCCATTCAAGGCCTGGTAGGGCACCCCGGCCAGGTGGAAGTTCACCATCAGCGCGGGGCCCTCGGGTGACATGCGGGTCACACGGGTGATGGCCGATCCGGGGATCAGCGCGGTGTAGAGGGCGGCGGCCGCTTCGGCGTCGCCATCGAACCAGAGGCAGGTCTGGACCGGGAGTGCGCTCGTCATGGGTGCTCCGGCGGAGAGCCCAGCAGGGGCTGGTCAGGGTGGTACTGTTGGGCCAGGGCCAAAGCCAAGGCTTCAATCAGCGCATAGGGCACGGGCTGGTCCAGGGGAAAGGCGAGGTTGCCCTTTGCATTGGCATAGGGTGCCAGCGCCTCGCGCAGCGGCGAGTCTGCATTCAACGGTGGATAGATGCCGATGTGCTTCTTGAAGGCCGAGAAGTAGAAGAAGACCCTCTTGAGCTTGAAGGCGGGCATCTGGTAGGCGATGACCTCGGCGGCCTGGGGCAGGCGAGCCTGCACCCGCCGGCGGATCTCGCGCAGGATGGGTTGGGCTTGCGGGCTGGCATTGGCGATGGCGGCGTCGATGGCGGCGTCGATGTCTGCGGGCGTGTCGGCCATGGGCGGTCTCTCCTCGACTATCCGGGCTGCTGGACCGCGCGGGCCCGTCTCTTCACCTCGATGGTACCCGCCAGCCAGGCCACCACCAGGTAGAGCGGAAACTCGACGTAGAACCAGGTGGGGGTGGGGATCTGCATCGCATTGGCGATGCCACCGAGCAGGCTGAGCCCGCCGATGAGGAGCGCGAGCACCATGGGCCGCGACGCCGCCAGCCGCGCGGCCACCCAGCCGCCCACAAAGGCCTGCCCCAGGTGGGCCAGCATCGCCACCAGCAGCGCCGCCACCGGCAGGGACGCGACATAGGCGCCAAAGGCCACCGGGTCGTTGAAGTCGGTGCCCTCGGGCATGGGAAAGAGCAGCGTGGAATTCAGCGTCACGATGGCCATGTTGACCACCATGCCGGCAGAGAGCCCGGCGACCACGGCGAGGAAGTTGCGAATCACATCGGCTCCAATGCAGGGGGGCGGCGCGCGCCTGCCGTGGTCAGGAGCACCTGGCCCCGCCGGGCCACAGGCGGCGCTGTGGAGCCTACACCCATGCCCGCCTTCTCCGCAAAGAAGGCCGCGATATCGGCCACGCCAGGACGCGGCTGGGAGCTGCCCACCCTGCGCGCATCCAAGGTCCGCTGCAAGGCCAGGGGGTGTCCCCGGTGTCGAAGTCGGACCCCTCGGGCGATGGGAAGCGAAGGCCCAGCCCGAGCGGGTCGGGGCAGAAGGCCACCGCGGCGCCCATGTCTGCGACAGGGCGGATGGCATGGGTCGAGCTGCGGGCCCTGGGCGGCTCCGGCCCTGGCTTGGGCCAACGGGAGCGCGCCGGCGCTGGCCCGCACGGTTCAGTCGGCGGGATCCAGCGCAGCGCGGGCCGCTGGGAGGCCCCCAGCGCAGCCTCCGGGTGGGGGTGAAAACCGCCGGATTCTGGTGGCGACACGTGCTGTCCGCCAGGATTGCGCGGGTCTTGGGCGCCATCAACATGGGGGGCCCTGGCTGAGTGACCACCGACCCCTTGTCATCGAACTGGTGACGGCGACGGCTCATCACAGGCTGGGTGACTCGGCCACTTCCAATGGTAGGGGTAGATTGTGCGCGGCTCGGCGCTCGCATGCCGCTGCCCGTCGCCTGCGACGCCGCGCTTCAGCTGCCGGGCCGCAGGCCCGGTCAGCTGCAAGCGCGTGTAAAGCGCGGGCCACCAGGATGCATACTGCGAAGGATCTCGTCAAAGGACCCGACGCCTGCCGCTGAGGTGTCGGAGGACAATGCTGTGCCCACGATGTTAGATGCCTTCGTTGTCTATTGATGCGGGATGCCCCGCTGTCACTGAGGTCTCGGGGCGCATCCATCGGGACGCGCAGCGTTCCGATGGATGCGCTCGGGTTTCGTGGTGGCAACCAACAGAACCGGTACAGCGCGACGCGCGATGGATGGCTGCCACGACCAGGTCGAAGGCGGTGCCGAAGCTGAGGGGGCCGGCGGTAAGCGGCTTTGATAGCCTATTCTGACATCGGCGTGGCGGCTACGGCATTACGCGGCGGACAGTAGATTTTCGCGGATCAGTCGAGGATGGCGCGCAGCGATTCGCAGGAGCGCGATGGCGGGGCCTTCGGGGTGACGGCGCCCCTGCTCCCAGTTTCGAAGTGTGTGGACGCTGATGCCCATGGCTGCCGCAAGCTGCTCCTGGGTCAAGCCGATGAACTGCCGAAGCGCCTTGACGTCGGAGCCCGATTCGAAGTTCCCCGCCATGAGTCGGTTCCGGAGAGAACGCGGCACTGCGCTCGCGAACTGCTCGTCGCTGATTTCAGGAATTTCAGTCATGCGGATCCACCCTATAGGCGTGGTAGCGCGCTGTCTCATGGGCGGTGGCCCAACGTGCGCTGATGATGCGGGTCGTTTCGTCGTACCGTTCCGTCCAGACGACCACGACAAGGCCGCGGACGATAATGCCAATGGCAACGTAGCGGTCTTCGCGGTCAGAGTGGGCTTCGTCGCAGATCTCCAGGAAGTCCGCGCCCGACAGGAAGAGCGTGGACGCCTCTTCGAAGGAGACGCCGTGCTTCTCCTGGTTGGCGCGGTTCTTGTGGTCGTCCCAAGTGACTCTCACTATCCGAAGATATCTGGCTACCGGGGATAAGTCAATGGCTTAGTCGGTGGCGGTCGCTGGCCATTTGCGAGCCGTAGATCCGAAGGCCGCGGCGGCACAACGACAATGTCGCCCTGAGATGAGCTTGGGCACACCATGGAGCATGTGCGCCCCGCCACAGAGGCCGCATCCCTGCACTTAACGCCGCGCTTCACCTGCCAGGGCGGCACGCCGGACGTCACGCCCTGCCCCCGAGCGTTCGCCGCCGCCCCGGTCAGCTGCAAGCAGCCGTTATTCCTGGGCCCTACCCTGGTGGGCCGAGATGGCGGAACCTGACGGGAGGCGGAGCTGGCCGTGGCCCACCTGGTCAGCGTAGGCGAGGTCCTATGAGGCCTGCTTGGGCTTCGACTTGAACGTATTGAGCGGGTCGTCGCCGGCCTCGATGGCGCGTTCAAGTTCATTGAGCCCGTGTTCAACCAGCATGGCGGCGAGTTGACCGGCGCTCACCGCGCGGCCTTCGGCGCTGAGTCGGTCGGACAGAGCCTGCAACTCCGCCCACCGGTCGGGGTCGAAGGGGATGACCCTACGCATGGTCCAGTCTGGGTCGGTCGGTCGCCCGCCCGATGAGTGAAGCCGCTGCGCGACCTCTGCTCGCAGTTGGAGCAGGCCGAGCGGACCCTGGGCGTCTCGGTCGGCAAGGGCCTGGGTGCGGCTGGCACCGAGCGCCCGAGCGATCTGCTTGCTATCCATCGTTGTCTCCATCGTCTGTGTCGAACTCGGTGATCCCGTAGTACTGGTTCTCGACGATCAGGCCCACTTCGCCTTGGTTGGTCTCGCGACCGAGGCGATGAAGGAACCCACGCAGGCTCGCCAGCGCTGCCTCCGTGAGCGCGTCGTCCGCGATGTACGAGGTCACCATCACGGTGTCGTCGAACACAAGGTCGCCGGTGGTGTCGTCGCGCCACACGCCCCGGCCAGGAGGGAAGGCCGTCGCGCCGCGGAAGAGCCGCCCCAGCGCCCGGAGCGCCTGCTCCCGCCAATGCTCTTGAGCAATCGGGGCGTCGTGGCGATCGACGCTCGGGATGAAGAGCGTGATCTGGAGCGTGCCGGCAGGCGGGCCAGCTCCCAGTGAGGCGTGCAGGTCGGGCACCGAGCGACTCCTTGATTCTCTTTTAGTATAGAAAGACTTGCGCCGATGTCAAGTCTTCGCGGTAGCCGAGCACGCAGGGAGCATCGTCAGCCACTTGGACCACGGGCGCATGTCGTGGCAGCCACCCCCTCGCCCTGCCGCGAGCGCTCGCGCCTCCGAGGAGTCAGATCTACACCCATCCACCCTATAGGCGTCGGCGCGTATCTCTCATGGGCGGTGACCCAACGTGCCTTGATAATTGCAGTTGTTTCGTCGTACCGTTCCATTCAGACGACCCACGACAAGGGCCGCGGACGATAATGCCAATGGCAACGTGGCGGTCTTCGCGGTCAGAGTGGGCTTCGTCACCGGCAGATCTCAGAGTCCGCCCGACGGGAAGAGCGTGGACGCCTCTTCGAAGGACGCCGTGCTTCTCTGGTTGGCGCATTCGCATGGTCGTCCCAAGTGACTCTCACTATCCGAGATATCTGGCTACCGGGGATAAGTCAATGGCTTAGTCGGTGGCGGTCGCTGGCCATTTGCCAGAGGCGCTGGAATCCGAAGGCCGCGGCGGCACGGCAGCTGTGTCGCCACAGAGATGAGCTTGGGCACCATGGAGCATGTGCGCCCCGCCACGGAAGGCCGCATCCCTGCACTTAACGCCGCGCTTCACCTGCCAGGGCGGCACGCCCGGACGTCACGCCCCTGCCCCCAGGCGTTCGCCGCCGCCCGGTCGGCACAAGCGAAGCCGTTATTCCTGGGCCCCTACTGGTGGGCCAGGATGGCGGAACGCTTGGGGAGGCGGAGCTGGCCGTGGCCCACCTGGTCAGCGTGGCGAGGTCCTGAGGCCTGCTTGGGCTTCCCGACTTGGGCCAGCCAGGCGGGTCGTCGCCGGCCTCGATGGCGCATTCAGTTCAGTGGAGCCCGTGTTCAGCCAGCATGGCGGCGAGTTGACCGGCGCTCACCGCGCGGCCTTCGGCGCTGAGTCAGTCGGACAGAGCCTGCAACTCCGCCCACCGGTCGGGTCGAAGGGGATGACCCTACGCATGTCGTCTCCAGTTGCAGGTCGGTCGGTCGCCGCCCATTGGTGAAGCCGCTGCGCGTGCTCCTTTCGCAGTTGGAGCAGGCCGAGCGGACCCTGGGCGTCTCGGTCGGCAAGGGCCTGGGTGCGGCTGGCACCGAGCGCCCGAGCGATCTGCTTGCTATCCATCGTTGTCTCCATCGTCTGTGTCAGACTCAGTGATCCCGTGGTACTGGTTCTCGACGATCAGGCCCACTTCGCGCGCGGTTGGTCTCGCGACCGGGCGATGAAGGAAGACCCGCAGGAGCTCGCCAGCGCTGCCTCCGTGAGCGCGTCGTCCGCGATGTACGAGGTCACCATGGTGTCGTCAGACACAAGGTCGCCCCGGTGGTGTCGTCGCGCCACGCCCCGGCCAGGAGGGGAAGGCCGTCGCGCCGCGGAAGAGGCCACCGCCAGGACGCCTGCTCCCGCCAATGCTCTTAGCAATCGGGGCGTCGTGGCGATCGACGCTCGGGATGAAGAGCGTGATCTGGAGCTGTACCGGCAGGCGGAGCAGCTCCCAGTGAGGCGTGCAGGTCGGAGCGCGAGCGACTCCCTTGATTCTCTTTTAGTATGAAAGACTTGCGCCGATATGTCAAGTCTTCGCGGGCCGAGGTCCAAGGCAGGACCCTCTTTCACGGGTGGCCCATCCTTGGGTACGCCACCATTTGCTAAGATCCGGTATGACGTCGTGGTTCAGCTGCGGGGCCGGCACCCGGCAGACGCCGCGGCCCGCCACCGAGCGCTCGCCGCCGGCCCCGTCAGCTGCAAGCCGCCGTTACACGCGGATCTGGGCGTAGCGGGGTCAGGAGCACCGGGGCTGCGCGGCACACAGGCTGCGCCGGCCGCAGGGTCGCGTCGCCGCCTTCGCGGTGCAGAGTAGGCCGACCACAGGAAGTCTGCCGGCGGATGGCCCCGATGGCGCCCTTCCGGCCCGTTCAACAAAGCGCAGGGCCTTCGGGTGCAGCTACGCAGCAACCCGTTGGGGAAGGTGGAGGTCACCGCGCTCCAGCCGCTGGTTGACCAGCTGCGCCAGGCGGTGGACGGCGGTGTGGTTGCCACCGAGCAGATCATAGAGGGCCCGCGGGGCCTGGACGAGCCAGAGCCCGACGAGCCCGCCGGAGAGCGGTTCGACGGTAAAGCCATGCCAGTCCCTGAAGCCGTCGAGCTCGAGGTGGACGCGAACGACGAACTCCTCGTCGGAGGAGGCCGCGTCGCGAGGAACCTGGATGTCGAGGACGCTCAGATGCACGGTCAAGCCCGTTGGAAGACGAGAACAGTATAGCCCCAGACCAGAGCGAAGTCGTTGACGGTCATGCCGTAGGCTTCGCCCTTCGGGTCACGGATGAGGACCAGCCCGTCGTCGGAGACGCCGTCGACAACGACCCAATGCCCCACGGCCCCGAGGCCAAGCGGCTCAAGGAGCGCCGCCCAGGTGCCTGCGGCCTCCGTGAGGCGGTCAAGGAGCGCCCAGTCCACCCGAGGCTCACCGCCAAGAGCGCCGCCTGTCCATCTATACCCTGAGAGCTCCGAGAGCCGGGCTGCCAGGGCTTCATGGTTCGAAGGCATCTCCAGGCCGCGTTCAACGTCGCTGAGTTCGACGGCGAGCCCCCTGTCCGCGAGAAGCATGACGGCGCATGCCGCGCCGCATCCAGCCTCATGCTCCTGAGTGACCACAGGGGCAGACGGGTCACGCGAAAAGCGCGGCCAATGCCAAGAGCCGTAGATGGCGGGGCGCTCGTCATTCTCGTCGCTCATGCGGGCCGAGTAGCGCGCCAGCAGCCGCACAGCCACGGCTTCTCGGGATGGAACGCCCAGACTCCGCTGGTCTGGAGTAGTGGGCGCAGCTGCAGGACCACTGGCAGCTGCAGAGGAGGCTTATACGGCCGATCCGGCTGCGCCTGCGTGTAACGCTCAGCATCAGCTGCGGCGCGAAGCGCCGTCGGCTGCATGCTGTTGTTGGACCGCTCACCTCACCTCGCCTTCTGCCCGCTCCGAGCAAAAAGCAGATACCCGCAGTGTGCCTCTTTGGTGAGCAGCTGGTTCTCCCCTTCCTGCTCCGTCACGTACGCATCGAATGCCGCTGAGTGTTCCGGGCATCTTATCGCAAGTTCCCTAGCTCGGCGACGGATGAGCTCAACATGCCGCGACCCTTCGGTTGCCACGCAAGCAGGATCCAGCATTTCCCGATCAACCAACCGGAGTCCCACCGCATGAGCGCTGTCGAGCACTTGCGCTTCGGAAGGTAAATCGGCCGAGTGTCCTGACCGCGCCCAGGCGAGATCGACCAGAAGGTGCCCCGACAGTGCGACACACTCTGCGATGCGAGCAAGTGCCTCTTGAAGTACGCCAAGCGCCTCGGAGTCGAAGCCAAAGAGGACGAGGTTCCGTTCTCCGCCCTCGGCTAACTCTTCCCCCATGTCCTTGACCTCGAAGTCGAGCGCGTCAGCGACCCCCCAATCATTGGCGTACCTGCGAGCCTCCGCAATGAATTCCGGTACGATATCGACTCCACGTCCGTGCCAGCCGAAGCGTTTCGCGAGGTGGATCAGCAGTGCTCCTTTGCCGCACCCGAGATCCACCACATACTGCGGAGCCTCATGGATATTCCTTTCCAGAAGCCGCAGAGGAGCCTCTGGCGAGAACCCGAGCGACCAAAGGTCCTGCAACAGGTGCGGAACGAACGTACATGCTCGCCCACCCACCGGTGCCCGTTGAAAGCACCGAATCGATGGGCCACTTTCTCCACCTCGGTGGTCAGCCCGGTGCAGCGTGCTCGCGGGGGTCCGCCTGGCTGGCCTGGGCCGTCTCCGCCTGGGCCGGCGCGTCGGCTTGGTCCCAGGGGGTGTACGCCGCGCCGGGATTCCGCCGGGCGTGGGTCGCGGCGGCGATGAGGTAGGCGTTGGGGTCGAGGCCCAGGTTGCGGGCGGTTGCGATCAGACTGAAGAAGAGCGCTGCGACGCGGGCGCCGGCCTCGGAGCGGCTGCCGGCGTAGTTGTTGCGGCCGACGACGGGGCCCCGGACCTGGCGCTCGGCGTGGCCGTTGTCCAGGGGGATACGCGGGTCGTCCAGGAAGAGGATCAGGCGGCTCCAGAGCCGGTCGAGGTGCTTCACCGCGTCGGTCAGGGCGGTGCCTTCGAGGTGCACGACCGACTGCCGCCACGCGTCGAGCTGGGCGACGAGGGGGCGTGACTCGGTGTCGCGTCGTCGTCGCCGGGCCTCTATGAGCCAATCGAAGGACTGCTGATCCGTGACCGTGTCTTCGCCGCCCTGGGCAGCCTTGCGTCGAGTCTCGACCTCGGCCTCGCAGGCGGCCTCGACCTGGTAGATTTCTGCGATCAGGTCGAGCGCCGGGCTGGCCTCGGGGTGGTAACGCTCGGCCTTGAAGAGGTAGCGTCGCGCGTGCATCCAGCAGGTGGCCAGCAGGTAGTCGGGCGTCCACAGATCAACGATCTTGCCGTGCTCGTCGATGACCTGCTGGACGCCCCCGTGGCGAGTCCGCGCCCGCTCCAGCGCCGAGTAGACGATGGTGTCGTCGGACATCAGGATGCCGGCGTAGTCGCGCAGCAACGAGCGAGCGGCCGCCGTGCACCGGCTGGCGACAAGCTGGAA
>JAGYJW010000085.1 GCA_018401435.1 Deltaproteobacteria bacterium | reverse complement strand
TCGTCATCCGTCTCTTCATCGGGGTCCCCGTCGCCTGCCCACGCCCGCCAGGCGGTGGCGGTCTCGGGGTCCTCGAAGACCCGTTCGCCGGCATCCAGCATCGCCTGGACATCTTCGACCAGGGTGAGCCAGGCGCTCGCCGGCCGCACGCCCTTCTGGCCCGGCTGGGGCGCGGCGAGGGGGGCGAAGGTGACGTGCAGGGGCTCCCCGGCGCGGTGCTTGTCGTGCAGGTCCCGGGCGATGCGGGCGACGTTGCTCTCCCACCAGGCCGTCACCTCCCGCTTGGTGATGCCGGGCGGGGGACGGCGCAGCAGCTCGCGGCGGGCGGTGGCGAGCGCGTCTTGAATGGGGTCCTTCACAAACCCTCCTCGGCGAGCAGGGCCCGGCAGACCTGGACGAGGTGGGCCTTGAAGGCTTGAAGCGCGGCGCGCGCTGCATCGCGCTCTTGTCGTGCGAGGTCCCGCTCCGCTCGGGCCACGTCCCGCTCCGCGCAGGCCACTTCTCGCTCTCGAATGGCGATGGCCTCCCGGCCCTCAGCGGCGATCGTGTCAGCTTCCACGGGTGTCTCCCTCGGTCGCGGTGTGAGCCGCTTTCCGCGCAGCCTCCACCCGGGCGAGGTGGTTGGGGTGCTTCCCGAGCTGGCCTGTGCAGGGCCGCCCCTCAGCAGCCCCGCACCGGGGGCAGGCCACCGCCGGGGGGGAAAAGAAGAGGGGCCTCCGCATCGCCCGCCGGGCGCGCGAGGACATGCCCAGGCCGGGCAGCGCCCCACCGCCACCGCCCGCCGACGCCAGCGCCATCATCACGGCGAGCATCCCGACCCTGCGCTTGCCAACGGCCACCACCTTCTTGGGCTCGTTCATGGCCGGCACCCGCGGCGAAGCCAGTCCCCAAAGGACAGGTCGGACGCATCGCTGAAGTCCAGCCACGCGCGATATCGGACCTGCCCGCGGGTGAGCTGCGGGCGCGCCGCTTCGCGCCGAGCCAGGCAGTCCAGGGCCACAGCCCGCCCTGCCTCGGTCGCCATATACAGATGCGAGCCCTCACCGAGAAAGCCCGGCGTGGGCAAATACTCGGCCATCAGGCCGGCAACCACCAGCTCGCCCACAGCTGGGCGAGGGGGCGACCCGCAGACGAAGCGGTTGCGGCTGGGCTTGTGGCACTCCTCCCCCAGGCCCAGGGTGTGCAGCAAGGCATCCTCGGCCTCGCGGCTGATCTCGATGGGCTCGGGGTCTGTGTTCTGGAGGGGCTCAGGCATGGAGAAGTCCCAGCAGCAGCGTGGCCGCGGCGATGGAGAGGAAGGTGAGCAGGAAGGTGAGGAGACCCACCGCGCAGGAGGCCAGCACCGACAGGGCCGCCTGCCCGATCGAATTCTCGACTTGCCGCCCAGGGTGCCAGTCGAGCCTGACGAAGAGGCCGCAGAAGGCCGCTACCGCCGTGTGGGGCCTGCCCACCTTGGATTTCTCCCAAAGCTGCGGCCAGGGGCGAAGGGGCACGTCGTCATCCCAGCCCCAGCCCAGCACGACGTTCACCCTTTGCCAGTCCAGCGCCCGCGCGCCCGTCAGCCCGAGGCCGATCGACCATCCGTCCCTCCGCTCGCAGAACAGCCCGCATCCAAGCGCGAAGCCGTCCAAGAAGCGCCAGAAAACGGTCCGCATCCGGATGGGCTTATGCACGGCAGACCCCGTGCAGCCACAGGTCGCGCAGGTCGAAGACGGTCCCCCAGAAGAGGAGCAGGGAGGCCCCTGCGCAGACGCAGATGACCGAGAAGAGCACAAAGAAGGCGCACACCTGGATGAAGCCGATGCCTTCGCCGCTGAGGGCCCAAGGGCTCGGCTGATTTCGTGGGCTCATGGCAGGTCGGCTCCAGGTTGAAGAAGGGGGGCGATGGCCTTGCAGAGCCAGACAAGGGCGCCCAAGGCCGGGCCGAGGCCGAGGCCGATGAGCAGGGCGACCCCGGTCTTCAGGGCGAGGTCGCCGGGGTCGCGCGAGGGGGAGGCGTCCACAGGTGGCGGGGGAGCTGGGTGCCGGCGCGGTGCAGAGACGTGGACGCGCCTTCGCATCAAGGCCACCACCGCCATCCGGGACCGCTGCAAGGCGGTCGGGACATCTCGGCCGAGGTCACAAGGGCAGATCCCCACCCCAGCGATGTGGCCGGTGCAGCCCTGCATTTCCTCGTCGTGCTCGCCCATGGCGTGCCCACACAAGGGGCACGGCGCGGCGTCCAGGCGCAGCCGCAGCTGGCGCCCCTGCTCTGCCTCGCGCTGGTCCAACTTCGCCAGCTCGGCGGCCTCGTCGAAGGCGGTGGGCATCACGGGAGCACCTCGGCGCAGGACTGGAGCCGGGCACGCCCTAAGGGCCGGTGGCGGCGAGCCCGCTCCAGGGCGGCCTCCGCGGTGGCCCGCGAGCGGAAACGCGAGGCGTTGTCGATGCGCAGCGTCCGGCCGGGATCGCCTTCCCAGGGTGCGATCCACAGGCCCGGCTCCAGCTCGACAACCCAGGGCGAAAGCGTCTTTGGGGTCGGCATCTCAGGCTGCTCCGCTGAGCGTGTCTTCGGGGTTGAGGCCGCAGGCCCGACAGAGCGCCGCCGCGGAGCTGGAGCCCACACCAAGAAGGCCCATGACGACGGCCCACCGGGGCTTGGGCGTCTCATGGCGGCGTGGCCGCGCGTGCTCGACGACCCAGGCCAACAGGTCCGCGTCGGTCCGCGCGAAATTCTCGTGCCCCGGGGTCGCCCGCACCTGGTCGGTGATCGGGTTCGCTCCAGTCATTGCCACCCCCAAGGCCGCATGACCGCGGGCCCGCTCTGGCCCGCCCGCAGCAGGGCGATGGCCGACTCCCCACGATTTCCCGTGCTCGGGATGCCCGTGTCGGGGTGCAGGAAGGCGACCCGCCGGGCGCACATGAGGATCTCGGGCGCCTCTTTGCAGAGCAGGCGCCAATACTGCGTGCTGATCGACGGGGGCAGCAGCAGGGCCACGTCGCAGCCCTCGTCCCGGGCGCGCACCGCGGCCTCGACCCAGGCCAGCAGCCCACCGGCCAGGCGCGAATAGGGCGGATTGCACCACACCCGCTTGGGCCGACCGCGGCAGGCCGCCGCCCAGCTCGTGCGCCGCGCGTCCTGCTCGGGGGTGATGCAGAGCGGGGCCACGGCGTCGTCCCCGGCCGACGCGGCGTCCAGGGTGAAGGGGCCGCCCAGCTCTGCGGCCACCGCGTGCAGCACCTCGGGCGGGGTGCGCCAGAGGTCCCGCTCCTCGATGCCGTAGCGCCGCGACAGCCGGACCGACCGGCTTGGGGGGCCCGACCGGCTGAGCTTGGCCCGGCAGGAGGGCGAGCAGGTGCGGGCGTCGGCCCGACGCGCCTTGAAGGGGCTCGCGCACCAGGCGCAGCGGAGCGTCCAATAGCCGTGCGCGTCGCGCTCGGAAGCGCACACATATCTTGCGTCACCCGCCACAGAGGACGCCACCGATTGAGCTTGGATCAGCGACACAGATCCTCCAAGGGAGCAAGGCGACAGCGCAGCCCGGAAACCGGCCCCGGGACGCCTTCGAGCAGCACATGGGGCGACCCCGTGGGGCTGGACCAGGGCAGGCTGGCCGTGGTCCGCAGCTCCACCGCGCCGTCGTCGCGGGTGAACGCAACGCGGGTGCCCGCGGGGGTGTCGAGGGCGATGCCGCCCCGGTCGAGCAGGAGCGACAGCTGGGGGGTGGGGACGGCCTTTCGCCGTGCGGCGCCCACTTCAGACCCCCTCGGCCCAGGCGAGCAAGGCATCGGCCGCCGCGCGCTCGGAGGACCAGGAGCCCATGAAGCTGCTGCTCCAGATCCGGTTTCGGATCTCGCGGGCCGTGAAGCGGCCTTCGCCGGAGTACCCGAAGGCCCGAACGTGGGCGGCCACCGGGGTGCTGACGACCAGGCGCAGCCGCTCGCCGTGGCGGATGACCAACCGGGTGAGAAGACCGTCCTCCCAGGTCCAGCCGGGTGGGGCCTCCCTGGGGGCGATCGTCTGGGGGGACGGAGGCGCGTCGGGCGAAATTCCGGGCCGGCTCATGCGGTCCTCCGGTCGGCCAGATCCCCGGCACTCAGCTCGCCGGGATCGTCGCCTCCGAACTCGGAGCCCTCGCCCTGTCCGTCACCGTGCCCTGCACCGTGCCCCGGCTGGTCCAGATCCAGGCAGATCGACAGGGCCGCAAAGAGAACCGGAAAGCAATCCCTACAGGTACTTGCGTGCAGCGCGAGGCGGGCACCATGGGTTTGCACGCAGGGGGTCGTCGGTTCGAATCCGACCGTCTCCACCCTTAGAACCTCGCTTCTGAAGACCGGGCATCCCGACTGTGCCCCGAAACTGTGCCCTAAACGCTCCGCGAGGGGGCCAGGGGCCGGTGCGGGTGCCGCCACCATCTCGCCCACGGCCACCGCCGCGCTCGACACACGCGCGAGGGTCGCTGTCAAGTACCGCTGCGTCGTTCGCAGATCGGCGTGCCCCAGGGCCGCCTGGGCGGCGGCGGCGTCGCCGGTGCCCTGGGCGGCCCACGTCGCGTGGCAATGCCGCAGGTCCCGCAGGGTGATCCGGGCGATGCCCGCGCGGGTCGCTGCGTTGCGAAAGGCCCGCTTGTGGTCGCTGGCGAAGAGGGGCACGTCGAGGTGGCCGCCCGCCCTGTCAAGCGCCACCACGCGCTCCCGGCGAGTCTTCGTTGCGAGAGGGCGGGCGAGCGGATCCATCTCAGGGCGGGCAAGCGGATCCGCCCGGACGGTAGACTGAAGCGACAATGCACCGACCCACGACCGAGGGCCCATCGGCAGTCTCCGGGGACACCTGTGTCCGTGGAGACTCGGGATGAGCGCAAGGAGAGCGAGCATGGTCCGCCCGCGGGAGATGCTTCGGTTGCACCGCGAGGGCAGCAGCACCCGGAGAATCGCCCGGCGGCTCCAGGTGGGCAGAAACACGGTTCGGCAATTCCAGACGGCCCTTCGCGCCGCTGGCCTGCTGGAGGGCTCCCCCGACACGCTTCCCAAGAAGCTGCACCTGAGCGGCATCCTCGACAGCTTTGACCTCCGCAGGCAGCAGGCGGCCGACGACAGGCTGTCCCGGGGCGCGCTCCTGCACCGTGTCTTCGCCGTCGATCCCTGGCAGTCTCGGGGCTTCGGCCAGCACATGGCACTGCGCAGCTTCGGCCCTGCCACCAAAGACCGCCTCGGCGCGCTGCCCGCGATGGCAGCCAGCGCGCTCCGGTCGGCAGGCAGCGGTGTGCTCGGGGCTGCTTCCGTCGCCGAATGAGCGCCAGAATGCCTGACCCCGCGGCGACCGATCAGCCCTCCGGGTTGCCCCGCGCGAAGACCGGGCCGTTGCCCGTGAACACCACCCCGAGGCGGGTGCCCACTGAGGGCGAGAGGCTGAAGGAGCCGCCGCCGTCGCCTCGGGCGAAGCCGGCCTCGTCGGTGTTCACCCAGCCCCCGAGCACATCGCTGACGGGCACCGGGGCGGCGCGGCCGGCGCTGGACTCCTGGCATGTGGCGTCGACGGCGTTCCAGCCCCCGTTGCCAACCAGGTAGAGCTCGTTCCACACGTGGAAGTTCCAGATGGAGTCAACGTCTCCGCTGCCCTTGTGCCAGGAACCCGGGCCCGTCGGCGCATAGCCGGGGCCGCTGACGAGACCGGTCGAGCTGCGCTCGTGGGCGGCGTCAATGTTGGTGACCGCGCGGGTGGGGACGCCGACGCCGCGCGCCAGGGTGGTGGTGACCCCGGCAAACACCCAGCACTGGCCGTACTTCACGCGGCTGCCGCTGCGGCCGGTCCACGAGGCCAGGATGCTGGTGGAGTCGGTCCACTCCCACGGCCTGGTGCCGCCCTGGCGGCTGCCCTCGCTCCAACCCAGGGCCACCCCGGCCGAAATCAGCTCGGACAGGGCCGCGCCGTCGGTGTAGCGGCCGTCCCAGCGGCCCCACAGCACGCGCTCGTTGGCGGTCCAGGAGATGATCCGAGCGGCCACGGCGCCCGGGTCCTGACGCTCCTCCAGGGTCGCATCGTATAGCGCGTCGGTGAGGGCCAGCTCGACCTCTGCGGCATCGGGGTCGACGGAGAAGCTCAGGGCGCTGCCGTCGGCGAGGTCCAGGGCCATGAGGCCGGCGCCGGTCCAGGTCGGGTCGGCGTCGCCGGGCTCGAAGGTCACGAAGAGGGGCGCGCTGTTGCCGCCGTTGTCGGCCTCGGCGCCGTAGGCCAGGGTGAATTGGCCCACCGGCAGGTCATCGGGCAGCTGCACCGACCAGGTCTGGGTGAAGTCCCCGCGGGACACCTCGGCGTGGCCCTGAGCGGCAGCGCTCAGGGTGAAGCGGGCGTCGGTGCCGTTGTCGTCGAGCAGGGCGAAGGTCAGGGTGTTGCAGGCCCGTGAGGGGTTGCGGTCGGTGACCACGACCACCGAGACGGTGTCGCCGCGGGCGGCACGCGTCGAGGTCCACCCGCCCGTGGCGTCGGCGGAAAACGAGAGCGCCAGCACTGAACCCTGGTCGCCCTGGCAGACCGAGGAGGCGTCCGGAGTGGCGTGGGCGCTGGCGAGGGTGACGGTGAGCAGGCCGAAGGTGAGCATCGGTCATCCTGGGGTCGAGGGAGGACGGAAGGCTACCGCCGAAAGCTGCCCTTCACACCCTTCAACGATCTTTCCCGGTCGATTCCCGATGTGGGGGGGCCAGCCAGGCAAAGGACCCGCCCGCCGACCTTCAGCCGATCCGCGGCAGCTGCTCCCCGCGCCTGGGCCCGACGGGGCGCTCCTGGCCGCTCAGGCCCGAATATCCTGCTCTGCGCGCATGACCTCGCGCTGGCGCATCATCACGGTGGCCACCCACCGGTGGGTGCCCTTGTGGCCCATGCTGCCATCCTCCAGCTCGATTCCCCACTCGACCAGGACCGAGACGCCACCGGGGGCGCCGCGGGGCACCGACGCCCGGCGGGTGCGCGCCAGGCGCCCTTGGGCTGTGATGGGCGACCCCCCGTCGTGCAGACCAATCTCGATGTCGAAGACAGTGCCGGTTGCCGGACAGGGGGCCTCTCCTCCGGTCATGACGAGGCCGAGTCCATCCAGGGACATGTCACGAATGACCGCTTCGTAGGACGGCTCTCCCACGCGACCCGACAGCACCACCCGCATGGGGAGCTTGGGATCCGCGGTCACGCGCACCGAGCGCCGGCGGTTCATGCCCGAGAAGACAAGCTTCCGCAGCTCATCCTCGTGGTGGGGGGCACCGACGATGCGCAGGTGGGCCACTGTTGGGCCGGGCGGGTCGGTCAAGCTGCCGTCCGAAATGCGCGCCACCTCGACCGGCACCCGCGCGCTGCGGCTGCCCGTATCCCGGCCAACCTCCAGCCAGGTGCCCTGGACCCGGGTGTCCTGCGCCAGCTGTTGCAGGATCTCGTAGTCCTCGTCTACGAAATGGACGTCGATCTCGCGGGGGGACAGGGTGCGCAAGATCACGGGGAGGGCAAAGGCCCCGTTGACCAGGCGCGACCAGCCCGTCCAGGAGTCCAGGGCCACCGGTCCCCGACCGACACGCTCCAGTTCACGCGCGAGTTCGAGGGCATCGGCCGGTCCCAAGGGCGACGGGTTGAAGCCGGGAGGTCCTGCAGGCGGCTCGGCGCTCCGTGCGGCGGCTTCGCCAACCCAAGCCAAGGAGCCTGCGCCCGGCACGCTGTCGCCGCTGCATGCATCGCGAGGCAAGCCGATCCGCGCCAGCAGGCTCTCGGTCAAACCCCAGCGCGAGAAGAGCTGCATACCAGCGATGGTTCCGTGCTCTTCGAGGCGCTTGATCAGGTCGGCGCTGGGCGTCGAATAGCCAGACAGGCTGGGCGCTGCGACCATCAAGGTCAGCGGCCCGACCGCCTCGATCACCTGCCGCAGCTGCGCAAAACCAGATCCGCCCGACGTCGAGGGGGACTGTGGTGAACGAAGCGACCGGGCTGTCTTCAAGGCCCACCGCTCTGCCACGGCCCTCCAGGGACCTTCGACATTCCAACCGGTACCCACCATGGCCGCACCCACCATTGTGGTCGCAAAGGCGGGGTTCAGCGCGCCCGGCCCGCCCACCGCCTCTCGCCCAATCGACGACAGCGACTGCTGGGAGGCCGTGCACCAGGCCACACAAGCGCCATGGAAGCGGGCTGATTCCAAGACGGGCAGCATGACCTGGTCAAAGTCTACGGGTCCGTTTCGATCGAAGTGGCCGATCATGCCAAAGACATGCTGGAGAAAGAGCAGGTTGGGCGCGGCCAGATGCGGCTTCAGGGCAGGTCTGGCCCAGGCCCGGTCCAGGGCGCGGGCGAGGTCGGCAAGGCCGAAGGGCTTGCCGATGAAGTCGGCCACCGGCAGGCGGAAGGCCCGCCCGACATCCTCTGACGAGGCGAGACCCGACATCAGGATGACCGGGGGCACCGTGAGCTTCGCAAATGCCGAGGGCAGCAGGTCCAGGCTATTGCCCGAGGCCAGCTTGAGGTCCAGCAAGATGGCGTCCCAGGACCCGGCGCGCAGCTCTGCCGCGGCGCCGGCGAGGTCCTCCACTGCTGTGGCGTCGGCACCCAAGATGGAAAGCAGCCGTGGCAAGGATGTGCGGATTGCGGGGTCGTCGTCGATCACGAGGATCTTGTAGCGAGGGGGAGACACCATCTCGAGACTCCTTGGCAAGCAGGTTCAAGGTCCAAGCCTGGCCCGAATAGAAAAAAGTTCCGACATGCAAGCTCCATCGGACCGCAAGCACAATTGCCTAACCCCGATCCAGAACTGTATGCATCGACCTGGACGCCGCAAGAAGTCGAGGTGCAACCCGTGGTGGGGGCGGCCCTCGACCCGGGCGCCTCCCTGGGAGGCCACGCCCCGGGAGGGCACCAGCCGGCTGTGGGGGCCCGGATTCGCACACGGCGACGCCCACCGATAGAGGGGCGCAAGCCGCGGTTCGGGCTGCTCGAAAGCGCCCCTGTCGCTACGCCGGAAGCGCGCGATGTCTCCCTCTCCCGATCCTTGCTCTGCGTCCCCCCC
>JAGYJW010000084.1 GCA_018401435.1 Deltaproteobacteria bacterium | reverse complement strand
TGATGACCACGGCCGACCTCTCCCTGCGTTTCGACCCCATCTACGAGCCCATCGCCCGGCGCTTCCACCAGGATCCCACGGCCTTCGCCGACGCCTTCGCCCGCGCCTGGTTCAAGCTCACCCACCGCGACATGGGGCCCCGGGCCCGCTACCTGGGCCCCGAGGTCCCCAGCGAGGACCTGCTCTGGCAGGATCCGGTTCCCGCCGTCGATCACATCCTCATCGACAGCGCCGACATCGCCGCCCTCAAGTCGCGCATCCTGGCCGCGGGGCTGTCCTCCGCCGACCTGGTCTTTGCCGCCTGGGCCTCGGCCTCGACCTTCCGGGGCAGCGATATGCGCGGGGGTGCCAATGGCGCCCGGGTCCGCCTCGCCCCCCAGAAGGACTGGGAAGCGAACGAGCCCGCCCGCCTGGCCAAGGTCTTGGACGGCCTGCAGGCCATCCAGGCGGACTTCAACCGCGGTCGGACCGACGGCAAAGCCGTCTCGCTGGCCGATCTCATCGTATTGGGTGGCAACGCCGCAGTCGAAGATGCGGCGTCCAGGGGCGGCGTACAGGTCGAGGTCCCCTTTGCGCCGGGCCGCACCGACGCGTCACAGGCGCAGACCGACGCCGCCTCCTTTGCGGTGCTCGAGCCCACCGCCGACGGCTTCCGCAATTACCGGCGAGACGGCAGCTCCCGCAAGGCCGAGGACCTGCTCGTGGACCGCGCGCAGCTGCTGACCCTGTCGGCACCCGAGATGACGGTGCTGGTGGGCGGCCTTCGCGTGCTGGGCGCCAATGTCGGGCAGGTGCGTCACGGCGTCTTCACCGACCGACCGGGCACCCTCAGCAACGACTTCTTCGTCAACCTGCTGGATATGGGCACCCTGTGGGAGCCGGTGGCGGACGGCCACTATGTCGGGCGCGACCGCAGCAGCGGCGCGGTCAAGTGGTCGGGTACCCGGGTGGACCTGATCTTCGGGTCCAACTCGTTGCTTCGGGCGCTGTCCGAGGTCTACGCCAGCGGCGACGGCAACGGCAAATTCGTCTGTGACTTCGTGTCCGCCTGGGCCAAGGTCATGTCGCTCGGCCGTTACGACCTCAACTGAAAGCCACCATTCACGGGAGCCAATATTCCCAAATCTCCGACCATCGACATCGGCATCGCCGAAGATCAACGAGATGTGGCTGGCGATGGATGAGATCGCTGAGCGCATCCGGTCCCTGGGCAGCTTTGCTGCGGTCTCGTGGGCCGAGATCGATCGCGCGGCGAGCATCCCTGAAGCCGACGGGGTGCCGGCCGCCGAAGAACTGATCCGGCAGCTGGTTGCGGGCCACGAGACGCTGATTCGCACCGCTCGCAGCCTCCTGCCCCTGGTCAACCAGGCCGGAGAGGAGGTGACGGCCGATCTCGTGACCCAGCGCCTGCAGGTTCACGAGAAGACCGCGTGGATGTTGCGCAGTCTGCTGGCCTGAACCCGATCGGGCGGGTGCAGATACGGTTGATGGGCGCTGGCGGTGGCCACTCCAGGGTGGGCCATCGCCAGCCTTTCGCCGTATCGGTTAGCCTGCGGGTCCCACCTGGAAGGCTCCATGACCCGCTTCCGTCCAGAGGCCGCCGCCGGCCCGGTCTCCTGGGATCTCGCCACCGCTCTGGGGCACCTCGCTCGAATGGCCGGCGGCGCAGCGCCCCCCGTCGTCGGCACCGAGCGTGACGCCTTCATCGCCGCCCTGCCCCAGCTCTCGGTCAGCCTCGCGCCGCTGGTCCCGGACCTGGGCGGAGGGTTGCTGGCGCGCCTGATCGCGGGTCCGCGCTTCGATGGGGAGCCCGACCCGGACTGCCTGCCCGCAGCTGCGCGGGACGCCTTGGATGCCGGCGAGATCCTCGCTTCGGCGGACGCCGATCTGTGGATCCTCGAGGAAAATTCGGACGGGACGGCACGGGTCAGCCATGCCCATCCCGAGAGCTTCGAAGTCATCGCGGAGTCCCTGGGGGAGTGGCTGACCCAGCAAGCCCGCCGGCTCTCCGCGGCGCGGGCGCCAAAATCCAAGAAGCCCGTCGGCAAGCCCGCCATCGACGCCGCGCTCGCGCGGCTCGCAGCCGCTCATGGGGCCGATGGGGCCGAGGTGGCGGCCCTCCTGGCAAGCACCCTTGCTGGCCGCCAAGACACGCGCTGGGATTATCTGCTCCGCGCCGTGGCCGCCTGCGGGCCCATCTGGCCTGCAGCGCTCCAAGACGCCCTGCGGGGCCGCCTCCTGGGGCGGGTGCTGTCGGGCCAACTTCACGACAACGAGGACGAAGCCTGTATCGTGGACGAGGACGAGCAGGACCTGGACGGGGTGAATCCGGTCTATGTGGGGCGCTACCCCAAGGCCTCGCGCGCGGTGCTCAGCTCGGGCCATATCGTCGCTTCGTCGGGCCCCGAGCTGTGGGTCCTGCTTCGGGATGCGAAAGGCGCGAAGATGAGCTGGAGCATCACCCTCTACCACGCTGGTTACGAGGGCTTCGAAGCCCTGGGCACCCTGGAGGCCTGGCTGGAGGGAGAGCTTCAACGCCTCGGGGCCTGAGGGGCGAGGGGTGTCGCAGCGGGTCGCGGGGACTGGCGCGCCTGCGATGGCATGGTAGTGTAGGGGCCGTCCGTCCTCCGAAAATCCAGATGCAGCGCCGCAGGAGTCAGGTTGACGCTGTCCCTCCCCATCGACACTACGGCCGCCGAAGGCCCGGTCTGCTCCCACAACGAGTGGGACCCCCTCGAAGAGGTCATCGTGGGCCGGGTCACCGGCGCCATGCTGCCCACCCGCCACGTTGCCGAGCGGGTCTGGGGCAACAGCGTCCTGGGCTCCGTCCTGGGCCGGGCGAGCGCGGGCAAGCGCTACCCCGGCTACATCATCGACCGCGCAACAGAAGAGGTCGAGCGCTTCGTCGAGATCCTGACGGGGGAGGGCGTGACCGTGCGGCGGCCGGAGCCCATGCCCTTCTCCCGCACCTTCAAGACCCCGGAGTGGAGCAGCACGGGCTTCTGCACGGCCAGCCCGCGGGACGGCATGCTGGTGGTGGGGGACCAGATCATCGAGACAGCCTCGGCCTGGCGCTCACGCTACTTCGAGATCTTCGGCTACCGGGACATCCTCAACGACTACTTCCGGCGGGGGGCCCGGTGGTCGGCCGCCCCGCGCCCGCGTTTGTCGGATGCCTCCTACAACCAGTCTTTTCAGCCACCCCGCGAGGGCGACGCCCTGCACTATGTGATCACCGAGAACGAGCCCCTGCTGGACGCCGCCGACTTCACCCGCTGCGGGCGGGACCTCTTCGTCATCCGCAGCAATACCACCAACCTCGCGGGCATCGAGTGGATGCGGCGGCACCTGGGGTCGGGCTACCGCGTGCACCAGATCCAGAGTCGGCAACGCAAGCCCCAACACATCGACACCACCTTTGTGCCCCTGGCTCCGGGCAAGGTGATGATCAACCCTGAGTTCATCGACATCGGCGCGCTGCCCGACATCGTCAAGAAGTGGGAGGTTCTGGTCCCTCCCTACCCCGACCCCATCCCCGCAACAGGCCTCAACTCCTATCTGCACCTCGCGGGCAGCTGGATCTCCCTCAACGTCTTCATGTTGGACCCCAAGCGGGTGGTGGTCGAGGAGAACCAGGTCTCCCTGATGCGGGCCTTGGAGTCCTGGGGCTTCACCCCCATCCCCTGTCCCTTCATCCACTACAAGATGTTCGCCGCGGGCTTGCATTGTGCGACGCTGGATGTGCGCCGTCGGGGCAGCCTTGAGTCCTATTTCGACTGAGGGAGAGGCGGCGCTGGCCTCCGGGAGCGGCCGCCCCTGGAGGCGCGGCCTCGTCGCAGCCCTCCAGGTGATTGGGCTGGTGCTGCTCCTGGGCCTGTGGATCCGCCAGGCGGACACCTCGGGCATCGGGGCGCTGGCCACGCCGCGGGCTGCCGGCTGGTTGGGGTTGGCGCTGGTCTTCTATTGGGTGGGTCAGCTGCTCAATGGCTTCGCATGGCGGCACCTGCTGCAGCGGGCCGGCGGCCAGGTCACCCTATCCGAGATGGTGCTGCACGATCTGTCCAGCGTCTTCTGGTGTTCGGTGCTGCCCGGGGGCGTGGCGGGCGAGCTGGTCAAGGGCCTGCGCCTGGCCCGGGGCGCCGATCCGGGCACGGTGGCCGTGTCCTTGCTCTGCGCCCGTCTGGTGGGGGGAACCGTCGCCTGCGGTCTGGCGCTGGCCTGCCTGCCCGCCTCGGGCTTTGAAGGCCCCCTGCTGGGCTTGGGGGCCGCGGCGCTCAGCCTGACAGCCGGCGTGGGCCTGGGCGGCCTGCTGGCCCTGGCGCTGGGCCCTTCGGCCTTGCCGGCGCGCCTGGCGGCCCGTCTGCCCATCGGCCGCTTCCCGGCCGCCGCCTCGCTCCTGGTGGCCTTCGCTCTGGCCCTGGTCACCCACTCCGTCTTCGCCCTGGTCTACTCGGCCTGCTTCGCGGCGGCGGGGCTGTGGATGCCCTTCGCGGCGGCGGCGGTGGTCTCGGCCCTGACATCGGTGGCGCAGCTCATCCCGCTCACGGTGGGGGGCATGGGCATCCGGGAGCTGTCCATCAGCGCGCTGGCGGCGGTGGTGGTCGCCCGCCCGGTGGCCGACGCGGGGGCTGTGGCCCTGGCCGGCGTCTTTACGGTCTTCATCGCCCTGGGCGGCCTGGTCGAGCTGGGTCGGGCGCTGTCGCGTCGGCGTTGACGGGCCGCATCACCTCGCCGCTAGCGCAACGCTTGCAGATGTCGAGTCGGAACTCGCCGTGTCGAAGCTCCTTGCGCAACTTCTGAAAATCAGGCTTCTTCCAGATGGTCGAGAGGTCCTCGTCAGCAATGTTGCCAAAGGTGTGGGTCGCGTTGTAGTCGTTGCAACAGAGCAGGACGTTGCCCTTGAAGTCCACGACTGCGCTCAGCGAGGCCTGCATGCAGCGGCTGCGGGTGACCGGCTTGGCGACCGGCACCAGGCCGCCGCTGGTGGACAGGGGGTCGGCATCACCCAGGGTGCGGTAGCGGATATGCCGCATCGTGCGCTTGGGCAGGTCGCGCACGGCCCGCTGGTAGGGGCCCTCGTCTGCCTTCAGGTTCTGCGTGTACTGGCTGACCAGCAGCGTGTCTACGCCGGCGTCCACCAGCTCCAGGATGCGCTCCCGGGTGAGCAGGGAGCCGTTGGTGAAGACCACGATGAGGGAGTGCGGCAGGCGGGCCCGGGCGGCGCGCATGAGGGCGGGCAGGCGCTCATCCAGCAGGGGCTCGTTGTAGAAGACCGGCGAGAGGCGGCCGCGAAAGCCGATGGCCACGAGCTGGTCGAGCAGGCGCCCATAGAGCGCCTCTGACATCAGGCCCTCCTCGCGCTCGTGCTTGTGGCGCGGGCAGATGCGGCATTTGCGGTTGCAGCCGGTATTGGTCTCGACCTCGACCTCGCTGAAGCGGTCCTCCCCCAGGCGCAGGCGCGACCCATAGTAGCTGGCCCGTTCATAGAGGCTGCGCAGGCCCGCCCGGCGTTCGGGCGGGACCAGGCGGTCGTGCGCGGCGAAGAGCAGGCTCAGCAAGGGGCAGCTCCCGGGTGCAGGCGCCAAGGAGATCAGCTAACGCCTATTCTGCCCGGCGCCGGGTCGCTTCACGCCCGAAGGCAGCCCCCGCCGCCTCTGGCCCCAAGAGTCTCCCATGATCGCGACCGGCAGCTTCACCGTAGCCTTCAGCCCCTTGGAGTTCGAAGGCGCCGCCGACGGCAGCCAGCTGGCACGGCGGGGCTTGAACAAGCGCTTTTCGGGCGAGCTGGCGGCAAGCAGCGTGGGCCAGATGTTGAGCGCCATGACCGACACCGCCGGGTCCGCCGGCTATGTCGCCATCGAGGTGGTGACCGGGGCCCTGGCGGGCCGATCCGGCAGCTTCGTCCTGCAACACAGCGGGGTCATGGACCGAGGCGCTGCGTCGCTGACGGTGACGGTGGTGCCGGATTCGGGCACGGGCGGCCTGGTCGGGCTCAGCGGGCGCATGGACATCGAGATCGCCGCGGGCGAGCACCGCTACCGCTTCGACTACGCGCTGCCACCGGCGTGCTGATCGCCGACCTCAGCGAATCGACAGCAGCTCGACGTCGAAGACCAGGGTGCTCTGCGGCGGGATCAGGCCTGGAAAGCCGCGGTCCCCATAGGCGAAGTCCGGTGAGCAGGTCAGCGTGGCGCGCTGGCCCAGGCTGAGCTTCGCGACGCCTTCATCCCAGCCCTTGATCACCTGCCCGCGCCCGATGACAAAGCTGAAGGGCTGGCCGCGGTCCCGGGAGGAGTCGAATTTCGTGCCATCGGTGAGGGTGCCGGTGTAGTGCACGGTCACGGTCTGGCCCTTCTGGGGGAAGGTGCTGCCGTCGCCGGGCTGCTGGCTCTGGATCTCGACGCCCATGGGACCTCCGGTTGGGCCCGCCGCATAGCCGGCGCCCGGTCGGCCCACCGCCCCGCGCCGCGGCTGGACCGGCGGAGTTGTCACGAATCGTCCCGCCGACGACAATCGCCGCATCCAGCCAGGATCACGACCGGATCGTCCTTCTCGGGCCGTGTCGCCATCGATCGCCTCACAAGCTCATGACAATTGCGGGACATCAACAGACATCTGGTGACATTCTGTGACTCCTCGCCGGAGCCCCGCCCATGAAGTCCCTGGCCGCCGCCCTGCTGCTGGTCGCCTGCGCCCCCGAGCCCGCCCGGCAGCGGGCCAGCGCCGCTCCCCACCCGGGCGTCAGCGGACCGGGGGCGGCGATGGGTGAGGCCAGCGTGTCGGTGGAGACCGCGGCCCGGCCCCGTCGGGTGCTGCTGGTCATCGCCGATGACCTGGGGGTGGAGAGCCTGGGCGTCTATGCAGATCGGGATGGCGATGGCCACGCCGACGATGGCCGGAGCTACGCCAGCACGCCCACCATCGACGGCCTCTGCAACGACGGCCTGCGCTTCACCGA
Source organism: Deltaproteobacteria bacterium (assembly GCA_018401435.1). Lineage (GTDB taxonomy): Bacteria > Myxococcota_A > UBA796 > UBA796 > UBA2385 > M30B51. The sequence goes on along the minus strand of JAGYJW010000084.1, from coordinate 2,428 downwards.
AGCCTGGGCCCACCCCACCTGCTCCCCCAGCCGCGCCAGCATGCTGACCGGGCGCCTGGGCGCCCGCACCGGCATCGGCCACGCCATCGCGCGGGGCGAGCCCGGCCTGGACAGCGCCGAGCCCACCTTGCCCCGCTGGCTGGGCGCCCACCCGGAGCTGGGTGTGGCGACGGCCCTGGTGGGCAAGTGGCACCTGGGCGCCACCGACGCGGTGGGCGGCGACGACGCGCCTGGCTTCTTCGGTTGGGACCACTTCTCGGGCCTGCTGGAGGACTCTGTCGGCGACTACTTCTGGTGGCCCCGCACCCATGACGGCGAGACGGCCTTCAGCGATGTCTATGCGACCACTGCCCATGTGGACGACGCCTTGGGTTGGTTGGACGATCGGCAACAGGACGAGAGCTGGCTGCTTTGGGTCAGCCTGACCGCCCCCCACGAGCCCCTGCACGCCCCCCCGTCCCACCTGCACAGCCAGGGCCCCCTGGCGGCCGACTCGTCTTCCGTGCGGGAGGACCCGCTCACCTACTTTCAGGCCAGCGTCGAGGCGTCCGACAGCGAGCTGGCCCGCCTGCTGGCGGGCCTGGATGCCCGCGGCATGTCCGATGTGGACGTCATCTTCGTCGGCGACAACGGCAGCTCGGGCCGGGTGGTGCAGGCCCCCTGGGCCGCCGGCCAGGCCAAGGAGACCCTCTTTGAAGGCGGGGTGCACGTGCCCCTCTGCGTCGCCGGCCCCTCGGTGGCCCAGCCCGGCCGGATCAGCCCCGCGCTGGTGCACGTCGTCGACCTCTACGCCACCACCGGCGCCCTCTTCGGCTTGGACCCCGTGGCCGATCTGCCCGACAGCCACCGCTTCGACAGCATCAGCTTCTTGCCTGTTCTGGCCTCGGCCGATGCCGCCGGCGACCGGGTCTTCGCCACCACCGACGGATTTGGCGGAAACAACGACAATGGGCAGGGCGAGGCCATCCGCGACGCGCGCTTCAAGCTGGTGCGTTGGGCCGATGGCTCGGAATCCGCTTTCGACCTGGAGCAGGACCCCCACGAGACCGACGACCTGCTGGTCAATGAAGACCACGGCAGCGAGTCCGACATGCGCTCGGCGGACCACGAGGTCGACGGCGATGCGGTCGAGGAGACCGAGCTGGTCTCGCGTCTGGACGCCTTGTCCGCTCAGCTGGACGCCTACCGGTCGGATACGGGCCGCTGACCCCCAAGCGGAGCGCGGTTGGCGACACGCCCCTTCAACCTGATGGCCAAGCCCAGCGGCTCGGCCTGCAACCTGGACTGCAGCTACTGCTTCTACCTGGAGAAGGAGAAGCTCTACCCCCAGGAGCGCCGGCCCCGCATGTCGCGGCCGGTGCTGGAGGCCTATATTCGGCAGACCCTGGCCAGTCAGCCGGGGCCCGAGGTGCGCTTCACCTGGCAGGGGGGGGAGCCCACCTTGATGGGGCTGGGCTTCTACAAGGACGCGGTGGCCTTGCAGCGCGAGCTTGCACCGCCGGGTTGGCGGGTGCACAACGCCTTCCAGACCAATGGCCTGCTGCTGGATGATGCCTGGTGCGCCTTTTTTGCGGACGAGGGCTTCCTGGTGGGCATCAGCATCGACGGGCCGCGGGAGCTGCACGATCGCTACCGCCTGGACAAGGGCCAGCAGCCCACCTTTGACCGGGTGCTTGCCGCTGTGGCACGCCTGAAGGCCCATGGCGTGGCCTTCAACACCCTGACGGTCGTGAGCCGCGAGGTCGCCCAGGCCCCAGAGGTGGTCTACGACTTCCTGGTGGAGCTGGGCGCCACCGTGTTGCAGTTCATCCCGCTGGTGGAGCGCCAAGGTGCCGAAGGGCTGCTGGCCGGGCCCCCGCAGTTTGCAGACACGGATCCGGCGGCCGTGGTGACCCCCTGGAGCGTGCTGCCCGAGGATTGGGGACGCTTCCTGGTCACGGTCTTCGATCGCTGGTCCACCCGGGACATCGGGCGGGTGCAGGTTCAGCTCTTCGAGGTGATGCTGGGCATCTCGATGGGTCTGCCCTCCACCATGTGTCTCTTCACCGAGAAGTGCGGCAAGGCGCTGGTCCTGGAGCACAACGGCGATGTTTACTCGTGTGACCACTATGTCTATCCAGAGACGAAGCTGGGCAACCTGTTGCAGCAGGAGCTGGGCGAGCTGGTGGATTCGCCGGCGCAGCGGCGCTTTGGGCAGCACAAGGCCGACAGCCTGCCGCGCCAGTGCTTGCGTTGCCCCGTTCGCCAGTCCTGCCAGGGAGAGTGTCCCAAGCATCGCTTCTTGACCTCCGAGGATGGCGAGCCCGGCCTGAACTACCTCTGCGCGGGCTACCTGCGCTTTCTGTTGCATGCAGAGACGGGGCTGCGTCTCTTGGGCGGGGCCTTGCGGTCCGGGGCCGGGGCCGACGCGGTGATGCGGGAGTTTCGG
>JAGYJW010000083.1 GCA_018401435.1 Deltaproteobacteria bacterium | reverse complement strand
GCGTGATCGTGAAAGCCGCGCTGCCACACGGTGCCAACGCCAGGCCAGCGCGCCCTTGGGCAGCCAGGCCAGCGCGGCGCCGCCGATGCCATAGAGGGCGGCGATCCAGGCGATCAAGAAGCGACTGTCCAGCCGGAAGCCTGCAATCTCGCGGCCGGTCAGCAGGTTGTGCAGGTTGGCCTCTTGCTGGTAGTTCTGTTCGAGGAAGATGTCTGGGGGCTGAAAAGCGAAGATGCGTTGACCCCAGGACAGCTCCTCGCCCGCCACGAAGAAGCAGAAGGCGCACAGCCCCAAGGCGGCCAGCCTGCCCCAGCCTGCACTACCGGGCACCCGGCGGGCAAAGAGCAGCGATGCGGCCAGAAAAGCCGTGGTGGTGGACCATTCGGCAAAGGCGTCCTCGCGCATCCAGGCGGTCCAGCCGGCGGCATCCCCCGATCGCCAGACCAGCACCAGCACCAGCAGGTCCAGGCTGAGCAGGGCGAGGATCGCGCCGCGATCCTGTCTCCAGCCGGCGCCCACATGGGCGGCAATGGCCCCCAGGGCGGCGATCAGGAGCAAGGCGTGGACCAGCATGGGGCCAGCCTACTCCAGGCGAGGCGGCGGCCTCAGCCCGCCTCGCGCTTCAGGGTGAGGGGCTGGATCTGCAGGGTCTCGTAGGGCATGTCGACCCCGGCGCTGCGCAGGGCCTCGAAGCAGGTCTCGCGCAGGTTGGCGCGGGCCGCCACGTGCTTGCGCTCGTCGTCCAGCCAGGCCCGGAGCTGCACCGCGACATTGTAGTCGTTGAGCGCGGTCACGATGACCACCGGGGCCGGATCCGCCATGAAGTCGGGGTTGTCCGTGACGGTGGCCAGCAGGGTGCGCCGCACCTTGCCCAGGTCCTCGTTGACCCCCACGGTCACGTCCACATCCAAGCGCAGGTGCGGGAAGTTGGTGTAGGAGGCCACCTTGACGCCGGCCGCGATCTTGTTGGGGATGGCGAACATCCGGCCGTCGGGGGTGACCAGGCGGGTGCTGCGCAGGGTGATCTGCTCCACTTTGCCGTATTCGCCGTCCAACTCGACCAGGTCACCGATCACGAAGGGCCGGTCCCAGAAGATGAAGAGCCCGCTGATGACATTGGAGAGCGTGTCTTGGGCCGCAAAACCCAAGGTAAGGCCAACCACCCCCAGGCTGGTGAGGATGGAGGTGGTGTCTACGCCCAGCTGGTCCAGCGCGGTGAGGCCGGCCACGATCCCCAGGGTGAAGCGCAGCAGGGTGCGAATGAAGGTGACGGCGGTGAGGTCCATGTGTGCGCGGGTGAGCACCGTCTGGATCACCCGGTCCACCATGCGCCACAGCAGGTAGAAGACCAGCAGCGACAGGCCCGCAGTGAGCACGCCGGGCAGCTTCTCGCCGATTCTGTCCGCGATGGCGTCGGGGCCGAAGATCTCGCCGAGGCGGCTGAGCACGGCGGCGGTGGGATCGTCCATGGCAAGCTCCATTGGCGGGGGGTTGCCCCCTACCGGGTCGGGCCGGTCGGGGCGAAGGGGTCGAGAAAGGCACCCTGCAGCCCGGCAAAGCAGGGTGGGCCCGGGCTGCCCTTGGGCCGGGTGAGCCAATGCAAGGCGGCGTCTCGGGTGGCGTCGTCGCTGAGGTAGGCGAAGTGGTGGGCGCCGGGGCCGCGCACCTTGAAGAGCAGGGCCTGGGTCCGACGCAGCCCGCCCACCATGCGCGCGACCGGCACCACGATGTCGTGGTCCCCCTCTGAAGGCAGGCCGTGAAGCCGGGCGGCCTGGCGCTGGATGGCCCGAGCCACCGGGCCGCCCCCCTCGAAGTCGCCCGCCAGCCCGGCCAGATCGGAGTCGAAAGGGGGCCGGTTCTGGCCGGCGTCTGCCAGCAGGCGCAGAACCGGAGAGTCGCCCCGCTGGTCGTCCATTCCGGGCAATCCCATCGGTTGATCGCCCGATTCAGCCTGGGTGAGGACCAGCCAGAGGGACTTGAGCAGGGTGGGCAGGGGGGCCCGTCGGCCCCGGGCGAGGCGGGCCGAGGCGAAGAGCAGCCCATAGAAGCGGGTGCGACCGGACTGCAGCAATGGGATGCCCGCGATGGCGCAGCCGGCCCGCAGCAGCCGCCGGATCTTGGGGCGCTTCATGCGCCAAAGGCGGCTGAACTCGATGAAAGCGTCCACAAAGCGCGTCTCGTCAAAACCCGGCAGGCCCCGGCTGCGGGCGGCGAGACCCCGCACCGTGGCGGGGGACACCGGGCCATGCACCAGCAGCTCGATGAACATGCCGCCTCGGGACAGGCTGAGCACATCCAGGGTCATGTCGGGGGCCAGGCACCGCAGCAGGTCGCTGGCCGAACGCAAGAGCGTCTCGCTCAGGCTGCGGTGTTCGAAGCTGAGGATGCGGTCGCCATAGCTTGCGGTCAAGCGCCCCCAGGCTGCGGGGTGGGCGAGGGGACTGAAGCCTTCGGAGGTGGATCCGGCGGTGCCGTGGACCAGCAGCAGCCAGGGTGCCGGGCCCCCCCGGGCAGGGCGCGGGGCCAGGGGCCCCGAAGAAGCCGGGCGCCGGGCCGGCGCGTCCGGGTCGGGGGGGGCCGGTAGAGGCCGCTGTCGGCCGCACCCTCCAGCTCCAGCCGCGCGAGCAGGGCGCTGATGTCGGGGTCCGGCCGCGCAAAGCGGTGGGCCCGCAAGCCCTGCAGGGGCACCCCCAGGCTCTGGTAGTGAAGGATGAGGTGCCCGCGCCCATCCTGGACGATGTGTAGGGTGCGCCCGTCGTTGGTGCGGGTGGGAAAGACCAGCCCCGCCGCGGGCAGCAGGTCTTCGGTGCCATCCTCCCAGTCCAGCTCGAGGATCACGTCCTCCAGCCCGCCTTGCCCCAGGTCCACCGTCGTGGCCTTGTGTGTATCCGAAAACTGCAGGGGCAAGGTGCGATAACCAACGATGCGCCCGCTGCCGGCCAGACCCTCCACCGAGAAGGTGGGGTCATCGGGGGGAGGGTGCAGACCGGGCACGAGCAGCAGCATGTCGCCTCGCCCTGCGGCGCAGGAGGGTAGGGGAGGCCCTTAGCCGCCTGCGGCTCAGACCGCCTCGCCGACGAAGCTGCGCGCCCGGTGGGCCAGCCCATAGAGGGTCTCGCTGGGGTTGACCCCCAGGGCGGTGGGCAGCACGGAGCCATCCACCACGAAGAGGTTGGGCACGCCAAAGAAGCGGTGCTGGTTGTCCACCACGCCCTGGTCGGCGCTGGCCCCCATGGGGCAGCCGCCCATCTGGTGGGCGGTGAAGATGCCGTGCTGGTGCGCGCCATAGGGCATGGCATCCAGGGCGGGCAGGTCGGCTGCGCTTCGCAACAGGGGCGGGCTCTGGTGCAGGGTCACCAGCTCTTGGGCCCCCGCGGCCAGCTGCACCTCCGCCAGGGCGCGGTGGGCGGCCTTCATGCTGTCGGCCAGGGCCGGAAGCACCGGGTAGTCAAAGCGGATGCGCCCGTCGGATCGCAGCGACACCGTGCCCCCCTGCTCTTGGGGGAGCAGCCCGTCCACCGACAGGGCCAGCAGCACCGACACGCGGTCGAGCTGGGTCATGAAGCGATTCAGCGGCGCCCCGAATGCGCCGCCCGCGATGCTGATCAGCATGGGCTGCACCGGCGCCGTCTCCATGAAGAAGCCGATCTGGTCTGGGCCCCGGTCGATGAATTGGTGCGATGCGATGGATTGGGGCGCGCCATAGAAGCCGCGAATGGGCTGGGGGTAGAGGCCAGAGAGGCCGATGACCGGGTGAATCCAGGTGCGGCGGCCCACGCGCCCGCCCGCGTCCAGTCCCGACCGCAGCAGCAGGGCGGGGCTGTTGATGGCGCCCCCGGCGACCACGAGCACCTTGGGGCGGACCGTGACCCTGCGCCCCGTGTCCTTGCTGTCGAATCGGCGCATCACCTGGGCATGCACCGCCACCGCCCGGCCGCCTTCGGTCTCGATGCGGCGGGCCTCACAGTCGGCATAGAGGCGCATGCCACCGGCGACGGCATCGGGAAGATAGGTGATGTGCATGGCCTGCTTGCCGTCTACAGGGCAGCCCAGCCCGCAGTAGCCGCTGTTGGCGCAGCCTTTTACATTGCGGCGCGTGGGGCCGACCTGCCAACCCAGCTTGCGGGCTCCATCCAGCAGCACCCGGTTGTTGGCGTTGGCCAGGGCCTCGTCCCAGGTGGAGATGTTGAGACGGGATTCCACCGCGTCGAAGTGGGGCGCGAGGCTGGCCTCGTCCAGGCCCTCGATGCCGTGCTTCTGTTGCCAGTGGGCCAGGATGCGGGGTGGCGTGCGGTAGCAGGTCGTCCAATTGACGGTGGTGGAGCCCCCAACGGAGCGCCCCTGCATGATGGTGATGCTGAGGTCGGCGGTGCTGCGCCCTCCGCGATCCTGGTAGAGGTCGGGGTAGGCCTGCCGTTCGTGCAGGCTGAAGTCCTCTCGGGAAAAATTGCCCCCCGCCTCGAGCATCACGACATCCAGGCCGGCCTCGACCAGGCCCGCGGCCAGCACCGCCCCGCCCGCGCCCGATCCGATGATGCAGACGTCGCAGCGCTCTTCGACGTCGGCGGTCACGGCGTCGCCATTGAGGATGAAGCCCGTCATGGTACCGGGGCCTCCTCGGCCGCTGCGGGGGGGAGTCCAAAGCCGGAGTAGTCGGGCGGCCCGGGGTAGCCCACAGCGGCGTAGAGGTCGGGGTGGCCCCAGTATGCAGCAGCGATCAGCCCCCGCAGGGCCTGAAAGACCACCCGGCGCACTGTTACCCGGCTGCCCTGCCAGGCCAGCAGCACGGCGTCCTGCACCTCGGGGCTGCAGGCGGTGAAGGGCTTGGGGCGCCCGTCGAAGATAAGCCCAGCAAGAGCATTCTCAAGAAGAACCAGCCCCTGGAGCAGCTCGGCGGCGTCGGCGGGGTGCAAGCGGGCGAGGTGGCTGTCCACCAGGGCGGCCACGTCCAGATCCGAGGCGGCGGGCAGGCCCTCGCCCCCGGGGCAGATGCGATCGGCCACGGCGGCCAGGACGCTGTAGCTGCGCGGGTCCAGCACAGCCAGGCCGCTGGGGGTGGGGCGCACCGGGCCGGGCCACAGGCCCAGGCCGAGTCCGCCCGCCGCGAGCAGGGCGGCGCCGCCCAGGCCCAGCTTCAACAATGATCGGCGAGAGGGCGGCATGGCGCGACTGTAACGGGATCCAAGGCGCGGGGTGGCGGTGGGCGGCCAGAAGCTGGGGTAGACTGGCCGGACCGGAGGCCTCATGCGTCTTTTCATCGGACTCTCACTCGTCGGGCTGGTCGCCTGCACCCCCACCGACAAGGGGGACGAGGCGGGGCGCGACACGGCGGGGTTGAGCTCCGTGGACCGGGACGGCGACGGCTTTGTGGAAAGCGAAGACTGCAACGACGAAGACGCCGCCATCAACCCGGGGGCCACCGAGCTGTGTGACGGGGTGGACAACGACTGCGATGGCGAGGTGGACGAGGGCGTGACCGACGCCTTCTACCAGGACGCCGACGGGGACGGCTTTGGCTCGCCCGATGGCGCAATCGAAGGCTGCGAGCAGCAGCCCGGCACCGTGCCCTCCGCCACCGATTGCGACGATGGCAACCCCGACGTGCACCCCGGCGCAAACGAGGTCTGCAACGGTGTCGACGAGGACTGCGACGGGCTGGTGGACGAAGGCCTGCTGGAGACCTGGTACCCCGACGCCGACAACGACGGCTTTGGCGACCCGGCCTTGGGCGAGGAGCGCTGCGACCGCCCCACCGACCGCGTCCTGGTGGGCACGGACTGCGACGATACGACGGCCGCCGCCCACCCCGGCGCGGTGGAGGTCTGCGACGAGCTGGACAACGACTGCGACGGCGCGGTGGACGAGGGGGTGACCCAGACCTTCTTCGTGGACCAGGATGGCGACGGCTACGGCGACATCGGCGCGAGCAGCGAGGCCTGCAGCCAGCCCCTGGGCTATGCCGCCGCCGCCGGCGACTGCGATGACCTCGAATTCGACGTGAACCCCGGCGCCACCGAGTGGTGCAACCGGGTGGACGACGACTGCGATGGTACGGTGGATGAGGCCGACGCAGCAGACGCCGGGACCTGGTACCTGGACGACGATGGCGATGGCTACGGCCTGTCCAGCAGCAGCACCCGGTCCTGCACCACGCCTTCCGGTCATGTCGCTGCCACCCCGAGCTTCGATTGTGATGACACGGAAGCCACAACCTATCCAGGCGCTCCTGAGACCTGCGATGGGGCCGACGACGACTGCGATGGTGTGGTGGACGAGGCGGACGCCGTGGACGCGGTCACCTGGTGGCTGGACGCCGACAGCGACGGCTATGGGGGCTCCAGCCTGTCCCTGCGCCAGTGCGCTCAGCCCACCGGCTATGTGCTGTCGTCCAGCGACTGCAACGACCTGTCCGCCGCCATCAGCCCCGGCGCGACCGAGACCTGCAACGATCTGGACGATGACTGCGATGGCGTGGCCGACAACGGGCTGGCCACCAGCACCTGGTACCGGGACGCTGATAGCGACGGCTATGGGTCGGCCGCCAGCACCACGGCCGACTGCAACCAGCCCAGCGGCTATGTGGCCTCGTCCACGGATTGTGACGACACGGATAGCAATATCCGCCCGGGGGCGACCGAGGTCTGCGACGGCGAAGACAACGACTGCGACGGGCTCACGGACGATGACGACAGCCCGGTTTCGGGTCGCAGCACCTGGTACCGGGACGCTGACCTCGACGGCTATGGCAACGGGTCTTCCAGCCTGTCGGCCTGTGACGAGCCTTCGGGCTACACCGACGATGCGACGGATTGCGACGACAGCCTGTCGGCGGTGAACCCGGGGGCCAACGAGACCTGCAACGGCCGCGATGACGACTGCGATGGCACCGTCGACAACGGCGTCTTGGGTACCGGGGCGGCCTGCCCTGCGGTGGACTGCAGCGAGGTTCTGGACGACAACCCCCTTGCGGCAGATGGAACCTACTACCTGGACAATGGCGGCAGCACAGCCTCCACCTGGATCTGTGACATGACCACCGATGGGGGCGGCTGGACCGAGGTGGGCGCCAACGCGGCGGTCTGGGGCACGGGCTATAGCACCGCCGCCTACAACACCGCCGGATTCACTTGGAACGAGGTGCTCTTTGCCTATTCATCCGGCAGCACCCACGCCCACTGCACCTACCCCAGCGACCTGACGGGCTGCAACAACATCGGCTTCTCCTTTGCCGGCGGCACCTGGGGCGCCGCGCTGAACTGGGGGTCTTCGGTGTGTGGCATGACGGTGCAAAGCTATGCAAGCGCCACCACCTATGTGGGGGGCTACGATTTCGTGATCAGCCGCTCCAGCAGCACCTCTTCGATTCGCTTGGGCACCCTGGAGGGCATCAGCGGCTGCACCACCTCCGACAACTATGGCACGGCCTATGTGGACGTGCGGGTCCGCCGTTGAGGGTGGGTCAGGGGTCCGGCGCCCCCGAGTCTGCACGAACCTGCCGCCATTCCGGCGCCCAGCTGCCGTCGGCCTCGCGCACGGAGAGGGGGGCCGGGTCCTGGCGGCCTGCTTCGCCCGAGGCGGTCCACACGGCGATGGTGGGCGGTCGATCGCGGCGAAAGTGCACGTCCAGGCGGCTGTTCAAGTGCAGGCCCGCCGCGGCGATCGCGGCTTCGGGGCGGGTGTCGATGGCGGAGTGCACCAGTACGAAGCGCCCGCCGGGCGCCAGGGCAAGGGCGGCGGTGCGGCAATAGTCATAGACGTCGCCCCGCAGCTCCATGCGGCAGGCGGCCTTTTGGGGGTGGGGCGAGGCCAGGGCCGAGCCCACCGGGAAGTAGGGCGGGCTGCCCGTGACCAGATCGAAGCTGTGGTGCTCGTTGTCGGGGAGCATGGCCGGATCGCGCAAGTCGCCGTGGCGCAGGGCCACCCGCGCAGACAGGCCGTTGTGGGCCACGGTCTTGCGGGCCAGGCCGTGGCTGATGTCTTGGGCCTCTACCATGGTGAGTTGGGCAGTCGGACCCAATCCATGCAGGGTGAGCAGACCCACCGACCCCGTGCCGGCACCCAGGTCCAGGCAGCGGGCGGCATGGGGCCGGGCCCGCGCCGCCACCCAGGCGCAGATCATGTCGTCGGTGCCGAAGCGGTGGCCGCGCCGAAGCTGAAAGATGGACCAGGACCCGCACAGCAGGTCCAGGCTCTCGTCGGGGCCGAGGGTGGGGGTCACGGGCTCAGGCTCCGGGCTTGCCCTGCTGGCCCGCATCGGCCACGGCCACCTGCAGGGTCGCGCCCAGCAGGAGCTTCTCCACCAGGGTGTCGAAGTCGATGCCCACCGCCGCCGCCGCCATGGGCGACAGGCTGGTGGCGGTCATGCCGGGGATGGTGTTGATCTCGAGGAACCAGGGCCGGTCCTGGGCGTCGATGATGAAGTCGGCGCGGGCGACTCCGCGCAGGCCCAAGGCGGCATAGGCAGCGCGGGCCTGGGCCTGGGCGTCGTCCCGGGCCGCATCCGAGATGGGGGCCGGGGTGATATACTCGGTGCGGCCCTCGGTATATTTGGCCTCGAAATCGAAGAAGTCGTCGGTGACCGGGCGGATGAGGGTGGGCGGCAAGGCCCGGCCGGACAGCACGGCCACCGTGATCTCGGGCCCCTTGATGATCTGCTCCACCAGCACCACATCGTCGAGTTCGGACAGCTCCGCCAGGGCGGCCTCGAGCTGGCTGGCGTCGGCGCACTTCTGGATGCCCAGGGTGGAGCCCCCGCGCGGGGTCTTGGTGATGAGTGGGAAGCCGAGCTGGGTGGGCAGGGGGTCGCCCGCTCGCCATGCGCAATCGGCCGCCATGCGCAGGCCTTGTCCCGCCAGCAGGCGCTTGGTGGCCACCTTGTCCATGGCCACCGCCGAGCCCTGCACGCCCGAGCCCGTGTAGGGGATGCGCATCAGCTCCAAGGTGCCCTGCACGCAGCCGTCTTCGCCGAATGCGCCGTGTAGCGCGATCCAGGCCACATCCACGCCTTCGTCGCGCAGGCGGAAGGGCAGGTCCGGGCCCACGTCGATTGCGACGGCATCCCAGCCCTTGCGTTGCAAGGCACCCAAGACAGCTTTTCCCGACTTGAGGGAGACGTTGCGTTCGCTGGACATGCCCCCCAGCAGCACCCCCACCCGGGCCTTGCGTCCACGAAAGAGGGCCTGGAGAGCGTCAACCTGGGGGATGGAGGTCATCGGCGGGCCTTGAGGGGGCGCCGCGGAGAGAGGCGGTCGGCCCCATGAAAGGGGATGCGAATCTCGATCTTGATGCCGCGGCTCTTTTCGATGCGGGCGGCCACACCTTGGGCCAGCAGCAGCAGGTCCCGGGCGGTGCCCTCACCCAGGTTGGCCACGACGCCGGGCTCTTCGATGGCGAGCTTCCAGGCGCGCAGGCGGGCCCCGGGGATGGCGCCTTCGCGCAGGATGGCCTCGACGCTGCGGCGGCGGCCACCCCCCACCTCGGGGTC
>JAGYJW010000082.1 GCA_018401435.1 Deltaproteobacteria bacterium | reverse complement strand
TGAGGCCGCAGCCGGGGCCCGGAGGGTGGGGGGCCTGTCGCTGGTCCTGCCGGGGCGCGTGGACTCCGCTTCACTCAACAGCTAAGGATATCCATAAAGAGACGTCAGCCCGTGGAGGCCGCCTTGGCCAGCCCGCCCTCCGTCGCCTGGCACACCGAGCCCTACCGCCTGCTCTTCCCCCTCTCCATGGCCTTGGGCGCCTTGTCCATCCTGCTGTGGACGGCCCGGCTCGCGGGCCTGCCCGCCCCCGAGATCAGCCCCCTGGCCCACGGCCTGCTGATGCTGCCCGGCGCCTTTGGCACGGCGGTGCTGGGCTTTCTGGGCACGGCCTGGCCCAAGCAGAATGGCGGTTCTCCCTGGGGTCTGTCGGTGACGGTGGCGCTTGGCCTGGTGCAGGTTCTGCTCTGCCTGGGCCTGCTGGTTGGGGGGCTGCCGGCCCGTGTGGGCCTGGGCCTGGCCGCCCTGGCCTGGACGGCGGTGGCGGCCTGGAGCGGCGCCCTCGCCCTGCCCGCCCTGCGCAAGGAGTGGGACCCGACCCCCGCCGCCGGCCCCCTGGCCCTGCTTGCGGCGGCCGCGGGACTGGGCCTGGCTGCGGCGGAGTGGGGCACCCTCGCGGCCCTGCCCCTCATCCTGCACGCCGGCCTGATCCCCCTGGCCCTGGCCCTGCTCGACCGCCTGCTGCCCTTCTTCAGCGGGCGGGTGCACCCCGGGAGCCGCTTTGTGCGCCGGCCGGGCTTTGGCCTGCCCCTGGTGCTGCTGGGCCTGGGCCGGGCCCTGATCAGCCTGGACCCGAGGGCGGATCTGGCCTGCGGCCTCCTCGATCTGGGCCTGATGGGGCTCATCCTGCGTCAGTCAGGACCCCCGGTCACCAGCAGCGGAACCGATCACGCGGAATCGTCAGCGACGGGTCGCTCCACCTCCAGCCGGTCGGCCAGCTCGAATCGTAGCACCCGCTCCCCGCGCCTGAGGCCCTTGGCGTTCAGCCGCTGGCAGGCCAACTCGACGAGGGGCATGACCTTGCGGTCCCGAGGCTGCCGCCAGATGCGGACCGTCTCGGTTGTGGCCGTCCGGACCCGCTCGCCGGGCAGGGTCAGGACGCTGCGGATCAACGTGTCGAGTTGCATCTGGCAGCCCAGGTAGTCGGTCATGAACACGCCGCAGAGGTTCATGAAGGTCAGCTTGAAGGCCGTCATGATCTGGTCCAGCTCGACATCGATCGTGAAGACCTGCCGCTGCTTCTCGAGGCGGAGGCGGTCCTGCTCGTTGGCCTCAAGGCGCCGCCGCGCCTGCTCGCCCGCCCGCTCTGCCTCGGCGAAAGCCGCCTCAGCCGCGCGCGCTGCGACCAGGCGGGGGGCGACCCAGTCTTCGAGGGTCCGCACAGTGGCGTACTTCTCCAGGAACGTGTTGGCCTCGCCGCGCTGCACATGCACGTCCAGCTCTCGGCGCAGGACGTCGATTCGACGCACGACGGGCGCGATGGCGGCCGCAGTCTCGGTGGCCTTCACGCGCGCTGCGGCGGCGACGGTCTGGCCCTGCTCGATGCGCGCCTCCATCAGCCGGGCCTGACCCTCCAGCTTGTCGAGACGGTCCAGCACCGCCACGTTGTCGACCTTCTGGCGACCGTAGCCGTGGTGGGCGTCGAGGTGCACCCGGCCGTTGCCGTCCCGGAAGACGTGCTCCTGCAGCGGCCACCGTTTGAAGTACAGGTCAATGATCGCGGTGTCGGAGAAGGCCTCGGCCTCGACGAGAGTGGCGTACCAGGCGACCTTGCCGGTGCGATGGCGGCGGCGACCCACCACCCGGACCTCCATGGGGTCACTTCGGTCCTTTGAATCGTTGAGCTGCAGGCGCCCGCCGCGGATCTCGTCGCCCCGCTCTCCGTAGGGCGCCCAGTCGGTCAGTTTGGAGAACCGATCCGGGGCGCTCACCACCGACTTCTTCAGGGGCACGATGAAGTCCCACGCCCGGTCGCGGAGCGCCTTGAACAGCCACGCCGCGTGGGCCTCCCGGTCCATCACGATCAGCCGCTGGACGGTGTCGTCGCCGCCCAACGCCTCGTAGCGGTCCAGCAGGTCTTCGACCGCCGCGCCCAGGCTGACCTGCCCGCTCCACGTCTTGTACAACACGGGCGTTCCACAGCCGGCGTGCAGGAACACCGTCGACGTGGCCGGCATGATGCGACCGCCCAGCCGGGCCACCTTGGCGCACCGGCTGAAGTGGTGGGTCCACAGGGGGCTGACCGACGTGTCTACGTAAACCACCGCGGCGCCCTGCACCGGCGCCTCCCCCAGCAGGCTCGGCCGCCCCAGCCAGAATGACGCCACCGCGTCTTGGGCCGCCTGGGCCATCCCCGCATATTTCAGTTCGCGGGCAAACTTATCCAGCGTCGCGGGCATATATCCCACACCGACCAACGCTTCGAAGGCGCCTCCCTGCCAGTGCCCCAGCGCGTCCAGACGGGCGCTGTCGGTGGCGCAGGGCAGCATCGTCAGCGCCACGACCTTGCGGCTCAGGCTCGCCTTCGAGCTCTGGGCCGTGCGCATCGCCGGCAGATTCTTGCCCTGTCGTCGCTGCTCCACCGAGTCGAACTTCTCGCCCAGCTCGGGCACGGTCCGCTTCTTCGCCGCGTTGTAGGCCGGCTTGAACCGACCCCGCCCATCCCGGTTGGCCCGATCGTCCCGCACGGGCTCGCTGGGAGGCGGCAGCGCGGCCAGTCCCGCCTGAAGCTCCGCCGCAAGCGCCGACGTCGCCCCCACCACCTGGTCCAGCCCCAGCAGCAGCTCGGCGCCAGCCAGGTCCAGCGGCTCGACCTGCTGGACCCGGCGATGCCCCGGGTTCCCTTGGGGCCGCGCCAGCCCCAGCTCCTTCATGGCCCGCTTCACCACGGTGCCACTCACGTTGATGTCCAGCGCCAGCAGCCGCTCCTGGACCTGGGGCGAGGTCAGCTCCGGTCGGCCGGCGAGCAGTCCGCGGACCGTCGCCAGCAGCCCCGGCGTCAGCTTCTTCGGCGGCTTCTTCGGCGCCCGACGGTCCACCAGCCCATCGCGACCGTCGGCACGGTACCGCCGAAGCCGCGCCACCCACGTCGTCTCCGCGTCGTCGGGGGCCTCCGCCCGGATCGCATGCCGCTCCGGCTCGCCTCCCGCGATGCGGGACTCGATCCGATCGGCGACCGCGGCCAGACGGTCCGCCACCGCCACCCGCTCCGCCCAGGTCTCCGGCGGTACCAGCCGTCGGACGCGCTCGAGGTCTTCCGTGCGTGACTTCATGGGCGAAGATCACCTGCCGGAGCCACCAGTGCCAGTGGCACGGCGAGATCAGGATGCCGGGACTTTACCCTCTATGCGGCGACTTCGATCTGCTCGGCACGGCTCTCGGCCAGATGCCGTTGCTCGGGGCCGGGGGTCCTGTCAGTGGTCGGGCTGGGGCCCTACGGTGGGCTGGCGGCCGCCGCTGCTGGGGGTGCTGCACCTGGGCATCGCTTGGATTGTGCTGGGCTATGGCCTGGACGCGGCGCGCTGCCTGCTCTGGCCCCTGGACGCCGGGGCGCTGCGGCACCTGTGGACCGTGGGCGGCCTGGGCACGCTGGTGGCGGGCATCTCGATTCGGGTCACCCGGGGCCACGGGGGACAGCCCCTGGCGCTTGGCAAGGCGGGCGCGGCGGTGGTGCTGCTGATCCAGCTGGCCGCCCTGTCCCGGGGCCTGCTCCCGTTGACGGGGCTGCCCCAGACCGCGCTCTATCCCGTGGCCGGGCTGGGCCTGGCCGCGGCGATGCTGCTGTGGTTGGGGGCCCTGGGGCCGGCGGTGCGGCCCCGCTGAGGGGACGGGAGATCGACCGCGTCGCCGCCCCGTCCAATCAAAGGATGTCGAAGTCGATTGAGGCGGGCCACTTCAAAGCAGATGAAAGTCCCGCAAGCGGTGGCTATGAGCAGCGGCCATCAGGGGAAGCCGATGATCCTCAACCAGACCGTCGAATACGCACTTCGGGCCATGGCGGTGCTTGCCACCCACGGGGTGGACCAGCGGGTGACCTCGGGAGACCTGGCCCGCGACGCCAACATCCCCGAACACTATGTCTCCAAGGTGATGCGCCGCCTGGTGCTGGCCGGGCTGGTGGATGCCAAGCGTGGGCACCACGGCGGCTTCCAGCTCTCTCGGCCCCCCCACCAGATCGCCTTCATCGACGTGCTGGAGGCCGTGGATTTCCAGCCCGAGTCCCAGCGCTGCGCCTTTGGGCTGGGCAAGTGCAACCCCAGCGCGCCCTGCGCCTTGCACCCGGCCTATGCCGCCCTCAACGACGCATTCCTGGAGTGGGCCCGCGGCACCACCCTGGTGAATGTGCAGCCGGACGCCATCGCGCCGGCCCCGCACGCCCAGGTCGGTCGGCCCTGAGCGCCCCCACTCCCCGCCGCTCACTCCCCGCCGAAGGGGCCGGCCTCGGCCAGCTCCAGCAGCGTCGGGTAGTGGCTTGGGAAGGGCGCGTGCTGCACCTCCCCCTCGAAGATGGCCAGAAGCAGCGCGCAGCGCGCGTCGTCGGGGTCATCGTCCAGGGCGCATTCCGGCACCTGGCGGGCCAGGTTGTCCAGCGGCACCAGGCTGTCGGGCTCGGGGCGGATCACGATGCTGCTGAAGCGCCCGTCGGGCAGCGCCTCTTGTTCCACGTGGCACACCGCGCAGCCGGTCCCGTAGCGGGGGTCGGCGATCTGGTCATGGGGGTCTTCCGGGTCGATCTCCGCGGTGATGGGCAGGGGCAGCTCCCCCTTGATGCTGTGCAGGGGGTCTACGGCTTCGCCGAATTCGATCACTGTGGCCCCGGGGCCGGTGGCCACCAGGGCGATGCGGAAGTGCCCCATCGAAAAGAAGAAGCGGGGGCTGTCGGGGCCGTCGGCGGGCTGGGCGGAGAGGGGGTCGGCGGTGGCCTCCACCTGCAAGGGGCGGGCGAGGCTGCGCACCACGCAGGGGGCGGTGATGGGCATGGGCAGCGTATTGAGGTGGTCCACCACGGCGTCGATGCTGTGGGGGGCGGCCTGGCCGGCGCAGGGGCCGGGGCCCTCGGACCTCGGCCGGTCGGGGGCGCAAGCCGCAAGCAGCAGGGGGACCAGGGCCTTCATCGCTTGCGGTCGCGGCGGTGGCTGCCGGGCCGGCGGTCCGAGGCGTCAAAGCGGGCCTCGCGGTCCACATTGGCCTCTGCGCTGTCCACCAAGCCCCCTTCGGCGGAGAGTTCGACTTTGCCGCAGTTCTCGCTCACCCGGGCGTCGAAATTTGCCGGGTCGCAGGCCGTGATGAAGCCCAGCATCAGAAAGCGTCGGGGCACGTCGTTGAGCTTCATGCCGGTCTTGAAGAGCAGCCGCAGGCGCAGCAGATCGCCCAATATGGGCAGGGCCTTGGGCCCCAGGCCCTGGCGGGCGAGGGCGGCCATCAGGCGGGCCTTGGCGCGATGGGGGTGCCGTGGAAAGGCCGCGGCATAGCGCTCGCAGGCGGCTTCGAGGGCCGGCAGGTCCAGCAGCGCAGAGACAGGGGTGCCGCCGCCGCCGGGCTGTCGGGCCACCAGGTAGTGCTGCACATAGAGGCATTTTCGCACATCGAAGGCGCTCAGCAGCGAGAAGCAGAGCTTGTTGAAGCGGCGGATGTCGGCGCGGGTGATCTCGGGCACCTGCTCGGTGAGCAGGTCCACCAGCTCGTCGGGCATCAGGGCGGCGTCGGCCAGCGCCGGGTGGCCCTGGCGCAGCTGGTCGCGCAGGCTGCCCAGCAGGCGCAGCCCCAGGAAGAAGACCTCCTTGATGTGCGCGTTTTCGGGGCGCAGGGCGTAGCGGTAGACCTCGCCCACCTGGGCCTCGTTGAGCCCGCGACCGATGACCACGATCAGGCTGGTGCCGATGCCCGCCGCCCGCAGGTTGTCCAGTGCAGCCCGGCGCTTCCGGGTCAGCCGCGCCCCCCGCAGCACCTGGTGGGCCTCGTCGTCGAAGCCGTCGAATTGCAGGAAGACCTCGACCACCCCGGCGGCCGCGAGGCGCTGCACATAGGCGGGGTCGGTGAGCTTCAGGCCGTTGGTGTGCAAGGCGGCGATATTGCCCGAGGCCTTGACCTTGCGCACCCAGTCCTCCAGGTCTGCGCGCAGGGTGGGTTCGGCGGCGAGCAGGTCGATCTTGATGCCGCGCCGCTGCTTCAACAGCGTGGCGAGGTGCTCCAGATCGAGGTCGGGGGTCTCCTCGGTATTGGCCTTGGCCAGGCAGATCGGGCAGCTCAGGTTGCAGCGCTCGGTGAGCCGCACCATGTAGTCGCGTTGGGTCCGGGGATCGGGATTGACCTGAAAGAAGAAACGGTCGAGATCGAACCAGTGGTCGGCATCTCGGGACAGCAGCTGCCGCGTCTCGCCATGGGTGGGACAGGTCTTCACCAGCCAGGCGCCGTCGGCTTCGGCGCGCAATTCGGCGGGTACGGGCAGCAAGCAGTGCTCGTTGCGACCCTCGGCATGGCGGTGGATCCGGGCGGGGCGGGCGGATGGGGCGAGGGCGGGCATGGGGCCTCCGTCGCGGCGACGCCAGGCTCTGCCCCGACCGCGAGGCACTCAACCGATAGCGTTGTCGGTTGAGTTACACCGGCGGGGGCTGCCGCAAGCTGATCCCCGTCAGGAGCCGTGCACGCCGTCTCGCCGGGCCCAGTCCACGATGCCGTGCAAGGCGACGGCGATGCAGCGGGCGTCGGCCTGGCGGCACTGCTCGGGATCGAGCTTCATGTCGCTCTTGTCGTCGCCATAGACCCCCAGCACGCAGGCGGCCTGCACGGGCACGGCGGCGTTGCCGGCGGCGACGGGGGTGGCCTGGCGGGCAGAGGCGACGCTGGCCTGGATGAAGAGCATGGAGGCCTCCATGTCGGAGGCGATGGCCCCACAGGCCGACAGCAGGTGGCCATAGGCGCGGTTCTGCTCCCCCAGGGGGCCCTTGCCGAATTCCCGGGCATAGAGGCTGGCCTTGGTGTGGCCGACCCCCAGGAAGGCCTCCTGGCCCAGGCCCGCGGCGAGGGCACCCGCGGCCATGGCGGCCACGGCCTCGGGGTGGCTGACGGCGGGGAATTCCACCGGGGCGATGTGGCGGCTGGCCAGCTCGTCCCGAACCGCGCCGGTGAGGATGGCCACCTGGCTGGCGCGCACGTTGGGATCCAAGGAGCCGCAAGAGCCCACCCGCACCACCCGCCGTGCGCCGGCGGCGATCAGCTCGTGCATCACGATCTCGGTGCTGGGCGTGCCCATTCCCGACGAGATGCTGAGCACGTCGATGCGGGCGCCCCCCAGCACCAGGGTGCCCAGGTGGGCGTCCAGGCCGCGGGGGTTGGCCACCACCGTCACATCGGTGAAGGACTTCGCGATGGCGGCGGCTCGGCTGCGATCGCCGGGCAGCAGCACATAGCGGCCGAGGCCGCCATTGCCGGAGAGGTGGTCGGGGCCGAGGAGGATGTGGTGTTGGAGTTCCATCCCTGCCCTCTATTCTGAGGCGGCCAAGGCGGCGATGCGGCGGGCGTGGTCGAGCGAGAGGCTGGGGCGGGTGCTCAGGCTGAGGCCCCGGCGGGCGGCGTCTTGGGCGATGGGCCAGCGGGCGGGATCCCAGCCCATGGACACGAAGGTTGGACTCTCGAAGAATGGAGTCTGGTACTCGATCTTCGTCTCGAAACCCGCGGCGAGCAGCCGGCGCTTGAGGGCGTCTCGGCGGTCGCTGCGCAGCACGAAGCCCCCCCAGGCGCTCTGCACGCCGGGAGCGGGCAGCACGGGGTCGCGGTGGGACAGGGCGGCCGCATAGATCGCGGCGCGTTCGGCCCGGGCGGCCTGCCGCATCGGCCACTCGTCCAGGCGCACCCGCAGCAGGGCCACATCGGCGGGGTGCAGGAAGCTGGGCGTGCGGCCGGCCCGCAGCAGCAAGGGGTCGGATCCGTCCGGATCGCGCAGGATGCGGACCTTCTCGGCCAGATCGCGGTTGTCGGTCACCAGCATGCCGCCATTGCCCAGCCCGCCCAGGGGCTTGCTGGGGTAGAAGCTGAAGCAGCCGATGTTGCCGAAAGGTACGGGCTTTTCATTGAGAGTGGCGCCGGTGGCCTGGGCGCAGTCTTCGACCACCGGCAGGCCCCGGGACTTGCAGAGGTCCAGCAGCGCGGGCATCTCGGCGACGTGGCCGTGCATGTGCACTGGCACGACGGCCTTGGTGCGGGGCGTGATCGCGGCGGCGACGGCGTCGGCCCGCATGCAGAGATCGCCGGGGTCCACATCGACCAGGACGGGCCGGGCGCCGGTGTGGTGGATGGCCAGGGCCGTGGCGATGAAGCTGTGGGCGGCGGTGACCACCTCGTCGCCGGGGCCCACGCCCAGGGCCACCAGGGTCAGCTCGAGGGCGGCGGTGCAGGAGCCCAGGCCCACGGCCTCCTTCCGGCCGCAGAGGTCGGCGAAGCGGGCCTCGAAGCCCTGGCTGTAGCGGAAGTGGTCCAGTGTGCTGCGGGCGCCCAGCACCCGGCCCAGCTCCTCGGCGAAGGCGTCGGCCACGCGCGCATTCTCTTCGTCAAAGCCCTCATAGGTGGTGACCGCGCGGCCCCAGGCCTCGGCGGCCAGGTTCAGGGCGGGCGAGAAGCGCCGGTAGTGCCGCATCACGAGGCGGCGCAGCAGGCCCTCGGCCATCTTCAGGGCGCCGCGCGGGGCGGGTTCGTGGCCAGCGCCGGGCGCTCTTCCAGGCCCACGCAGGCCCGGCAGATGGGCTTGTGGAACTCGCCGCGCAGCAGTGCGCGGCGCAGCGCGCGAAACTCGGCCTTGTCCCACACATCGGCCAGGCGCTCGCGGTTGAGATCCCCCCACTCGACCTCGCCATGGTAGTCGTTGGGGCACAGGCGCAGCTTGCCCCAGGCGTCCACCACCACGGCGCTGGCGGGAGCAAAGCAGGCCGACTGGTGCTTCTCGCGGCCGGGGAAACGAATCAGCCCGCCGCGGTTGAAGGGTCGCTTCACGCCCTCCTCGAAGCCCCGCACCAGGAAGCGCCGGCGCTCGGCCGGCGACAGGGTGGGCTCGGTCTGCTTCCAGGCCTGGGTGGGGCCCTCTTCAAAGGTGACGATGAAGAGCCCGACCCCGGCATCGAGCAGGGCGCGGGCCTTTTCGGGGCTGAGCAGGTCGCCGTTGCTATAGACCACGACCTGGGCCTTGGGCAGCTTGGTACGCACGATGCCCACCAGGTCGGGCAGGCGCCTGTCCAGCAGGGGCTCACCGTAGAAGTGCGGCGAAAAGCGACCGCGAAACTTCATTTCAGCGAGCTGGTCCACGATGTCGGTAAACAGCTCCACCGACATCTTGTGGGCGGGGCGGCGGTCCACCGCCACCGGGCAGTAGTAGCAAGAGCGGTTGCAGCGGCTGTCGGTCTCCACCTCGATGCGGTGGAAGCGGTCGGGCAGCAGGTAGCGCCGCAAGGGCAGCTCCAGGTCCTTGACCCGGTCGAGCAACGCGAAAGCAGCGGAGGCCGAGACCATGGCGCCAAGGTAGCACGGCCCCGGTCTGCTGCCGCGCGCTTCAGCAGGGCGAGCGGCCTGCCTCCAAGCCGGCCACCAGCTGCTCGACCGTGGTGTGCAGGATGGCCTCGTCGAAGTTGCCATAGAGCATCGCCCGGCCCCCATCGAAGACATAGGTCGGGCTGCCTTGGATCTTGAGGCGCTCCCGCTCCTGGTGGTCTTCGAAGAGGGTTGCCAGGGCGCTGCCATCGTCCAGGGCGGCCTCGATGGGGGCCCGGGGCAGGCCCTGGGCTTCGGCTACCTCCAGCTGTACGCTGCGGCGGGCAATGTTGCGGTTCTCGACGAAGACCGCCTTGCGGAGCTGCCAGAGGTAGTCCGCGGCGCTGCCCGCGGGCAAGGCGCCGGCCTTCTCCAGGGCGTTGACCGCCTTGACCGGGGCCCCGGCGGCCCAGCTCGACGCGGGCGGATCGGTGCGCCAGATCTCGCCGGTCACCTCGGGGTGGCCGTGCTCGGCGGCGATGCGGGCGGTCGCGCTCACCCGCCCTTCGACGCCTGCTTTGGACCAGGACCCGGTGGAGAAGCGCTCGGGCACCGACCCGAAGACCGGCACGATGTGGTGGTCGACCTCCAGGCGGTCGCCGTGCCGTTCCAGCAAGGAGACCAGCTTGCGTTGGGCCACGAAGGCCCAGATGCAGAGGGGGTCGGACCAGTAACCAAAAGACAGGGTGCGGGGCGCCATGGGCTCTCTCCTGCGTGGGAGCAGACCCTATGCCCGCCCCGCGGCGGGGGCAGGGCGCGGGGGCCGGGACCTGATCGGCGACAGGATAAAGGTGCCAT
>JAGYJW010000081.1 GCA_018401435.1 Deltaproteobacteria bacterium | reverse complement strand
CAAGGGGCGGGCAAACAGATCCACTTCCGGGGCGGGCAAGCGGATCCACCCGCCGCGGTCGGTAGCCCCCCTGGCGCTGGGCCAATCCGCACCCCCCGATCTCGGCGAATTCGACAAGGCTGTTTCGCTCAAGCGACTCGCGCCGGGAGGGCGGGCAAGCGGATCCAGTCGTTCCAGAATTGACCCGTCGCTGCATGCGCTGTGGGCGGTGTGGGCAACCCTTGTCGCCGTCTCGACGCTGCCGATACCGTTGGGCGGGTTGTCCAAGGGGCTGCGGGCAACCCTCGGCCACCGCAGGCCCCTTCGCAGGGTTGGCCGGGTTGTCCGTAGACCCGTCACCGTCCATAGCGCCCCTCGCCCCGGCACAGTGGCCCGTGGAGCGGCCATCACGATGCCGCAACCCTTCCGGCCTTTCGACTCCGCTTGTCGGCCGGCGGGTTGCGGTAGCTGTCGCCCACCATCTCGATGATGTGGGCGTGGTGCATCAAGCGGTCCATCGCGGCGCTCGCCAGCAGCGCGTCTCCGAACAGCGGCACCCATTCGTCGGGCACCGCGCGATTGCTGGTGATCACCATTGCGCCGCGCTCGTAGCGGTGCCGAATGACCTCGTAGAGGTCCTGGGGCTCGTCGTAGCGAAGCGGCCGCAGGCCGAGATCATCGACGATCAAGAGGTCCGGGCCGGTGAACCGGAGCAGCCGACGGTCATAGCTGTGGTCCGCTCGCGCCGCCCGCAGCTCCCCCAGCATCTGGTGTGCCTGCACATAGAGGACCGAGTGCCCCGCCATGCAGGCCCGATGGCCCAAGGCTTGGGCGAGGTGGCTCTTGCCCACCCCGGTGGGCCCCACCAGGCAGACCACCTCGCGCCGCTCGACGAAAAGGCCGGTGGAGAGGTCGATCACCTTGGACCGGGGGATGTCGGGGTTGAACTGGAAGTCGAAGTCCTCCAGGGTGCTGCCGTGCTCGAAGCTGGCCCGGAGCAGCCGAAGATGCAGTTGCTTGGCGTCTCTTCGCTCGACCTCGTCGTTCAGCAGCCGGTAGACGAACTCGTCGAGGGACAGGTTGTCGTCGGCCGCCTGCTGCTTGCGCAGGTCGAATGTGTCGAGGATGCCGCTCAGGCGCAGCTTCTTGAACAGGGGGATGAGCTCGTCTCTGGGACTCATGGGCGTCAGGCCTCCGGGGTTGGGGACAGGTGGGTTGCATGCCGGGCGAAGCGGGGCTTCTCGAGGCGGCCATGGGTTGGCAGCAGCAGGCCGGGGAGCGGTTCGGCGTCGAGGCCCTGGCGCAACAGGTCCTTCATGGCCCGGACGCCAAAGCACTGGTAGAAGCTGGCGCGACGGGCAGCGGCCTGCGCCCGCTCCGGCGGGAAACGCTCCAGGTGGGTGACGATGGCCTGCACTCGGCGGAGCTGGAGCAGCACGTTGTCCGCCTCGAAGATCTCGCCCACCAGCGTCAGGACGTCCTCGCCCATCTTCGCCGCGCGCTGCTCCCAGTAGCTCCGGTCCCGAAAGGACCAGGCCTCCCGTTCGGGCGGAAGATGGCCGGGGAGGGTGCTTCGACCGCCGGCGGCTTGTTTTGGGTGCGTGGCAATGCGGCGGACGTCGTCCCGCAGCTCAACGGTGTCGCCGACAGCCCGGACCCACAACGTAACCGCTCACCCTGCCCCCTCTTGCCCCGCGCCGCCGCGCGTGTCTCCGTCCCGCCCGCGCTACGCGGTGTCGTAGATCGGCCGGGCGTTGAGCCCCCGTCCCTTCCTCCAGTTCCAAGGCAGCAGGTCTTCAACGGTGAGACCGGGCTCGCCCACGGCAATCAGCACGTCCTGCCAGCCACGGCTCCGGGTCCACCCCATGCAGCGGCAGGTCGCCATCATCGACAAGAGCATCGCGAGGTGCTCGCCGCCCTCGTCGCTGCCGACGAAGAGCGCCGTCTTCCTCAGCAGGGCCACGATGCGCAGGGCCCGTTCGGCTCAGGTTGTTGTGGATCGGCACCCGCGCATCCGTCAAGAAACAGCGTCAGCGGCCCCTCTGGTTGAGCAGGTAGCCCATCGCCTTGGCGATGCTGGTGCGCGGCTCAAAGCGCCCGGACCTCGCGTTCGATTGTGGCGAAGAGCGCGGCGACCACCGGGGCCGACCGCTCCTGTCTCAAGGCGAGGGGGTGCGCGTCGGTGCCGACGATTCGCTGCTCGACAGCGAGGTGCTCGATATAGAACAGCTCGCCTATCAACACGAGCAAAGCCATCCACCAGCGCCTCGTCGTAGCTGCGGGGTGGGCCTCGTAGAGCCCCGACGGCCATGGGACCAGCACCCGCCGCGTTGCCGGCGGCCCGCCTGGTGAGCGAGGTTGTAGCCCGTGTGTCCATCGACGGTCAGCGTGCCTTTCGAGCGCCCCATTTACGCTATCGGCGACCTGGCCGCCGCGCGAGGGCGAGTAGAGGTACAGGACCACCTCGTCGGTGGCGAAGACCCACATCCAACCTTTGCGCGTCTTGTCCTCGTCCAGCACGGGCTGCGGCGTCATCGTCCGCCGAGACGTGCGATGCGGCGCCCACCCAGGCCATCAATGCCATGTACAGCGGCACGACCGCCACGCTGCGGTGGAACAGGGGTGCAGATGACCGAGATCGGCAGGGGCGCGCCCCACCGTTCAAAGGCCCGTTCCAGCCGCCGCAAGGGCATGCCGTCCAGGCACTTGGTGACCGCTACCTTGGCGTGCAGGGCCGGGCCGTAGATGCCCCTTCGATCACCTGGGGCGGCGGTGGTGCCGTCACGATCTTGCCGTCGGGCAGCACCCGCTGCTCGCGCTGCACGAGCAGGCGAACCAGCTCGCCACGGCGCCACTCGTAAGATCACCGATCCTCGGGGGCAGCGCGCGACCCGGGGCAGCTGGGGATCCAGTGGCAACACAACGGTCTTGGTGGCAACGCATCGAGCTTGGCCTGGCGCGCCCGGGCAGCGGTTTCGCGTTCGGCCTTCCGCTGCTCTTCGGCCAGCTCGCCGCGACGCCGCTTCCGCGCCTCTGCGGGCGTCCGGGCGTCTTCTTCTGCCGTTCGGATCGCTTTGCCGAACACGTGCCGCTCAAGCTGGTCGATGCGGTCCTTCGTGACCTGCAGGGCCAGCCGTGTCGGTGGCCTGGGTCCGGGCCTCGCACCCACGGCGTCGATCCTCTTCCTGCGCCGCAATGGATGGGCCGTCAGCGCCTGCCGCTCTGGGGCCCCCGGCGTCAATACACACGCTCTGGCATGGCGACCAGGGTCTCGCCCACGCGCGCGACGAGCGGCTCGGTCAGCGCCCGGATCAGCGGGTTCTGCTGGCTAGTGCGGGCCTGCAGGTCGGCCAGCGCGGGGTGGCAGGTGATCATGGGGCCCATCGGATCACGGCGCCGACACGGCGTCGATCCGTGGCGAACGCCACCGCCCGACTTCTGATCGTTGCATACGCCGGCAACCTGCAATCCCGCGAGTGAGGCCAACGACGGCCGCGTCCAGCGTCGCGGTGCGCGCGCCCGGCGGGACCGCGGGAGGGCAAAGCAGCCGCGGGAGAGATGCTGTAGGCACCACGAGGCCGGTGCCGTCGTGGGTCAGAATCTTGATGTGCGTTGGGTGTAGATCTGACTCTGACCGATGGCGCGGGCGTTCTCAACGCGCAGACAGGGCGCGAGCGGTCACTTCCGTCGCTGCATGACAGCTGAGCCGGGGTGGAGAAGCGGGAGTCCCCTCCCTGGAGTAGCGGATGGATGACATCGCCACCGCCACCGGAGGGAGAGGCCCGTACATCCAGGACTACTCCGCCCTCAACTGGCCCGCTCCACGCCACTGCAAGCAGTTGTCACTGGGGGCGGCCTGGCCAGGGACCTCGCGACCGCCGGAGGAGGTTCGACCGCTCAACGTCGAGGGTCAGGTCCGGGAGCAGTGGCGGCCGTGGAGCGCGCCTCGTCAGATGGGTGCTGAGCACCTCGACGTCGACGCCGCAGGTCGATGATCGACAGCGTTCGCACCGCGTGTCGGTCGCCACGAGGCCACCACCTACCCTGACGGGCGGCGAGGTCCGGTGGAGTGTACCACTCGGGCGAGGCCGGGCAGTGACGACGGTGGACGTGCTCGGGGGCATCGTCGATGGCTGGGCGGCGCGTGCGGTCATGGTGGCCTGCTTCCTCGTGGGCAGCGACGCCGGGCAGGCGGAGGAGATGCTCGTCCGTCGGCGGGATGGACCCCGTTTCCCGCAGCACCCTGACCCGCCAAAGTGGTGAGCGAGGGACTGGGAGACGCACCGTCTTCGCCACGAGCGGGCGCTGGACGCCGCCGTGGGCTTCCCGGACGAGGCGGTGGCGTCGGCATCTCCCTCGATGGGGTCATGGTTCCGATGAGGACGGTGGCCGAGCCGCCAAGCGGGCGGCGACCCGCACGAAGGGGCGTCCGGCCCAGCGGACCTGCGGGCTTTCGAGAGGTCGGCTGCGGGACCCTGACGCTGTATGACGCTGGGGGCGAGCGTCTCGCCACCCGCCGGTTCGCCCGGATGCCCGAGCGCGGGAAGGCGGAGCCAGAAGCAATCGCTGAAGAATGGGCTGAACGCCATCCTGAGAAGCGGCCCGACCTGCGCCCCTGGTGAAGGTGGCCGATGGCGCCCTCGACAACTGGACCTTCCTGTCGCAAGCCCTCCCCGAAGGGGTGGAGGTCCTCGACTACTTCCACGCCGTGGAGCACCTCTCGCGGGCGCTGTCCGCCGCCTACGGCGAGTCTTCGCAGTTCCACCGCAGGCATCCACAAGCGGCTGCGTCACAAGCTTAGGGACAACGACGACGGCGTCGAGCAGGTCATCCGGTCCCTCCGCCACCTCGCCCGCAAGCACCCTCGGAGCAAGGCCCTCCGCACAGAGCTCGGCTACTTCCGCAAGAACCGAGCACGGATGCGGTACGCCGCGGTCGCTGCTGAGGGGCTCCCCATCGGGTCCGGGGTCGTCGAGGCGCCCAAGACCCTCGCGTCGACACGCATGAAGCGCAGCGGGATGCGTTGGGGCCACGAGGGCGGTCAAGCCATCCTCACCCTGCGCAGCCGGCAGCAGTCGGGCGAGTTCGACGTGACCTGGGACCGGCTCCACCGAGACCGGGTCGGCCGCGTCGAGATGCTGCGGGAAGCGGCTTGAGGGCGTCGTTTACAGGGAATGGATGGAGCGTCAGTGTCGGAGTTACACCCTTCCCCATAGGCCGGCGGCGGGTACCCGCGGCATTGTTCAACCGGCGGTTCGCAGCCCGGCCACGCGGCCGCGGTGGAGGGGCGTGAGGTTGCCGAGGGGCCGAGCTTCGAACCGCTCCTGGTTTCTCGTCGTAGGTGTAGGTCGTGGTCGCGAACTTCGTCGCCGTGCCGTCGTCGCCCTTGACGATGGTGAGCCGCTGTCCGCGGGCGTTGTAGGTGATGTCGGAGACGAAGGTCGTCGCGGCGGCTCCCCGAACCGCGACCTGCACCGTCTTCAGCCGCCCACCGGTGTCGTAGCCATAGGTGGTCACGCTGCGGTCGGTGCCGGAGCCCTGGTCGTCGTCGGGCCCGGTCTCGGTCAGCAGCCGGTTCAGCGCATCGAAGGTCCGGGTCAGCTCGTGGCTGTTGGCCGCCCCGGTCGCCAGGATGCTGGTGCCGGCCACTGCCGAGTCGAGGTTCGTGAGGGTCGTGGCCGTCTCGATGCCGTCCCAGTCCACGTCCGCGGTGAGGTCTGCCGGCAGCGTCTTGCGCATCGCGACCACGTTGCCCTTGAAGTCGTACTCGCTGATCTCGAGCTGCCCGGCGGTGTCGTACAGGCGGAAGAGCCGGCCCTTGGCCTTGGTGCCTACGCCGCCGTCGAAGTCGCCGTAGATGTGGACCTCGACGAGCACGTCCGAATCGACGTCGTCGGTATAGCGGAGGGTGAGCGGGCGCCGCAGCGCGTCGAAGGTGCGCACCAGCACCAGCTCGTCGGAGCTGGTGTGGCTCCGCCAGGTCTGCACGACCTGGCCGGCGATGTCGGGCAGGATGCGCGTCTCGCCGGCCCCCGAAGTTGTGCCGTAGCCCTCGTCGGCCGCCCCGGTGAACAGGGGCCGCCCGAGCAGATCAAAGATCTGCACCTGGATGGCGTTGCCGCGCGGGTCGGTCACCGTGAGCGGGTTGCCCTGCACATCCAACGCAACCGCGGTTCGCAACACGTCGGTGTCGGTGTCCTCGTCGCTCACGGTGCTGGCATCCACGAGGTAGGCGTCGGTGCGAAACACCCGCCCCTGCGCGTCGAGATGCGTGACGGTGGGCGTGTTCTTGTGGTCGTAGGCCGGGTGGCTGGTGTCGCTGCCCGCGTAGGTGTCGTTCTCGTCCCGGGCCTCGACCCGCCACGGGCTGAAGCTCCAGGTGCGCTCCGCGCCGTCGGGTAGCTGCGTGCGCACGTTGCGGCCGACCGGGTCGTAGAACATCACCGGCGTGACGCCCCACTCCACCAGCTCCACCTCGTCTTCGAAGGCCTCGGTGTCCGAGAAGAAGGGCTCGTACTGCTTGACGACGTTGCCCTTGTTGTCGACGACGGTGCGACCGGTGCCAATCCACCGCGTGGATGCGGCGGTCCACTGCAACACACCGCCGCTGAAGACGAGGTCGCCGCTTCCGTCCCGCTCGGGCACGAGGCCGGCCTCGGCCTGCACCTTGGTCTGCACCACCCGGCCGCTGCCGTCGCTGTAGACCACCTGGGTCTGGCGGTCGGCCGCCGCGGTCGGCCAGCTGCCCCCGTGCGTCTTGCGGGCCTCGATCGTGACGGAGTTGGGCCGCGACGCGCCGGACCACTGGGTGTCGGCGTAGGTGAACTTCGTGGTCGGGTCGGCGAGGTCGTCGTCGCCGTCGGTGGTGCTGTAGTAGACGATGAACGCGGTGACCCGCCCCAAGGGGTCGAGGGCCACCGCGGCGGTGGTGCCGTTGGCATCGACGACAGCGGTGGGGGCCAGGAAGCGGTAGTCGAGGGTGGCGGTGGTGGTGTTCTCCACCGCGTCCTCCACCTCGGTGACCGCCAGGGCGTCGGCGTCCCAGGTGAAGGTGGTCTCGTTGCCAAAGGGGTCGGTGAAGACGGTCGGCTCGAAGAAGCCGCTGCTGTTGCGGGTGAGCACCCCGGAAGGCACCCACACCTCACCGTCGCTGGCCAACTCAACATAGCCGCCGACGGTGCGCAGGTCGCCCAAGCTGATGCGGTCGGCGAAGGTGCCGGAGCTGGGAAAGACCTGGGCGTGCAGGCCCCCGGTCAGGGCCAGCAGGTATTGCTCATAAGGCAAGGCCCGCAGGCCCACGACCCCGAGGCTGCTCTCGGGCGTGCCGACGGTGTCGCTGTGAAAGCGGGTGACCCGGTGGCCGATGAGGCGCAGCTCCTCGGTGCTGCCGCCGGCGGGCGTCTCCTCGAAGGCCAGCAGGTCCCGGCCCTGGGCCGCCGCAATCTCGGCGGCGAGGCTTGCTTGGGTGGCGGGCGCGGCGTCGGTGTAGGCGGTCGTGCCGGTGAGTTGCCAGGTCTTCGTCCGGTAGCCCAGGCCGATGTGCCAGACATCCAGGGCTGAACCCCCGTCACTGGGGTAGTCGAGTTCGCCGTCCTGGTTGATGAAGTCCGCCTCGGTGAGCACGACAGCCAGCGCTTGCTGGGCGGTCTTGGGGGAGCTGGTGCTGCGGCGCGGATAGGAGAGCGCGGCGGCCTGCAGCACATTTCCATAGTCGTCGGTGGCCAATACAAGCTGGTGGCTCACGCGCGGGTCGGTTGGCACCCGGTCGTAGGTCCAGGACAGCGTCTCGGCCGGCTGCTGGCGAAAGACGGCGGGGCCCTCGCCCTGGGCCGGCTGCAGGCGGCGCACGGTGAAGCGCTGCTCGCTGACGGTATAGGGGTGCGGCGCGAGGGTGGGGTTTGTCGCGCTGTCGTCGGCGTAGACCTCCTGGCGCAGCTCAGTCCGGATCGCAGGCGCCGTCGCAGCTGTGTACCAGCTCCCCATTCTGCACCAGGGCGCGCACCTGCTCCAGGGCAGGCTCCGAACGGGGCGCGTCGCCGTGGGTGCCGTTGTCCCGCTCCGGGATCGTGTTCTCGTCGGGAGGGCTGTAGGCGGCCAGGTGGTCGGGCAAGACAAACTGTGTGAGGGCCACGCCCTCGGTCTGGGTGCCGCTCACCCAATCCAGCTCCCAGATGGGCCGCGGAGCCTCTTCCAGGTGGGTGGCCTCCAGGGTGTGGGCCAGCAGGTTGGTGGTCAGGTTGGGCACCTGGCAGTCGCCCTGGGCCTCTTGCAGCAGCCCCACAAAGCCCGCCCGGTCGGGCAGCCGGCGGCCCAGGTTGATGGGGTCGGCGGCGTCGAAGTCGCTCTGGATCGCGGTGATGAACAGGAGCTGCTGCAAGGGGTCGGGGTAGCGCGCATCCAGCACCAGCTCGATGGTCGAAAAGTT
Organism: Deltaproteobacteria bacterium; assembly: GCA_018401435.1. GTDB lineage: Bacteria > Myxococcota_A > UBA796 > UBA796 > UBA2385 > M30B51. The sequence continues at coordinate 2,593 of JAGYJW010000081.1, read as the reverse complement.
GGTCGAGCGTTGGATCATATGGGTCCAGCCCGCCCCCGGCACGCTCCACACCGCTCGACTCACCCGGTCGTCCAGGCCTACATAAGCCGAGCCTTCGATGCCACCCAAGCTGCCGCCATAATAGTATAGACGGTCATCAATCATCGGATCTTCGGGGGTCCGGCCGGTCTCGGGCAGAAATTGCAGCTCGGTCTGGACCAGGTCCACCAGGGCCATCGTGTTGACCAGCGACTGGGCCAGCCGGTCGGTGATCACCCGCACCCGCGCCACATCGGGCAGCACCTCGCTGAGGATGAGTTCCAGGTCGCCGCCGGACAGGCCCACAAAGTCGGTGGCCACCATCACCACGCCCAGCTCGGCCGAGAGGGCGCGCACCAGGTCGCTGTTGACGAAGGGGCGGCCCGTGCCGAAGAGCCCGTGGCCCAGGACCACCAGCGGCACGCCCGCGCCCTCCTCCAGGCCCACCGGCACCGACAGGGTGAAGTCATAGGCGGGCCGGTCCCCCGGTTGCAGGGCCACGCTATAGGCGTCTTCGCCATAGACCAGCTCGTTGTCGGCCAGGAAGCTGGGCGGCTGGAAGCGACCCTCGACCAGCAGCGCGACCTGGGCCGTTGGGTTGGCTACCAGCCGGGTGATCTCGTAGTCCAGCCCATTTTCGGCGATGTCGACCTGTGCGGCCGCCTTCATCGACAGGATGGGCCCCAGGCTCTGGGCCTCCGATGCGACCTGGATCTCCCAGGCCACCAGCACCCCGTCGCGGGGAAGGCCGGCGGCCTCCAGGGCGGGAAAGAGCAGGTCGTCGTAGCGCGCGCGCTCCCCTTCGATGCGGGGGTCGGTGGTGATCACCCCGTCGCGCAGGGCTGCGAAGCCTGCAGAGACGGCAAAAGGCGCGCCTTCGGTGTCGGTGAGGGCCGTCGAGAGGGCGGCGACGTACTTCTCGCCGGGTTCCAACGGCAACATGGGCCGCAGGATGAGGGCGTGGCGACCCACGTAGCGGTCGTCGTCGCGGTTGTTGCGGTCCATCTCGACATGAAGCGGCACGCGCGCGCCGGTCTCGCTGTGCAGCAAATAGAAGGGCGAGGCCTCGCCCATGCTGGCCGCTTCCGCGTCCAGGCCAAAGAGCTGGTCGGGGTGGACATCCCGGCCCAGCAGCACCAGCAGGGGCGAGGTCACCGACACGCCGTCGTAGCGGTTGAACATGGCCGGATCAACCGGCAGCGCCCCATCGGGGCCCGTGAGCATGTCCAGGCCGTAGTTCAAGCGCAGACCGGTCTCGCTGTCGGCATTCTCGGCCATGTGAAAGACCGAGGGCCAGGGGCTGAGGCACTCCCCCGCCATATTGAAGGGCGAGCAGTTGGGGTCGAGGCCCAGCTCGACCGGTTCCGTGCCGTCGGTGCCGTCGGTGCCATCCGCACCATCCGAGCCGTCTGCCCCGTCCAGGCCGGGGTCGGTGGGGGTGGAGCTGGATGCCGGCGCCTCTGCCGCGCAGCCGACGATCAGCGACAGGGCACCCAGGGCGCCAAGAAGGAGGAGGGGCGCGCGCATGGAGGCTCCGGCTGTTGGTGGGGCAGTCTACCCCAGAGAGCGGCCCCGCCCAGCTTCAGTTCGCAACCAGCAGCACGGGCTCCTGGTTCGCGGGCATCTCGGCGAGATCGGCTTCGCCGAGGCGGGCATAGATCTCCACCAGGTTGCCCCCGGGATCCTTCAACCACAGCTCGTGCAGCGGCGTGCCGCGCCAGGTGGTCCGGGCCGGCTTGTCAATGGGCCAACCCGCAGAGACGGCGCGGTGGTGGGCGTCGATCACGGCCTGCCGCGTCCCGACATCCACGCCCAGGTGGTAGAGCGTGTCCTGGTGGAGGGTCAGGCCATCAGACACCAGCAGCACGAGGTTGGTCCGCAGGGCCTCGCTCACAAAGGTCACGTAGCGGTGGGTCCAGGTCTTGGGTTCGACCCCCAGCAGCCAGGTGTAGAATCGGGCGGCGGCGGCCAGATCGGGCACCCGCAGGCTGGCGTGGAACTCGACGGGTTGCAAGGGCGTGGGCCCGTCCCGGAGCGCCGCCAGCACGTCGAGGCGCTGCGCGATGGCGTCGCGGGCCTCTCGAAAGTGTTGCAGGCGCTCTTCGTCGGACAGGGCCTCGTGCTTGCGGTCGGGGTCGGGCATGGCCCAGCTCATGCGCCGCGCCTGCCCCAAGAAGACCGGGCAGGACTCCTCGGCGCAGAGGGTGATCACCAGGTCCACCGAATCCGGGTCGATGCTGTCGACGTGCTTGCTGTGCTGGCCGCTGCCGTCGATGCCCACCTCGGCCAGGGCAGAGAGGGCGAAGGGGTTTACCCCGCCCGGCGCGCTGCCCGCCGATTGTACGCGCACCGTGTCCCCGAAGCACCCGCGGGCGAGGCCCTCGGCCATCTGGCTGCGGGCAGAGTTGGCAACGCACAGAAAGAGGATGCTGTCGAATCGCATGGGGGGCTCAGGGTGCTGCGTGGGACCGGGCCTGAAAGGCCGGGCGGGTGCGGTTGGCAAAGGCAACCAGAGAGAGCATCACCGGCACCTCGATCAGCACCCCCACCACGGTGGCCAGGGCGGCACCGGAAT
>JAGYJW010000080.1 GCA_018401435.1 Deltaproteobacteria bacterium | reverse complement strand
ATCCCCCGGCTGATCGACGAGGATGGAGGCGGAGAGCACGTCCTGGATGAGCCCGCCCAGGCGCTGCTGGTGGATCCCGGCGGCGCCGAGCTGCAGCTGGCCGACGGCGCCTTGTTGCGCCTGGCCGGGGCGGGGGCGCTGCCGCCCCCAGCGCAGGCCTTCTTCGACCTGGCACCGGGTCTGCGCCTGTCGCTGGTGGACAGCAACCCCCTGCGCGACGTCGAAGACCACCCCGACAAAGACGGCAATTCCATCGATCTGGGTGGCCGCGATGCTGCAGAATGGGTGGCGGCCCTGAAGCAGGCCCTGGAGCTGATTGCCGTGGCCCTGCCCACCTGGATGGCCGAGCTGCCCGTGGCCTTGCGTCGCATCGTACCCGTGGGCTTTCAGCCCGAACGCCACCTGTCGGCCAGCTACCGCGAGGCGCCGGGCCTCTGCTACCTCAGCCTGCACCCCGACCCCCTCACCATGGCCGAGGCCATCGTGCACGAGACCCAGCACGGCAAGCTGGGGGTGTTGTTGCATTTGGACCCGGTGCTGCACAATGGGCGCACCACCTGGACCGCGTCGCCGGTGCGCCCGGATCTGCGCCCCCTGATGGGCGTGCTGTTGGCGGTGCACGCCTTCGTCCCCGTGGCCGCCCTTCACGCCGAGCTGGCCCGCCTCGATCACCCCCTGTCCCGCAGCGCGACCTTTCAAGCGCGGCGGAGGCAGGTCTTGGCCGGCAACGCCCGGGGTCTGGGGCTGGTGGAGACCCAGGGGCAGGCCTCTGCCGTGGGCGCGCGGCTGGTGACCCAGCTGCGGCGCCTGCACGACGCCCTGGCGGCCCAGGTGCCCGATCTCGTGGCCGATGGCCAGGCCCTGCCGCCGGGCTGACCCGCGGAGGGGGGCGGCCCCCCCGGGCGGGGCGCGCATCACCCCGCGCATTCCCCGGTTAGCGGCGGTGCATGCCTGAACGCCCGGAGCTGGACTATATCGCCCCCATCCTGGACGCCGCGCTGCGGGGTCAGGTCATCGACGCCCTGGTGGTGGACGATCCCGTGGTGCTGCGGGTGGCCGTGCCCGGTGATGCCCGCGCCCTGCTGGCCGGTCGCCGCATCCGGGGCCTGAGCCGCCGGGGGCACTTCCTGCTGGTCGCCTTGGAGGGAGATCCCCCCTTGGAGCTGGCCATCCACCCCATGTTGGCTGGCCGCTTCACCCTGGATGCGCCGGGCAGCGGTGGCACCCGCGCCACCTGTCTGCGCCTGTGTCTCGGCGACGGGCGGGAGCTCCGGTACCGCGACAGCAAGCAGATGGGCAAGGTCTACCTGCTGCATCCAAACCAACGGGAGAGCGTACCCGGTCTGGGCCAGGTGGGCGTCGATGTCTTGTCGCCAGCCTTCGACTTTCCCACCTTTCAGGCCCTCGCGAACAAACGAAGGGACCAGGTCAAGCTCTTTCTATTGGACAAGGGCGCCTTGGATTCGCTGGGCAACGCCTATGCCGACGAGGCCCTGCACGCCGCCGGGGTGCACCCCAAGGCCCGGGTGCGAGAGCTGGACGAGGCCGCCTTGCGGCGCCTGCACCAGGCCATCATCGACACCGTGGGCCAGGCCTGCGCCGAGGTGGCCCGCCGCAAGCCCCCCATCGACGAGAAGCTGCGCGACTTCCTGGAGGTCCGCAACCGCAAGGGTGAGGCCTGCCCTCGCTGCGGCGAGAAGATCCGGGTGACGGGCGTGCGGGGCCACGACGCCTTCTTCTGCCCCCGCTGCCAGCCCGACAACAAGGGCCGGGGCTTTGTGGACTGGCGCAAGGCGGCCGAGGCCGGGGGCTGACTCAGGCGCCGCCCAGGCCCTCCAGCTTCAGCCGCTCTCCGCCGATGCTGCGGCCTGGATCCAGCACCGCGACCGTGACGGTGCTGGTGGCGCAGAGTCGGTCTTCTTGGTCGCGAATCTCGCATCGCCATATGCGGCGGGCTGGCCCCTCCGTCTCGCCGGCGGGGCTTGCGGTGGCCGTGAGCAAGGAGCCTGCGCGGCTGGGCCGGTGAAAGCGGGTGTTGTTGTCGGCGCCCACTGCGTTCTTGCCTTGTTGGATTACAGATAGGGCGGCGCCCACCGAACACAAGGACTCGCCCAGGGTGGCGAAGACCCCCCCGTGGGTGAGGCCATAGGGCTGCAGGTGCCGGGCCTCCACCCGCAAGGTGGCCACGACGCGCTCCTCGCTCACCGAGACGAAGCAGAGGCCCAGCAGCCGGTCAAAGCCCCCTTGCAGGTCGTTGAAGGCTGCTGCCCGGGCGATGGGGTCGAGGGTGGCGAGCTGGCGGGCGATCGCGGCGAGGTCCATCGGGCAGATCCGGGCGGTTGGCCCCCCCTGCCTATCTCCCTTGGGCGACCCGTCGGGCGCGCTCCCCGCGCCCTTGGAATAGACTGCCGTCGATGTCCCGCCTCCGCCTCCTGCTGCCCCTGCTGTCGATCGCCCTGCTGCTGGGGGCCTTGTCCCTGCTGCGGCCGGCAACCGCCGATCCGGCGACGCCCGCGCCCTCGAAGAGAGGACGCGGGCGAAGGGGTGGCCGGGCCTCCCGCGCCGCCGGTGTGTGGGGGGAACTCACTCGGCGGCAAGGCGGGACGTCCCGGCCAGGCGTGGCCCAAGGCCACGAAGAGCGGAGCGCTGCGGATCCGGGCGAAGCCAGCGGCCACCCGGTCCCAGGCCCTGCCCCTTATTTGCAGTACTGCTGACCCTGGTGGCTGGGGTCGGTGTCGGCGCGCTTCTCTTCTTCCAGCATGGAGTAGGCCCAGCGGTCCGACTTGATGTCGTCCACGACGAAGGTGCCCTTGACCAGCAGCAGGGTGCTGGTGATCTCACCCCGGAAGAGGATCTGGTAGTCGCCCTTGGCGCTGCCGCCCACCTCCAGCTTGGAGTCGGCGCTGAAGCGCACCCAGCTGGAGTGGACCTCCATCCAGCCGTCGAGGCCCGCGAGGTTGACGTCCAGGGGGCGCCAGTCGTTGGTCTCGACCCGCTGTTCGAAGCAGGTGCCGTCGGCGCAATCGCAGACGCCGTCGGTGCAGGCGCCGGTGGTGGCGCCGGCGAGCTGCCGAAGCTCGTTGGTCCAGGTGGCCGAGTAGTCCTGCAGGCGGTCGGCGCGGCCCAGGTAGGAGTCCTGCAATTCGGTGGGCAGCTCGTCGAAGGTGGTGCCCACTTCGAGCTCGGCGCCGCTGCGCTCGCCTTCGGTGAGGGCCACGAAGCTGGCATCGGAGCCGACGAAGGACCAGCCGTAGTTGCCGGCCCCGTCCACGTCGTAGTTTCCGTAGGCGCCGGGCACCGAGTACAGCTCTTCACCCGCGAAGTTCGCGAAGGCGAAGCCAGAGGACCAGTCGGTGATCAGGTACCAGAAGGTGTTGCTGCCCGAGGACCCAGACTCGTTGACCTGGAAGCCGCCGGCGTTGAGGTAGTAGATGCGGTTGCCATCTTCATCCTCGGACCACTTGTCGATCCAGTCGGCCCCATCAACTTCTTCGATGACGGCCTTGTCTCCCTCGCTGCGGCACTGGGTGGGGTTGAAGTCGGCGGCCACGGTGACGAGGAAGCGGAAGTCCTCGCCGTTGCCCATGTCCTGCTTCATCGAGATCTGGAGATCGTTCTCGCCGTTGATGAAGGCGTCGGTGCGCTGGGGCTCGATCTCGCCCTGCAGCCCGTAGATGCCGTCTTCGAAGAGGAAGGTGTAGAACTCGGCCGAATTGATGCCGGGCTGGGTGTCGTTGCCCGCGCACTCTTCGAGGGTGGCGATGGCGAGGTCGGCGCAGCTGGCATCCCAGTCGCCGTCGTCGTTCATGGCGCACCAGCCGGAGGGGTCGCCGCCGATGAAGCGGTCTTCCTGGGCCTCATCCAGCGTCTTGGGGCCGATATAGGTGGGATCCCAGTCCTCGGCCTCTTCGTCCCAGCCGCGACCGGTGCATTCGATCACCGTGGACTTGGTCTCGAGGTCGGGGAGGTTGCCCTCGTCCACCACGAGGGAGGAGTTCGCCGACAGCCACACCCACCAATGTCCGGTCATGTCGGCGTCCATCGGCCGACAGCCCATGGACAGCAGCGAGAGGGCGAGCAGCTTCTTCATATCCGATCTCCGATCGCGCGATCTGCGGAAGTGCCTGTATACGGCGGCTGGACGGCGGGGTCAAGCGCCGCGCGGTCACCGGGCCCGCGCCGGGCGGGGAGCCGGCCTTCAACGGGTGGGGGGCACGCGCTGGTCGAGGCTCTGAACCCGCCGGCGGGCCGGGTAGGCGCCCAGCTTGTGGTGCGCGTGGTTCTCCGGGCTGATCCGCACATGGTCCAGGCTCAGGTGCAGGCTGCCCCCGCCCTCAAGCGGCGGAAAGGCCAGCTCGAAGCGGCGAATCTCACCCGGGGCCAGGCGGTTGTCGCCGAGCTTGCGGGCCACCGGCCACCACTCCCACTGCTGGCCCAGGCGCCATTGTTCGGTGGCCACGGGCTGCCCGGTTGCGTCGTGGATCTCCAGGTTGAGCTCCAGGTAGCGCTCGGGGTCGCCGGTGGGAACCATATGCCCGGCGCGCACATTCTCGAGCAGGACCGTGGCCACCTGGGGCGAGGCGCCGCCGCCGGTGGCCAGGCCGCGGCCCAGCTCCACCCGCGCCTCCACGCCGGGCTTCCAGTCGGCGAAGACGGCGGCCTCTTCCGGGCTCCAGGCGTCCTTGGGGATCAGCGATCCGGGGAAGCCGTGGCGCGCCCCATCCCGCACCTTGCCGCCGGCCACGCTGGGTCGGTCCACCCTGGGCATATGGCAGTCGGGGCAGGACTTGCCGGGCCTGGCTTCGGACCACTCGGCCCCGGTGTTGAAGGTGCAGACCAGCGCGTCTTCGAGGCGGGCCACGGCCTGGTGGCAGCCGGTGCAGCTGGCCTCGGTGCGCAGCTCCGGGTCGAAGACCGTGGGGTGCGGCGCCGCGACATTGGCGTGGGGGGTGGCGATGCCTTCGGGCCGCCAGTGGCAGCTCAGGCAGGTGACGCCCTCGGCCTGAAGCGCAGGATCAAAGAGCGGGTTGGCGCCTTGCACCGGGCTGCGCACCGTGGCGCCGGGGACACTGAGCTGCGCCTGCTGGTTGGCCAGGGGAGTGTGGCAGTTGATGCACAGCCAGGCCACCTGGGGGTCCTTGGCCAGCTCTTGCTGGAATTGCGCGTCCACCCAGGCGTGGGCGTGGGTGGAAGCCCGCCACTCTGCTGCGATCTCGGCGTGACAGCCGCCGCAGCTGGCCGCCGACAGGCCGGTGGTGCCCGGCAGGGGCGCGGCCAGGGGCGGCACCCGGGTCTTCATCCAGGCCGGCGTAGGCCGCCGGCGCCGCGGCAGGGGCGCGGGCGCCTTGGGGGCCCCCGAGGCCGAGCAGGCGACGAGGACGAAGGCCAGCAGCCCCAGGTGTTCGCGCAGCCGCCGCATGCTCCTCCGAGAGGCCGAGATGCCGGCGGGGGGCGACGGGTGCAGCGGGCCTACCAGGCCGAGCCGCGGGGGCCCGATACCGGCGAGAAGGCGGTGCGCAGGCGACCGTCGGCATCGACGTCCACGATGGCGATCTCGGGGATGCCATCGCCGTTGGTATCGGCGATATAGGCGGGCCCCAGGCCAATCTCACGATCGGTGGTCAATACGATCGGGGGGGCCAGCCCGCCCGCCACCGTGCGCCAGACGGTGATGCGCCCGGTGACGGTGTCGGTGGCCAGCAGATCGCGCACGCCGTCTCCGTCGAAGTCGGCGAAGCTCACGTCACCCGCGCTGCCCAACTCCAGGCGTTCGCCGCCCCATTCCAGGCTGACCGAGTCGCCGCCGCGGGCCACCTCGTCGGTGCCGTCCTGGTCGAGATCGGCGGTGGCCACGCTGCATCCAACAGCCGTGCAGGTCGCGACATTGCCCAGGCCGTCGCCGTCGGTGTCGCCCAGGGCGACCGCGCCGGACTGGCTGGCGTTGCCGTTGCCCACCTCGTCGAGCGCGGTGTTGTAGGCCACCCAGAAGCCCGAGCTGTTGGCGACCACGGCCCCGGAGGCGCCCTGGGGCAACCAGCCGCAGGCCAGCAGGGTGCCCGTGACGGGGGTGACGCCGGCCAGGGTGGGCACGCGTTCGGTGGGCGGCCCGGTGATGGTGAAGCGGTAGAGGCTGCTGTCGTCGCCGTTGCCAGCGAGGGCGTACCAGTCGGTGCCGCAACGCACCAGGCCATGGCCCGTCACGCCGGGCCCCGTGGCCAGGCGGCCGCCAAAGTCCAGCTGGCCGCCATCGGTCGAGAGCACCCAGGTGGCGACCACCGTATTTGCGCCATCGGTGGTGAAGCCCACCACGTCGCCCACGCCGTCGTCGCTGATGTCGGCGACCACCATGGGGCCGGTCAGGGCGGTGGCGAAGGCGCGCCAGGCGAAGCGCTCCTTGTCCCAGCCGTCGGTGCTGAGGCTGCCCGGCACCACGATGGAGACATCCGAGGTGATCATCAGCTCGGGCACGTCGTCGCCGCCGGCCAGGCGGCCCGCCGACACCGGCCCGCGCCCGCTGGGCAGGTTGATCGGCGTCTCGCGGAAGCCGTCGCCTTCGTAGCTCACCAGGGTCAAGCGCCCGTCCTGCATCACCAGCAGGTCGTCGAGGCCGTCATTGTCCAGATCGCCCAGCCCGAGATCATAGGCGGGGTAGCCCAGCGGGTAGCGCAGCACGGGATCGGTCAGGCGGTAGAAGACCAGGTCCTGGGGGGACAGATCGTCGGCACCCTGGATGATGATCTCGCTGAGGCCGTCGCCATCCAGGTCGACCTGGGGCATCAGGCGCGCGCCTGCGGTGGCCTCGTAGTCCACCAGCTCGTAGGTGGAGGCGCCCACCCAGCCCACGCCGTCGTCGCGCAGGGTGTAGCGCTTGACGGTGCCGCGGCCGGCGGTCAACACGCTGAGATCGGGCTGCCCGTCCCCGTACTCGTCGTCTGCGGTGACCGACCAGATCTCCTCGGCGAGGGTGAGGGGCTCCAGGGCCTCAAAGCCCCAGGCGCCGTCGCCGGCGAGCACCTGCACGCCGCCCCCGCTGGCACGGCTGGCGGCCACCACCAGGTCGGCCACGCGGTCGCCCGTGACATCGTTGACCACCGCGCCCACGACGGCCCCGGCCTTGGCCTGGAAGCCAGTGCCCCAGGCATAGCCGCCGGTGGAGAGACCCCGCAGCAGCACGACCTGGTTGCCGCCCCAGGCCATCAGGTCGAGCACGCCGTCGTTGTCGATGTGAACGCCCTGCAGGCCTTCGACGTCATAGGGGAGGTTGGCCGCTTCGCTGACCGAGGAGCCCGGCAGCGCGGGCACGAAGTAGACCCGATCGCCCAGCGCCACGGCCATGCCGCCGGTGGCGGGCGCGCCGTGGTGCGGGGCGTCGAAGGCGGCCACGTCGCCGTCGCCATTGCGCAGGTCCAGGGCCCCACCAAAGGCGCTGCGGTAGGCCGGCAAGGATGCAGAGACGACGTGGCTGACCGCGCTGGCCCCCACCTCGGCGTCGTCGCCGCTGCCTGTGACCGTCACGCGCACCGCCTGGGGGGAATCCGCGGAGATCTCGACCAGGCCCACGCCATTGCCATCCAGCGTCACCGTCGCGGTGCTGGGGCTGGCCGAGTCGCCCGCGATGTCCACCGTGACCGTCGTGCCCGCGATGGCGGCGCCATAGGCGTTGACCAGGCGCACCGGCACCCGCAGGTTGCCCGTTCCCACCACCGGATCCACCGCCACGGAGATGGGGCCGCCGCCGTCCAGCTCGGTGACGAGGGAGGCGTTGGAGGCGTCTTCGCCGGCGCAGCCAGCGGAGAGCGCGGGGCCGAAGGCCAGCAGGGAGAGGAAGGCGCGACGCATGGCGGCTGCTCCGGAGAGGCTTCGGGCGGGCCCGATGGACGCCCAGTGTATCCCCTCAGCGGCGCCTGCGACCAAGGCCCAGGGCGGGCAAGAACAGAAGGGCCCCAATGCGCCGCCGCAGCCGCGAGGCTCGCCGCCGGGTGGGGCAGGCGAATGCGCCCGGCCCCCAGCCCACTGTCGGCGCGCGCGCCCACCGCCCGGTCCGTGCGGGCGCTGGCGACCAGGTCGGCGGCGGCCTCGCGGGCGCTCAGCCGCGGGTCGGCGCTCATCCACACCGCGATCGCCGCGGCGGTGGCCGGGGTGGACGCCGAGGTCCCATAGAAATTGGCGGGGCCGTAGACCGAGGTGGTGAGCCCGTTGGGGCCGGCGATCTCGGGCTTGTTCTGCCCCGAGAGGGTCGGCCCGTGGCTGGAGAAGCCCTCGGGCGGGTTCACGGCATAGCTGTCGGTGGCCCGCACCGCGCCCACCGTCAGCACCGCGGCGTGGGTGCCCGGATCGGTCACCGAGCCCTGCGGTTGGGCCTGCCAGACGCTGCCGGCCCGGGCCAGCAGGTCAAAGCGGGTGTTGGGGCTGCCGCCGGCGTGGTGGATGGCCAGGTAGATCCAGCCCTCCTCGGGGACCCAGGCGTCCAGGCGCTCGACGGGGCCGCAGGTCTCGGCGTCGCGCTCCTGGGGCTGGGTGGACCGGCCGATCAGCTCGCCCGCCGCGTCATAGGCATAGATGTCCAGATCGGTGTCGCCGCAATTGGTGAAGTCGTCCCAGATCAGGTTGATGCGCTTGCTGCCGGCGCTGTAGCGGACGGGCAGGTAGGGCGATCCCCACGGAAAATCGTGCAGCCCGTCGCCGTCGGTATCGCGAAACTCCGCGTTATAATGCTCTTCTGCGTAGTTTCCGGCGCTGGTCACCATCAGCACCCCCGCCGCCGCCAGCCGGTCCATCTGGTCGTTGACCGCGCCGGTCCCGTCGTAGAAGCCCTCGTTGAAGAAGGACATCGACATGCTCACCATGTCCATGCCCTCGCGAATGGACCAGGACACGGCGTTTTCGAGGGTGGTGAGGGTGTTGACCCGCACCAGGTAGATCTCGGCCCCCGGCGCGACGTCGCGGATCACCTGGGCGCAGGCCACCCCATGCGCCCCGCCTTCAAAGCCAAAGCGGGCGTCGGTGCTGTCGATGGGCCGCTCGCAGGAGGGGTGGGCGAAGCAGTCATGGGTGGAGGTGGCGCCGATCTCGTCGAGGGCCGGGTAGACGTCGGCGCCGAACCACTGCAGGTCGAAGACGGCGATCTTGACGCCGCTGCCGTCAAAACCCGCCGCGTGCCAGGGGCCGACGGCCATGGCGTCGAGGGCCTCGGTCGCCCGCCAGCTGTCGCCCATGCGCGCGTCAAGGCCGGCGGGATCGGTCATGACCGCCGTGGCCAGGTCGATCTCGGGGACGGCCTCCACCCGCCATGGGCCCGCTGCCGGCGGGGCCAGCAGCACGCTGCCGGTGGCGCTGGATGCGATCGCGTCGGGGTGGTCGGGGACATCCACCCGAAAGAGGCCCCAGGGGCTGATCTCCAGCACGGCGAGCAGGGGGGGCAGCATGGTTGGGGCTCCGGTGGGGCGCGGCGGCACCCGGTGGTGCACCGGTTAGACGTAGCCCGTCCCGCCGCGGTCGCCGTCGCGGCCGACTGGGGCGGCGGCGGGAGGATGAGGGCTCATGGGACGGATCATCGATTTTCCTTGGAAGCTCCGGCTCTCCCACGAGGGCCGCGCCGCCATTCGCGTCGAGCGCCCCGGCCGCTGCTTGCGCTTCGATCCCTTTGATGGGCCTGACGCCACGCCGCTGCTCGACGACGACATCGTCATCCTCACCTGGACCTGGCCCGAACACCGCGACGCGGTGGCCGCGCGGGTGCTGGCCGGGGCCCGGCCCACCGTGGTGGCCGAACCCGAATTGCTGGCCTGGTTGGCCAACAAGGGGCCGGTGGATGCCCACCGCAGCCCCGCTCCCCTCGATGGCATGCAGATCGAGACGCTGCCCTATACGCCGATCCCCTATGCCACCCCCATCGAGGCGGTGCGCAAGGCCGGCGCGGCCCTCAGCCGGCCGGTTCGGGCGGCGGGGCGCCTGCTGTCCAAGGTGGGTGGCCCCCGCGCCGCACCCGTGATCGTGCAGGTGACCTTCCCCAATGGCGAACGCCTGCTGCACCTCAACCTGTCGCTGCATTCGAGCACCCCGGCTGCCTGGTTGGACGACGCCGCCGCCCGCTTTGCAGGTGCGGAGACGGTCATCGTGGGCGTGGACTACGAAGAGGACGAGGCCGTGCTGCGGCAGCTGCCCCGCTTTGCGCCGGGGCGGGTGCTCTTCACCGACCTGCTGGGCGAGACCCGCCGCGCGGTGGGACTGCCCACGGGCCTGCTCACGCCAGCCTGTGACGAGGCCATCAACCGGGGCATGGACGCCTACCTCTTCGTGAGCGGCGCGGGCATGCGCTTCGAATAGGCCCCTCCGGTGTTAGGGCCCTGCCATCTGTCTCTGTCGGGGCCTCGGCCCGACCCACACCCTCCTCAGGAGCAAGCCCATGGGCATCTGGGACACCCTCAAAGGCCACGCAAAGGCCCAGTTCCTCGACGTCATCCAGTGGATGGAGGACGATCGCAGCACGCTGGTCTACCGCTTCCCGGTCTTCAACCAGGCCATCCAGGACGGCGGCAAGCTGGTCGTGCGCGAGGGCCAGTCCGCGGTCTTCGTCAACGAGGGGCAGCTCTCTGAGGTCTTTGGCCCCGGCACCTACGAGATCTCGACCCGTACCAAGGCCATCGCGGGCTTCTTCGAGACCATCAAGTACCAGCTGAACTACCCCTACAAGGGCGACATCTTCTTCGTCAGCACCCGCCGCTTCACCGAGCAGCGCTGGGGCACCCCCAACCCGGTGATGATGCGCGACGCCCAGCTGGGGCCGGTGCGCATCCGGGCCTTCGGCATCTACTCCTTCCGGGTGACCGACCCGGGCATGTTCCTCAAGGAGCTGGTGGGCAATGTTGGCCTCTTCACCACCGACGAGATCCAGGGGCAGCTCAAGCGCAAGCTTCAAAGCGCCTTTTCGGACACGGTGGGGGAATCCAAGATCCCCGTCCTGGAGCTGGCGGCCCAATATATGGACCTGGGCGACGCCCTGCGCGACCGCCTGAACCCCTGGTTTCAAGAGAACTATGGGATTCAGCTCACCGACTTCGTGGTGGAGAATATCTCTCTGCCCCCCGAGGTCGAGAAGATGCTGGACAAGCGCACCAGCATGGGCCTGATCGGTGACATGGCCGCCTTCAGCCAGTTCCAGTCGGCCAACGCCATCGAGGCCGCCGCCACCCGTCCCGGCGCCGCCAACCCCATGCTGGACGCCGGCATGGGCATGGCCATGGGCGGCATGATGGGCCAGCAGATGATGCATGCCAACCAGCCGCGGGGCCCCTATGACCCCAACCAC
>JAGYJW010000008.1 GCA_018401435.1 Deltaproteobacteria bacterium | reverse complement strand
GGCGCCAGGAGGGCCGCGCGCTGCCGACCGTCGCCAGCAGCAGGCCCAGGGACAGGGCGGCGAGCAGCCGGGCGCCCGAGGCCCAAACAGCGGGACCCGCAAGGTCGAGAATGGGCGCACCCGGCCGAATCACACGGCTCTCACCCAGATCGCCGCTCAGGAGACGCAGGGTGCCCGAGAGGGTCCGCGCCAGCACGCTGCCCTCTTCGCCCCAGGCCCGCGCCAGGGCATCGCGCTGCCCGGAATCGGCGGCCATCAGGTCGGCCGCAGTGCCCGGCGCCAACGCAAGAAGCAGCTGCACAAGCACGATCACACCAAGCAAGGAGGCCAGCAGCCCCCCCGCCCGGTCCAGCAGTGCCGCGCCCAGACCGCGTGCGACGCCGGCTACTGCATCCGCCAGTCGCGCACCCAGGTGAAGAAGTAGAAGGGGTGCACCGTCACGCTGCGCACCTTGACGCTCATGGCGCTGTAGCTGTCCAGGGTCCACAAGAAGATCACCGGGGCGTCGTCGTGCACCACCTGGTGCAGCTCGCGCAGCAGGGCCTTCTTCTCTTGGGGGTCGCGGCTGTCGCGGGCCCGGTCCAGCAGGGCGTCCACCGCCTCGCTCTGGTAGGCGCCAAAGTTGCGGCTTCCCCGGGAGTGCAGCTGTTCGCGCACATCCTCGTTGCGGTCAAAGCTCCACTGGCTGAGCAGCAGGTCGTAGTCGCGATCCTGCCAGATGCGCTTGCGCCAGGTCGCGTCATCGACGAAGTCCACCTGGATGCGCACCCCCTGGCCTTGCAGCTGGCTTTGCAGGTTGATCACCACCTCTTGGGCGGACTCCAGGCCGCGGGGGGCCACCAGGCGCAGCACCAGGGGCTCGCCGTCGCGCTTCCAACCCTCGGCGTCGCGCTGGTAGCCGGCGGCTTGCAGCAGGCGGCTGGCCTCGGCGGGGCTGCGTCCCCAGGGCTCGACCTGGTGGTTGTAGTAGGGGCTGGAGGGCACGAAGGGGCCGCTCAGGACCTCGCCCGTGCCCACGGGCGCCAGCAAGGCGGGCACATCCACCAGCTGGCTGAGGGCCTGGCGCACGCCGACCTCGCTCAAGGCCAAAGAGTCCAGGTTCATCCCCACATACCACCAGGAATTGGTCTGATAGGGGTAGAGGGAGGCTTCGCGGCTGCTCTGCAGGATGGCGAGATCCCGGGGCAGCACCCGCACCAGGGCTTCGAGGCTCTCGTAGAGCAGCAGCTTGGCCTGGTAGTTCTTGTCCGAGACCTCGCGCAGGGTGACGGCAGGCAGGCCGACCTCGCCCCGGTAGCCCTCGTAGCGCTTGAGGCTCACGCTGTTGTCGTCGTTGAACTGCACCAGCTCATAGGGCCCGGTGCCCACCGGCGCGGTGCGAAAGCGGTCGCCGCGCTGGACGGCGGTGCCGCTGAAGCGGTGCTTGGGGAGGATCTTGAAGCTGAGCTTGTCCTGGGGGGACAGCTCGGGGCGCAGAAATTCCAGGTGCACCTTGTCGCCGCCCCGGGCGGATGCGCTGCGAATCCAGTCCACACGCCCGATCTCGGGAGAGAGGGTGGCTGGGTTCTTCATGGCTTCGATGGTGAAGACCACGTCGTCGGCCGTGAGGGGACGCCCGTCATGCCACTTCACGCCCGGGCGCAGCTGGATGTCCATCGACAGGCCATCGGGGGCCAGCACGGCGCTCTGGGCGAGCAGCCCCACGGTCGCCAGGTCGGCGTCGTCGGTGAACAGGCCCTCGAAGACCAGCTCGGCGAGGCGGGCCTCGCTCATGGTGGTGGTGAAGAGGGGGTTGACGATGCCCGGGGCCTGGTCCTCGGCATAACGAAGCTCCTGGGCCTCCGCCGGAGCGGAGAGCAGCAGGGCCAGGGCAGCCGGCAGCAGGGCGGGGAGGCGAGGGGAGGGCATGCTCAGCGTTCCTTGGAGTCGCCGCGGCGGTTCAGGGTCTCGAGGACGGAGAGGTCACCGATGGTCTCGGCGAGGCCGAGCACCTGGGGGTCCACCTGGACGAGCACCTGCAGGGCGTCGAGGGCCTCGCGGCTGCGGCCTGCCCGCAGCTGGGCCTCGGCGGTCAGGGCGAAGAGCTCGGGGGGAGAGGCCGGCCCGATGGACCGGGGAGCGCCCATATCCCGGGCGGCCAAGGCAAAGACCAGGGCCGATCTGGGTTGCCCGGCGAGCAGGGCGTCCCGGGCCAGCGACACCAGGGCACGCGAACGAAAGACATCGGCCAGGCGCAGGTCTTCGAGCAGATCGCGGCCCTCGACCCCGGCACCGTCGGACCAGGCGTCTGCTCGGGCCGAGAGCGCGCGATCGAAGGCGGCCAGCACATCCTGGGCCTGATCCGGGTTGTCGGGGCTGCCAGCATCCGGAGGCGCCAGGGGCAGCCCCAAGGCGGCGCGGTGGGCCCCACATTCGGCGCCCGGCGCGCCGGGCGCGCAGGCCCACCCATCGGTGAAGATGCGCGATGCAAGCGTGTTATCGTCGATCGGATTGTCGGTGAGGGCCAGGGCGCGGGTGCGGTGCACCAAGGGGTCGTAGAGCCGCCGCGGGTTCCCGGCGGCGGGCTCCTCCAGCAGAGGCTGGCCACAAGGCCCCAGCCGGCAGCGGCGATGCCGCCCGGCGGGCGTCCTGGTGGGCTCCGCAAGCAGCGGCCAAGGGCGCCGTCGCCCGCATTCAAGGGCAGTCCGGCAGCGATGTGGGTCGCCCTCGGCGGCGTGGGGGCCAAGGCGCGGGCGCTGTGCTGACGGTCCTCGTCGGCATCCTGACAGGCGCGCAGCCGCGCCGGCGGCCCCCTGGCCGGCATCCAGCAGCGAGGCGGCCACCAGCACCGGGATGGCGCTGCCCGCGGGCAGACCGGCGCGCTCCTCCCAGGCCCCGAAGGTTAGCGGCCAGGCCAGCTCAGACAGCCGGGCGAGGTCGGCCTCGTAGGCGGCGGCCCGCGCCGGGCGGCGGTGGCCGCGGGCCCGTCCACGGCCGCGGCCGCGGCATAGTCCCCGCGGTGAAGGGCCGCCCAGGCTCCGCGCTGGTCCGGGTCGGCCACCAGGCGTGAAAAGGCAGCGGGCTCGCGCAGCAGGGCGTCGATCCAGCCCTCCACGGCCGGGTCTTCGACGATGGTGGCGGGGCTGTCGCCACCCGCGCAGCCCAGCAGCAGCAGGGCGGGGAGGGCGCGCATCGCTACTCGCCCTCGTAGGTGGCCCCCGCGGACCGCACCACGTCGGGATGAAGCGCGGGATCGATGTTCACATCCGATGGGTCCAAGCGGATGCGGTCGGGCGCCAGGGTGATGGGCTCCAGCGCCTGTTGGCCATTGCGGTAGCTGAGCTGCGCGCGCGCCACGTGGTAGCCCACCTGGAAGGCCTCGATGCTGTAGTCGGTGCGCGGCTGGATATGGCGCCGGGCGCCGTCTGGATCCCGCAAGTAATTGAGGACGAAGCGGCCCTCTGCGTCGGTCACGATCTCGACGTTGCCGGGCTCGACCGAGATGACGACCCGGTCGAGGGGGGCGCCGTTGCGGTCCACCACCTGGCCCGAGATCGCGCGGCGGCCCGCGCAGGCCGGCAGCAGCAGCAGCAGCCCGAGCAGGGCGACAGCGAGCCGCGGGCGGAGAAGGCGGCGGGTGGGCAGGTGCGGGATGGGCGTCCGGGTCACTTGAGCCGCTCCCGGATGTCTTCGAGGGAGGCCACGGCGTCGCGGGCGGTGACCGCGAGATCATCGCGGGAGCGCGCGGCGACATGGGCCTCGTAGCGGCGCCAGGCGTCGATGGCCTCGTCCAGCCGGGCCACGTCGCCGCCGGACTCGTTGAACAGGCCCTGGGCGGCGGCGGCCTGGGCCCGGTAGATCTCGGCCTTCTTGGCGAACATGATGGCGGAGGGGATGCGCGCCCACTGCTGTTCGGCCTCGCGGGCAGAGCTGCGTGCGGCGTCGTAGCGGCCCTCGTTGACCTGCCAACGGGCGAGATCGCTCAAAAAGACCGGGTTGTACCGGTTCTCTGGGACGATCATCAGCTCTTGCAGGTAGCGGCCTTCGGCCTTGGCGTCGTCCCGGCGCTGGGCATCCATGACCAGCAGGGCGCGGGAGCGGCTGTAGTCGGCGGCGCCGCGATCGACGCCTTCGAGCCGCAGGCGATCCGCACGGGCCAGCTGCCCCCGCTCGGCGGCCCGGGACAGGGTGGCATAGGCGCTGCCGTCGATGCCGCTGTCTGCGGCGGGCGCAGGCGGAAGCTCGGGTTCTGGGGTGGGCGCGGGGGTCCGGGGCCGCAACATGGCCACTTGCACGTCGTCGGGCACGGCTCAGGGCGGGCAAGCGGGGCCGGGGCGCTGCGGGGGCCGGCGCGGGGGCCGGCGGTGGCGCGCGGGTCTCGGCCACCGCCAGGGCGTCGGCGGCCGCTTCGATCCTGGGCCGCGCGATCGGCCGGCCCATCCTGCGGATCCTCTGCAGAGCAGCGTCGGCCTGCGCCGCCGGCGCCTGGGCGGTGCATCCGGCGCTGCTGGCGCGGACGCGGCTGGCGCGGGCGCTGCTGGCGCGGGCACCGCTGGCGCGGGCGCGGCCGCGAACTCTCCGGCCGGGTCGGTGCTGCCCAGGCGCCACAAGGCGCCACCACCACAGACCAGCAGGGCCACGGCCGCCAGTCCGATGCCGATCAGCAGGGTCGAGGTCCCCGAGGTCGCGGCACCGGCGCGGGGCGGGTCGGCGTCTTCTGCGGGAGCGGGTGTGGGCGCCGAAGGGTGGGGCGCCTCAGCCGGCGCTGCGGCGACCGGCGGGGGCGCAGCGACCGGCGGGGCCGCCTCGGGCGGCAGGGAGAAGCCGGGCAGGGAGCGGGCGCGTCGGGCACCGCGGGCGGGGGCGCCAGCGGGGCGGGCACATGGCCCAACAGAAAGCCGCGGTGCTGTTGGGATCGGCGTCGTCCAGGCCGATGCCGGGCGGCCCAGGCGCAGGGGATCGATCTGTTCGGTGGCCAGCTCCGCCGAGGGGGCCTCGTCGGGCAAGGGCGGCGCCAGGGGCGGCAGCGCAGGGGGCGGGGGCATCGCGGCCAGCGGGGCCGGCTCCATCGCGGGCTCGGCGGGGAGGGCGTCAAGCAGATCCGGCTCGGGCAGATCCGGCTCGGGCAGATCCGGCTCGGGCAGATCCGACGGCGGCGCCGGCGGCGGCGGCAACAGGCCCACCTCGGCCAGCCAGGGTCCTCGTCCAGGGGTCGGTCTTCCGGCGGAGGGGCCAAGAGCCGGGCCGGCTTGAGCGGCCCCCGGCCACGAAGACGCCGGTGTCGAGCGGTGCCGCGTCGTCCTCGTCCTCGTCCTCGTCCTCGTCCGGCGTCGGCGGCTCGCCATCCTGGCGCCGGCCGGAATCGGGGCCGCCAGGGCCGCAACGGCCGCGGCAGAGGCGCCCAGCGCCGCGAGGCCCGCGACGCCCAGCATTGGAGCCAGCGCGTCGAGATCGATGTCGGGCTCGTGATTCTCGGTGGGCTCAACCGGGTTGCTGTCGGGCCGGATCTCCTCCAAGGCAGCGGGCGGAGCCAGGCCCGGTACCGCTTCTGGGGGCACCGGCGGCGGGGCCCAGAAGCCGGGATCCTCGGGAAGGGGCGCTGCAGCGGCGGCTTCATCGAAGGCGCCGGACAAGGACGCGGAGGCGTCGTCGCCGTCGGGCACCAGGGTGGGGTGGGCGATGGCCACCACCGACGCGGCGGTGAGCCCCGCGGTGAGCGTGTCTGTGCGCTCACTCTCGGCGAGATCGGGTTCGGTGGTCTCCGGGGCGGCTGCGGCCCGAGGCGGCGCGATATCCAGCGGCGGCGGCGGCGCGCCCACCGCGAGATCGAAGGGCGCGTCGAGGGACAGCTCCAAGGAGAGCTCGGGGTCGTCGCTTTCGCCGCTGAGAGCGTCTTCGGGGCCCAAGAGCGGCGCCAGGTAGCGCCGGGTGTCGTCCACGATGGACGAGAAGCTGTAGCTGGCCATCAAGCCGCGCAGGTCCTCTCGGAGCACGAAGGCGCGCTGGTAGCGGTGGCGCGGGTTGATGGAGAGGGCCCGATAGAGCACCTTGTCCAGCCCCGGCATGATGGCCCGCACCCGCTGCAAGGCATCGGCCACATCGGCCTTGCGGATGCGGTGGATGGTCTGGAGGTTGCTCTCGGAGCGAAAGAGCGGGTCCAGGGTGAGCAGCTCGTAGAGGATGGCCCCCAGCGAGAAGATGTCGCTGGCGGGGGTGAGCTGCTGGGTGGTCTGGGTCTGTTCTGGGCTGAGGTATTCCATCCGCGTGGGCACCGGCGCGGACATGGCGCCATGGGGCAGCGCCGTGGGCGAGCGGGACAGCCCGTAGCCGCCGATCAGGGCGCGGCCCTCGCGGGTGAGGATGATGGAGTCGGGCTTCATGCCCAGGTGCAGGACGCTGGAGGAGCCGGTGCCCCGACCCGCCCGACCATGCAGGGCCTCGAGGCCGTTGCAGACCTGGGTGGCGATGTTGAGGAAGACATTGGGGGGCAGGACCCGGGCGCCCGCACGGGCCGCATTCAGCAGCCGCTGCAGGTCAGCGCCTTCGACCCAGGCCTCGATGATGAAGCGCTCGTCCCCATCTTCGACCCAATCCAGCACCTCGACCAGGAAGGGGTGCTTGAGGCCCACCAGGTCGCGGACCCGGGCCTCGACCGAGGCCAGGCGGCCCGGATCGCGGCTGATATAGGGCAGGATTCGCCGCACCACGACCGGACGCCCACCATCGGCGTCCAACCGGCCCAGGTAGCTCTCCGAGACGCCACCCGTGCCCAGCTTTCTCACCAGGGTGAAGGGGCCGACGGTCATGGGAAGCAGGAGCATGGAAGGCCCGGGGCGGGGAAGTAGCCCGACCGCACCAAGGGTCTTAGCGGGTGCCGGGCCCGCTGGTCAAGGATGGAGCGGGCAGTCGGACAATTGGCGACTGGAGGTCTCCGTGTGGCTGCCCCTGCTGCTGCTGGGATGCGCGCTGAATACCACCCGGGCCGGCCTGCTGCAGGTTGAGGGGCAGAAGGTGCTGCTGGTGGCCTCCGAAGGCGGCACGCTCACGGTGAGCACCGCCGGCGAGAACGCCCCCCTGCGCCAGCTGGAGGGCACCCGCGTGTCCTTGACCGGCCGCAAGGTGGGCCGCCGGCTGGTGCCCAAGGACTGGAAGGTCACCGACGCTGGCGATGGCTCGGCGCCCTTTGTGGGGCGCTTGCGGCGATACGGCAGCAATTGGCTGATCGACGACCGCAACAGCGGCGCGACGATCCTGCTCGACGAGGCGTCCATGGGCGACCTGAGCGCGGAAGAGGGCCACCTGGTCATGGTCATCGGCTACGTCATGGGCGCGCAGCGCGTCAACGTGATGTTGTGGAAGTCCTTGGAGCCGCCGCGCTGAGGTCCCCCCCGGTTAGGGGCGCCGCCGCCCGAGGGAGCCCCCATGACCCAGCCGTCCGCCCGCTACGCCCTGCTCTCGGTCTCCGACAAGACGGGGATCATCGAACTCGCCCAGGCCCTGGTGGCCGCTGGCTACACGGTGCTGAGCACCGGTGGGACCGGCAAAGCCCTGGTGGCCGCGGGGGTGCCCGTCACCAAGGTCAGCGACTACACCGGCTCGCCCGAGATCATGAACGGGCGCGTCAAGACGCTGCACCCCAAGATTCACGGGGGCATCCTGGGGCGACGCGACCAGCACGCGGCCGAGGCCGCCGCCCATGGCATCGGCTGGATCGACCTGGTGGCGGTCAACCTCTACCCCTTTGTGCAGACCCTCTCCAAGGCCGGCGTCACCGACGACGAGGCGGTGGAGCAGATCGACATCGGCGGCCCCACCATGGTGCGGGCTTCGGCCAAGAACCACGACCACGTCACGATCCTGGTGGACCCCACCGATTATGCGGGCGTGATTGAGGCGCTGAAGGCCGGCGGCGGCACCACCCTGGAGCAGCGCCGGCGGCTGGCCGCGCGGGCCTTCGGGCACACCGCCGCCTATGACGGGGCCATCGCCGAGTGGATGGCGGGCGCGACGGGGCGACGGCCGCCCGGCCTTGCCTGCGGCAGAGACGGCCCTGCCGCTGCGGCTGAACAGCGCCCTTCGTTACGGCGAGAACCCCCACCAGCGCGCCGCTTTCTATGCAGACGGCCGGGCGGAGGGCCGCAGCCTCGTTCGGGCCACCCAGCTCAAGGGCAAGCGCCCCAGCTTCAACAACCTCGCCGATGTGGACGCCGCCCTGCGCGCCGTCTTCGACCTGGACGGGCCCGGCTGCGTGGTGGTCAAGCACATGAACCCCTGCGGCGCGGCGGTGCACCGCGACGGGCCGGCTGCGGCCTATGAGCTGGCCCTGAGCGCCGATCCCGTCAGCGCCTTCGGGGGGATCGTCGCCTGGAACCGCGAGGTGGACGCCGAGGCCATCGCCACCCTGCGGGCCTCGCGCAAGCGCTTCGAGATCCTCGCCGCTCCGGGCTTCACCGACGAGGCCAAGGCGATGCTCCCCCCGCGCGAAGACCTCATCGTCCTCGAGCTGCCCCGCGACTGGTCCCAAAGCCGCCCCGCCGGCTTTGACGCCCGGCGCGTCATGGGCGGCTGGCTCTTCCAGGACTGGGATCTGGGAGAGGAGCCCGGCTGGACCGTGGCCAGCCAGCGGGCCCCCGACGCCGACGAAGGCGCCGCCTTGCGCTTCGCCTGGACGGTCTGTCGCAGCGTGAAGTCCAACGCCATCGTGCTGGCCCGGGCCGAAGGCGGCGGCATGGTGCTCAATGGCGTGGGCGCCGGCCAGATGTCCCGGGTGGACAGCGTTCGCATCGCGGTGGAGAAGGCCACCCGCGCCGTGCCCGGGTCGGTGCTGGCCTCGGACGCCTTCTTCCCCTTCCCCGACGGGGTGCAGGTCGCGACCGACGCCGGGGTGCGGGCCTTCGTCCAGCCCGGGGGCTCGGTCAAGGACGCTGTGGTGGTCGAGGCCGTGGACGCCGCGGGGGCCGCCATGGTGATGACCGGCGTGCGCCACTTCCGCCACTGAGGGCGCCCCGCCGCCCAAAGGGTGTAGACTGCCCGGCCTGGAGCCCGGATGAACCGCACCTGGTGTTATGCCTGCGGAGCCCCTGTCGTCGGTGGACGCAGTCGGCTCGCGCCCCTCTGCGACAAATGCGCCCAATCGGGCAGGCAGGTGCCGCAGGACCGCCTGCGCTGGGTGATTCGCACCACCGATGGCGGGTCGCGGGGCCCCCTGTCCATGGATGGGGTCGTGGACCAGCTGGGCCGCGGTGCCCTGGGGCCCGACGACAAGGTCGCCCGGGTGGGGGGAGAGTGGAGCCGCCTCTGCGAGCACCCCGACTTCCGCCGCTACTTCTTGCCCGGCTCTGCCGACGCCGAGCGGCTGGGCAGCCAGCGGGAGGCCGATCGCAAAGACAAGGGGGCCTATGTCACCCGGCGCCGTGCCCGCACAATCGGCGCCGCGCTCTTTGCCATCACCGGGGTGGGCCTGGCCGCAGTCAGCACCAAGGCGGGCCTCTTCGTCGTCCCTGAGCCCATTGTCAACCAGGTGGCCGGCCTGTTCAAGGGGGCATCCGACGGCATCGGCGACCAGATCAACGCCGCCACCAACAAGGAGGTCGCCCTCGAAAACGCGCGCCAGAAGCAGGTCCTGCCCGGCGAGGCCATGGTGGCGGAGGTGCGGGGGCGCTGGCCCGAGGTCACCGGTCCGGCGAGTCTGCACCTCACCCGGGGCCGCATCGCCCTGTGGACCGGCACCAGCGAGGCCAACGAGGCGGCCCGTGCCCACTTCGAGCAAGCCCTGGCGCTGGTTCCCGACGATGCAGAGACCAACTCCGGGCTGGCCCGGGCTGCGGCCCGGCGCATCTACATCGACAGCGGGCTCACCGATATGGCCTCCCAAGCGGCGGCCCGGGCCTCGGCGCTGGCCCCCGAGTCCCCGCCGCCCGCTGGCGCGCGCCGAGGTCGCCCTGGCCACCGGAGGCCGGGACCTGGCCCTGGACCTGGTCACCCGCTGCGGTGACCCGCCAGACATCGCGGGCATGAAGGGCGCGACCGTCGATCTGGATTGCGCCGTCGCCGTGTCTGCATTGGGCCACCGTTCCAATGCATTGGAGGTGCTGGATCGGCGCTTTCCCGGGGTCTACCCCATCCGACTGGCCCGCGCCGAGGCCGCTCTCGCGGGCGACGACCTCGCCCTGGCCCGCCAGCTCGCGGGCGAGCTCACCCGTGACCACCAAAGCGAAGGCGAGCCCTGGCGGGTGTTGATGGCCGCCGCCATGACGTCGGGCAGCTGGGAGGCCGCCTATGAGGCGGGCAACAAGCTGCGCCGCATCGATCCCAATCGGCTGGAGGAGCGGCGGCGACTGGCCGAGCTGGACCTGAAGGTGCGCGGCCGCGCCAAGGACGCCCTGGCCGAGTACGAGGCCATCCTGGCCCATCCCAACCTGGAGCGGCTGGCGGATCGGCCCCAGCTGCTCACCGACGCCGCCGCCGCAGCCACCCACTCGGGCAACCCCACCCGGGGCCTGGCCCTCGCCGAACAGGCCCTGGCCCTGGACAGCGGCGCGCCCGCCGGGGTGGTGCAACGCGCCCACGCCTTGCTCGCCCTCGACAAGCCCGAGGCCGCCCAGGCCGCCTTGCGCGACGTGGACCTCAACCGGGTGACCGGCCATGGCGGCGCCCGCTACCATGTCGCCGCCGCCACGATCTTCATCCAGGTGGGCCTGGCCAAGCAGGCGGTGACCGAGCTACGCAGCGCCCTGGACGCCGATCCGAATTGGCCGCCGGTTCACCTGGTCAGCGCCCAAAGCAAGCTGCTGGTGGGCAACCTGGGTGGCGCAATCGAAGACATCGAGCGGGTGGCCTTCCTGGATTTCCAGCAGGACGCCTTGCGCTCCCCCCTGCAGCCCCTCTGGTACCCGCCCAACTCCTGGAAGCAGCTCCGGGTCGAGTATGACCGCCAGCTGATGGGCGACGCACGCTTTGCGGCGCGGGGTCCGGCGGCCGCGGCGGTGCTCGCCGCCTATGCCCAGCAGCCCGATGCCGAACGGCTGATGAAGAAGGCCCTGGAGGCCGGCAGCGAGGTCCCGGCGGCCCTCGCGGCCAAGGCCCAGCTGCTGTTGGCCCGGGGCGCCCATGCCGAGGCCTACCGCTATGCCGAGCTGGTGCTGAGCAGCGGCCAGGATCTCACCCTGCTCTATGCGCTCAAGGGGCGCTGCCTTGCAGAGATGGGCCGCGGCCCCGAATCGACCGCCGAATTCAAGAAGGCCACCGACGAGCCCCACCAGGTCTCGGCCGTACACCGGCTGATGGCCGAGGCCAAGCAAAAGCAAGGGGACACCCAGGGCGCCCGCGAGCAATACAAAGAGCTGCTGCGCATGGTCCCCGACGACATCGGCGCCCGCCGCGCCTTGTTGGAGCTGCGCCAGGGCGGCTGAGGCCCCGCCTTGCCGGCGCCCGAGCTGACCGATAGCCCGACGCCTCCCGGGAGCAGCCATGCACATCCTGTTGGTCGGCGGCGGCGGCCGCGAGCACGCCCTGGCCTGGAAGCTGCTGCAGAGCCCGCTGCTCACGCGGCTATCCTGCACCGTCGCCAACCCCGGCTTGCCGGCCGGCGCCTTTTTGGCCCAAGCGGCGGCGGATCCCGTGGCTTTTGCCGCCGAGGCGGGCGTGGACCTGGTGGTCATCGGCCCGGAAGGCCCCCTCGCGGCGGGCCTGGTGGACGCCTTGACCGCCCGCGGCATCCCGGCCTTTGGTCCCACCGCGGCGGCGGCGCGCCTGGAGGCCAGCAAGGGCTTCGCCAAGGCCTTCATGGACCGCCACGGCATCCCCACCGCTGCCTGGTCGCTACACGACCGGCTGGAGCCTGCCCTGGCCGCCATCACCGGCCCTTGCGTGGTCAAGGCCGATGGCCTGGCGGCGGGCAAGGGGGTGGTGGTCGCCGACAACGCAGACCAGGCCCGGCAGGCTGTGCGCGAGGTCTTCGACGGGCGCTTTGGGGACGCGGGCCGACAGGTGCTGATCGAGGAGCGGCTGAGCGGCCCCGAGGTCTCCATCCTGGCCCTCTGCGATGGCAAGCGCGCGCTGCCCCTGTTGTCGGCCCGCGACCACAAGCGGCGCTACGACGCCGACCAGGGGCCCAATACCGGTGGAATGGGCGCCATCTGCCCCGCCCCCGGGCTGAGCCCGGACCTGCTGGAGACCGTGCGCCGCGACGTGCTTCAGCGGGTGGTGGACGGCATGGCCGCAGAGGGGGCACCTTTTCAGGGCGTGCTCTATGCCGGCCTGATGCTCAGCCCCGACGGCCCCAAGGTGCTGGAATTCAACGCCCGCTTTGGCGATCCAGAGTGCCAGCCGCTGATGATGATGCTGGACGAGGATCTGCTCCCGCTGCTTGTTTCCGCGGCGGCCGGGCAGCTGCCCGACCGGCCCTTGCGCTGGCGCGAGGGCGCCGCCTGCTGCGTGGTCATGGTGGCCGAGGGCTACCCCGATGCACCCAGCCGGGGCGCCGCCATCACCGGCCTCCCGGCCCCCCGCGCCGACGCCGCCGTCTTCTGCGCCGGCTGCCGGCAAGACGGGCCGACCCTGCGGGTGGACGGCGGGCGGGTGCTGGGCGTGACCGCGCATGGCGCCGATCTCTCCGCTGCCAGGGCCGCGGCCTATGGGCTGGTGGCGGGCATCCGATTCGACGGAGCCGACTGGCGCCGCGACATCGGTGGGGCCGACGGCAGCCACGGGTGAGCCCGCACCCGGCCGAGGCCTTCAGCCGCGAGGTGCCCGCACCAGGGCTGGTGATCTGGCAGCCTCGCCGGGGTTTCCGCTACGCCTTGGACCCCTTCTGCCTGGCGGGCTGGGCCCTGGAGGGGGGCATGCCCACCACCGCCTTGGACGTGGGCACCGGCAGCGGCGTGGTGGCCCTGCTGCTGGCCCATGCCGGTGTGCCCAGGGTGACGGGGGTAGACGTGTCGCCCGAGTGGATCGCCCTCGCCCGGCGCTCCGCGGGCGACAGCGGGCTGCCTGTGCGCTTCGAGCAGGCCGACATCCGGCGCTATGCCGCCCCCGCCGTGGACCTGGTCCTGTGCAACCCGCCCTATTGGCCCGCCGGGCGGGGTCACCTGCCCGCAGACCCGCTCAAGGCGGCAGCCCGACACGAGCTGAATGGGGATCTGGTCGAGATTGTCGCGGCGATGGCGCGCCTCGGCGCCCGCTTGTGCCTGGTGCTGCCCGCCGGCCGTGCAGGGGAGGGGGAGGCCGCCCTGCGCGCCGCTGGAAGACCGCCCATCCGCCGCTGCTTTCTGGGCCAGCGGCTGGTGCTGCTGGAGGGCCGCGCCGGGGCAGGGGAGTGGTTGGAGGATCGGGCCGTGCCCTTGGGCGACGACCTGTCGGCCTGCCCCGAGGCAGGCGCCTGGTATGCGCGGCTGGGCGTGGTCCTCCGGCCCAACCCCAGCCCGGTCCGCGACCGCTGACCTTGCCAAGCGCGCGGAGGGGTTTACCCAAGCCTCTCCCCGCATCGGATCCACCGTGCCCCCGCAGTTCAACCTCCGCTTCGTCGCCGGCCCCCGGGACCCGGAGCTGCTGCCCGTGGATGACGAGGCGCTGGGGGACGCCTTGATGGGCCGGGTGACCCAGGCCCTGATCCAGGGCGTGCCCCGGCCGGCCTTGCTGCTGCTTCGCGACGAGCAGGTGGACCAGGTGGACATTGTCGATGTGTTGCAGGCCCCGGCCCCCGACCGCGAGCGCATGTTGGCGGCCCTGGCATCCCAGCCCGGCGTGCGCTGCTGCGCCCTGGCCGGAGCGATGACCCTGCAGCGGCGCCGGGGTCCCGAGATCATCGGAAGGCAGCGCGCCGTCGTCGTCTTCCTGGAGTGGCCCGACAACCGCTGGTGGAGCGCCTGGCTGCCGGTGGCCGACGATCGCCGCCCCCTCGCCGACGCCCCCGTCATCCAGCGCGCCGTGGATGGCTCGCCCCGGCCCAATGGCGTCGGCGGCTGGTTCTCCTTGGCCCGCCGCGAAAACCTGCGTTTGAACCTGCACCGCCCCGAATCCCAGCGGGGCCTCGACCTGGTTCACTGACCGGCCCGCGGCCCGGCTTGTACCTGCCCCCCTCCACGAATAGGAGGGCACCTGTTTTCTGCTGCCTGGAGGCCCCATGTTTCGCGAGCTGCCCTCCCCCGTCGAGATGGAGGAGGAGGTCCTCGCCTTCTGGAAGGACGCGGTCATCTTCGAGCGCAGCCTGAAGCGCAACGAGGGGCGCCCCACCTTCGTCTTCTACGAGGGCCCCCCCACCGCCAATGGCACACCCCACAACGGGCATGTGCTCACCCGGGTCATCAAGGACCTCTTCCCCCGCTACAAGACCATGCGGGGCTTCCATGTGCCCCGCAAGGGCGGCTGGGACACCCACGGCCTGCCCGTCGAGATCGAGGTCGAGAAAGAGCTGGGCATGCGCGGAGCCACCGGCAGCGGCCACGCCAACGCCCGGGACGCCGTGCTGGCCTATGGCCTGGACAATTTCGCCCAGCGCTGCATCGAGTCGGTCTTCAAGTACACCGAAGAATGGACCCGCCTCACCGAGCAGGTGGGCTTCTGGGTGGACATGGACCAGGCCTATGTCACCTACCACCGCGCCTATGTGGAGAGCGTGTGGTGGGCGCTGGCGCGTCTCTTCAACAAGGGCCTGCTCTACCAGGGGCTGAAGGTGGTGTGGTGGTGGCCCGAAGGCGGCACCGCCCTGTCCAGCGGCGAGGTGGGCGAGGGCTACCGGGACGTGGACGATCCCAGCGTCACCGTGCGCTTTCCCGTGGTGGGAGAAGACGGCGTCTCCCTGCTGGCCTGGACCACCACCCCCTGGACCCTGCCCAGCAACGTGGCCCTCGCGGTCAACCCCGACCTGGACTACGCCCGCACCCGCCTCGACAGCGGCGAGGTGGTCATCACCGCCGCCGCCCTGGCCCCCGAGGGCGAGACCCTGTCCTTCTGCAAGGGCAGCGACCTGGTGGGCCTGACCTACCGGCCCCCCTATGACCTGGGCGAGCAGGCCGGCGGGCGGCACTATATCGTCGTGCCCGGCGCCCATGTCACCCTGGGGGCGGGCACCGGCATCGTGCACACGGCACCCGCCTATGGCGTGGAAGACCACGAGGTGAAGCTGGCCGAGGGCCTGGGCATCCTGCAGGTGGTGGGCCCCGATGGCCGCATGGCCGACCTCGACCTGCTGCCCGAAGACGCCCGCGGCCAGCACTTCAAGGCCGCCGACAAGCCCATCATGCGGGATCTCGAGGCCCGGGGCCTGATGTTTGAGCGCAAGCAGGTGCGCCACAGCTACCCCTTCTCGCCCCGAAGCAAGGACGACCCGCTCATGCAGCTGGCCCGGCCGGGCTGGTTCATCCGCACCACCGCCTTCAAGGACGAGGCCCTGGCCAACAACGCCGCCGTGTCCTGGTTGCCCGAACACATCCAGGACGGCCGCTTCGGCGACTTCTTGCGCAACAACGTGGACTGGTCGCTGTCCCGCGAGCGCTTCTGGGGCACGCCGCTGCCCATCTGGACCTGCGCGACCTGCGGTCACCAGCAGGCCTTCGCCAGCGTGGCCGAGCTGCAGGCCGCCGGCGCCACCGGCTTCGCCGAAGAGGTCGACCCCGACCTGCAGGTGCACAAGCCCTGGGTGGACCGGGTGACCCTGCCCTGCACCCAGCCGGGCTGCGACGGCACCCTGAACCGAGTCACGGAGGTCATCGACTGCTGGTTCGATTCGGGCTGCATGCCCTTCGCCCAGTGGGGCTACCCCCACCAGGGCCACGACGACTTCAAGCGGGCCTTCCCCGCCGACTTCATCAGCGAGGCCGTGGACCAGACCCGGGGCTGGTTCTACTCCCTGTTGATGATCAGCACGATGCTCTTCGACGACGAGACCTGTCGAGAATTGGGCCTGGAGCCGCGCCCTTACCCCCGCCCCTACAAGAGCTGCGTCGTGCTTGGGTTGGTCTCGGATATGGACGGCTTCAAGGAGTCCAAATCCAAGGGCAACTACACCTCGCCCCAGCTGGTGCTGCGCGGCCGAATGCGCATGAATGTCAAGGCCGACCCCAGCCTGTCGCCGGGCCAGGTGGGCCTGGGCCGCATGGCGGTGCGCTCCATCGATCTGGCCAGCGGTGAGCAGCTGGGCCTCAGCCGCGAAGAGTTCGGCGGCGACCGCATCCTGGCCG
The DNA here is from genome assembly GCA_018401435.1 of Deltaproteobacteria bacterium. Classification (GTDB taxonomy): domain Bacteria; phylum Myxococcota_A; class UBA796; order UBA796; family UBA2385; genus M30B51. Next base: position 190,192 of record JAGYJW010000008.1, on the reverse strand, counting down.
ATCTGGTGACGGTCGATCACCCCGGCAAGGAGACCCTGGCCCTGCACCCCGACACCCTCGCGGCCCTGGGTCTCAGCGACAGTGTCTGGGTGCACGCGCCCTTCCAGCCCCCGGGTGCCGACGCCTTCCGTTGGCTCTTCTACGCCAGCAACCCGCCCTGGACCAATACCCGCCTGAGCCTGCGGGCCATCCGCGAGGGGCAGCGTGAATTCCACCTGCGCCTGGCCAATGTGGTGAATTTCTTCACCATCTACGCCAATATCAATGGTTTTCTGCCCGATGCGACCCGTCCGGTCAGCACCCACCTGCTGGACCGCTGGGTGCTCAGCGAGCTGTCGGGCCTCTGCGACGAGGTCACCGCCAACCTCGACCAGTACCGCATCTACGAGGCCGCCCGCGCCCTGACCGCCTTCGTGGACGGCCTGTCCAACTGGTATGTGCGCCGGTCGCGGGACCGCTACTGGGGCGATGGCCCCGACAGCACGGCGGCCCTGGACACGCTGTACCGGGTGCTGGACGTGCTCAGCAAGCTGATGGCCCCCTTCGTGCCCTTCATGGCCGAGGCCATGCACCAGCGCCTGGGCTTTGCGGGTGACAGCGTTCACCTCTGCGCCTGGCCCGAACCGGCCGACCTCGCTCCCTGGCGGGACGAGGCCTTGTCCGCCGATATGGCCCTGCTGCGCGAGCTGGCCAGCCTGGGCCTGGCGGCGCGGTCCCGGGTGGGCGTGCGGGTGCGCCAGCCCTTGCGGGCCGCCGAGATCATCCTGGCCGAGCCCGAACGCGCGGCCTCCATGGGGCCGCTGCTGTCGCTGCTCTCCGACGAGCTGAATGTGCGCGAGGTGCGCTTCAGCCAGCGGGCCGACGACTTCGTGAGCTTCCAGGTCAAGCCCAATTTCAAGGTGCTCGGAGCGCGTCTGGGCAAGGAGATGAAGGTGCTGGCCGGCATCCTCGCCAAGGCCGAACCCTCGGAGGTGCGCAAGGGCGTGCTGGGCAAGGGCTATACGGTGCAGCTGCCCTCGGGCCCCCATGTGCTCACCGAAGAAGAGGTGCTGGTCACGGTCTCGCCCAAGGCCAACTTCGAGGCCTCGGGGTCGAGGGCGGCGGTGGTGGCCTTGCATGCCGCCTTGGACGACGACCTGCGCGAAGAGGGCCTGGCCCGCGAGGTGGTCAACCGCATCCAGACCCGCCGCAAGGAGCTGGACCTGGCCTATACCGACCGCATCGCCGTGCGCTGCGGGGCCGATGCGGCCCTGACGGCGGCCATCACCCGCTTCGCCGACCACATCCGGCAAGAGACGCTGGCCATCGGCCTGGACCTGGGCGCCATCGACGCGGCCACCGACGCCGAAGAGGTCGATGGCCACCCCTTCCAGCTCTGGGTGGTCCGGGTGGGGGCGGCCTAGGTGCCCGCGCGGGCACCCCACAACAACCTCCCACCCGATGTGGTCCAGGTCCTGTCCTTTCATGGCCCGGTCGAGGTCGTGGTGGGGGAGGGGGAGCGCCAGGTCCATGGCAGGGCAGGGGTCGCCCCCTTCGAAGACATCCTCCAGCTCTTCATTCCCATCGACTCACCCCTGGACGCCGCCCTGCTGTCCAGCGTGGTGGTGGCGGTGCAGGCCCGGCACCCCGAGGGTCGATACAGCCTGCGCCTGACCGGGCGAGCCTGCGCCGGGCCGCCGCTGAATACCCACGTCGATCGCAATATGCTGGAGCCTTGGATCCCCGAAGGCGCCAAGGCCGGGGGGCTCACGGTGGTGAGCTTCGCCGCAGAACGGGTCGAGCTCACCCGCTCCGAGGCCGAGACGCCGGTGCGCTACCACGGGCCCACCCGCCTGGGCCAGCAGCCCCGCAGCCGGCCGCAGATGTGGGCCCTGGCGGCCTTTGGCGGCGTGGCCGGACCCTTCGCCGTCATCGCCTTCCTCGCCCCCTGGATCAGCCTGGTGATCGCCGGCGAGCAGGTGCCCTGGCGCACCCTGGCCCTGTTGCTCCGGCGGCGGCGGGCCTCTTTGCGGTGGCGGGCGTGCGCCTGCTCACCCTCAGCCTGGCCTTCAGCGCTGGCGCGAGGGCCGGGCCCGCCCCGAAGAGGCCGGGGCCCTGTCCGAGGCCTGGCTCGCGCCCTTGCCCACCCGCCGCCTGGGCCTGCTGCTGCTGGGGGTCTGGGCGCTGCTGGTGGGGGTGGTGGCCGCCGTCTGGGGAGGGGACCTGGTCTGGGTCGCCTTGCTGGCCCATGGGACCTGGCTGTGGGGCCCGGCCGTGCTGCTGCACCTCATGTCTCGCCGGCCCGAGGCCCGTGATCCCAGCCCGCGCGGCGGGCCGCGCGCCTGAACGATAGAGGCTGCTGCCCTGCGCGCCCCAGGAAGCCCCCGTGACCGTCTCCCTCCAGGGCAATAGCCCCGCCGCCCTCACCGCCGGCATCCTCCTGCTCTCCCGGGCCCGCAGCTTCGGTCAGCGCCTGGATCTCGAAATTGTCGGCGACCCCCTGGACATCACGGCGGTGGAGGGCCCCGCGCTGGTCCACAGCGCGGTGCTGGCCAGCTGCGGCATCGGCCGCGCGCAGCGCTCAATGTGCGGCCCCGCGCGGCGCCCCTGTCGGTCTGCTCCACGATGGCGCGGGCACCGGTTCACCATCGACCGCGGGGCCGGCGGGCACCCTGCACCCGCGCATTCGCAGATGTGCCGCGAAACAGCCTGAGGCCCGGGATGGGCTCAGGCGGTCGACGAGGGTGACGACACAGGTGGCGTTGGGGAAGACCTCGGCCCACTCGGCAAAGGGCTTGTTGGTGGTGAGGACGACGGGTCGCAGGAGGTGTCTGCGGGTGACGACCTCGAAGAGGAGGTCGGCGTGGCGGTTTCCGTAGGACAGGTAGCCGACCTCGTCGATGACCAGCAGGTTCGGCTTGCAGAGACGGCGGATGTGGCGCTCCAGGGCGGTCATCGAGTCCTGGGCGGCGAGGCGATTCAGCATCTCGCTGGCGGAGGTGAAGTGCACGGTGTGGCCGGCCATGAGGGCTGCGTGGGCGAGGTTTCGGGCGATCATGGACTTGCCGACGCCGTTGGGTCCCACCAGGACGACATTGGCGGCCTCGGCGATGAACTGCAGGGTGAACAGCTCGTCGACCAGCTCCCGGTCGATCTTGGTGGGCCAGCCCCAGTCGAAGTCGGCCATGGGTTTGAATGCGCCGAGACGGGCCCGCTTGACCCGGCGTTCGAGGCTGCGGCGCTGGCGCTCTTGCTCCTCGATGCCGATGGCTTTGGCTGCCCACTCGGTGTCGGAGAGCTCGTCCCAACGAGCGGCGAGGCCGTGCAGGCCCAGGGCGGTGGCGCGGGCGCGCAGATCCTCAGTCTTCTTGGTGTTCATCGGTGTTCTCGCTGGTGAGGTGGTCGTAGGTGGACAAGGCGTGGGGGGTCACGACGAGGCCGCGGACGCGCGGATCGTCGGGCAGGGGCACGGGCAGTGCGGGCGGCTGGTCGCGCTGCTGGCGGACGCGGTCGAGGACCTGGCGGACGGCGTGCAGGTGGGGCGCGTCGCGCTCCAGGGCCTCGCGAAGGGCGGCCTGGACGGCGGCAGCGCCATGGGCATCGAGGAGGCGCACGAGGCCCGAGACGGTGCCGCCGAGGCTGCCCCCGCGCTCGGCGACACGGTGCAGCAGGTGCTGGCTCTCGGGGACAGCGTGGAGGAGGCGGTCGGTTGCCCGGGCACGCGCTGCGGCCCGCTTGCGGGCCACCAGCTCGGCCACGTGGCCGGGGTCTTCGACCTGCTGGCCGCGATCCCAGGACCGGGCGTGGGCAGCGACCAGGTCGTTGCCATCGAGGAGGCGCACGCGGTCCTGGGTGGCCAACACAAGGAGCTCGCGGCGCACCTGGGTGTGGGGCACCGAGTAGTCGTTGCCGTCGAAACGGACGTAGGGGGTCTTGCCCACCGGCAGAACGACGACCCGGTCGTGCTCTATGTGGACGCCTCCCGCGCCCGCCGCGATGGCTGCCGCTTTGAACGCAACGCCCAGGGGCTCTGGCAGTGCACCTCGGTGCCGGTCCGCCATGTGCTCAACCTGCGCGAGGGCTTCGCCGAGCAGGTCTCGGCCGGCGGCATCCCCATCTTTGACGGGCCGCGGGGGCCCGAGCTGGCCCTGATCCAGGTGCAGCGCCGCAGCGGCGTGACCTGGGAGGTGGCCAAGGGCAAGCTCGAAGCCGGCGAGAGCCCCGTGGCCGCCGCTGTCCGCGAGGTCCAGGAGGAGATGGGCAAGGAGATGGAGCTGGAGCCCTTCGAGGACCTCGGCTTCGTGCGCTACGGCTTTCAGACCCCCGACGGGTCGCCGCGCCTCAAGACCCTGCACATGTACCTGATGCGGGCGCCCAAGCGCTACGAGGGCTTCTCGCCCTCCACCCGCGAGGGGATCCTGGCGGTGCGCTGGTTCACGCTGGACGACGCGGTCGCGGCGGTCACCCACCGCAGCCTGCGCCCCCTCATGCGCACCGTGCAGGAGCTGCTGGACGGCTGAGCGCTGGGCTCAGCCGCCCCGCCGCCCCCTTCAGCCCTCGACCGGCTGGTAGATCTTGCCGCCCTGGTCGCGGAATTCCTGGCTCTTCTGGCGCAGGCCTGCGGCGACCGTGGCGGGGTCCTCGGCGCTGGCGGCCATCTCGCGGATCTGCTGGGTGATCTCCATCGAGCAGAACTTGGGGCCACACATCGAGCAGAAGTGGGCCACCTTGGCGGCCGCGGCCGGCAGGGTCGCGTCGTGGTAGCGCCGGGCGGTCTCGGGGTCCAAGGACAGGTTGAACTGGTCCTCCCAGCGGAACTCGAAGCGGGCGCGCGACAGGGCGTCGTCGCGCTCCCGGGCGCCGGGGTGGCCCTTGGCAATGTCGGCGCTGTGGGCCGCGATCTTATAGGCCATCAGCCCCTGCTTGACGTCTTCGGCATTGGGCAGGCCCAGGTGTTCCTTGGGGGTGACATAGCAGAGCATGGCGCAGCCCTGGCTGCCGATGATGGCGGCGCCGATGGCCGAGGCCATGTGGTCGTAGCCGGGGCAGAAGTCCGTCACGAGGGGCCCGAGCGTGTAGAAGGGGGCCTCGTGGCAGTGCTTGAGCTGCTCGTCCATATTGGCCTGGATGAGGTGCAGGGGCACATGGCCCGGGCCCTCCACCATCACCTGGCAGCCGTGCTCCCAGGCGATCTTCGTCAGCTCTCCCAGGGTGTGCAGCTCGGCGAACTGGGCCGCGTCGTTGGCGTCGGCGATGCAGCCCGGACGCAGCCCGTCCCCCAAGGAGAAGGTCACGTCGTAGCGCCGCATCAGCTCGCAGAGGCGATCGAAGTGGGTGTAGAGGAAGTTCTCTTTGTGGTGGGACAAGCACCACTTTGCCATGATGCTGCCGCCCCGGGACACGATGCCCGTCACGCGCTTGGCGGTCATGGGTACATGGGCCAGGCGCACGCCGGCGTGCAGGGTGAAGTAGTCCACACCCTGCTCGCACTGTTCGGCCATCACGTCCAGAAAGAGCTCGATGTCGAGCTTTTCGGGGCGCCCCTTGACCCGCTCCAGCGCCTGGTAGACCGGCACGGTGCCGATGGGCACGGGGCTGGAGCGCAGGATGGCCTCGCGGGTCTCGTGGATGCGGGCCCCGGTGGAGAGGTCCATGACGGTGTCGGCGCCGAAGCGGATGCTGTGGCGCAGCTTCTCGACCTCTTCTTCCAAGGAGCTGTGCACCGCGGAATTGCCGATATTGGCGTTGACCTTCACCAGGAACTTCCGGCCGATGATCATGGGCTCGAGTTCGGGGTGCTTGACGTTGGCGCAGATCACGGCGCGCCCGGCGGCCACCTCGCTGCGAACCAGCTCGGCGTCCACGCCCTCGCGGATGGCGATGAAGCGCATCTCCTCGGTCACCTGGCCGTCGCGGGCATATTCGAGCTGGGTGCGCACGCCGCCGTCCCGGGCGACGCGGGCGTCAATCCAGGCCTGCCGACGCGGGGGCAGGCCCTGCTCGGCGGTGAAGCCCTGGGGGCCCGCGGTGTCATAGATGCGCAGGCTCTCGCCATTGCTCAGGTCGATCTGTTCAAAGGGGACGTCCAGATCCCCGACCGCGACGCGGCGGCGCCCGGGGCTGGGCTCGCCTTCGGGCTCGGTGACCTGGTTCTCGAATTCCTGGTGGCTCTCGGTCTCGCTCATGGCCTTTCCTCCGCCGGTTCGAACCGGATCAGGTGCCGCGGTGTGATCTCAGGTCCGCCACGCGAAGCTGCGCGGGGCCCACCCGCAGGCCGGCCTCCGCCTTATCCCGATTCGACCGCGCGCTGGGCTATTGGCGGGACTTGGGCTCGTGCAGGCGGGTGTCCAGCACCTTGCCGCTGGGGTCGTAGATCGTGATCCGGTCCTTGGTATTGTTCCAGACCGGGCCGTCGCTCTGCAGGAAGATCTCGAGCTGCTGCTCCAGGTCGGACTGGTCCTGACCCTTGCCGCTCGTGATCTTGACCGTGTAGCCGGGGGGCAGATCCATGGCGGGCATGCGCCAGCTGTTGCCCGTGATGTCGGTCACCCGGTAGCCATCCAGGTTGAGGGTGCGGCCGCTCACATTGCAGACCCGGGCATATTCCCCATGCACATTCTCGCGATCGTCGCCGCGGGCGTTGGCGTGGAAGCTGGTGATGTGCAGGGCGCCCTTGTAGCGGTCATCGGACCAGATGCCCTTGCCCGCGGCGCGGGCCGCCTCTTCGGCGGCCACCAGCGGGGCCATGTCGAAGTCGCCGACGGGCGGGATCACGAAGAGGTGGCCATAGCCGGCCTCCAACAGCTTCATGGACAGCCGGGTGCCGTCTTCCGTGCTGATGCCCGCGATCAGGCGGCCATAGCCATCCCGCACGACCGGCCCGTAGTCCAGGATCACCCGTTGGTTGAGCAGGAGCCGGGCGGCCAGCTCGCGGGCCTCGACACCGAAGGCCTCTGCCGGCTTGAGCTCGGGGGTGTTGACCCAGCGCAGGCGAACCCGATCGCCGGTGTCCAGGGTGACGGTGTCGCCGTCATAGACCGCCACCACCCGCGCGGACCGGGGCACGACCTCGGGGGCGGCGTCGGCGGCGGGCGCTGGACCGTCCGCGGCCTGGGCGAGGGGACCGAAGAAGAGGGCGAAGCAGAGCAAGAGCATGGGGGCGATCGGGGCGAGGAGGTTCAGGTGCCGTTGCCACGCAGCGCGGCGTCCAGGCGAGCAGCCTGCCACAGGAAGTAGAGGTTGTCCGGTTCGAGCTGGGCGGCCCGCCAGGCGGCGTCCCGGGCCCCCGCCAGATCGCCCTGGGCCTCCAGCACCATGGCGCGGGTGTCCACAAAGTCGGTGCGATCGGGTGCTGCGGCCACCGCGCTGTCGATGAGGGCGCGAGCGTGATCCAGCTCGACCCCGGCGAGAGCCCGGTACCAGGCCTCGCAGTTGTCGCGGCCCAAGTCGTCGGGGCTGCGGGGGCAGTCGCGTTGCCGGCCCACCCGGCCCACGGCCTCGGCCTCGGCGGGCTCTCCGGCAAAGCGCCAGGCACCGGCAAAGAAGTCCAGGGGCCCATCATCGGGGTGCAGACGCGCGCGGGCGCGGCGCAGGTCGTCGGCGAGCAGGTGGCGGCCATCGGCGTCCAAGGGCTGCCGCGCGTAGAACCACGGGGCCAGGCTGCTGCTGGGGTAGAGCTCCATCAGCCGCCGGGCGTGGGTGATGGCCCCATAGAGATCGCCCTCGGCGCTGGCCAGCCAGACCCTGCGAAGAAGGTGCCCGTCTGGATTCTCGTCCAGTCGATTGGCCTCTGCCAGGGCCCGCCGCGCCCCCTGCACGTCGCCCACCGACCGGCAGGCATCCGACAGCGCCACCCAGGCCAGGGAGGCGTCGGGCTGGGTGCCGGCGGCCTCTTGGGCCAGGCTGAGGGCGTCCGCGGCATGGCCCGCCAGCCAACGGCCGTTCACCGCAGCGACGATCTCGCCGTGCTCGACCAGATCCGCCACCGACAGGGCCGAGAGGGTGGCCTCCGAGGCCGCCAGGTCCCCGTCCACCCGCTGCACCCGGGCCAGCAGCACCCGGGCTTCTGCGTCGCCGGGATCCTCGCGCAGGCGCCGGGCCAGGGTGGCGCGGGCGTCGTCCAGGCGGCCCAGACCCGCCTGCAGCAAGGCGCGGGTGCGCTGGTCCTCGGGGTCCTTGCCGCGCTTGACCCGGGTGAGGGCCCACTCGGCCATATCGCGGGGCTGCGGAGGCCCCTCGGAGGGCAACAAGGCGAATCGGCGGCCCTGGTAGTCGATGAAGACCCGGTGCCCATCGAGCACCTTGTGGCCCAGCAGGCCGGGCAGCCCCGGCGGTCCCACCTGGGGCATCTCGGTGTCGAAGTTGATCCAGCGCGCGGTCAGCGCCTCTTCGATGGTGGCGCCGCCCACCTCGACCCGGTGCACGGCGATGCGGCGGGTGCGCTGCAAGAAGTTGCTGGCGGGCAGGTCGTCGCCGCCGCCCACCCCGAAGATGGGCTCCTCGCCTTCGGTGGAGACCTGGGCGAGGGGGCCGTGCACCGCGCCCGCCACCAGCAGCTCGCCGGCGCCGGTGTCCACCTCCAGCCACAAGGGCTGTCGGATGTCGACCTCGCTGCCCCGGCCCCGGGCGTCCAAGATGGCCTCGACGCGGATGTGCTCGCCATTGAAGTGCAGGGGCACCGCGTGGGTGGGCACCGGCGCGTCGTCGGGCCGCCACAGGCTCATCCGGTTGGCGGGGTAGTCCACGATGAGGGTGAAGTGCTGCCAGACGTCGTTGCCGATGACCCCGTGAATGGTGACGCCGCCCAGGCGATCGGGCACGCCATCCACCCCCACGGCAAAGGCGACATCAGGCACCGAAAAAGGCCCCAGGCGCACATTTTCAACGATGGCGCTGCGCCAGCGTGAGGCCCCGCCCAGGCCGATGACCTGGCCGGGGCGCTCGACCGGGACCAGCCCCAGATCGGCCGAGGCTGCCGCGCTGAGCACCGACAGGCTGGCGCCGGTGTCCACCAGGAAGAGCCGGGGCTGGCCGTCGCCCAGGTCGGCCTCGACGAAGATGCGTTCGCCCTCTGGGCCCGGGCGCCACAGTGGCAGGTCGGCGTGGCGCGGGCCTGTCGGACCGGTGCTGCTGGCCCGGTGCCCCGCGCAGGCCACCGCGAGGGTCGCGAGCAGCAGCAGGGGGCGGAGGGCGTCAGGGCCGGGCATCGCGGCGGGCTCCAAGGCAGGCGGGGGGCTCTCTACCCCCTCAACCGCCAGACCGGTCCCCGCCATCCGACAAAGTCCCGCCGCACGGGGCCGGCGGACAGAGGACCGGATAGCCCGCAAGGGACGCACGCCCCCCGGCAGTCGGCCGCCGTGCCGGACCTTCGCCGACGGTGGCGCCCACCGGATGGAGCTGTCTCATGGGCAACTATGGCCCGATCGACTTCCCGCGACCCTTGACCTCCTGGACGCGGACCCTGCCCCAGGACGAGGGGCTGGCCCTGATCGACCTCGCGGTGCCGGGCGAAGCGGCCGAGGACTGGCGAAACCGCTGCGAGGCCCTGCTCGACACCGCCGAGCCCTCCTATCGGCAGACGCTGATTCGGCTGGTACAGCGCATCTTCATCGAGACGGATGGCGCCGACACCGTGCTGGACACGCCGATGTTGCGCCTGATCCAGTCGGGCCCCGAGACCCGCCGCAACGACATCTTCTTCTCGCGCTATGGCCTGGCCCACCCCTGGACCCTGCTGGCCGTACAAGAGCTGGTGGCCCCCCGCCTGGCGGCGGCCGAGGCCGCAGGTGCAGCGCCCGAGGCGATCCCCATGGAAGACTGGGACGCCCTGGTGGACCGCTTCACCGAAGAGGAGGCCAGCGCGGCCTCCCGGCGCAAGACCCGCAGCAGCGTGATCGGCGTCCTGGTGCAGCTGGGCGTGTTGGAGCGCGATGGGGCCAGCAGCGCCCCGGCCCGCCCGCGCCGGGCCCGCCCCGATCCGCTGGCCTATGGCCTCACGGTGGCCGAGCAGCTCTCCGGACAGCTCCTGCTGACCCTGCGCACCGCCGAGGTGGTGGCCCACAGCGACGCCAGCCGCCTGTGGTGCCCCAGCCCCGATTACGCCGAAGCCTGCCTGCGGGCGGCGGTCGCCTTGGACGTGCTGGTGGCCACCAAGGTGGAGGGCCAGCCGGCCCTCACCCTGAGCGCCGCAGAGAAGGCCTTGCTCACGCCGCAAGCTCCCGCAGAGGGGCAGGGGGCCGAAGCGGGGGCATAGGGCCCAAGGCCGAAAGCAGGGATCAAAGGGGAAAATGGAGCCGAGGATCGGACTTGAACCGACGACCTACGGTTTACGAAACCGTTGCTCTACCAACTGAGCTACCCCGGCGGGCGCGCCGTCCTAATGCGCCCCTGGCGAAGATGTCAACGCCTCTGCGCAGGGGAGCGGGGCGGCTTCCGCGCGCTGCGCTAAAGATGGACTCGCCCGCAGGAGTCGCCCATGGCCACCGCCGCCCCTCCAAACGCACAGATCGGCGACAACGTCCGCCGGGTCGGCATCGTCTTCGCGGGGGGGCCGGCACCGGCCGCCAACGCGGTCATCAGCGCCGCCGCGATCAGCTTCTTGGAGGACGGCCGCGAAGTGGTCGGCTTCTTCCACGGCTATAGCAACCTGCTGCACTACCACCCGATGAGCCACCGGCTGCTGCCGGACCGCGACTACCGGATCTTCACCCTCGAAGATGTGCATGGCCTTCGGAACCAGCGCGGCATCCGCATTGGCACCGCGCGGGCCAACCCCGGCGCGGGGGTGACCTGCCCGGCCGATCTGCTGGATCCCGAGCGCACGGCCCCCCTGCTCAACGTCTACAAGGGGCTGGTGGACCTCGACATCGACGCGCTGATCTCCATCGGCGGCGACGACACCCTCAAGACCGCCAACCTGCTGCACGCCTTTCAGCAGCACCTCCCCGAAGATGCGCGCCGGGTGCGCATTGTCCATGTCCCCAAGACCATCGACAACGACTACCACGGCATCGACTTCACCTTTGGCTTCTTCACCGCGGTGGACGTGATGGCCAAGGAGGTCGAGAACCTGCGCGCCGACGCCCAGAGCACCGGATCCTGGTTCATCGTGGAGACCATGGGCCGCAAGGCCGGCTGGCTGAGCTACGGCGTCGCCATCGCCGGAGAGGCGCACCTGGTCATCGCCGGCGAAGACATCGACGACAGCCTCACCCTGGCGGAGTCCGGCCCGGATGGCGCCCGGCGCCTGGATCTGCAGAAGCTGGCCGACCGCATCGTGGACATGATGTTGACCCGTGAGCGGCGCCACGACAAGCACAGCGGGGTGGTCGTCCTGGCCGAGGGGCTGGCCGAGATGCTGCCCGACTCCGAGCTGGAGGGTGTGCCCCGGGACGCCCACGGCCACATCTCCTTGGGCCGCATCGACCTGGGCAAGCTGGTCGCCCAGCTGGTGGCCGACCGCTACCAGGCCCGCACCGGCCGCAAGAAGAAGGTCAACGGCCTGCAGTTGGGCTACGAGAGCCGCTGCGCCCCCCCCCACGCCTTTGACGTGATGCTGGGCAGCCAGCTTGGAATCGGCGCCTATCGGGCCCTGGTGGAAGAGGGCCTGGACGCCCATATGGTCAGCGTCAGCGGCCAGCTCGACCTGCACTATGTGCCCTTCCGCCAGCTCATCGACCCCGACAGCCTGCGCACCCAGGTGCGGCTGATCGAGCGCAACTCGGACTTCCACCGGCTGGCGCGCTTCTTGGAGACCCGCAGCGACGCCGTGGGCAGCTGGGGCCCGGGCCGGCGCCGCGAAGGCTGACAGCGCGCTTTCATCGCGGCTACGGCTGCCTTGCTGAGGAAGCGGCGGGGCGGGTATACACACGAGTCCTTCGTCCCGACCCGGGGCGTGTACCCGTGAGTCGTGTGCCATGCTCAGCCTCCTCGCCCTGCTCGGGCTCGCCCACGCATCCGACGTCCTGGTACCCACCTTCACGCCGTCCACGCTCTCGGATTTCGGGCCCGCCGAACGCCTGACCGAAGAGACGCTGCAGGCCCTGGCCGACCGCGGGGTGCCCTTTGTCGCGCCCTCCGAGATTCAACGCCGGGCCGGTGCAGTGGCCGATGGCTGCGCCGAAGAGAAGAGCTGCACCGACGTGCTCTGGCGGCACTTCCCCCCCGCGCGCCTGGCCATCGTGGGCGCGGTCACCTGGAATGAGGGCATGCTGGAGGCCAAGGTGCGCTTCTACGGGCCCAAGGACGCCAGCCCCATCGAGGTGATGACCAGCGCCTTCCCCGAAGAAGACATCCCCAAATTCGCCGACCAGATCGCCTTCTTCGCCGATGAGATGCTCGAACTCGTGCCCCCGGTGGAGGCCGGCGCCGTGGCCGTGGCGGCCGAGCCCCGCTCGCCCAAGCGCACCGATCGGGCCGCCGCAGACAGCCCCCCGCGCTACGAGGCCGAAAAGGTAGAGAATCTCGACCAAAAGCCCAATGACGCGGTGGGGCAGGGTCCCACGCGCCAAGCGGCAGGCATGCTGCCCCGGCGGGTCTGGCAGCGCTACGAGCAGAGCGGCCTCACCTGGCGCCGCTTCAAGGAGCGGGAGCTCATCCGCGCGGGATCGGTGGTCATTGAGCTTGGAGGCGGCGCCCTCTTCGGCGATGTGAACCGCGGCTATGACGTGCGGGTTGCCGTCGAACAGCAGGCCGACCTCAGCATGAGCGAGATCGGGCTCTACCAGGCCGACTCCTTTGTCACCGGCACCGGCTGGAGCGCCGGCGTGGCCGTCGGCTACCTGCCCTTGTGGTGGCTGGAGGTCGGCGTGCAGGGCAGCCTGAATGTGGGCAAGAAAGAGCTCACCACCGGCTGGGAGCAATATGTCGCCGGCGAGGGCATCGAACCCTATGCAGAGAGCACCCAGGAATTCGACCCCACCCTGGCCTTCATGGCGGGCGTCGAACCCCGCCTGCGCTTCTACACGGTGCCCACCGGGCCGGTGAAGCCCTATGTGCTGACCGCCGCCAACCTGCGCTTCTACGATGGCTATGTGGTGCCCGATCTCGACACCGTCAAGTACCCGGACCGCTCCGGCGGGCTCAGCGCCGGCATGACCCTGGGCGCGGGCCTGGCCTTTGACGCGCCGGGGGGATTCATCGCCTCCCTCGAGGTGCCCTGGACCTACCTGTTCTCGCCCCAGCCCTTCAAGCGGGACACGCCGGCCATCTTCGATCCGCCGGCGGGCCGCAAGCAGTCCGGTCAGATTCTGGCAATTCGCGCGGGCCTGGGCTTCCGCATCTGAGGGCGATCAGCCCTCGGCGGCCTGCGTCGCCTGGAACCAGGCGATGGTGCGGGCGATGCCTTCGGCAAAGTCCACCTCGGGCTCCCAGCCCAGCTCGGTGCGGGCTCGGGTGATGTCGGGCCGGCGGCGGGTGGGATCGTCCTTGGGCAGGGGCTGGAAGATGACCCCTGCGCCGTTGCCCGTGCTCCGGTTGATGTGCTCGGCCAGCTCGAGCATGGTGCGCTCATGCGGATTGCCGATGTTGCAGGGCTGGTCCAGCCCCGACTCCATCAGCCGCACCAGGCCATCCACCAGGTCGCTGACATAGCAGAAGCTGCGGGTCTGGCCGCCGTCGCCAAAGACGGTCAAGGGCTGACCGGCCAGGGCCTGGTGAATGAAGGTGGGCACCACGCGCCCATCTTCGGCCCGCATGCGCGGCCCGTAGGTGTTGAAGATGCGCACGATGCGCGTCTGCACGCCCTTGTAGCGGGCAAAGGCCATGGTGAGGGCTTCGGCGTAGCGCTTGGCCTCGTCATAGACGCTGCGGGGGCCGACGGGGTTGACATTGCCCCAGTAGCTCTCGACCTGGGGGTGCACCGCGGGGTCGCCATAGACCTCGCTGGTGCTGGCCAGCAGCATGCGCGCGCCATCGGCCAGACAGCGCTCCAGCGCGTTCCGGGTGCCGTCGCTGCCCACATAGAGGGTCTGGAAGGGCAGCTCGACATAGTCGATGGGGCTGGCGGGCGAGGCGAGGTGGTAGACGCGGTCAAAGCGCCCGGCCACCGGGATGCCCTCGATGAGGTCGGCCTCGACCAGCTGGAAATCGGCACGACCCGCCAGGTGGGCGACATTGCGCCGCGCCCCGGTGATGAAGTTGTCCAGGGCCACCACATGGTGGCCGTCCGCCAGGAGGCGGTCACAGAGGTGAGAGGCGACGAAGCCGGCACCGCCGGTCACGAGGATCCGCATGTGGCTACCACCTGGGCTCGGCCCCGCGCGTTCCGCTGCGGGGTAGCCAGCGCGCCGGGCCCCGGCAACCGGTCAGGGGAGGGGAGCGACGCCGGGAAAGGGCGGCCTCTTGCCGGAATGCGGAGGCGACGCCTCCTGCAAGGGATGGGTATGGCACAGGGCGCTTCGGTTGATCGGAGCAGCCGGGCGGTGCTATGTGGTCCTGGCCACGGAGCCGGGGTCCGTCTTCCGTCCGCGCCGCCGGACGAAGGCCCCCACCTACTCTTCACCAGAGCACGAAGATCATGGGCACGAAGAAGAACAAGGGCAGCTCGGACGACGCATTTGGCGATCTCGAAGACTCCTTCTTCGCCAGCGGAGAAGACGACACCTTCTGGGATGACGAGGTCGTCAACGCCTATGAAGACTCCATGGCCATCCCCAAGAAGGAGCTGGAGCGCCTGAAGGCCGAGATGGAGGCCCAGGATCTGGCCCAGCAGGCAGCGGCAGAGGCGCTCGCCGCAGAGGCGGTCGAGGCGGCCCCGGTCGAGGCCGCCCCCCCCGCGATCGGCGACCTGCCTCCGCCGTCTTTGGGCGGCCACACGCTGATCCGCGAGCCCGACGCGCCGCCCGTGATCCCCGCTGGATCCGAAGACGCCGCCGCTGAAGACGCTGCGGACAGCGCCCTGCTCTCCAGCCCCACTGCCGATCTTCCGGCTGAGGCCGCCGCTGAGGCCGACGGGGCCGGGCCTCAGTTGGCCGGCAGGATGATGCGGTCGGCGCTGGGCTTGCTGGCGTCCACCCGCTGGATGAGGAATTCCACCCGGCGGTTGAAGAAGCGGCCCTGGTCGGTCGCGTTGCTGTCCATGGGCAGGCTCTCGCCATAACCCCGCGCCACCAGGCGCTTTGCGTCCACGCCGCCCCTCTTGATCAGCCAGTCGCGGGTGGCGGCGGCGCGCATGCGGCTCAGGCGCAGGTTGAGGGCGTCGCCGCCGGTGGCGTCGGAGTGACCGGCCACCTCCACCAGCAAGATGTCGGCGTTGCGGTTGAGGATCTGGGCGACTGCCGCCAGGACCGGCTCGCTCTCGGGGCGGATGGTCGCGCGGCCGATGTCGAAGCGCACCTGGTCGGTGATGAAGATGCGCCCCTCGGCGGCATAGGCCAGGCCCGGGCAGCCGTCGCTGCGCAAGGGGTCGGCGTCGGCGGCGTCGGGTTCGGCCGGGCAGCGGTCGCGGTAGTCGGGGACGTCGTCGCTGTCCATATCCGGGCAGCCAAAGGACCGGGCCGGGCCGCGGGACTCGGGGCACTCGTCGCTGCGGTCGGCGATGCCGTCGCCGTCAAAGTCCGGGCAGCCCTGGGTGTCCAGGGTGCCAGGATCCATGGGGCAGGCGTCGTTGCTGTCCAGCAGGCCGTCCTGGTCGTTGTCATCCTCGGGGCAGCCGTCGCGGTCCTTGTAGCCGTCCAGGTCCTCGGGATCGGTCGGGCAGGCATCGACGCCATCGGGCACGCCATCGCCGTCGCGGTCGGGGTCGGGGCAGCCATCGCCGTCGCCGCCGGGGCCTTCCGGCGTGTTGGGGCAGAGGTCTGCCGTGGCCAGAACGCCGTCCCCATCGGGATCTGCATCCACGCCGCTGGCTTGCCAACCCAGGGCCAGCATGGCGCGCCACTTGGGGCTGCCCTCGCCCGGGATCAGGGCGCCACCGCCCACCAGGCTGCCGAGCAGGTGCTCGTCGATGCCGACGGTGAGGTAGGCGTTGGCGTCGAGGGGATTGGCGGTGTTGGCGGCCAGTCCGTCGGTCTGGGTGCGCAGCAGGCGGGTGAACTCGGCGCCGAGCACCACGCCCGGAGCCACGCCGGCGTCCAGGCCCGCGCCCACCAGCACGCCGCTGGCCTCGGGGGCGCCGCCGCCATGCCAGCCCGCGTTGATCCGCCAGCCCACGCCACCCACCGGGCCACCCGTTGCGGCGCTTGGGTTGCTTCGTCCACCCAATGCAACAAGCAGGCCGCCCGCGGTCTGACCGCCGGTTGCCAGGGCGGGATCCCCGGTGGGCAGGGTCACCCAGGGGTTGGCCGCCAGGCCCAGCTGTCCATCGGCCAGGGGCACGGCGAAGGTGCCGCCAAAGCGCAGATCGCCGACGCCGCTGCTGACGAATTCGTTGCCGCGGTTGTCGCTGCGCACCAGGCTGGGCCAGGTGGGCAGGCTGGC
Source organism: Deltaproteobacteria bacterium (assembly GCA_018401435.1). Taxonomy (GTDB): domain Bacteria; phylum Myxococcota_A; class UBA796; order UBA796; family UBA2385; genus M30B51. The sequence goes on along the minus strand of JAGYJW010000008.1, from coordinate 173,797 downwards.
CTCCAGGCGCAGGTTGCGGGCGGGGGCCCAGGCGCCTTGGAGGCCGATGCCGGTGCTGCGGCGGAAGGGCTCGTTGGTCCAGCCCACCTGCTCGGCCAGACCGGCCCAGGCGCCGACATAGCCGGACTTGCGTGCGATGGCGCTGGGGTGCAGCAGCTGCAGGCTGCCGCTGCCGTCCCAGTGGCTGCCCGACAGGGTCAGGCGGTCGGGCTCGCGGGCCAGCGCCCTGGGGGCCAGCCCGCCAAGAAGCAGCGCGACGGCGGCGATGTGGCGCAGGTTGCGGCTCACTTCGTCACCTCCTGCAGCGGCTCGGGACAGGCCTGGGGTTGGGCCAGGGGTGGTCCGTGGATCTGGGAGCCGAAGATGGGGCTGGGGCTGCCCAGCTGCGCGGCGCTGCCATAGCGAAGCTGCGCGAAGACGCCGGTCTGGCCCCAGGCGCCAAAGCTGCCCGCGTGCATGCCGTGGGCCATCAGGGTCCAGTCTCGGCCCAACTCCGTCTGGACGGTGCCTTGGAGCTGGTAGCCCACATAGGTGCCCGGGTAGAGGTAGAGGGTCTGGTCGCCCTGGACGATCTGGGGGCCGGCACCGGCGAGGCCACAGGCCGACCAGCGCCCGGACGGCGGCACCCATAGGGCCTCGAGGCGGGCCTGTACCGTGGCGAAGAGATCGGGGGTGAACATGCCGCCCTGACCCGGCGCGAAGCCGTCCACCTGGCGGTCATGGTCGAGCAGGATGCCCTCGAAGCTGATCCAGCTGGCGTTGCGGGTCTCGGAGCGCAGGGGCATGCGGCCATAGGCCAGCACCTGCCGCCAAGGGACCTCGCCCATTCCGCCCAGGCCGTCGGCGTGGCCGGCCCGACCGAGCACACCCACCAGGGTGTTGGGGTCGAAGGCATAGGTCAGGCCCGCGCCCACCCAGGTGTCCCAGACCCGCCCAAAGGGCTGGCCGGTCGCCGAATAGCTGCCGGCCCAGGAGGCCAGGGTGTCGGTCACGGGCGCCCGGCCGGCCTGCACCTCACCCGACAGGCCGCCGCCCAGGGTGGCGTTGGCGCCCAGATACCAGGTGGTGAGGGCGCCGAAGCCGGCGCTCACCACGTTGTCCCGGCCGATGCGGGCCTGTGCGCCCCAGCCGCCGGGAAGGCCCGTCACCAGGGCCGCGCTCATGCTGGCGCCGCCGGATTCGCGCAGGCCGTCGGTGAGCTGAACGCCCACCACCTCGGCTTGCAGGTCCACCGGGCCGGGCAGATCCACACCGGCCGCGAGGGGCAGGTAGAGGATGTTGAGGAACTGTTCGCCGGCATTGCCGGGACGGCCCAACCAGCCGCCGCCTGCGGCCACCTGCACGCCGGGACCCTGACGATCATTGGCCTGCAAGCTGGCGATATCGACGGCACCCCAGCCGGGCTGGTCGGCCGACCGGCCGCCGGTGCCCTCGTCGATGCTCACGCCGCTGGGGGCGACCACCGGCAGGGGCCGGGGCGGGGTGGCCTCGGAGAAGACGACCACGTCCGCGTCGCCGCTGGCCTCTTGCAGCTCGACCAGCACCTTGCGGGCGGCTTCGGGCTGGCCGCGTCGGCGGTGCAACTCAACCAGGGCCACGCCCACATTGGGGTTGTGGTGGGCATCCCAGTGGGCGGTGAGCACGGCCTCGGCGCGGGCGGGCTGACCCAGGGTCTCCCAGCTGCCGGCCATGCCGATGACGGCCCCGGGGTTGGCGGGGTCCAGGCGCCGGGCCATCTCGAAGGCCTCCAAGGCGCGCTTGGGCTCTCCGATATCCAGCCATCCGCCTCCAATCTGCGACCAGCGTCGGGCGTCGTTGTCGCCGTAGTATGCGGTGGCCTGCTCGATGGTGGTGACGGCGGCCTCGTGGGGGCCGACCTTGTGTTGGGCGCGCGCCTTGTCCAGACGCGAAGCCAATCGAAGGCTGCCCACCTCCTCCTTGACCCAGGCGGGCGCCCCGTTGGACAGGGCGACCTCGTAGGCGGCCAGGGCCACATCGGCCTGGCCCAGGGTGAGGGCGGCGGTCTGCAGGGCGGCGAGGGCCTCGGCGTGGGTGGGTTCAACCGCCAACACGCCTTGGATCTCGCGCAGGGCGACCTCGGGCTCGTCGCGGAGCAGCAGCAGGCGGGCGTGGGCCACGCGCAGGTCGAGGTCGTTGGGCCACAGGGCGATCTGTTCGAGCAGGATGCGCTCGGCGGCGGCGTGGTCCCCTGATGCGGCGGCCGAGATGGCGCGGTCCAGGGCGCGGCGGCGCGCCACCGTGCGGGCCAGCTGCACATTGGCGGGGCTGGGATCGCGCTTGACCAGCTCAGAGACGCGTTTTTCGGCGTCGGCGATGCGCCCGCGACCGATGTCGGCCCGGACCAGCCCGCGCTGGGCGTCGGCGCTGGTGGGGTCTTGCCCGATGGCGGCCTGGTACCAGGCGGCCGCCGCGCCATTCTGCCAGCGGGCGAGGTAGAGATCGCCGATGGCGATGCAGGACTCGACGTCTGCAGAGTCGGCCACCCAAGACTGGAAGATGGCCATGGCAGCGTCGTCGCGGCCCTCGGCCAGGAAGCGCTCGGCCTCGACCCGCTCGATGCCCCGCAAGGCGCGGTGCATGGCGCGGGCCAGGTCGTCGTCGGGCTCGCGCGGCAGGGTCGCGTAGAGGCGGCGCGCCTCTTCGGGCTGGGCCAGGGCCGCCAGGGCCCCGATCTCGCCCAGGGTGATCCAGGAGTTCTCGGGGTCGAGCTCCCGGGCCTTGGCATAGGTCTCGGCCGCTTCGACCAGCCGGCCGCCCTCTGCCAGGGTGTCGGCATAGGCGTGCAGCAGGGCGGGCTGGCCCGGGTGCTCCTCGACCAGGCGGGCATATTCGGCCAGGGCGGCAGAGAGCTGGCCGGACTGGCGCAGCCTGCGGGCGCCGTCCGCCTCGGCCATCACGGCCAGCTCGGCCTCGAGGCGGCGCACCTTGAGGTCGTCGTAGCCGGAGCGGGCGAGCAGGGCCTGGGCGCCAGCCTCGTCGCCGCGCAGGCGGTGCAGCTCGACCACGGCAAAGAGGGCGGTGCGGTTGCCGGGTGCCAGGCGCAGGGCCTCGTCGTAGACCTCTTCGGCCTCCGCCAGCTTGCCGGCCTTCCAGAGCACGCCACCCAGGCCCACCAGCACGCGGATGGAGGTGGGGTCGGCCGTCTGGGCCATGCGGTAGCGGGCCTCGGCCTCATCCAGATCGGAGCGGTCCTTCGCCCGCTCTGCGGCGACGGTCTGCAGGTTGGACAGCTTGGCGAAGCGGTCGTGCCAGCCCCGGGGGTCTTCGATGCGGGCCAGGGAGTTCTGCAAGGCGTCGGCGGCCAGCTCGGGCTGTTCGGCCTGGCTGGCAGCCCAGACATAGAGGTTCAGGTAGTTGCTATTGCCCACCCGGCTGTCCAGGAAGGGGGTCAGCGCCCGCAGGGCCTCGTCGGGGCGGTCGCGGGCCAGCAGCCAGTGGGCATAGGCCTGGGCGACGAGGGGGTGGTTGGGGTCCAACTCGCGGGCCCTGGCGATGGCGGCGTCCACGGCGTCGGACTTCTTCTCGGGGTCCACCGACGTGGCCAGGCGCACGGCTTCGATGGAGCCCGTGACCTTGGGGTCGCTGGTGCCCACGACCCGCGCGGCCTCTTCGGGGCGGCCGGTGGTGGCAAGGAGCTGGCCCAACCGGTCCTTGATGATGCGGTTGTCGCCGTCGAGCGCGGCGGCCCGGCGCCAGGCCTGCAGGGCCAGGACCAGCTCTCCGCGGGACTCTTCGATGGTGGCGACGGTGGACCAGGCGCCGGCCTGGCCGGTCCGGCTGCGCAGATCCTTGTGGCCCTGCGTCAGCGCCTGGCGCAGGCTGGCGGCGGCGGCGCCGGGATAGCCCATCTCGCGCAGGCCAACGGCGCAGGCGGTGGGGGTGCGGGCGGAGGCACAACTCGCGGGAATGAGGTCGGGGCCGATCTTCTCGGCCTCATCCAGCTGGTCGCTGGCGATGAGTCCGGCCACCCGGCCCTTGAGGATCGCCGCGCCTTCGCGGCTGCCATAGACCCGCAGCGCGTCTTCGAAGCGGCCCAACTCCAGCAGGGCGTCGCCCACGGCAAGCCGGGCTTCGAGGTCGCCGGGGCGCTCGTCGAGCAGGCGCTGCAGGCGCCGCAGGGCGGCGTCGCGGGTGCTGGCGTCCTGCAGGTCGGCCCGGGCGGCACGAACCTGCAGCTCGTGGCGCTGGTCGGTGGGCGCGGTGCGCAGGGCGACCGCATAGGCGTCGGCCCAAGCGCGCCGGGGGGCCTCGGTGAGCAGCAGGGTGCGCAGGCGGGCGCCGGCCTGGCTGCCCGCCTCGTCATCGTCGGCGAGGCGCATGAGGACGGCGATGGCCTCATCCGTGCGGCCTGCGCGGGCCAGATCCTGCGCCAGGTCCACAGAGGGGGCCCGCACCACGCCGGTCTTGGCTGAGGCGTCGGAGTCGTCTTGGGCCAGCGCGACGCCCGAGCTGAGCATCCACAGCAGGCCGAGGGCCAGCATCGGGCGGGTCATGGCCGCATCTCCGGCGGGCGCGCGAGGCCCGTCCACAAGGCGATGCCCATCCAGACGAGGTTCTGGGCGTAGTAGTCCTGGCGGTCGCCCCAGGTGCCGCGCTGCCAGCTGGGCGCGATGTGCTGGGTGTAGAGGTCCAGCACGTCGTCGGGCCGGGCGAGGGCCCAGGCTGGAAGCAAGGAGCCGTAGAGGCCGAGGTGCTCGTAGTCCGCGGCGGGCTGGCCTTCGGCGTCCAGCCGGGCGGCGATTCGGCCGCTCTTGCGCCAGCTGCGGCCCAAGGCGGCGAAGTTCACCAGCAGCACGCGGGCCCGGGTCTCGTCATACCAGGCGACCTCGGCGGCCAGGGTGAAGGGCAGGCGCATGGCCTCGAAGCCGAAGATCGCGGCGTCGGGGCGGCTGGGGGGATCGTCCACCCGAATGCCCGACAAGGGGTCCAGGTGGGCCCAGTCCGGTGGCATGCGGCCCTCGGCCATCCAGGTCCCCAGCAGCGCATAGCCGTGGTCCACCAGCTCCATCCAGGGGTGGGCCGGATCAGCGGCTGCAAAGGCCCGAAAAGCGGGGAAGAACCAGTAGGACGGGTTGACGGGCACCGGCTGGTCTGCGAGGGCCCAGGGGCCGGGCAGCAGCAGGCGCCAGGGGCCGACCTGGGCGACCTCGGTGGCCCAGATGCGCTGAATCAGGGCCTGGGCCTGATCGGCATAGGCAGGGTGCTCCCACTGGTCGGCGGCGATGAGCAGGGCGTGGGCCATCCACACATCGGCATCGGCTGCGGGTTGGGCGTCCAGGACCCCCCAGCTGCCGTCTTGGGCCTGTCCCCAGCGCCAAGCCGGGAGGGCGGCGGGGTCGCCGCTCTGCAGGTTGTCACGGGTCCAACGCAGCAGCCGGTCGAAGGTGGCGCGGTCGTCGGCCCAGACGGCGCGGGTCAGGCCATAGGCCTGGCCTTCTGAGGTGGTGATGCCGCCGGCAGCCGGGTCGATCACCCGCCCATCGTGTTGGATGAAGTTGTGATCATAGGCGCGCCACGCACGACGCAGCAGCCCCGGCCGCGGCACGGTGGCCTGGGCCTGGGTGGTCAGCAGCAAGGCCGCCAACCCCGCGCCGGGGGCGATCACACCCATCAGGCCTGGCCTCCGCGGCGGGAGGCCCAGGCGCGAACGACGAGGGCGAGCAAGAAGGCGCCGAGCAGCACCGCGAAGCCGAGCATCCACCAGGCGCTGCGCATCAAGGTCTGGAGCTGGCTGCGCAGGGGGATGGTGCCCACCTGCTGCTTCTTGGCCGCGTCCACGGTGCGCAGGGACTCCGCGCTGTCGGGGGTAGGCTGGGCGATGACCGCTAGGGACCTGCCCAAGGCCCGCAGCTTGCTCTCGTCCTGCAGCACCCGGGCCAGCGTGGGCAGGGCCTGGTCGCTGGGGGCGTGCAGGATGAGCACGGTGCGCGCCGTGCCGTCAAAGACGGACTGTTGGATGGTGCCGTAGGGGGCGGTGACGGCGGCGGACATCTGCGTGTCGCCATCGCCCTGGAACTGGCGCTCGATGTCGCCGGGCAAGCTGGCCTTCTTGGCCTTTGCCAGGTCGTCGAAGAGCGCGTTGGGCCCGCGGCCGGCCAGCACGACCAGCTGCGAGGCGCCGCTGCGTCCCTGGATGCCGCTGGATGCCGGGACGATGGCGAGCTTGGGGTTCACGGCGACGCTGCGGCGGCCCAGCTCGGATGCGATCTGGGCGGCGGCGGTGGCGTCCCAGATGCCCGGGTCATTGGCCACCACGACGGTCACGCCTTCCGTGCCCAGCGCTTCGCCATAGGGCCACAGGTCGTGGCGCAGCAGCTCGAGGTCGGGCAGCAACGCGTAGTTGTCGCGGGCGACCTCAACCTTGGTGCTGGCAAAGACCGTGCCCCAGATGTGCTTGTCGGTGATGAAGACGCAGGGCCCGAAGTCGCGGGGGAAGAGGTGGAAGATGATCTCCACCTGGTTGGCCGGCTCCATCAGGTCGAAGGGCAGGTCCACCCACAGGCGCTCGCGCTCATCGCCATCCACATCGTCCAGGCCCACGCTGCGCAGGGTCACGCCGTTGAGCCGGACCTCCATCGTGGACAGGCGGGTGTCGAGGTAGGCGGAGTAGGCGTAGTCGATGCCGATGCGGGCGCCGTCCACCTGGACCTTGGCGTCGCCTTCCAGGTTGAGGGGGACCTGGATGGGCGGAGAGTAGTAGCCGCGCACGGTGGTATCGCCGATGCCCAGGTCCATGACCGTGAAGGAGGACTCCTTGGGGACCGGCAAGGGCTGCTGCCGGGTGGCTGGCGGCGGGGCGGGCTGCACGGACTCGATCACGCTGGACCGGCCGCTGAGGATCTGGGCGCGGTTGTCGCTGGACAGGGCTTCGGCAGCCTTGGCCAGGCCGGCGGCGTCTCCGCCGGTCACGACGATGGCGGCGTAGGTGGGGTCGCCAGGCTTGGGCACGATGGCCACCAGGCCCTCACCTGCCCGGGGAACCTGGGGCACAAGGCGCGAGACCAGCGGGTTTTCGGCGGGGGTGCCCACCACCAGCACGTGGCCCGTTGCGTTCTCGGGGTTGGCGACCGGGTCATCCCAATAGACGCCCCGGTAGGCGGCCTGCCTGCCCAGCGTGAGGGCGAGATCCCCCACGGCGGCGAGCTGGGCGGCCGAGTAGTCGGTGCTGCCGGCAAGCGACACGTGAACAGGCCCATAGCCGAGCTTGTCGTAGAGGGGCATCGGGAACTCGCCCAGATCCCCCGTGATGGTGTCCTGGTAGTAGGTGAAGGTCAGGGTGGACTGGTTGCTCACCCGGGTCCACAGCGCGGGGTCGAAGGGGTCCTCGCACTCGTCGTCGATGTGCTGCACCACCGACAACTTCAACTCGTTGAAGTCCTTGAGGATGTGCCGGGGCACCTTGGCCTCGATCACACCGCCCGTGGTATTCGCGCCGTCCAGCTTCACGCTGGAGATGGCCGAGCCATTCACCCGCAGGGTCAGGGAGGACCGGTGAGGGGCCAGGGCAGAGGAGTGCTCAAACTCAATCCGGATGGTGGGATCCTCTTTGAGCTTCCAGGACTCGGGCACCGAAAAGACCAGCGTCTCGTGCGCGGTGATGCCCTGCATCATCGCGTCATTGAGCACGTAGAGCCCATTTTCGAAGTCGACGACGGTCTGGCCATGGACCCGACCCAGCTCGTCCACGGTGACCGTGGCCTCGCCGGCGCTCGCGTCGACAAAGTCGCGGAGGGCCTCGGCCTGGCGCAGGTCTTCGCGTGCGTTGCCCCGGCGGTCGCGCAGGGCCTGGGTGTTGGGGCCTCCGGCCGCGGGGTCGGCTTCCTGGGCAAATGCCGAGGTCGCGACCAGCGCAGCTCCGATCAGGAGGAAGGGCAGCCGGGACGGGCGGGCGGAGGGGAGACGGGGAGGCATCGGGCAATTCCTCGGGTTCATGGCAGCCGCAGCTCTCTGGAAGCGTTCGCGAGGTTGGCGTCCACAGACGCGACCCGCGCAGTCACCGTGGCCAGCTTCTGGGCGTCATTGTCATCCGATCGGGCGAAGGTCTTCTGGTACTGGTCGGCGGCGTCGTTCAGGTCGAGGACAGCGGCCACCAGCATGGCGTGGATCTGCTTGACCTCTTCCCGCTTCTCGCTGCCCTGAAAGAGCTTGTAGTCACGCTGGGCCGTCCACAGGCGGCTGCGCCAGCCCTCGGGCAGGGGCTCATTCCCGCGGCGGAAGGCCTTGAACTCGTCCCGCAGCTCGTCGATGGCATGCCAGGCCTGAGCCATCTCGCCCAAGCGCGTCTGGTGCGTGACCTGCTCCCAGCGCTGCATCGGGACGAAGGCCGAGAAGGCGTTGACCACCGGCGAGAAGCCCACAGCGAGCAGCACGGCCACCACCAGCAGGCCGGCGGGCAGCACCATGGGGCTGATGCCGCGCTGGGGTTCGGGCGTGGTGAGGGGCGCGGGGTGGGGGGGCAGATCCTGGGCGTAGCCGACGACCGCGCCGCAGGCCTCGCACTCGTTGGCCCCCTCGATCATGATGGCGCCGCAGGTGTCGCAGTCGTGCAGGTCCGAGCCGGGAATCAGCGGGGCGCGGTCCAGGGCGCGCACGGAGCGCAGCTTGTCCAGCCAGCGCGGATTGCCGAAGAGGGCCGCGACAATGGCCATCAACACGGCGCCCACGCTGCGCAGGTAGCGGTCATAGGTGAAGCGGTCGCCGATCCAGGAGTTGCTCTCGCCATAGATCTGCTGGACCACCTCGGTCTGCTGGGCGGTGTCCAGGTCGGCGAAGTTCACCCGGAAGCCCGTGCCGTCGCGGGTGGGGTACTTGGCCAGCCCATCGCAGGGCAGGGCCATGGTGCGGCCCGATGGCGAGATCAGGGTGACCAGGAAGCGGGAGGGCAGGTTCTGGTCGCCGGTCAGCTCGAAGGAGAGGCCGCCCTGGCTGACATCCACGGTGTCGCCTTCGATGGGTTCGAAGCCGAATTCGCCGTCGGTGCTGCCGTCCATGGGGGTGACCAGCACCCGGCTGCGGCGGTTGACGCGGTGGAAGCGCCGGCGCTGGGGGCGCTCCACCGCGCTCAGCACGGCCGCGCCGACCACCACCACATTGTAGATATTCCAGGCCGCAGCCACCCAGATGGTGGCGGTGTCCAGCGGGTTGTTGGACAGCTTGGCGGGAAGCACCAGCAGCGCGGCGACCTGCATGCCCAGGATGATCAGCAGGGGCAGCGCGTGGCGGAAGTCGAAGCTGCGGTCCTTGGTCTGGGTGCCCTTGTCCGTGACGTTGAACTTGCCCCAGCGGGGGAAGAGCATCGCCATGACCGTGACCAGCGCCGTATAGGGCGCGATGGCGACCTCATAGACCTCGGGCCACAAGCTGTGCCGCACGTTGCGGTGGGCCGTGACCGCGCCCAGGGTCACCAGGACCAGGTGGGGGATGGCGTAGACCAGCACCTCGCGCACATCGGCGTTCACCGGGTGCAGGTCGAAGACCAGGTAGAGGGCGGGGGTGAGCACGAAGATCAGCCGCGGCAGGCCGTTGAAGAAGTGCCAGGCCGCGTTGAAGTAGTTGAGCCGCTGGGCGAGGCTGAGCCCCTGCTTGAAGAGCGGGTTGTCCAGGCGGACGATCTGCGCCATGCCGCGGGCCCAGCGAATGCGCTGGCCGATGTGCTGGGCGAAGGATTCGGTGGCGAGGCCCGCCGCCAGCGGGATGTCCAGGTAGAGGGAGTCCCAGCCGGCCGCATGGATCTGCAAGGCGGTGTGGGCGTCTTCGGTCACCGTGTCGTAGCTGATGCCCCGGCGCTTGGTGGAGTCCGTGCGCTCCTCGTCCAGGGCTTCACGGCGGATGACCGCGCAAGAACCACAGAAGAAGGCCGAGTTCCAGAAGTCATTGCCCAGCTGGATGCCATGGTAGAAGAGGTGCTGCTCGGGCGGCACCCGCTCTTCCAGGTAGAGGTTCTTGATGAAAGGGTCGGGATTGATGAAGTGGTGGGGGGTCTGAACGAGGGCCAGACGCTCGTTTTCGAGGAAGAAGCCCACCGTCGCCGACAAGAAGCTGCGCACCGGCACGTGGTCGGCGTCGAAGAAGGCCACCAGGGAGCCGGTCATGCCCACTTCGCGCGAATAGAGCGCGTGGTTGAGGTTGCCGGCCTTGGCGTGGTGGTTGTCCGGGCGGCTGACGTAGCGAAGCCGGGTGCCCGTGGGGTCGATCTCCCGGCACATGCGGGCGACATTGAACTTGGGCTTGCCCGCATCGTCCACGGCGTCGCTGTCGCGGTGGCCGTCATCGAGCACATAGACGGTCTTGTGCGGGTATTCCATCGCCAGGGCGCCGAGCACCGTGGGCCGCAAGACGTCCAGGCTCTCGTTATAGGTCGGGATCAGGACGTCGACCCAGGGCAGCTCGTCCGAGGTCAGGTCGATGGCCACCGGCCGGTTGCGGCGGATCACCGCGGACTGGAAGTAGCCACCGATCAAGGTGACCAGCGCGTAGCCCTCTGCGAACAGCAGCAGGATGCTGACGATGGTGTCGCCCACGTCGCCAATCGCGACGGTCTCGGTGGCCCGGTACAAGAAGTAGCGGAGGGAGGCCGCGAGCGAGATGAAGACGATCACCAGCCGCAGGTGCGGGAAGCGCCGGGCGACGATGATGCCGGCGGCCACCAGCACCATGCTGAGCACGATGTGGGCACGGGGCGGTAGATCTACGAAGACGTAGGCCAGCAGCGGAAACAGGCAAAATATGACCAGCAGCAGCAGGCGGCTGCCGGAGGCCAGCGTGCCCTCGATGAAGCCTCCGAAGAGCTCGCCCCTTGCGGGGGACTCGTCGATGAACTCCGCCCCCTCGCCGGGGACTACGGTACCTCGTTCCGCCATATCACTCCGTACCGCTTCAGCTTGGTCCACCGGACCGCTACACCGCGCCGGGATAGTACCAATGGGCTGGAGGGTTGTCACGCCATGTCGTCAAGCGATCTTGGGATGCGCTGCTCGCGCAGCAGCCTCGAGGCCGGCGAAAGCCTCGCTGCCACCGCACCAGACGGCGTCACCACCTGGGTGGTGCTCGAAGACGAGGGGCGCTGGGGGCCCGACGCCTTGGCCTCCGATGGGCTCCCCCCCCCGATCGGCGAACGGCTCGCGCAGCTGAAGGCCCTGCCCGGTGTCAAGGTGATCCTGGTCCGGGGCCGCCGCAATATCGGCGAAGACCGGCGGCTTTGGGTGGCGCGCGTGGGTGTGGACGACGAGGCTCTGTGGTCCTGGCACCTCGATCGCATCGATGACCTGCTCGACCTGCCCCTGCTGGACGTGCTTCGCGGGCGCCGGCGGGGGCCGGTGGCTTCGGGGCCGCTGATCCTGGTGTGCACCCATGGCCAGCGCGACAGCTGCTGCGCCGTCGAGGGTGGGCCTGTCGCCGCCGCTCTGGACACCCTCGCTCCTGGCACCGTCTGGCGCTCCTCCCACCTGGGGGGTCACCGCTTTGCCGCCACCGCGCTGGTCTTGCCCCTGGGCCTGGTCTATGGTCGGCTTCGGCCCGACCAGGCGCCGGCCCTGCTCGAGTCCGTGCAGCGGCGGCAGATCTTCTCGATGGACCACTTCCGCGGGCGCAGCTGTTGGCCTGCCCTGGTCCAAGCTGCAATGCACCGCTTTAGATTGGACAACAATGAGAAGGGGTTGGATGCCGTACACGTCATCGGCCGCATCAAGCTGGCAGAGGGCCGGTGGCGTGTGGCCCTGACCGCCTCGGGCGCTGGGCCGGTCTACTGTGAGTATGAAGTCCAGCAGCAGGTTCTGGATAGGCCGGTGCTCAAGAGCTGCGGCGATGGCAGCTCCGAGACGGTGCACGCTTATGTGGCGCGCCGCGTGCAGTAACTGCAGAGTGCGGCCGCGGGGCAAGGGTCAATAGACCGGCCGATCGTCGGTTTGCGCGATGATCTCTTCGAAGGTGGTCAGCCCCTGGGCCAGCTTCTTGATGCCGTATTCGCGCAGGGTGAGCATGCCGTCGTTGAGCGCCTCGCGCTTGATGTCCTGGGTGCTGGCCTTGTCGTTGATCAGGCGCTGGATCCGGGGCGTCACCTGCAGGACCTCGAAGAGTCCGGTGCGCCCGAGGTAGCCGGTGTAGCGGCACTTGGGGCAGCCCGCCGGCCGCCGGGTGCGCAGGTTCCGGCCCCGGGTGCCGGGAATGCGCAGGGCCTGGGCCTGCTCTTCGGTCAGGATGTCGTCCTCGGCGCAGGAGGGGCAGAGGCGCCGGACCAGGCGCTGGGCCACCACCCCCACCAGGGTGCTGGACAGCAAGAAGGGCAGCACGCCCAGGTCCAGCAGGCGGCCCACCGCGCCGGCGGCCTCTCCCGTGTGGATGGTGGAGAGCACCTGGTGGCCGGTCAACGCGGCTTGTACGGCGTTGGTGGCTGTCTCTGCGTCGCGGATCTCCCCCACCATGACCACATCGGGGTCCTGCCGCAGCACCGTCTTGAGCACCGACCCGAAGGTCAGGCCGATCTTGGGCTGCATTGCGATCTGGTTGAAGGCGTCGTGCACATTCTCGATGGGGTCTTCCAGGGTCACGATATTGACCCGGGGCGACGCGAGGTGGTGCAAGGCGCTGTAGAGGGTGGTGGTCTTGCCGCTTCCCGTCGGGCCCACCACCAGGGTCATGCCGTTGCGGCTGGCCAGCATCTGGCGGACGAGGTTCAGCTCGCGGGGGAAGAAGCCCAGGCGCTCGATGTCCTGGGTGAGCACGCCCGGATCGAAGACCCGGATGACCACCTTTTCGCCAAAGGCGGTGGGTGCGGTCGAGACCCGCATCTCGACCTCATCGTCGCGGTGCTGGGTCTTGAAGCGGCCGTCCTGGGGGCGCCGGCGCTCGGCGATGTCCATGCGAGCCAGGGTCTTGACCCGGCTGACCAGGGCCGGGAAGACCACCCGGGGCAGACGGTGCACCACGTGCAGGATGCCGTCGATGCGCATGCGCACCCAGGCCTCGTCGCGGCGGGGTTCCAGGTGCACATCGCTGGCCCGGTGATCCAGCGCATAGTTGAGCAGATACCAGACCGCCCGGACAATGGGCTGGTCGCTGGCGTCGATCTGGTTGGCATCCGCGAGGGCGTAGAGCTGTTCGAGGTTGCCGATGTCGGGCAGATCGCTGCGGTGTTCCAGCTCGGCGGCGCGCATGGACCGCCGAAAGCCGTGAAACTCGACGATGACCTGCAAGATGTGGGCTTTCTGGGCCAGGACCGGTCGGATCTGCTTGCCCTTGACCCGGGCGATGCTCTCGAGCAGCTCGGGGTCCCAGGGATCGGCCACGGCCAGGGTCAGCGCCCGCTCGTCCTCGTCGATGGCGATGACCAGGTGACGCTCGGCGAAGGGCCCGCCGAAGGTCTCGGTCACCAGCTTGAAGTCGAGCTTCAGGGGGTCGAGGTGCACATAGGGCAGGCCGACGTGTTCGGCGACGGCGCGGGTGATCAGCTCCTGGTCCACCAGGCCTTCGTCGCCGTCCTGGCGCGGGAAGCGGAAGCTGGCGACCAGCTCGATCTCCCCCACCTGGTAGGCGACGCGGTGGCGGCCGAGCAAGCGCCGCATCTCGGCCCGCTTGTCCAACAGGATGTGGCGCGCCTGGTCGCGGCCCCGGTTGAGCACATCCTGCCGCTGGCCGACATGCAGCAGGCCGCGGTCCACCAGGACGCCCAGGATCTCGCGCAGGTTGCGTTCGTCCATGCGCGGCGCCTATCGCATGGGGCCGCCCTGCGCCGCGTTCCCGTCCCATCCTGGGCGTCGGCGGCGCAATCGGCGCTGCCCCAACCGGTGTCGTGGGGATAGCAGGACTGGAGCCTTTCGCGGGAGACCCGCACATGTCCGACAGCTACGAGCGGCCCGGCTGGGTCAAGCAGGCGATCGCCGCAGGCGGAGAGTTCCACGCGATGAAGAAGGAGCCGGGCCCGCACAACCGGATCAACCTCCTGGCCACCTTGGCGGTGGCGTCGATCTTCGTGGGCACCATCGCCTTGGGCGCCTTCCTGCCGGTCCTGGTCTACCTGCCACTGGCCATCGTGATCTTCGGCTGTATCTACTTCGCCGTGAACATCCTGGTGATTCACGAGTGCAGCCACAACATGTTCGTGCTGTCGCGGGACCGCGAGCGCCAGAAGCGGCTCAACCGGCTCTTGGGTCGGATGGCCGCCCTGCCCTTCATGACCGACTACATCCGGCACTGGGAGAAGGGCCACACCATCCACCACCTGCGCCCCTGCGAGGCGGATGACCCCCAGGATCGCGACCCCATCACCGGCGCGGCTCTGATGCGCAAGTACCTGATATTGCTTCTGATTCCCCTCTCCTTCATGGCGATGAACCCCAGCCGTCAGTACCCCGGCAACCTGGGGCGGGCGGCGGCGGGCATCTTCTTGTGGTGGCTGCCCCTCGGCGCCCTCACCACCTGGCTGGTGGGCTGGCCGGTGCCCGTCGCCATGTTCCTGGGCCTGCAGGTGACGATGATCCTGAACATGACCAAGAAGGCGCAGGAACACGGTGGCGGGCTTGCCCAGGAGCCCGATTTCACCCTGCGGTCGCGGACCTATCTCTACCCGCTGTCGCCGGTGACCTCGCCCTTCAACATCAACTACCACTTCGAGCACCACGCGAATTTCAACGTGCCCTGGTACGATCTGCGGCGCTACCACGCGCGCCTGCTCGACATCGTGCCCGAGCAACTCAAGCCCTACTACTTCCACCACGACTTCATGGCCCAGCTTCAGGGCACCAAGCCGCTTCCCCCGCGGGGCTTGCTGGGCATCGAGGTGGGGCAGACCCAGGCTGCGGCAAGCCGCTAGCAGCCTCGGCCGGTCAGGGGGCGGCGACCGCCCAGGCCGCGCTGTCGGGCCCTCTCAGGCTTGGTGGACCCAGGACTGCGGCCACCGCTTCAATATGGGGTGCTTCGACCAGCAGCACCGCCAGGCCGGCGGGCAGCTCCACCCTCTCCGGCGGCGGCGGCGGGCGAGGGAAGGCCAGGCCCACCAGCCAGCGCCCGGTCGGGCTGTCGCCGAGCGCCGGCGGCAGGCCAGGCTGGTTGGGGTTGAGCAACAGGGGCCGGCGGTGCTGGGGCTGCACCAGCAGCGGCCGCTGGAAATGCACCCCCGGGCCGGCCATGGGCAGGTGCAGCAAGGGTCCCGCAGGCAGGTCATCCAAGCAGCGGGGCGCCCCGGGCAAGGGGATCTCGTCGAGGGGCCGGTCACAATTCGTGACAGACAAGGCCGGCGCCATTGTCGTTGACAGAGGTAGCCCCACCGGACTCAGGAGCGCGAGATCCAGCAGCACCACCAGGCGCGCCGCCACCTGCCCCCGGGGGCCCAGCCGGGCAGCGCCCCGAGCGGCCAGGACCGCCAGCGCGATCGCGCCCACCAGCAACAGGCGGCCGGCGTGGTTCACCAGGCTGCCCAGGGGCAGCAGGTCCATCAGCGCCCCAAAGGGGTTGCCCAGGCCCAGGGGATGGCCCGCCAGGCTGAGCTGCCGCCCCGGAGCCAGCAGCAGCACGGCGCAAAGGACCAGCCACCACCGGCTGCGTCCACCAAAGAGCGCCAGAGCGAGCAGGCTGAGCCCGAGGTAGCCTGGATGCATGCGAATGAGCGCCCCGTCGGGATCGACGCGGCCGGGCGTGAGGTAGCTTGCCAGGTCCACCCCCAGCCAGGGGTTCAAGCGCCAGAGGGGCTCGACCTGGTTTTGCACCGACCCCAGGCGGTGGCCCACCCCCGACAGCCGTCGGGCCTGTTGCCAGGCCAGCGGGGCGGTGGTCAACAGCGCCAGGGCGGCGCCCAGGATCAGGCTGCGCAGACGCGATCGGTCCTGCCAGAGCATGCACAGGCCCAGCCCCAGGGCTGCGCCCGCGGTCGCCCAGGCCAGCACCATTCCGCAGGCCGCGAGGACGCCCATGGCGATCCCGCCAAGGGCCGCCTTTCGGGGATCGCGGTCGCCCACCAGGGCCAAGGCGATCGCCGCCAGCCCCACCGACAGGTCCTCGGTGAGCCCCGAGACCAGCGCCCCCTGTAGCGCGGGGGCCAGCGCCAGGGCCAGGCCGCCCACCACCGGGTCGCCCCCAGCGCGCCGAGCGGCCCACGCGCCGCCGATGGCTGCCAACAGGACCGAACCGAGGATCCAGGCGTTCCACCCCGCACCCTGCCCCAGGGCCCTGCCGATCGCGGCAGCAAAGGCGGTGGGCAGGGGGTCGATCACCCGCCACTCCTTCACCCAGGGCAGCCAGGAGGAGGGGTTGACGGGCCAGGCCGGCAAGGCGTCGGCGTGCCACCACTGAACCCAGGCGTGGCCGTAGATCTCGCCGCCTTCATAGCCCAGCATGCCCCCGGGCCCGACCCACAGCCCGGCCGCCACCAGCGCCACGGGCAAGGCCAGCCAGAGGGCCGTCGCCCCAAGAGTGCGTGCGATCGGGGGCATGAAAGCCGGCGCTGGAGTGTCGTGGGGCGGAGACGTGGACAACTGGTGACCCAATCCCCCCCTTGTTCGTGGAACTCCGTTGTCTATACTTTGAGGACCGCTGGACGTCAGGTGCCGAATCCAGCCTCCCTGCACCCATCTCCCCCGTGGAATCGTCACCCCCCGCTTTCATTCCACGCTCGCTCCGACTGAACCATCAGATTTCCACCCCCGGAGGGTACGAGCCATGGCCAAGCAGCTGACAGCAGAGCAGGAGCGAGACATCGGACGGGCGATTCACCTGGCCGAAGAGCGCGCCTTGTCTGCCATTCGGGGCATCCCCGCGGCAGACGCCGTGCTCGCCCGCCGCGGCCCCCGGGCCGAACGCACCCGGGCCCGCCATGTGGACCGCGTGATTGAGGGCGTGCAGGCCTGCATCGACCTGCGCTCCACCGACCCGGACGTGCGCGCCCGCACCCAGGAGGCCCGCAAGCTCCTCGACGACGCCGAAGACCTGCGCTGGGAGCTCGCCATGTCGGGCCTGCGCGTGGCCCGGGGCGAGGCCCGCAAGCTGGCCTGCTCCATGATGGGCCAGGAAGACCTCATGCAAGAGGGCATCATCGGCCTGCTGCGGGCGGCCAAGCGCTTCGACCCCGACCGCGGCATTCGGTTCAGCACCTACGCCCGCTGGTGGGTTCGCGCCCAGATGACCCGCGCCCTGGAAAATGGCGGCCGCCTGGTGCGCCTGCCGGGTGGGGCGGTGGAACAGATCCGCAACCTGCGCAAGGTCGCCCAGGACTTCCAGAAGGAGGGCCTCGAGATCGACGTGGAGGGCATGGCCAACGAGGTGGGCATCGACGCCGAGCGCGCGCAGATGCTGCTGGGCCTGGGCGCCACCCTGTCCATCGACCAGGAAGACCCCGATGGCCTCACGATCCTCGACCGGCTGGAATCCGACAGCAAGGACGCCCACCCCGATCGCCTCGCCATCAAGCAGGAGGCCATCGACACGCTGGACCGGGTCTTTGCCGAGATGCTCGACGATCGCGAGCAGTACATCCTGCGGCATCACTTTGGCCTGGGGGGCCAGGAGTCCCGCAGCATGGCCACCATCGGTTCGGATCTCGGCATCTCCCGCGAGCGGGTGCGCCAGATTGAGGTTCAGGCCCTGGCCCGGCTGCGCGCGGTCGTCTAAGCGGGCGGGATGACCGACCTCCCCGCCATCACCGTCGATGCCCACCCGTCCTTGGATGCGGTGGGCATCGTCTCGTTCTTGCCCGCGCCCTTGGGTGAGCTGCGCACCCCCGCCGCCCTCGCCGCGCTCTTTCTGCCCGGCGCCGCGGCCCCCATGCAGAGCGGCCCCGACGTGATCGGGGCGGTGCGGGATCTCTTGCGCCAGGGCGGCTTCAAGCCCTCCGGACGCAGCAAGCCGGCCAGCGAATACCTGGCCAAGGCGGTCCTCGACGGCAGGCTCTCGCCCGACAAGCTGATCAACCCGGTGGTGGACGCGCTCAACGCCGTGAGCCTCTACAGCGGGCTGCCCATCAGCGTGGTGGACCTCGATCTCGCCCAGGGGCCCCACCGCATCGCCTGCTGCGCGCCGGGCAGCCGCTACGCCTTCAACGCCTCTGGCCAGGAGATCGACCTGGGTGGCCTGCTGTGCTTGTACGACGCGGTCGGGCCCTGTGCGAACGCCGTCAAGGATAGCCAGCGCACGAAGACCCACCCGGGCAGCCAGCGGGTGCTCACAATCATCTGGGGTACGCACGAACTTCCCGGCCGAAGCCAGGCTTCTGCCGCCTGGTATCGCGCGCTGCTTTCCGACCTGGGCGCGCGCAGCGAGGACATCGAGCTGCTGCGCATCGCCCCGCAGGGCTGAGCTTTGCACGTTGATGGGCAGAGGCTGCCTTTGCTTTCAGCTATGGTAGCCGCGCTCGATTGGAGATCGCCCATGCCTGTCCTCGCCCCCTCCCCGCCTGCAGTCCTCCGCGCCCTGGGCCTGCTGCCCCTCTTCGCCCTGGTGGGCCTGGCCAGCGCCTGCGGGGGCAAAGCCGGTGACGGCGCGGACGGCGCGGACGGCGCGGACGGCGCCGATGGCGGCGATGCCGGTTCGGTCAGCTACTATGCCGATATCCAGCCCATGTTGGGGCAGCACTGCGTGCGCTGTCATTCGGATGGCGGCCTGGGTCCGGCGGACTTCACCGATCCCGATGTGGTGCAGGCCCTCGCCCCCGCCATGCGCGCCGCCATCGACGAGGGCCGCATGCCGCCCGCCGCCGCCGACCCCTCCTGCCAGGACTATGTGGGCAGCGAGGCCCTCACGATGCCCCAGGCCGAACGCGACCTCTTCGGGCTCTGGGTCGATGGTGGCCTGGTCATGGGCGATCCTTCCGAGGCTCCGGCGGTCGAGCCCGTCGCCCGCGAACTCAAGAACCCCGACCTGGTGCTGACGCTGCAGGCGCCCTACACGCCCGCCTTTGCGGACAGCGAGAACCCGGGCAACGAATACCGGTGCTTCGTCTTGGACCCCGAAGAGTTCGGCGGCAAATACATCACCGCCATGGCGCCCACCATCGACGCCGAGACCATCGTGCACCACGCCGTGCTCTTCACGGTGGACCGCGGCAGCCTGGACGACCGCTACCTGGGCGACAGCGGCTGGGACTGCATCAACGGGCGCGGCGGAGACTCCACGGACGGCATGCTGGGCGCCTGGGCCCCGGGCATGCTGCCCATCGAGTTTCCCGAGGGCACCGGCATGGAGCTGCCTGCAGACAAGCTGCTCGTGCTGCAGATGCACTACTTCTACAATGGCGCCGCTGCCGATGGCGTCTCCGATCAGTCCGGCTACGCCTTCAACTTCGTCGATAGCGTGACCAAGCCGGTCATCATGGCGCCCCTGGGCTCCTACAGCTTCACCATCCCGGCCGGCGACCCCGACCATACGCACACCGAGTCCTTCGAGAACACTTATGTGCCGCTGAATGTGCTGGGCATCTTCCCCCATATGCACAAGCTGGGGCGGCGCTTCGACGCGCGCCTCATCCACAGCGACGGCAGCGAGACCTGCCTGGTGTCGGGCGACTACGACTTCGACAACCAGATGACCTACCAGTTCAAGGAGCCGGTGGAGTTCGCCATCGGGGACGAGGTGCGCTTCGAGTGCAACTGGGACAACTCCGAAGGCGACAGCGCCGTGGGTTTCGGCGAACGCACCGACCAGGAGATGTGCTACTTCTTCACCCTGGTCTCCCCCTGACTGCGTAATGTCGGACAGATTGTGTCCGACAGTCTTCTCCGAGGCCGACCAGAGCAAGGGCGGGGCCATCTCTACTTGGGAAGGCTAGCAACTCGACGGGGTTCAACCGGGCAGCCTGGTGGGGATGGCTCCTGCCCGGCTGCGATCCTGGGGTCCCGAGGTGGGGCGCAGTGGGGGCAGGCTCGCGTTGCCACCCGCCGCCGGCGCGGCGCCGCTGCCGCAGCGCCAGCTCGCGCTCTTTATGGAGCCCGCGGGCGCGCGATCCAGCTGAGGGTCAGCAGCAGGCCGATGCCCACGGCCCCCACCGCATGCGGCAGGATCGCGCTCGCTTCCTGGCCGTAAAGGGCGGCGATGAGCACATCTCCGAGGGGCAGCAGCAGCACCGCCAAGAGAAAGCCCGGCAGGGCCGCGCGGTGGCGCAGCATCCACAAGCTGGCCAGGCCCAGCACGCCGTCGCGCAGGCCCGCCGCAATCACCCAGGCCTCGGCCCCGGGTGAGATGGGCACGCCATAGCCCGCCGATGCCGACAGGGGTGCGAGGGTGGCGTGGGTGGCCAGGGCCAGCAAGCCAAAGGCCAGCAGCACCGTGCCAGTGGTGACGAGCCGGTCGAGGATGGGCATGTCCCCCTCTAAGGCGCTTCGAAGCGAAGGAGTCGCACATCGCCCTTCTCCCAGTCCAGAACCCAGCCCTCGGGCAGGGTCTGAAAGGGGCTGCCATCCGCATTCCGCAGGGGCTGCCGGCTGCTGAGCAGCAGCCAGGCGGTGCCGCTTCGGGGCGGGTCCTGGATCCAGGCGATGCAGCGGCGGTCGTCCAGGGCCATCATCGGCGGCTGGCTGGTGACCCGGGGCAACCAGCGGCTGCCTGTGTGCAGGTTGGCGCAGTCCAGCAGCCCGTCATCCGGGTCCATGCGCGTGGCCACGGCGTCGCCCACCTCGGCCCGCAGCTTCTCCCAGGGGCTCTCCTCCTCGGTGGTGGGCTTCAGGCGTTGAGTGGGATCGGCTATCCACGCAAATGCGCCCAGCGCGCTCATTCCCAAGGCCATCACCCAGGGCTGCGCCCTCTTGGGACCCACCCAGCTCAGCAGGCGGGCAGAGCCGACCGGCGCCAGCAGGCACAGGGGCACGGCGAATTGCACCAGGTAGCGGTCCGGGTAGGGAATCCACCAGGAAAAGGCGATCAAGGGGGCCAATCCGCCTCCCAGCAGCAGCAGGGGCGGCAGGCTGTCGGCGAGGCCCCGCCTGCGCCGGGGCAACAGGCAGAGCCCCGCCCCCATGAGGGTCCAGCCCACCGGCAGCGGCAGCTGGCGCGGGATGGACGTGCCGAAGTTGAACTCCGCCATGGCCTGGGCGCAGTCACTGCGCAGGGTGGCCGGCGACGGCAGCGCTTGTTCGTCCTGCCCGCGACAGGCCAGGTGCATGCGCTGGTCGGCGTGGCCCATGGTGGCCCACCGCAAGAAGACCCGGCGTTGAAAGCGCAGTTGCTGCACGGGCTGGGGTCTGCCCACCCCGGGGATCTGCAGGCGATCCTGGCTGAGGGGGCCCAGCTTGAGGGGCAGCAGGAAGCAGGCCAGCAGCAGGAGGCCGCGCAGCTTGCTCTGGCTGCGCAGGGCCCCCAGGCCCACCAGCAAGGCCGCGGCGGGGACCATGGCCAGGCCGCGGCTGTCCACCCCCCACGCCACCCCACCCAAGATGCCCGCCAGCAGCGCGGTCAGGGGGTGGGGCCACCGGGCGACCAGGGCGGCCAGGCCCAGGCTGAGGCCGCTGGTGCCGGCGAGCACCGCATAGAGGTTGGACCAGCGCGGCGCGCTCAAGGTCACCTGCACGGTGGGCACCAGGAAGGCCGCGATTCCGCCCGCCCAGGGCCCACCCAGGGCCCGGCCACCCGCCGCAGCGCCCAGCAGCAGCATCACCGCGGCCCCCGACGACAGCAGGATGCCGGCGTTGGCATAGCTGCCCATCCACTCGCCCACATGGCCCACCAGGGATCCGTAGAGCGGCTGCCGAAAGGTGGGGTAGCCCAGATCGATGCGGTGCACGATCATCCACCCGGCCTCCAGGTAGTCGTCCCAATGGTAGCCCTCCAGGGCCCCATCCAGGACAAAGGCCCAGCCATGGCGCCAGAAGACCGCGAGGCCCAGCAGAAGGCCCAGCACGAGGGGCAGCTCCCGCAGGCGGCGGGCCTTCAGGGCGCCGCTCCGCCCATCCAGAAGGCGCCGGCCAGGGCCGCGAGCACGGCCAGGATGCCAAAGCCTGCCCAGGAGAGCAGGGTGGTGATGCGCCAGGTGGCCAGGGGCAGGCGCAGGGGGGAGTCTCCGGCCAGCCAATCCGGGTCGGAAAAGAGCCACTGGCGCAGGATCGGCCGGCGGGCGCGCACCCCCTGCACGGTCTTTGCGGCCTGGTCTTCGGGGCGCCAGAAGTAGCCGATGGGGCGGCCCAGCTCGACCCAGCGCGCTCCTTCCAGGCGGTGAAGGGCCTCCATCAGGTCATCAAAGGCCTTGAGCGCCCGCAGCTTGACCGCGATCAGCAGCATCAGGGGCAAGGTGACGAGGAAGAAGGGGTCCACCTGCCCCTTGTTGCGCATCGCGCCGCTTCGGTCAAGGCGGTGCCACCGACGCCTTCGGTCCATGGTAGCTTTCAGGCGCTTGCCACCTTGCGGAGCTGGATTTGTACACGGGTCGCCCGCACCTTCTCCTCCTGCTCTGCTTTGGGGCGGCCTGCTCGGACTACAACCTCGCGGGGGGCAAGGGAAGCAATACCGACGCCGAAGCCGAAGGTGTCCCCGACATCGCCGTCAGCCCCCTGGATGTGGCGGTCGAAGGCGCATGCCCCACCGCAGAGCAGGCCATCACCGTCACCAATGAGGGCGATGGGCCGCTGTCCCTGGTCGCGGTGGGCACCACCGGCGACTGGACGGTGGCGGGCATCTCCTTGCCCCTGACCCTGGCCCCTGCAGAATCGGTGGGCTTCAGCGTGGTGGGCAGCGGCGAGGGCAGCCTGCAGATCGAGAGCGACGATCCTGACGAGAATATCGTTGAGGTGCCTCTTTTCGCTGCAGGCGATCAGGCGCCGTCCATCTCCATCGTCGCCCCGGGCACGGGCGAGATCCTCGCTCCGGGCGAGGCCCTGCTCAGCGCGACGGTGGCCGACGCCGAAGACGCTGCCGATCGCCTGCTGGTCAACTGGGACAGCGATGTGGATGGGGCCATCGCTGGCGGGGCAGCGGCCCCCAGCGGAGACAGCCTGCTGGTCTGGGGGGCCAGCCGCAGCCAGGGCGACCACCTGCTCACCGCCACGGTGACGGACAGCTGCGGCAACGAGACGAGCACCCAGGTCCAGGTCTGCCAGCAGGCGGGCTACACCGTGGACCAGCTTGATCTGTCCAGCTGGCACTTCGAAGGCGACGCCCAATGGGATGCCAGCAATGACTGGCTGCAGCTCACCCGCGCGTCCCAAGGCCTGGTGGGCACGGCCTTTGCCACCGACAGCACGGTGCGGGCCGACAATGTCGAGATCAGCTTCCGCTTCTACATCGGCGATGGTTCCGGTGCGGACGGCATCTCCCTGACCGCCTTGGACAGCGCCCGCATGACCACCTTCTTGGGCGGGACGGGCTGCGGCATCGGCTATGGCGGCGACGCGAGCTGCACGGTGGGGCCGGCCTTGCCGGGCTGGACCCTCGAAGTCGACACCTATGACAACGGCTCCTCGGTCGAGCCCACCCCCAACGATCACCTCGCCTTCACCTTTGATGGAGACGTGGACGCCTATGTCGCCTGGGCCGAGCTGCCCGAGATGGAAGACACGGGCTGGCACGACATGACGGTGGTGGTGGCCGCCCCCCGACTCACCGTGAGCATCGATGGGGTGACCTATATCGACCAGGACCTGTCCGGCAGCCTCGCATTCGACGCCTATGTGGGCTTCACGGCGGGCACGGGCGGAGAGACCAACCTGCACCTGATCGACTCCTTGTCGGTGACCGAGGTGGTCTGCGTCGATTGACCGTACCCGCGTGGCTGGCCCGCGCTGCCCTTGGTGGATAGCCCGACCCCTCGGCAACCCCCGGAGTCAGCATGGACCGCACGCGCCTCGCCGCCCTCTTCGCCCTGGGCCTTCCCCTGCTCCTGCTGGGGGCATGCGACGACAAGGCCGCTGGCACCGACAAGGCCAAAGAAGGCAAGGCCGCCAAGGCCGACGGCAAGGCCAAGTCCGGCAAGGCCAAGGCGGCCAGCACGGCCGCTCCCGCTCCGGTGCGCGACTGCCTCGCGGCCACCCCCACCAACACCCTGATCCTCGCCCAGGCCTGGTTCTATACGGCCGAGGGCGCCACCCGCCCCACCCCGGGCCCCGCCCGGCTCCTGGCCTTCCAGAAGACGGACAAGGGCTGGGAGGCCAAGAAGATCGAAGACGGCGAATCCAACGTCTTCCACAAGGCCATCTTCACCGACAGCGGGCTGATCACCATCTCGGCCGAAAAGGCTCGGCTCAAGCAATGGACCAAGGGTGCGGACGGCTGCTTCACCGACAAGATCCTGTGGGAGCAGGCCTGGGGCGGCAAGTTCAACCGCCTGCGCGACCTCGAGATCGGCGATGTGGACGGCGATGGCGCGGATGAGTGGGTGATGGCCACCCACGACTACGGTGTGGTCGCCGTCTTCAACCCGGCCGAGGCCGGCGGAGAGCCCCAGGTCATCGAGCTCGACAAGAAGGCCGACACCTTTGTGCACGAGATCGAGATCGGCGACGTGGACGGCGATGGCAAGATGGAGTTCTTCGCCACCCCCTCGGACCGCAACCAGGCCAACGCCAGCCAGGCCGGCGAGATCGTGCAGTACAAGTGGGATGGCACCACCTATGTGCGCACCGTGGTGGATGGTGGCGAACACACCCACGCCAAGGAGATCCTGGTCACCGACATCGACGGCGATGGCAAGAGCGAGTTCTTCGGTGTGCTCGAAGCCGAAATGGAGAACCGCCAGATCAAGGAGCCCGTCAAGATCCGGCAGTACACCGCCAAGGCCGATGGCGGCTTTGATCACAGCGATGTCGTGAGCATCCAGGACCAGCAGACCCGCTTCCTGGTGGCCGGTGACTTCGACGGCGACGGCCGCCAGGAGCTCGTCGCCGCCGCCATGCGCACGGGGCTCTACCTGATCGACTCCGAAGTGGACAAGAGCGGCAAGGTGACCTGGACCAGCACCAACTTTGACGCCGTGTCTTCAGGCTTCGAGCACGCCACCACCGTCTTTGACATGGACGGCGATGGGCGCCCCGAACTCTATGTGGCCGCCGACGACCAGCACGAGCTGAAGCGCTACACCTGGAACCCGGACAAGAAGACCTTCGAAAAGGAGCTGATCGCCCGCTACGACGACAAGGTCTTCACCTGGTTCGTGGCGGCCGGAAAGCTCTGAGCCCCGGCCGGGGCGCGTCCCCTCGGGCCCTCAGCGCTTGAGGTGCGGCGCCTTGGGATTGCGCCGCTGGTCTTCATCGTAGACGACCTTCATCTTGTCGGCGCCCCGGGCGTCGACCTTCCAGCCGTCCAATACGCCCGCCACCCGCATCAGGTCGCTCTGGGACACGTCGAAATCCTCGACCCCAGCGGCATAGTTGGGGGAGGCCGCTTTGTGGCCGGTGCCGGTGCCGAGGTCGCGTCCCTGGTGCCCGCGGTCGCGGGATCCGGCGGCCTTGGCCGCGCCGGCCTTGGCCTCGGGGCCGTCAATCAGGTCGCGGATGCGGTCGTTGGCCCCGGCCAGCTGCCGGGTGAGGCTGGCCAGCAGCAGCCGCCGCAGGGCCGTGCCCCGATGCGAGGGTTCGGTCAGCAGGTTGTTGTAGGTGCGGCGATCCAGGGACGCGACCACCGTGCGCCCCACCGCCACACAGCTCGCGCTGCGGGGGCTGTGGTCCACCAGGGACATATGGCCCACCAGGTCCGGCGCCTTCATGATGGCCAGCTCGCGCATGCGGCCCGCGGCGTCTCGACGCTGCACTCGGATATTGCCATCCACCAGGAAGAACATGGAGTCGCCGGGCTCGCCCTCGGTGCAGAGCGGGTCGCCATCGCCCAGGCGCCGCAAGGTGGCGGCGGCCAGCACCTCGGCGAGGTGGTCGGCCTTGACGCCGCGGCAGGGGTTGGACTCCAGCAGGGCGGCGCTCTGTGCGCGCAAGGGAGAGTCGGGAGAGTGGGCCATCAGTTCGCTCCGAAGAGGTTGGCGAGGCGGTCGCGCAGGCTCGGCTTGCGGGCGGGGGCGTCGGACGGGCCGGCGGCAGGGGGGCTGGGGCCTCCTTCCACACCAGCTGAATCGCCTGGTTGGTGCCGCGGATCCGGCGCGCCAGGGTGCCGAGCATATGCTGCTCCAATGCGACGATGGCGGGGTTGTGGGCGGCGTGGTCCATCACGTCGGGGGAGAGCAGCAGGCAGGCCGAGGGGGCCGCCGCGGTGACGGTCGCGCTGCGCACACCCCCGGGCACAAAGAGGCCCTGTTCGCCCACCACCTCGCCGGACTTGATGTCACCGACCTCCTTTTCGCCGGCCAGCCCGTTCACGCTGGCGATCAGGCGCCCCTCGATCAGCAGCAAGGCCACGTCGGCCGGGCTGCCCTGCTGGAAGACCGTGTGGCCCGGGGCGAAGCGTACGGGGGGCGCGAGCGCGCACAGCTCTTCGAGGCTGGCACGGGGCACATTCTTGAACATGTAGAGTTGGGACAGCTTCTCGACATCGGTGAGGGCGGTCAAGGGGGTCTCCCGGGGTGCGTTCAAAGGGGGGGGAATCTTAGAGGGGGGCGCGGCCGGGCCAGGCTGCCTGGATCTTCCAGTAGCCGGCCGTATCGGGACGCAGCACAAGCGCTGCTGCATGGTGACGAATCGGCACGGGAATGGGGGGAGGACCGAAGGCCGCCAACAGGAAGGCCAAGGTGGGGTGGTGGCCGACCACCGCGACCGGCCCCGGCCCGACCGCGGCCACCAGGCGCTGCCAATCGGCCGCGGACTCGGGGCAGTCTTGCCGTTGCAGGAAGGCCGCATCGGGAAAGACCCGCTGCAGCTCTTCGGCTGTCTGTCGGGTGCGGCAGGTGGGGGTGGCCACGATGGTGTGGGGGGCTTCCCCCTGACCGGCCAGCCACTGCGCCGCCTCGCTGGCCATGCGCCGCCCGGCCGAGGTCAGCTCGGGGTCGGACTCCCCTTTGCGGGGCTCGCCATGGCGAATGAAGGCGACAACCATGCTGGGCTCCTGCGGGGGGCTAACCGAGGCGGCGGGCAGGCGCCGCATCGTGGGGCTGGCCCTCAGCGGGCGTTGGCGGCCCAGTCGGCCTCGATCTTGGCCGCCATCACGAAGTCCGCGACAGCGAGTCCGTCAATCTTGTGGGTCCAAAGCTCCACCGTGCAACGGCCCCATCCAATGTGGAGGTCGGGGTGATGGCCGTGCGTCTCGGCAAGTTCGCCGCAGCGCCGCGCGAAGTCCATCGCCCCGACGAAGTCCCCGAACTCGAAGCGCCGCTCCAGGTGGCCAGCGGCGTTGAGGGACCAGCCCGCGTCGAGCTGGGCGAGGTAGGGGGCGGCCTCGTCGCGGGTCATGGGGGCGACGCCGCCTTTGCAGGGTTCGCAGGTCTGGTTGGCCAGGCTCATGGTGCTCCGGGTGCCTTGGGGTCGATCTCAGCGCGGCAGCTCTGCCGATTCCCCTGCTATCCCGTGCTGCCTGGGCCCTCTGCAACCCCATGGCAATCGCAGGCAGCCTCGGCTTGTGGGAAGATGCACCCGGGTCTCCCCCGGAAGAGCCATGCCAGAAGTCGCACACAGAGAGTCCACCGGTGGCTCCCGCGAGACCAGCAGCGGCTCGGGCCGGCAGGGCGGCAACCAGGGCGCCGGCGCGGGCAATAGCGGCAACCTGGCCAATATGGGCGCCTCGGGGGCGCTGCTGTCGGCGGGCACGGTGCTGCGGGTTGGCGCCAATGGGCCCCAGGTCCGGGCCCTCCAGACCCTGCTCAACGAGAATGGTGCCAGCGTCGCCGTGGACGGCGACTTTGGGCGCATGACCCGCGCCGCCGTCATGGTCTTCCAGCGCGCCCGTGGCCTGGAAGTGGATGGCGTGGTGGCTTCGGCCACCATCGGCGCCTTGAATAGCGGGCGGTCCAGCGCGCCAACCGGCAGTGCAGGTGCCGGCGCGGGTGCCGGCGCGGGTGCCGGCGCGGCCTCGGGGACGCTGTCGGGCAGCCCCATGTTGCAGCGGGGCGCGCGCGGGCCGCAGGTGACCCTGCTGCAGCAGCTCCTGGTGCGCAACGGCGTGCGGGTGGCGGTGGATGGCGACTTTGGCCTCGACACCCACCGGGCCGTGCGTGTCTTTCAGCGCGAGCAGCGCATTTTCGCCGATGGTGTCGTGGGGCCGCAGACGGCGGCGCTGCTCAACCAGGGCGCCCGGGGCGGCGGTGGCCGCACGCCGACGCCTGCACCCGGCGCGGGCTCGCAGAATGGAGCGCCGGCGCCCAGCGGCGCCAACGAGCGGACCCTGACCGGCAGCCCCCCCCTGAAATATGGCGACGCCGGCCGCCGGGTGACCTTGCTGCAGCAGCTGCTGAACCAGAAGGGCGCGCAGCTCTTCGTGGATGGCGAATTTGGCGGCTTGACCTCCAGCGCCGTGCGGCGCTTCCAGCAGGCCAACCGCCTGCCGGTCGACGGTGTTGTGGGTACGACCACCGCCAACCTGCTCAACCGAGGCGGCGCCAACGTCGCGCCGGCTGAACAATTCGATGGCGGGGCCGACGAGCTGGAGGTCCGCAACGCCGTCATGTCGGCGGCCCGCAGCCACTTGGGCGCGCCCTACTATTGGGGCGCCGATGGGCCCAATATGTTTGACTGCTCGGGCTTCGTGCTCTTCGTCCTGCGCCAGGACACCGGCTTGGTGAACTGGGGCGACGACACGGCGTCGGGCATCAAGAACCGGGTGCCGCGGACCACCAACCCCCAGAAGGGCGACCTGGTCTTCTACACGGGCAGCGGCGGCACCAGCCACATCACCTTCGCCACGGGCAGCGGCAGCCAGACGCTGGGCGCAGGCGGCGGCGGCAGCCGGACACGCGGCGACGATCCCAACGCCCGCGTCAAGTATACCAGCTGGAACGATGACGGCCGCAGCAAGAGCTTCGGCTCCATCTCCAATCTCATCCAGGCCAAGCTGGCCCGCGGCCGTCGGGCAAGCGCCTGATTCCGCAAGTCGCGACCCGCGCTTCGCCAGATCAGGCGTCTACCACCCGCCCCAGCACGGGGCTGTAGGCGGGGTCGGGCCAGGCCAGGCCGCTGTGGGTGCCCGGCGGCACCAGGGCGTCTACGGCGGCCTCCAGACTGTCGGTCCAGGGCAGCTCTGCGGCGTCCAAGGCGGCGGTGGCTTGCTCCAGGGTGCGGGGCCCCATGATCACCGAATGCACCCTTCGGTTGGCCAGGGCCCAACGCATGGCCAGACCGGCGAGGGTCATGCCCTGGGACGCGGCGATGGGGCGCAGGGCCTCGACCACCGCCAGGCTGCTGGGGCGCCACTCGGCTTGCAGAAAGCGTCGGTCCTGGCGAGACAGGCGGGAGTCGGGCGGCGGCGGCTCACCCGGCGCATACTTGCCCGTGAGCACCCCGCGGGCCAGCGGCGAGTAGCTGACCACGCCCAGGCCCTGGTCGTGGGCCATGGGCAACAGCTCCACCTCGATGTCGCGATTCAACAGGTTGTAGAGGGGCTGCACCGCGCTGAGGGGCTGGTAGCCGTGCTCCTTTGCGCAAGACAGCAGCTTCATCAGCTCCCAGGCCCGGTGATTCGATGCGGCCAGATAGCGAATCTTGCCGGATCGAAGTAGATCTTCCATCGCCCGGAGCGTCTCGTCGATGGGGGTGCTGCGGTCGGGCAGGTGCAGGTAGTAGAGGTCGATCCAGTCCGTGTGCAGCCGCCGAAGGCTGGCATCGCAGGCCAGGTGCAGGTGGCGGGCGGACAGCCCCCGATCGTTGGCCCCTTCCCCCATGGCTGCCCAGGCCTTGGTGGCCAGGACCACCTGCTGCCGGCGGCCTTCGAGCAGGCTGCCCACCACCTCCTCCCCCCGTCCGGCCCCATACATATCGGCGGTATCCCAGAAGAAGACGCCGCGATCCAAGGCGAGATCGGCGATGGCCCGGGATTCCAGGACCGAGGTCGTCAGGCCGAAGGTCATGGTGCCCAGGCAGATGGGCGACACCCGCAGCCCCGAGCGGCCGAAGGAGCGGGGGGCGAGGGCGGTTGGGGTCATGGGATCCTCCAGCGGGGGCGGGCCTCTTCGTCACCTGTCCGGCGCCGGGCGCCAAGCGGGCCCGCCGGTCGCGCTTGGATCGGCTATCCTCCCCGGGCGGCACCGCTGAATCGTCGGAGCACCCATGCCAGCCATCCTCCCCTTGCTGTTCAGCCTCCTGCCCTTTGGCGCGACCGCCGCTGCGGCAGACCTCGTCGTCAACGGCACCACCGTGACGATGAATGGCGCCTACACCTATGACAATGTCCGGGTGATCAACGGCGGCGTCATTGTGGTCACCGATTACAGCGGCAGCGGCACCACGGGCACGCTCAGCCTGACGGCCAGCACGATCACGGTGGACGCCACATCCTCCATCGTCGCGGATGGCGCGGGCTACCGCGGTCGACTCAACGCCAATGGCGAGGGCCCCGGCAGCGGCGTCGGCGGCAGCGCGATGCGACGGCGGCGGCGGCGGCGGCCATGGCAGCGCGGGCGCGACGGGCAGGAGCGACATGCGTGGCCAACCGGGGTGCGGGCGGGGCGGCCTATGGCTCCTCCACCGCCACCACGGTGGATATGGAGTTCAGCCGGTGGGGCGGCGGGCAGCGCCGATGGCGACTCGGGGGCTATGGCGGCAGCGGCGGCGGCGCGATCATGCTCTATGCGCCCACCATCACCATCGCAGGCACCTTGCGCACCAGTAGCGACGCGGGCGCGCTCTACAACAACGACGCGGCGGGCGGCGGCGCCGGCGGCGGCATCGTGTTGTGGGCCGACACCCTGTCCTGCACCGGCAGCCTCATCGCCCGCGGCGGCAATGGGGCGGCCACCGACGACGCCGGCGGCGGCGGCGGCGGCGTCATCAACCAGTTCTACGACACGGCCGGCACCGCCTGCGGCCACCGTAACAACCGGCACCAGCGCCTCTTGCGGCGGCGCCCCAGGCACGGTGGGTAGCAGCGCTTCGGCCCGCATCGATTGGGACGGCGACGGCTATACCGCCGCCGACGGTGACTGCGATACGCAGGATGCCAGCGTGAACCCCGGCGCCACCGAGGTCTGCGACGGCATCGACAATGACTGCGACGGCAGCGTGGATGGCGCCTCGGCCGTGGATGCAAGCTCCTGGTATACCGATGCCGACGCCGATGGCTATGGCGACAGCGGCGCCACCGTGGTGTTGGATTGCACCCAGCCTACGGGTTCGGTGGGCAACAACGGGGACTGCGACGACGGCGACGCCGCGGTGAACCCTGCCGCCACCGAAATCTGCGACAATATCGACAATGACTGCGATGGCAGCGTAGACCCCGACAGCGCCGTCGGTGCCAGCACCTGGTACCGGGACGCCGACACCGATGGCTATGGCGACGTCTCTGCATCCGACATCGACTGCTGGCAGCCCAGCGGCTATGTTGCCGACAGCCGTGACTGTGACGACGGCAACGCGGCCATCAACCCGGCCGCCACCGAGATCTGCGATGGCCTGGACAACGACTGCGATGGCAGCGTGGACCCCGACACCGCCGTTGGCGCCCGCACCTGGTACCGCGACGCCGACTCCGACAGCTATGGCAATCCCGGAAGCAGCGACATCGATTGCGTGCAGCCCGGCGGCTATGTTGCAGACAACACGGACTGCGACGACAACGCGGCGACGGTGAATCCGGGGGCCTCCGAGACCTGGTACAACGGCACCGACGAAGACTGCGACGGCAACGACGACGACCAGGACCTGGACGGCTTCGCTTGGGATGGCGTGTCGGGTGGCACCGATTGCAACGACCTGGACGCGTCCATCTTCCCGGGCGCCCCCGACGCCTGGTATGACGGCGTCGACGCCGACTGCGCGGGCAATTCTGACTATGACCAGGACGCTGATGGCCACGACGCCGCCGCCTATGGGGGCGATGACTGCGTGGACGTCGACGCCAGCGTGAATCCCGACCAGGCCGAGGTCTGGTACGACGGCACCGACCAGGACTGCGACGGCAACGACGATGACCAGGACGGCGACGGCTACGCCTGGGATGGGGCCGGCGGGACCGACTGCGACGACCTGGACGCCGGTATCAACCCGGGCAATGCCGAGGTCTGGTATGACGGCATCGACGGGGACTGCAGCGGCGGCAGCGACTTCGACCAGGATGGCGATGGGCAGGAGGCCGCCGAGCACGGGGGCGTGGACTGCGACGATCTGGACGCCGACATCTACGATGGTGCGGCCGACGCCTGGTATGACGGGGTGGATTCGGACTGCGCGGGCAACTCCGACTATGACGCCGACGCCGACGGCTTCGACTCGGCCAGCTATGGCGGCGAGGACTGCGATGACGCCGACGCCGCCACCTATCCCGGCGCCCCCGATGACCCCTATGACGGCGTGGTCAACGACTGCGTCGGCGCCGATGAATACGATCAGGACGGAGACGGCCACACCAGCGCCGAGTATGGTGGCGATGACTGCGACGACGCCAACTCCGAGATCAACCCCGAGGCCGAAGAGCAGTGGTATGACGGGGTCGACCAGGACTGCGACGGCAACGACGACGACCAGGACGGCGACGGCTACCCGGTGGACACCGACTGCGACGACACCGACCCCGATGTGACGGATGACTGCGGAGACGACACCGGCGACACCGGCATCGATTCTGTGGACACGGGTGACATCAACCTGGACACCGGCGGTCTCAGCCAGCTCCCCCGCACTGGCGACTACTACGGCGGGGCCTGCGGCGGCTGCGCCAAGGGCGAGAGCACCGCGGCGGGCGGGCTCTTCTTCTTGCTGTCGGGCCTGCTGGGCTGGCGCCGGCGCCGCAGCAGCGACGGCTGAGCGGCGGCACGAAGAAGCCTCCCCTCCGGCCTTGCCGAAGGGGAGGCTGCCGAGCGCTTCAGTTGGGTGCGCCGCCCAGGATCCAGGCCTCGATCTTGGCGATGTCGTCGGTGCTCAGGGAGCCGCTGAGGGGCATCTGGCCGCCGCTTCCGCCGACGGAGCTGTGGGTGCCGTTGATCTTGTGCCAGAGGTAGCTGTCTGCGGTGGCGCCGGCGCTCACGAGGGCCATCGAGGCCTGGTTGGCGGTGACGCCGACCAGCGCGCTGTAGCCGCTGTCCAAGGCCAGGCCGCCAGAGGCTCCGCCGCCCGTGTGGCAGCCGCCGCAGCTGGCATTCCAGATGGGCTGGATGTCGGCGTCGTGGGTGGGGGTCAGCTCGGTGTCCGTGTCCGTATCGGTATCCGTGTCGGTGTCGGTGTCGGTGTCGGTGTCGGCATCCGCGTCCGTGTCGGTATCCGTGTCGGTATCCGTGTCGGTATCCGTATCGGAATCCGTGTCGGTGTCGGCGTCTCCCGCGGCGGTATCGCCGCTGTCGGCGGCTGCCTTGTCGTCGCAGGCGGTCAGGGGTGCGAGCATCAGGAGCAGGGAGAGGGTGTGGAACTTCAAGGGCGCCTCCAGGGTTGTGCCCGCATCTTAGAGGCCGCGCGGACAAATTGCCGCATCTGCGGGCCCTGGGTCGCGGTCAGCCGCGGAAAAATCTTCCCCGCTCAGTCCTGCCCGGAGCGCAATCGGGCGCAGCGGTCCACCAGCTGCGCGTCCTTCTCCAGGCTGTGGGTGCGGCCATGCCCCAGCTCCTCGCGGATGAAGCGGGCGGTCCGGGTCGCGCAGGCCGCGATGTCGGCAGGCAGTCCGGGCGCATAGGCCAGCAGCGCCAGGTCTCCGCGCTCCGGGTCGTACTCCCAGCGCCCGCAGACCTGGCCCGATGCCAGCACCACCCGCGCCAGGGGGTGCTTGATCTCGGCCCAGCTGCTTCGGCGCGCGGGACCCCACACCGGCACCTCGCGGTGCAGGTCGTCATGGTGCAGAAAGGGCGCGGGGCCCCCATGCCAGGCCAGCAGCGTGTCCATGGCGGGCAGCAGCACCGTGGCCATGGGCGGGGGCGCGTCCAGCTGGGCGCGCTGCTTGGGCAGCATCCAGGCGGGGGCGCCTTCTACCGCGACGGGCAAGGCGCCACAGGCCTTCAACGCCGCCTTGGTTTCGGTCTGGGTCCAACCCAGAAAGTCCGCCAGCCCCCGGGTGTCGATGGGTGCCAACCAAGCCAGCGCGATGCCGGCGATGTCGGCGTTGCGCTGGGCCGCCGGACGCCGGTCCACCGTCTCGGCATCTTCTGGCGTCAGGGCCCAATCGTAGCGTTCGGTGTCCAGGCGCCCATCCGTGGGCACCCGCACGATGCGTCCGGCGAACTCCAGCTCTCGCAGGGCCGGGGGCAGCGTGCTGCTGAGGCCCAGCTTCTTGCCCACCTCCCCCAGGGATCGGATGAGCGTCGCCGGAAGGGCTGCGCGCAGGGCCGCCGTGCCCATGGGACCCGAGGCCAGCGTCTCGGCGACGGCCTCCCCCAGCGCGACCAGCTCGGCGGGATCCACACCGGCGCGCTCCTGGGTGCGGCGCTCGCGGGGCAGCACCTGGTCCCGCGCCAGGGCCAGGGCCAGGGGGGCCTGGCTGGCCGGCACCAGGTAGATGCAGCCTCGGGCGGCGGGCGTCAGCCGGAGGTCGCCGGCCAGCGGGGCCGCGTGAATGGCCGCACGCCGAGCAGCCGGGGGCCGGGCGTGAATGCTGAGGTAGCCGTCCACGCCCCCGACGGTGCGCACCCAGCCGCTGTCGGCCACGATGGCGGCAAGGAGAGCCGCTGTGGACCGCGCCGACCTTGGTGGCGCAGCCAGGCGGCAACGGCAGGGTTGCGTCGAGAAACCGGCCTGGGGGCTTCAGTCTTGGGCATTCGGGCTCCCGGGTTTCGAGACCTCTATCCCCCTGTCCCACCGGGCACGACTTCAGACTCGTGTTTCAGGTCTTCGACTCTCCCATCACTGGCACATCGTGGCAGGATGCGTGGGCGGGGGGTGCTCTATCTTCCGCAAGCGGTGACCCTCCGGATTTGTTGCCGAAGTGCACCAGCACGATTGGATCAACAAATGTACCGCGGCTTGCCGCTCGCCTGGCCGTCGCGAGGACCTCCTGGAAAGGGGCTTCCGGCGCTGGCGTGCCCAGGGGCGCAGCGGGGCCCAGTCGGCCCGGACCCGTGGCCAACCTGTCAGCACCAGAGGACGGTGATGGAGAAGGCCCACCGGGGGCGGTGCGCTCGACTGCGGCCCTCTTCAGTTCAGAAGTCGGCAGAAACCGAGAGTGCTGCTTGAGGTCGCGGAGGTGACCTCGATGGGCTTTGGAGAGCGTAGGCCAGGATCTCACCAGGGCTCATGGTGGCGTCGCTGGAGGAAGTAGCTCGACAGGAGCGATTTCGCCCGTCGTCACGCCGGACAATGACCACCCGGAGCGGCGGCCAAGGCGTGGCAGACGCGCGGTACCAATGCGCGACGACCGTCTTGCTGCTCACCACGATTGGTCGCGGCCGTAGATGCGGTTGCGTCGCAGGCTTCCGCGGGATGCCCTCGTCCTGAGCCATCTGGGCCAGGGGCGTGGGAGGCGCAGCCCCCGGAACGGGGGCGACCTCGAAGCCCATCGCAGGCGCCAGATCCGGCAGCGTCGGCACGGGAGCTGTCGTGCCGCATTGCACCGACCAGTACCGAGTTGCAGGGCGGGGATTCTGCCCGACTTCGGCGCGGCGATAGGCGCTGTCGCCGAGCACCCTGATCCGTCGCGCTCAGCCCGGGAGCAGGTTGAACCAACTCGCGAAGACAGTTCGGATCTTCTTGAGGCGGAGCCCATATCGGCCCATAGCGTCGCTACAGCACTCGACGCCGGAAGAGGCACCGAAGTGCCACGGCGGTGAGACGAGGCTGCGACGCACCTGGGACCACCCAGACGTGGCGAAGCAGAGGCACCGCGTGCCGCGCCCAAGGACGAACGCACCGCGTCGATGTGGTGCGAGTACCCGCCGCGGCCCCACTGTTGGCGCCAAAAATGTCGTCCGAGAGAGACGACCACCAGCCTTACCTCGCTACGAGAAGTGCGCCAGGATCTGCTGCAGCTTTGAGGCGGCCGAGTTCATCGGCAGACCACCGCGCCGTCCCCGAGGAAGAAGCGGTGCCACGCCGCATGGTGCCCTCGCCCAGCGGCCCGAAGCCGCGATGGCGCCCGTGACCGTTCGCCACTTTCGTTAAGGGCCAGCCTGTACAGCTGCCGGCACTTCTCGAAGGACGGACGGGTAAAGCTGGGCCAGGAACACCTCGTCGGGGCGATCCCAGACCGGCTACCGCAGATGCACAGCGCACGGGCGCCTCCGGGTGAGGTTGACTTTGCAATCCCCTCATCACGGATACCGCCCGTCGCTGTCTACCTTTTCCACTGGCTTGGGGGCGCTACCTCTTTCGCCCGGCCGACCACTGGCGCTCTCATCCCAAGGCTTTGCTGGAGGCCTGAGCACGAGTCAGAAGTCCTGACAGCGCAGAGGCTGGTGCTGCCCGAGGGAATCACCTCGCAGGTGCAGGACAATGGTGCCAGGCCTTTACCGCAGAGTCGATCCAGGCGGCCTTGAGGGGGCTGAGGTCGAAGGAGACCACCTCGGTGGGATAGGCGTCGCAAGGGTCGGGGGGCCCATCGTGGATGATCTCGAGGTTGGTCTGTACCGGCTCGCTCTCCATGAAGCTGGGCTCGGGCCAACACAAGCGGAAGCTGTGGGTCTCGCAGCCCCCGCTATAGCTCATCTCCACCTGCAGGCTGTCCCCGTCGATGCGCGCGTCGCCCAGGTCGGCGGCCAGCCCATCTTCGGCCTGGCAGTCGGGCAGCGCGCCCGGCTCTGTGCCGTCGGTGCCGTCGGTGCCGTCGGTTGCCGTCCGGTGCCGTCGGTGCCGTCGCCTCCATCGACGCCATCGCTTCCGTAGATTCCGCTGTCATCGGTGTTGTCGCCGTTGCCCGCCTTGTCGCCGCAGCTCAAGGTCAGGACCAGGGCCAGCCCCCATGGGATGCGCATGCTCCGCTCCGTCTGTCCGTGCAGGGTCCACCGTAGCACCCGATCAGGCGAGCAGCTCCGAGAAGACGCTGGTAGAGCGCCCCTCGTCCACCCCCCACGCCGGCAGATCGATGCCGGCCCCCCGCAAGGCCGTGAGCACGGCGGTGCTGGTATTCTCGGCGCTGCCCGAACGGGCGTGTACGCCGCCGCGCAGGCGCCCATCGCCCTTTCCACACACCAGGATCGGGAACTCGTAGTTGCTGTGCACCCGCCCGTCCGTCAGCTCGGTCGTGCAGAGGATGGAGCAGCGATCCAGCAGGTTGCCATCGCCCTCGGGCGTGCCCTTCAGCACCCCGAGGAAGTATGCGAGCTGCTCCATCGTGAAGCGGGTGGCCGCCTGGACGATGGGCTGGGGCGCGGCCTCTTCGTGGGTGGTGAGATGCAGGCCGTTGGCGGCGCCCACCTGCCACATCACCACCCCCGAGCCACAGGTGGAGAACTGCACCGAGAAGGCCCGGGTGAGGTCGCAGGCCAGGGCCAGGGCCAGCAGCTCGGACATGGCGGCGTTCTTCTCTTCGATGGGCTCCAGGCCGCTGTCCACCAGGCGCTCGGGGGCCTCCACCAGGCCGCATGCGCTGGCGTCCCGACCCAGGCGCTGTTCCAGGGTGCGCAGGCTCTCCAGGTGCTGGTCCAGGCGGGCCCGGTCGGATGCGCCCAGCTGCCGCTTGAGCCCGCCGATCTGCCCCATCACGCTGTCCAGGACGCTCTGCCGGGCGAGGTCCACCTGGGCGTCGGTGGGGGTGCCGAAGAGACGATTGTACAGGTTGACCGGATCGTATTCGCTTGGATTGGGAAGGTTGGGCCCGTTGTGGGAGAGGTGCTGAAAGGTGCTGCCCTCGTCGGTGCCATGGAAGCGGGTGACCCCCAGCTCCAGGCTGCGGAAGGGGGTCAGGCCGGCGAAGTGGTCGGCGGCGTCCTGGTCTACGCTCTGGCGGGCGAAGGTGGTGACGATGGTGTCGCGGGTGGTGCCCAGCTGGGCATAGCGCTGGCCCGTCAGGATGCCCGTCATGCCGGAGTGGTGGGCATGGGTGGCGGTCTTGATGTGGCAGCCGGTGATGGGGCTGACATAGGCCTGGTGCGGCACCAGGGGTTCCAGGCTGTTGCTGGCGGTCCATCCGGTGCCGGTGCCCGAAGGGGTCCAGGTCTCGGGGCGCACGCCGCAGCCCCAGAACCACACGCCAAAGCGGGTGGGCAGGGCTGTACCGTCGGCCAGGGCGCCGCCATGGGGCCCCAACATCGCCTCCAAGGGCGGCAGGGCCACCGCGACCGCCGCCCCCCGCAGCAGCCCGCGAAGCACCGTGCGCCGGTCCAAGACCCCCTTGCCATTCCAGGCGCCGCTCATTCGCCGCTCCCCGAGTCTGCAGTTTCAAGTTGGCCCAGGCAGCCGGCATAGGCGACGTCGCCGGAGTTCTCCAGGGGGCCATGCCCGGTGGCCGCACCCTGCGTCCGGCAGAGCTGGTGAAAGGCGGTGTTGCACAAGCCGCCCAAGCGGGCGGTATTTCCGTCGCAAGCGGGCTGCAAGGCGCTCAGTGCCGTATAGGTGGTGGAGAGGCCGGTCGCGCCGGTCGTGCAGACCACCAGCGCGTTGTCGCCGCTGTTTTCTACGGGTCCAAAGCCCGTTCCCAGGCCCATGGCCGCGCACATGCGGTTCATGGCGGCGTTGCAGGGGCCGCCTTGCCGGCTGCTGGTGGTGCAGCCGTCGTGGTAGGTCGCCAAGGTGGAGAAGCGGCTGTCCACCAGGACGGCCTCGCTGTCTTGCAAGCAGGCCAGGGTGGCGCGCTCGCCGATGTCGTCGGTGGCCACCACGCCGATGCCGGTGACATAGCAGCCCAGTCCCCCGCACAGTCGGTGGGTGGCCGCGCGACAGGCGGGGCTGTCGGGGTTGCTGGCTGCGTCGCAGTCGCCGTGGCCGTCGCTGCGCAGGCGGGCAAAGCTCACCACCTCCAGGCCCACGGCGAGGTCCTCGTCAATGCGCCCGTCACCGTCGTCATCTTCGCCGTTGCAACGCTCATCTGGGGGCGGGCCGGTCTCGCAGGCACCGAATCCGCCCCCGCGGCAACGCGACAGGCCGGGCGCCCCTTCGGCGGTGCAGGCCTGGACAACATTCTCGTCGATTTCTCCATCGCAGTCGTCGTCTTCACCGTTGCAGCTCTCGGCCTCCGGAGCGATGGCGCTGCATCCCACCCAGGCGCCATCCTGGCAGCGCTCCTCGCCACTGCCGCAGTTGTTGGAGCAGGCGCGCGTCTCGCCCTCTTGATCCTCGCTGCAGGCCAGCTCGGCGGGAGCGGCCACGGTGCGGAAGCCCTCGGACTGCACCAGGGCCACCACCAGCGCCTTCACGCGGCTGCCGTCGGCCACGAAGCCCTCCCCCAGGTCCACCACGGCGGGCTCCTGCCAGAGGCCTTCCAGGTGGCGGTGCCGAATCGGAAGAGCTGCCGCGCGAAGCAGGGCCCCACATCGGGGTGGCTGGCCAGGGCCGCCCCCAACGATTCTGCACCATCTACGGCCACACCCAAGACATCGCCCGTGGCGTCGATGGGCCAGCCATTGTCGGTGGCCCGCCACTCGCCCATGGGGCCAAAGTGCTCCAGGGGGTAGCCCAGGGGGTCCATCAGGTCATGGCAGGCCGAGCAGGCGGGGTCGGTGGCGTGCTGTTCCAGGCGGTCCCGCAGGCTGCCTTCGGTGGCGTCGCCTTCTTCCAGCGACGCCACGACGCCGTCGGGCGGGGGCGGCACATCGCCGCAGAAGAAGCGCGTGCGCAGGGCCTTGCCCCGCCGGGTGGGCGAGGTCTGGCTGTTGTGGGCGTTGACCATCAAGAATGCGGCCCGTCCGGTCAGCCCGCCCCGGGCCTGGCCTGCTGGGAGATCCGCCCAGGCGGGCAGCGCGCTGCTGTCCAGCTCCAGCCCGTAGAGGGCGGCGAGGTCGGTGTGCGACAGCCAGCTGCGTCGGGTGGTGAAGAGGGCGCCCAGCTCGCGGTCCTCCACCAGGGCCAGCTGCGCGAAGAGGGCGGTCACCTCGTCCTGCATGGCGTCGCGCAGCGCGGGGCTGTCCCAGGGGTAGAGGTCGGGGCTCTTCTCGGCGTAGGTCACCCGGCCAAGGTCCAGCATCTCGGCGAAGAAGCCGCTGAGGTGGCCCACGGAGCTCCGGTCGTCGAGCAGCCGGAGCGCCTGGGCCTCGATGCCCGCCTCGGTCACCAGCAAGCCCGCCTCTGCGGCCTGCAGCAAGGCGGCGTCGGGGCTGCTTCCCACGATGGCGTAAGAGATGCGGCTGGCCATCTCGTAGTTGGTAAAGCGCCTTCTGAGCGGATTGTCGGGATCCGTCTCCCCTTGTTCCACGCGGAACAGGAAGTGGGGGGACAGCAGGCTGGCCGCGATGACCGCCCGCAGGGCCAGGGTGGGCCGGTGAAGCTGCTCGTCCACCTGCACATAAAGGTCCACCATTGACTCGATCTCGTCGAGGGTGGGCGGCCGACGCCAGGCTTGCAGCAGGTAGCTGCCCAACCAGCCGGCCACGCAGGCCTCGGGGCGCCAGGCGTCCAGCTCGGCATCGGTCAGGCCAGGGGCGGGGTCGAGGTCGCAGCCCACTCGGGCGTCCCGGGCGGCGTCATCGGGCACAGCGGCCCGCGCGAGGGTCCAGGCCGCCGTCTCGTAGAGCTCGAGATCGAAGGGCGAGATCGAGACCTCGGTGGCGCCTACCGTCGTGTAGCCATGCAGGCGGTAATCCACCGGCAGCTCGCCGCTGAAGCCCACCCCGAGCAGATCGCGGGCGCTGTTCCGCCAGGCGGCATCCGTCAGCCGGTGCAGGGTGGCCGGTGGGGGCGCGAAGGTGGACCCCTCGACGGCGGGCGCGGGCACGGGGCCGGGTCCTGCCGCCGGATCCGGGCCGCAGGCGGCCAGGGCGAGCAGCAGCAGGGGGGCAACGCCAGAGAGGTTCACGGGGGCAGCTCCGCGGGAACTTGCATTTCATCGGTATTCCGGGCCGCTGTCAAGGCGCTGCGCCTTCGCCGCAACCGCCTTGAATCCTCAGCCCCAGGTCCAGTCGGGCAAGGCCTGCAGCAGGGCCACCTGCTCCGGGCTGAGGTCGCCGCGCCGCTCTTGCTGCACCTGGACCCAGCGCCCCAGGTGCTGACCCGCGTAGCGCTCGGCGCGCCCGGGCAACGAGCGGCCGGTCTCGGCCTGCCACGCGACCAAGGCCAGCAGCCCCTCATTCCAGAAGGCCTGCGGCGCGGTGGTCGCTGGCGGCAGCTGCAGGCCCCTGTGCCGCAGCGCCTCCAGGGCGGCGCGCAGGGGGTCGATGGGCGGCGCTTTATCGGGCAAGACGAGCGGCGCGGGCAGGGCGGCGATGGTGTGGGGCAGGGCCTTGGGCGCGGCTGCGGGCGCAAGATCCTGCGGCGGCGCCCCCGCGGCCTTGCGCGTATCCACGCCGGTACCCGCGATGGGAACTGGCTTTGTCGGCTCATCTTCGACGGGAGCTTGGCCATCGAAGCGGTGGCGACTGGCCTTGTGGCGGCGGGCGCGCCGCTGGGCCGCGTCCGGCCGTCCGGCGCGGGCGCGTTCCAGGATCAGCCGGCGTGCCTCCTCGTCCATCTCGCTCCTCGTCCATTCCAGGCTCAAGACCGGGCCGTGCTGTCCGTTGGCCCGGATGATCGCGCTGCATGAGCGCGCCCCACGATCGCATATCTCCGAGGTCAAGCATGGACGCCTGGGTCCCGCAGCTGCTGAGTTCCCGTTGGACCGAACGGCAGGAGGCCGTGAGCGAGAGCGAGCTGGTCATTCGCACGCTCTACGAGATCACCAGCGACTATCGCCATGGCTTCGAGCACCAGATCCGCCGGCTGCTCAACCTGGGCTGCCGGCGCTACGACATGGAGGTGGGCGTCTTGGGGCGGGTCGCCGGCCAGACCTTCAAGATCGTGCACCACGTCGGCGCCCCGCGCTTTGGCCTGGAAGACGGCATGCAGTTCGAGCTGGAGAGCACCTTGTGTGGCCTGACGGTGCGCGCGGGGGGCCCGGTGGGTTTTGAGCACCTCGCCCGCAGCCCGGCCGCCGAGCACCCATCCGTCGCCCAGGGCGGCGTCGAGGCCTATATCGCCGTGCCCCTGATGGTGGATGAGGTGCTTTGGGGCACGCTGTCCTTCATGTCGTTGGAGCCCCGGCCCCGGCGCTACAGCATGGCGGACGTGGACTCCTTGCAGCTGATGGCCAGCTGGGTCTCCACCGAGATCATGCGCCGCCACGCCGAAGCCGCCCTGCGCGAGGCCAAACGCAAGCTGGAGCATGTCAGCCGCACCGATCCCCTCACCGGGCTGGTGAACCGCCGCGCCCTCGAAGACCTGCTGGAGGACTCCCGCACGCGCCCGGACGCCCGCCTGGTGGCCGTGCTGGTGGATGCCGACGACTTCAAGGCGATCAACGAGAACTTCGGCCATGCCGGTGGAGACGCGGTGCTTCAGGCCATCGCCGACCGGGTGCGGGGCCAGGTGCGCGGCGGCGATGTGGTGGGCCGAATCGGCGGGGACGAGTTCATGGTGCTGCTCTCGGGCGCACCCCTCGACGCGGCCGCGGACGTGGCCGAGCGCATCCGCATCGCGGTCAGCGCCAGCCCGGTGATGACCCCCGTTGGGCCCTGCACGCCCAGGATCAGCCTGGGGGTGGTGCCGGTGCAGGAGGGGGCAGCGACGGTCACCGAGATCCTCAAGATTGCCAGCGACGTGCTCAAAGAGAGCAAGGTCAACGGCAAGAACCAGGTCTGCGTGGCCCGCGTACATTGACCTGGAGGGCCTGCGGCCTCCGCGCTCGCATCGGGTCGGGTCAGCCGCTGCCGCGGCATCCCCTCACCTGATTCGGACGGGCGGCCTGCGCTGGGTCGGCTAGACTGGGGGCACGGAGTCCCCATGAAGCCTCGCCTGCTCTGCCTGCTGCTCTGGGGCTGCGCCCCTGTCGAAATCAACCAGAACCAAGGTTCAACACCGGGTGTTGGCGATGATACCGGGGTGGGAGCAGGGCCCGACAGCGGGGATTCGGGGGCGGCCGACCCCGCCTTTGAAGACCGCATGGACATCGACCGCCTGCTGGGTCACCTCGACGCCTTGCAGGCCATCGCCGATGGCCAGGGGGGCACGCGCCTCGCCGGGGGCGAGGGCTACCGCCTGAGCGCGGATTATGTGCAGCAGCAGCTGGAAGACGCGGGCTTCGTGGTGGAGGTCCAGCCCTTCAGTTGGAGCGGCTGGCGAGAGAATGGCCGCCCTGCGGTCGAGAGCACCGAAGGCAGCCACTGGGACTGGGGCGACGACATCCTCACGCTGACCGGCTCGGCCGCCGGCGATGTGACCGGGCCCCTGGTGCTGATCGACCCCACCCTGCCGCCCGGTCCCGAAAATAGCAGCACCAGCGGCTGCGAGGCCGGGGATTTCTCGGAGATGCCCGCCGGCGCCATCGCCCTGATTCAGCGCGGGGGCTGCACCTTTGCCACCAAGGTGGCCCTGGCCGAGGCTGCCGGTGCCGGCGCCGTGCTGATCTTCAACGAGGGCCAGACCGGCCGACAAGGCGTGGTGGAAGGCACCCTGGACAGCGCCAGCTACCCGGGGATCCCCGCGGTGGGGGCCAGCTTCGCCCTGGGGGAGACCCTGGCCGCCGCCCTGGCCCTGGGGCCGGTGGAGGCCCGCGTCTTCGTGGATGCCGAGACCTCGGCCACCGAGGCGGTCAACCTGTGGGCGGACCTGCCCGGCGACAGGGATCAGCTGGTGGTGGTGGGCGGCCACCTGGACAGCGTCGCCGCCGGTGCGGGCATCAACGACAATGGCAGCGGGGTGGCCCTGGTCTTGGAGCTTGCATTGCAAATCAAAGACCAGGGGATCGTCCCTTCCAACAGCCTTCGTTTTGCCTTCTGGGGCGCCGAAGAGGCGGGCCTGATCGGGTCCTTCCACTATGTGGCCACGCTGGAGGAGGCCGAGCTGAACCGCCACCTGGCCAACCTCAACTTCGATATGGTGGCCTCGCCCAATGGCGGGCGCTTCGTCTACGATGGCGATGGCAGCGCCGATCTGGGCGGTTCACCCGCCCCGGTGGGCTCGGATCTCATCGAGGACCTGCTGACGGGCTGGCTGGATGCGGGCGACCTGAGCTGGAAGAACACGGCCTTTGACGGGCGCAGCGACTATGGGCCCTTCATCTGGGCCGGAATTCCCGCCGGGGGCCTGTTCAGTGGGGCCGAAGGTCGGCTGACGGGGGCCGAAGCGACGGCCTGGGGGGGCGAAGCGGGACAACCCTATGACGCCTGCTACCACGCCCCTTGCGACAGCAGCGACAACATCGATCCGGTGCTCTTCTTGGAGCTTTCGCGGGCGGCGGCCCACGCCACCTGGGCCCTGGCGGGCATCGACAGCTTGGGTACGCCTGGGCCCACCGCCTTGGCGCCGGGCCTGCGCCCCCTGGCCGGCCTGCACGCCGACCTGCCCCCAGATGCCGAGCGGGCCTGTCACCCCGCAAGCACCCGCTGAAGGCGCCCGGTGCGCCTCGATCTGGACGAGCTGCTGCGCACCGGTCGATGGGGTCCGGTGGCGCCGGGCATGACCCGCGCCGAGATCGAGCTGCGCCTGGGTCTGCCCGAGTCCTGGGAGGCCGGGCGCGGGGGCGCGGGCTCCCGCCTGGCGGAACGCTGGCGCTATGGCAGCTTCGAACTTATCTTTGGTGACGATCA
Source organism: Deltaproteobacteria bacterium (assembly GCA_018401435.1). Classification (GTDB taxonomy): domain Bacteria; phylum Myxococcota_A; class UBA796; order UBA796; family UBA2385; genus M30B51. Next base: position 129,228 of record JAGYJW010000008.1, on the reverse strand, counting down.
GCGCCTTTCGGCCATCTTCACCGAGCAGCCCGACCGCTTGAAGGGCGGCGCCCGCATCGTGCTTCGTCCGGGCTTGCTGGCCGCCGGTCGCAAGTTGAGCCTGGCCGCCGCCCGTCAGGGGCTGGCGGCCTTGGCGATCCCCCACACGGCCTGGCGCCAGCGGGTGACCGGGGCGGTGGCCTTGACCACCGCAGGCGGGGCCAGCCTGCTCTTCTATGGGCCCGAAGGCGAGGCGCCCCGCTCCGACTGGTCGCTGTCGGCCCTGGTGGTGGATGGGCGGACCGCACCCGAGCCCCGGCTGCAGGATCCCGATTGGCGCCCGCAAGACCTGGGCACGCCGGGCGCTCTCCGGTAGGATGGGCCGAGGAGGCGACCTGTCCAGCGGCAAGACCGATATCGGCGCGGTGGTGGCCCTCAGCTGGATCGCCTTCGCGGTGCTGATCACCTTCTTCTTCGGCCCCATGCTGGGGCTGCGGGGCTGGGGTTGGCTGCTGGTTCACCACCTGCTCTGCGCGGTGGGCTGCGGCAGCGAGCTGCGCCGGGCTGCGGCTCGGCGGGTCGCCCGCGCCGAAGAGGCCACCCGGCGGCTGCGCGCCGGCCAGGAGCGTTATTGAGCACGCCCCGCTCTCGGATCCGGCCCATGCCCGCTGCCTGCTGCCTGCTCCCGCTCTTCGCCCTCTGCGCGCCGGGCCTCGCCCAGGCCCAGACCTCCCCCACCTGCGAAGGCGATATCGGGGCCTTTGTGGTGCAGGTGCAGGAGTCCGGCCAGCGGGCCGCCTATGACTGCCTGGTCGTCCGAGACGACGCCCAGCCCGCCCTGTTGGCGCGCCTGGCCGAGCCTGGATTCGAGGAGAGCAGGGGGGCAGAGAGGGTCAGCCGCGCCCTGGCCGTGCACCTGGCCGCCCGCCTGGATCGGATCTTGCTGGCGGAGGAGGCCCGCGCCCTGCCGGCCCCCGATCGGCGCCTGCTGCGAGACGCCGTCTATGCGCGCCGTGGCCGGCTCTCCCCCGCGCCAGAGCACGACGCCGTCTTCCGTCTCTTCGATTGGTATCAGCCGGATCCATCCTTTACCAATGCCCAACTGACGGAGCTGGACCGGGCCAACCTGGAGATGATCGACCACCCACCACCGCCGGTCCCGCCTCCCTCGGCGCCCTCCGCCGCAGATGCGGTGGCAGAGACGGCGAAGGCGGCGCCGGTGTCGACGGCAGACTGCGGCTGTGCGGCCACCCCGGCCCCGGGGCCCACCGCCTTGGGGCTGCTTTGCCTGGGGCTGCTGGGTTGGCGGCGACGGCGCACCTGACCGTCTTCAGGTCCCGACGCGAATGACGCGCTTGCCGAAGTTCTCTCCCGCCAGCAGCCCGATGAAGGCCGCCGGCGCATTCTCCAGCCCGTCGATGATCTCCTCGCGGTACTGCAGCTGGCCGGCTTCCACCCAGCCGCGCATCTCTTTGGCGAAGGCCGGGTACAGGTGGCCGAAGTCGTCAAAGATGATGAAGCCCCGCATGTGGATACGTTTGCGCAGGATCAGCCCCATCAGCCAGTTCATGCGGTCGGGACCATCGGGCAGGCGCGTCGCGTTATATTGGGAAACCAAGCCACAAAGCGGCACGCGGGCGGCCGTATTCAGCAGGGGCAGCACGGCATCCAGCACCTTGCCGCCGACATTCTCGAAGTAGATGTCGATGCCCTCGGGGCAAGCGGCGGCCAGGGCGGCGGCGAGGCCGTCGGCCTTGTGGTCGATGCAGGCGTCAAAGCCCAGCCCTTCGACGGCGAAGGCGCATTTTTCCGGGCCCCCGGCGATGCCCACCACCCGCAGGCCCAGCAAGCGGCCGATTTGTCCCACGGTGGCGCCCACGGGCCCGGTCGCAGCGGCGACCACCAGCGTCTCGCCCGCCTTGGGGGCGCCGATCTCCTTGAGTCCGGCCCAGGCGGTGAAGCCCGGCATGCCCAGCAGCCCCAGCGCCCAGGAGGGCCTGTCGGGGTTGAGGCCGAGGGGGGTGAGGCCCCGCCCATTGGACAGCGCATAGTCCTGCCAGCCGTTGTAGCTCACCACCCAGTCGCCGGGCGCGAAGCCGGCCAGGCGCGACTGCACGACCACAGCGACGGTGCCGCCCATCATCACGCCGCCGACGGGAACGGGGGCGGCATAGGACGGCGCGTCGCTCATGCGGCCGCGCATATAGGGGTCCAGGGACAGGTAGACCGTGCGCAGCAGCAGCTCGCCCTCGCCCGGACTGGGAATCGGGCTCTCGACCAGCTTGAGGGTGTCGGCCGTGGGCGCACCCTTGGGGCGTTGGGCGAGGATCAGCTGGCGGTTGGTCTGGTTGGTCTGGTTGGTCTGGGGAATGGGGCACCTCCAAGGTGCGCCCTTCATAGCGTCCTGGCGCCGCCGGGCCCGGTCGCGCTCCTCAACCCTGGCGGGGCTCCGAGCGCACCCAGCCGCCCAGGTCGCGCTCCAGCACCGCTGCAACGGCCAGGGTGAGGCTGTCCTGGCCTCGGCCCCCCACCACCTGCACGGCCAAGGGCAGGCCCCGGGATTCAAAGCCTGCGGGCACCACCGTGACCGGGAACTCCAATACATTGAAGATTGCCGTATACTGGGCGTCCAGGGGCGTTCTCCAGCTGTCGCGGTGGCGCGGAGCGGGCCGAGAATAGGGGGGGTGCAGCAGGACGCCGTCCGGTCCCAGCATCGCCTCGATCTCGGCCTGCAGCTTGCGGCCCTCCTCCACCAGCTTGCCTTTGGCGCCCGAAAAGGGTGCGGTCAGCTTGTCCCCCGCCGTCAGGGCCAGCGCGGCAAAGGTGTGGTTGCTCTTGCCAAAGGGCAGCTTCACCAGCTCCTGGAAGACCTTCAGCGGGGGGCCGCCGGTCAAGATCGTGTCGTAGTGCTCGTCCGCGGCTTCAGACAGCATGGCGGTCCAGATCTCGAAAGCCCGGGCCAGGCCGGGAATGGGCCGCTCGTCGATCCGGGCGCCCCGGGCGGCCAGGGCGTCGGCGGCTCGGCGCACGGCCTGGCGCACCGGCCGCCGCACGCTCACCCGGCCATTGGTCTCGAGGGGCACCACCCGCAGGGTCTTGAGATCCAGGTTATTCCGATTGTGCACAAATCTGCGGTGGGCTTTGCCTTGGCCGTCTGGGCCGGCGAGGATGCCCATCAGTAGTGCAAGGTCGGCGACCGAGCGACCGAGTGGCCCCACGCATAGATAGGGTTCCGTCCCGCCCATGCCCGGTGGGAAATGCCCCGTATTGGGCACCATCAGGCCGCTGGGCTTGTGGCCGAAGACCCCGCAGAATGCTGCGGGGATGCGGATGGAGCCCCCCACATCCGACCCGATGCCAAAGGGGCTCGCGCCCGACGAGACCAAGGCGCCCTCTCCCCCGGACGAGCCCCCCGGGCTGCGCTTGAGATCCCAGGGGTTGGAGGTCCGGCCGTAGAGATCGTTGTAGGTCTCCATCCACAGGCCGCCTTCGGGGGCGTTGGAGGTGGCCATCACGATGGCGCCCGCCGCGCGCAGGCGCTGCACCACCGGGGCATCCTCGGTGGCCTTGACGTCTTTGCGCCGCATCAGCCCGCCGGTCCAGGGCATGCCCTGCACGGCGACGAATTCCTTGATGGTGCACGGGATGCCCGTGAGCGGCGGCGGGTCGGGCTGGCGCAGGCGCGTCTCTGCACGCTGGGCCTCTGCCCGCGCGAGATCGAAGCGCTCCGCGGTGATGGCGTTGATCGAAGGGTTTACCGCCAACAGGCGCGCGATGTGGGCGTCGAGCAGCGCGACCGGCGACAAGGCGCGGGACCGCAGCCGCTCGGCCAAGGCCACCACCGGCAGGTCGAGCAGGTCTTGGGTCATGGGGACGCGGCGGCGAACTGCCGGAAGTCGGGCTGCCGCTTCTCGAAGAAGGCCATGAAGGCCTCGACCGTCTCGGCGCTGCCCAGGCGTTCGACGAAGAGCTTGCCTTCGGCGCGCATCACCGTCTCGAGCTGGGCGCGGAGCGGGGCGCGCATGAGGCCCTTGGTCAACATCAAGGAGCCCAGGGGCTGGTCGGCGAGACGCCGGGTGGTGCGGTCGAGCTGGGCGTGCAGCTCGTCGGGGGCCACGATGGCGTTGGCCAGGCCCAGGGCCAAGGCGCGCTCAGCGTCGAAGAAGTCGCCGAGGAGCAGCAGCTCGGCCGCCCGGATATGGCCCATCAGCAGGGGCAGCAGCAGGCTGGATCCCGCCTCGGGCACCAGGGCGAGGTTGACGAAAGGCAGGCGCAGCCGCGCATTCGGGGTGAGGTAGACCAGGTCGCAGTGCAGCAGCAAGGTGGTGCCGATGCCCACCGCCGGGCCGTCGACACCGGCCACCAGGGGCTTGTCAAAGGACACCAGCGCGGCGAGGAAGTCCATGACCGGCCCCCCCCCATCGGCGCTGGGGGGGTTCTGCTGGAAGTCCAGCACGTCGTTGCCGCTGCTGAAAATGCCCGGCTGGCCCTCGATCACGACCGCACGCACCGCCGGATCTGCGCTGGCGGACCCGAGCTGTTCGGCCAGCGCCGCATACATGCCCGTGCTGAGCGCGTTCTTGCGCCGGGCCCGGTTCAAGGTCAGCCACAGCACGCCGTCGCGGCATTCGGCCAGGATGTGGGGGGATGCGCTTGGAAACGGGGCCATCGGTCCTCCAGGTGCGCCGCCTATCGCGCTCAGAAGACCCAGGTGACCCCTGCGCCCAGACCCGCGAGCACCAGGCCGAGGCCGCCAGCGACATAGGCGCTGCGGGCGCGGGGCATCACCACGTCGTCCCGGTAGTCGGTGGCCCAGCTGTCGGGCTGGTCGGTGTTGCCCGAGACGATGGCGTCCACCCGGCGCGTATATTCACCGTTGTAGGCCGATGCTGCGCGGGCGAGCTGCACGCCCCCAACAACCAGGGCGCCACCACCCGCCGCCATCATGCTGATGCCCACGGGCCTCTTGGCCGATCCCCGCGCAGGACCCGGCGTGCGGGTCGCCGCCTGGCCGCCGGAGGGATCCGGGAGCAGCCGCAGCTCCAGGTCCAGCTCGCCGCCGTCTTCGAGCAGCAGCTGCTGCTCATAAGGAAGGTAGCCGGGGTGGGTTGCGGAGAGCACATGGGGGCCGGCGGTGAGGCCCAGGATGTCGTTGGCGTCAGGCACGACCGTCTTGCCATCCACCTGCAGCGTGGCGCCGGGGGGATCGCGACGGACCCGCAGGCGCCCGGCCCCCAGGGGCTGCAGCACCACGGGCAGGTCCAGGCGCTCGTCGGCGTGCAGGTCCAGGTTGAGCAGCACGGGCAAGAAGCCCGGCAGGGTGGCCGACAGGTTGTGCCGCCCGCACAGCAGGTCGAGGGGCTCGCCGACGGGCCCGGGCAGGGGTGCGCCATCCAGGTTGATCACCGCGTCAATGGGCATGGGCCGGACGATCAGGGTGGCGCCGGAGGGCGGGAGTTTCAAGGCGAGCTGGCCGCCATTTGCGTCCACCTTCACCGCTCCGGTGGCCTGGGCGCAGCCGAGGCTGGCCACCACCGCATGGTTGCCGGCCGGGAGATCGACCAGAACGGGGGACAGGCCGACGTCCTGGCCATCGACGCGCACCCGCGCCCCCGCCGGTTCGGTGGTGACCGATACTGGGGCGGCCTGGGCCAGGGGGGTCAGCAGGGCGAGCAGCAAGGCGAGCATCGCGGCAGCGTAGCGCAGGGGGGCCGTGCTTGGGGAGGCGCTCAGCCTTTGGCCGCCGGGTGGCACCTGGGTTCGAGCTGGCCGACGATGCTCTCGATGCTGGCCAGCCCGAAGGTCAACTTCTTGAAGAAGCTGTCGTTGTGTGGGACCAGCACGAAGTTGGGGTGGTGGATCCACAGCGCGCGCAGGCGGGCGTCGATGGCGCGGGCCTCGGCGAGGCCCTCGATGCGTGCGGGGTTGCCGCCTTCGATGCTGGCGCCTCCTGCGGCGGCCGTCTCGAAGAAGATGACCGCGTCATAGCGGGCCAGCTCAGATTCCAGTGTAGAGCCGACATCGGCAAAGAAGCCTTCGGCCTCGCCCGGCCAATACGCGGCGCCGTCCACGGTGCCCCGGTCGCAGATCAAGACCCGGCCCGGATAGCGTGCGGTCTGGAGATCCTCGAGGTTGCGCTGCACATGGTAGATGGCGCGCTGGACGGCCTGGGCGGCGCCGTCGTCGTCCGAGACGCGGGGGAAGCCCCCGGTGAAGAGCATGGTGGCGGCTTCGGGGACGAGCACGGCCACATCGCCGATCTCTCGGCGAAAGAGGTCCGCGGCTGTGGTCTTGCCGCCTCCGGGGCCGCCGGTGAGCGCGATGCGCGCGCGTCCGGTCTCGTTGGGTCTCAGCGCCATCCATCCTCCAAGCGGAGCATTTTAGCGTGGGCGCGGTGCGGCGCCTGGCACCGGGCAGGGCAGCGGCGATCTGGGTAGCCTCGCGCACCCACCACCACGCGTCGGCATCGGCCCCGCCGCCCCGCGCCTCCGCCGCCTGCCGCAGCGCCGCCCACCAGGCCTGGTGAGGCCGGGGCACCCGCATCTGGCCGTCGATGGGCAGGGGCAGCACCAGTCGGGCGCCAGCGGCGTCCAGGGCGTCCACAACCTGGGCCGCACAGGCGTCGGCGGGCAAGCCCCCACAGCAGCGCCGCTCTTCCAAAATGCGGTATTCGTGCCCATTCAGGGCGGCGCCGGCAGAGAGGTGGAATTCCCGCGCATCCCGCAAAGGAATGCTGGCCACCCCGCCCGGCGGCGCTGCGCTGGCCAGCTGGACCAGGCTCAAGGCGCCGATCTCGGAGCTATCCGTGAAGTCGAGCAGGCTCATCCGGCTGTACCTGCGCGCCCAGGCCTCGGGGGCGCGGGGCATGGCCGCCGGGGCGCTGCCCAGCAGGCCCTCCCGCTGCCGGCTCCAGGCCTGCAGATAGGCCAGCCCGTCCAACAGCAGCGGCGCCAGAAGGGCCGCGGTCAGGGCCAGGGCCAGCATCCGGCGGGCGATGGGCCCTCGACCGCGCGCCAGGACCGCGACCCCATCCAGCAGCAGCCCACCCAAGGCGCCCGCCAGCGCCCGGCTGGCAGCATCGCCGCGAGCAGGTAGCGGGGGCGCAGCAGCTCGCCCACGGTGCTGGCGGTGAGCCCTGCGGCGATCAATCCCACGGCGGCCAGCAGCAGGCGAATTCCCCAGCGCGGCCCCGGCAAGGCCGCCCCCACCAGGCCCAACAGGGCGAGCTGCACCAGGGGGGTGCCGGCGGGCTGCTGGTGATCGGCCAGGCCGACAATGGCGTCGAGTCCGTCTCGCACGGCGGCGAGGTCCAGGGCTTGGGGGGCCTCGGCCTGTTGGGTGGGGTCCCTGGGCAAGAAGCGCATCCCGGCGAGGCCGCCCCCCAGCGCCATCAGCGCGATCACGGCGAGCGCCGCAGCGGCTGGCGGGGGGCCATCATCAGGGGGGCCAGGACCAGCATCGCGAGGCTGGGCGCCGCGTTCACCTTGAGGGCGACCCCGATCACGGTGAGGGCGCTGCCGACCGCAGCCAGTGGCAGCCTAGGCCCCGCCCTGCCGCGCGGCCATCCAGCTCAGGCCCACCCCCAGCCAGGCCAGGCCCCAGGCCGGGGCGTCGGGGCACTGCAGCACGGATGCAAAGAGCGACTGCCCGAAGCTGGCCGCCACCAGCCCCGCCAGGAGCCCCGCGCGGGGGCCCGCCAGCGCCCGCCCGGCGAGCAGGGCGCCCGCCACGGCCAACAGGGCGCCGGCGGCCACCACCGCGCGCAAGGCCTGCAGCGGGTCGGGAAAGAGGGGCAACAAGGTGCCGGTCAGCCGGGTGAGCCCGTCGCGGTCCAGGTTCTGGGTTGCCAGCGCGGTGAGCACCTTGACGCCGCCCGGCCCTGGGAGATCCCGCAGGTCCAGGGACCGTCGCAGCGCGGCCTGCCCGAGTCCGGCCACCAGCAGCACGAGGATCGGCGCAGCCAGGGCGGTGGCTGCGGCAGCGCGAAAGGTGGGGGCAAGGGCCATGCCCTTGCGGCTAGCGCGGGGCCGGCCCGGCGGACAGGCTCAGGCAGGCCGGGCGCGGCCAGATCTCCCCAACCGGATTAGGGGGACGGGTCGCAGCGTGCGCCCGGCGCTCGCCTGCCCTGTCACCCGGAACGTGGACACCCTCGTGGATGAATTCGCCCGATCGCTGGTCCCCATCGACATCGAAGAGGAGATGCGCTCCTCGTACCTCGACTACTCGATGTCGGTCATCATCGGGCGCGCCCTGCCCGACGTGCGCGACGGCTTGAAGCCGGTCCACCGCCGGATTCTCTACGCCATGTTCCGCGAGGGCATGCTGTCGAACCGGCGCTTCACCAAGTGCGCCGGCGTGGTGGGCGAGGTGCTCAAGAAGTACCACCCCCACGGCGACAGCGCGGTCTACGACGCTCTGGTCCGCATGGCCCAGCCCTGGAATATGCGCAGCCCCCTGGTCAACGGCCAGGGCAACTTCGGCAGCGTGGACGGCGACCCGGCCGCCGCCTACCGCTACACCGAATGCAAGATGACGGCTCTCGCTGAAGAGCTGGTTTCTACCAACGAAATCGACAAAAACACCGTCAGCTTCACGCCCAATTTCGACGGCACCACGGTCGAACCCGTCGTCATGCCGGCGGCCTTCCCCAACCTGTTGGTGAATGGCTCCGATGGCATCGCGGTGGGCATGGCCACCAAGGTCCCGCCCCACAACCTGGGTGAGGTGATCGATGGCGCGATCGCCCTGTCCCTGGACCCCGACATCAGCATCGACGGGCTGATGAAGCACATCCCCGGCCCGGACTTTCCCACCTCGGGCACCATCTACGGCATGCGCGGGGTGCACGAGGCCTACCACACCGGTCGCGGCCGGGTGGTCGTGCGGGGCCACACCTTCTTTGAACAGACCAGCACCGGCCGCGACGTCATCATCATCGACGAGCTGCCCTTCCAGGTGAACAAGGCCCGGCTGCTGATCGAGATCGCCAACCTGGTCAAGACCAAGCGCATCGAGGGCATCTCGGCCCTGCGTGACGAGTCCGACCGCAACGGCATGCGCGTGGTGATCGAGCTCAAGCGCGACGCGGTGCGCGAGATCATCCTCAACCAGCTCTTCAAGCACACGGCCTTGCAGAGCACATTTGGCGTCATCCTGCTGGCCATCGTTCACAACCGGCCCCAGGTGCTCACCCTCAAGGAGATGCTGGAGCATTACCTCCAGCACCGCCGGGATGTGACGGTGCGCCGTTGCCGCTTCGAGCTGCGCAAGGCCCTCGATCGCAAGCACCTGCTTGATGGCTACCTGATCGCGCTGGACCACCTCGACGAGATCATCGCCCTCATCCGTGCCAGCGCCAATGTGGACAGCGCCCGCCAGGAATTGGTGGCCCGCTTCGACTTCAGCGTGCGGCAGGCCAACGCCATCCTCGAGATGCAGCTGCGCCGCCTGACGGGCATGGAGCGCCAGAAGCTGCTGGACGAGTACGCCGAACTCGAGATCGAGATCGGCAAGCTGCAGGCCATCCTGGCCTCGGACGACCGCCTGATGGAGGTCATCCGCGAAGAGCTGCTGCTGATCAAGGACAAGTACACCGACCCCCGGCGCACCACCTTCACCGAGGCCAGCGGCGACCTCAGCATCCTCGACCTCATCGCCCAGGAAGACCAGGTCGTGACGCTGAGCGTCAACGGCTACATCAAGCGGTCCAGCCAGAGCGAATACGCTGAGCAGCGCCGCGGGGGCTTCGGCAAGCGCGGCATGCGCACCCGCGACGAGGACAGCGTCCAGGACATCTTTGTCGCCAATACCCACTCCGATCTGCTGGTCTTCACCGGCCAGGGCTGGGTCTACAAGCTGCCGGTCTACGAGGTGCCCGAGGTCGGCCGGGATGCGCGCGGCACGCCCATTGTCAACCTCGTGCCCATGCAGTCCGGCGACACCATTCGGGTGGTGCTGGGCATTCGCGACTTCGAAGACGACTGCGACCTGGTCTTCGGGTCCACCCGCGGCCTGGTCAAGCGCACCCGCCTGTCGGATTATGCCAACATCCGGTCCAACGGCTTGCGCGCCTATGACTGCGCGGACGGCGACGAGCTGCTCACCGTCATCAAGACCAAGACCGATCAGCAGCTGATGATCGCGACCCGGTCGGGCATCACCATCCGCTTCGACGGTTCGGATGTGCGCAATATGGGCCGCGTTGCCCGCGGCGTGCGCGGCGTGTCCTTGGATGAGGGGGACAGCGTCGCCGCCGTGCTGCCCCTGGATTCCGACCCCTCCTTGCGCCTGCTGACCATCACCGAGAATGGCTATGGCAAGCGCACCGCCCTGGACGAATACCGCGAACAGAAGCGCGGCGGGCGCGGCATCATCGACATCATCACCGACGAACGCAACGGCCGGGTCGCCGGCGTGCTGCTGGTCCACGATGGCGACCGCGTCATGCTGATCACCGATACCGGTCGGGTCATCAAGACGCCGGTGGCGGACATCCGCGAGGTGCACCGCAATACCAAGGGCGTGACCGTCATGCGCATCGAAGACGACGAGCGCATTGTCAGCGTGGCCCGCGTCGTCGATGCCGACGAAGACGACGGGCCGGAGGTTGCGCCAGAAGGCGTCGAAGCCGGGCTGGTAGCGGCCGAGGACGATCCTGCTGCGGCCCTCCTGGACGACGCGGATCCGGATGCCGACGAAGGCGACGAAGCCGACGAAGGTGACGACGAAGACTTCGACAGTGACAGCGTTGACGCGCAGGACGACCCAGACGACGACGACGACCGCTGAGCCCCGGACGGGACCCTCTTGGGGGCCCCGCGTGTCCAGGGGCCGGGCCCCGGGTTGACCCGAGGCCGCACAACGGAATAGCGTTCCACGCGATGAATGTTCCCCGCACAAAGCGCTCCCCTGCCTTGCGGCTGCCCCGGTGGATGAACCGCGAGTTCGCCTACCTGGCGTCTGCGGTCCTCGCAGTGCCGCTGCTGCTGGGTGCTGCAGCCCTCTGGTGGGCCAGCCCCTGGAGCCCGGTGGCCCTCGACGGCCCGCCGACCTCGTGGCTGCGGGTCGGGTGGCCCAAGCCACCGACGCCTACCTGTCCCTGGCGGCGGGCCCCGGACCGGATGCAAAGCGGCACGAGGCGGCCTGGCGCGCTGCCCAGCTGACTGCCCTGCTGGGCGAAGACCCCGACCTGGCCTTGGCCCGGCTCGAAGCCTTCCGCCAGGACTGGCCGGACTCCGACCACGTCGCCGACGCCCACGCCCTCGCGGCCGGCGTCTATCGAGTCGGGCTGGACGACGCCGAGCGTGCGGCCGCTGCCTGGGAGGCCGCCGCTGGCCGCGCCCGCCCATCCCGACGCTGGCCGCTGGCTGCTCGAGGCCGGCAAGGCGCTGGCGCGCGTCGAGGTGGAGGGAGACGCCCGCACCCGCGCCGACCGCCTGCTCGCCCGGGCGGCCGAGCACCCCGACCAGGCCGGGCAGGCCCTGCTGGCTCTGGCACGCGTGAAGCTGGCCGATGACCCCGCGGCTGCCTACGACGCCTACGATCAGGCGGTGCGCGCCCTGGGCAGCGCCTCTGCCGGCGGCGCCCTGGCCCGCCTGGGCATGGCCACGGCGCTCGAGCGCCTCGAAGGCCGAGAGGCCGCGCTGGCAGAGCTCGATGAGGCCCTCGCAGGGGGCGACGTGCTGGATGCCAGCCTCATCCGGCGGCGTCAGCGCCTGCTGGGCGGCATGTAGGCAGACGGTCCGCGGGGGTCGCTGTCGATCGGACGAATTCGGGGCCCCCGGTTAGGGCACCTGCATGTCTGCACCCCATCAGCCTGCCCACCTCGACCACAGCCGCTCGCGGCGCCTCTTGGAGCGTGCTCGGGAGGTCATCCCCGGCGGCGTCAACTCGCCGGTGCGCGCCTTCGCCGCCGTCCGGGGGGACCCACCCTTCATCGCACGGGGCGAGGGCACCTCGCTCATCGACGAAGACGGCAATGACTATGTCGACCTGATCGGGTCTTGGGGCCCGCTGATCCTCGGCCACGCCCACCCGGTGGTGACCGAGGCGATCATCGAGGCCGCTCGTCGCGGCAGCTCCTTTGGGGCGCCCACGGCCGCCGAGGTGGACTTCGCCGAGGCGCTGGTCGAGGCCCACCCGGTGCTGGAGCAGGTGCGCCTGTGCTCGTCGGGCACCGAGGCCACCATGCACGCCATCCGCCTGGCGCGCGGCTTCACCGGCCGTGACGTCATCATCAAGATCGACGGCTGCTACCACGGCGCCCACGACGCCCTGCTGGTGGCGGCGGGGTCTGGGGTGGAGACCTTTGCGCAGCCTGGATCGCCCGGCATCCCGGCTGCCACGGCGGCGTTGACCCTCACCGCGCCCTTCAACGACTTGCCCGCCATTGAAAAGCACCTGCAGAGGCAGCGTGTGGCGGCCGTGATCGTGGAACCGGTCGCGGGAAATATGGGCTGCATCGCGCCGGCGCCCGGCTACCTCGAAGGCCTGCGCCGCCTCACCCAGGAGCACGGCACCCTGCTCATTCTCGACGAGGTCATGACGGGCTTTCGGCTGGCCCGCGGGGGCGCGGCCGAGCGCTATGGGGTGGACGCCGACCTGGTCTGCCTGGGCAAGATCGTCGGTGGCGGACTGCCGCTGGCGGCCTTTGGCGGGCGTCGCGAGATCATGCAGCGCCTGAGCCCCGAGGGCCCGGTCTACCAGGCCGGCACCCTGTCGGGAAATCCCCTGGCGGTCGCTGCCGGCCGGGCCACGCTCGCCCTGCTCGACGAGGCGCTCTACGCCCGCCTCGACGCGATCGGTGAGGCCCTCGACGCTGCCCTGCGGCCCGACGTCGAGGGTCGTGGCCTGTCCATGACCCGCGTGGGGTCGATGTTTACGATCTTCTTCCGGTCCTCGCCTCCGCAGAATCTGGACGAGGTGCGGGAGTGCGACCTCGACGCCTTCGCCCGCTTCCACCGCGCGGCCCTCGACGCCGGGGTCTACCTGCCCCCGGCACAATTCGAAGCCGCCTTCTTGCCGGCCACCTTGGATGACCGCGCGCTGCAGCGGGTCATCGACGGCATCCGGGCGGCATTGGCCGTCGTTGACGGGGCCGGCCAGAAGGATTAGTTCGGGTGTCCCTTGACGGCGGAGCCGCCAGGAGGCTTGGGGTGCTCGATCCCGGCTTCCTCAAGAAGGTGTCCCGCTTGACAGCGATGATCTCGGAGATGTCCGTCACGGTCATCCTCGGCGTACTTGCGGGGTCCTGGCTCGACTCCCGACTCCAAACCACTCCCGTCCTGCTGCTCCTCCTCTCCGTCGGCGCGCTCGTCCTCGGAATGGTGCGGCTCACCAAAGCCCTGAACCGCGAAAGCAACGATGACGGTCTCCCCCCAGACGATCAGCCTTAGCGCCGCGGCGCTGCTGCTCGTTGGCACCCCGCTGGCCTTGTGGCTGGGTGGGGCTGCGTTCGGGGCGGGCTTTGCAGCTTCGGGCGGGCTGATGCTCGTCAACCTCGCCCTGTGGGTTTGGGTGGTGAAAAAGGCCATCGAATCGGTGCTCTCGGGCAACGGTGGCGGCCTCGCCCTGGTCCTCTACTTCACGAAGTTCCTGGCCCTGATCGGCCTCCTCGTCTTCCTGTTGACCCGCTTCCCCCCGCTGTCGGTGGTCCTCGGATCGTCGGTGGTGGTGGCCGCGGTGATGGCGGTCGCCGCCGTGGGTCTGGGTACGGGGGGACTGCAGGTCTCCGAGGGTAGCGCCTGATGTACCACTTCTCCTGGTTCCAGCTCCCCGAAGGCGTCATTCACGCCCTTGAGCACGGGCTGCACGCCTCTCACGACGACGCGATTCGCATCCTGACGTCCTGGGGCATCGCCGCCTTCCTCATCCTGCTGGCCCTTGGCGCCCGCATGGGGCTCAACCGCACCCTCGCGCTGGAGGGCGACGCTCGCTACATCCCCTCTGCGGGGCTGGGCTTGCGCAACGCCTTCGAGATGTACACCGAAGCCATCTTCAACATGATCGCGTCGGTGCTCGGCAAGAAGGACGCCCGCCACTATTACTGGCTCTTTGGCGGCCTCTTCATCTACATCTTCGTCAGCAACCTGATGTCCGTCGTGCCCGGTGGCCTGCCCCCGACCGACAACATCAATACCAACCTCGCCATGTCGCTGGTGGTGTTGGCTGTCTACGTGACTGCCGGTGTGGCCCGCAACGGCGTCGGCTTCTTCAAGCACATGATGGGCCCCGTCTGGTGGCTGGCGCCGCTGATCTTCGCCATCGAAGCCTTCGGCGTCTTCGTCATCCGCCCCGGCTCTCTCTCGCTGCGTCTGCTCGGCAATATCAACGCTGACCACACCGTCTTTGGCATCATGTCGGACCTCGTTCCGGTCATCGTGCCCTCCATCTTCCTGGGGTTGGGCATCTGGGTGTCCTTCCTGCAGGCCTTCGTCTTCACTCTGTTGTCGGCGATCTACATCATGCTGTCGGTTGCCCACGAAGAGGGCGACGACCACCACTGATCTCGTCGCCTCGCGATTCGCGCGGGGCCCCTGTCTTGAACCCTTCCCATACGCTCTCTGCGAAACCGCCAGGAACCTGGAGGATCTGATGAAGTCCAAGCTGACCAAGGTGCTGCCCGCGACCGTCGCGATGCTGCTCCTCTCTTCCCCCGCCTTTGCCCAGGACGGTGCCATGGGCTCCGACGGCATGATCGCGCTGGCCTCTGGCCTCGCCATCGGCCTTGCTGCTTTTGGTGGCTCGCTGGGTCAGGGTAAGGCCGCCGCGGCCGCCCTCGAGGGCATCGCCCGCAACCCCCAGGCCTCGGGCAAGCTCTTCACCCCGATGATCATCGGCCTGGCCCTGATCGAGTCGCTGGTCATCTACGCGCTCGTCATCGGCATCATCCTCTCCGGCAAGGTGGGCTGAACGCCCGCGCTTCGCCCCTCGGGGTGAGGTCTGGAAGGCATTGGGGAGAGGCTCTCGGGCCTCTCCCTTCTGCCGTTTTGCGCCCGTGAATTGGGGCGACGCCGCCTCTCGGTGGAAGGGCAGCGCCTGCCAGCCTCGACTTTCTCGGGTCGCGCAGGTAAGGCTTGCATCCCAAGTGGAGGCTCCCCATGCTGACTTCCCGTTTTGCCCTGATCTCTCTGGTCCTCGTGGTCGGGGGCTGCGGCAAGAAGAATGTGGCGCCCCCGCCCCCGCCGTTCGGCTGGCACAAAGAGCCCGAAGGCTGGAACTTCGAGTGCTACTTCCCGCCCAACTGGGCCTCCTTGGATGAGATCAGCCGCAAGCAGGCGCGGTCCAAGGCCCTGGACGAGATGATGAGCCAGTGGAAGGGCGAGCGCGATGACGGCGTGTCCTTCCGAGAGTCCTCTGCCGACGAGGTCGAGCTGGTGCTCTTGGGCCGCCCCGAGCTGATCGAGCAGGTGGCCGCCAAGAACCTCGAGCTCTGCAAGGCCTCGGCCACCACGCCGGTCGGCACCGACGCCTGGGACAACTGGGTGGGTGGCCTCGACGACCAGCTCAACGCCGGTCAGTGCCTGGCGCCGCTGCTGGACACCATCTTCGACTACCTCGACATCAATTCCGGCTGGCAGCGCAACTTCCCCATTTGCGAGGGCAATAAGATCCGGGTCACCGGTTCGCAGAAGGATCGCTTCCGCACCACCGAGACGGGCCCTTGGGTGACCATCGCGGGCGACCCGGACAAGCCCACCGTGGGCAATACCGAGTATCCCTGCAATATGGAGGGCTGCACCGAGGGCATCCTGGTCTTCAAGTTCACCTCGCTGGATGGCATAGAGACCATCATCCCGGTGCCCGACGGTGAGCTTCACTTCACTGCCCCCGCCCACGGCGACATCAGCTACCGCATCAACGACACCACCTTCTACGACAACAAGTGGTACAAGGGCGGCGGCATCGAAGATCACACCTCGATCGAGATCTCGCCGCAATAGGCCTTGGCCGGTCAAACCAGAGGGAGCGCGCAGGTGAAGGCCACAATGGGCAAGAGGCTGCTCTTCTCCCTGGTTCCACTTGCGGTGGTCTTCCTGGTGGTGGAGATCGGCCTGCGAAGCAGCGGTTGGCCCACGGTCGACGCCGCCTTCGAGCACAACGAGCCCTTCTGGCAGGTGGACCCCAACCTCGACCAGTTCGCGATGAGCCACCGCGAAGAGGCGACCACCTTTCCGGTGTCCACCAACGCCGACGGCTTGCGGCCCCCCGAGCACCCGCGCGCCCGCCGCCCGGGCACCCGCCGGCTGATGGCCATGGGCTGCTCCACCACCTTTGGCTGGGGCGTGGCCGACGACCAGACCTACCCCGCCCGCTTGCAGGCCCTGGCCCAGGCGGCCGGCCACAGCGGCGTCGAGGTCATCAATGCCGGCCAGCCGGGCTACACCAGCTTCCAGGGCCGCTGGTTGTGGGGACGCACCCTCGCCGCCTACCAGCCCGATGTGGTGCTGCTGGGCTTTGTGGTGCAGGACGCCCGCAAGGCGGCCTATTCCGACCGCAGCCAGGCCATTCTTCAGAATGACGCCCGCTTCATGAAGGAGAACCTGCTGTATCGGTCGCGCATCTACCTCGCGCTGCGCGCCTTGCTGGGCGGGGTGGAGATCAAGGCCAAGGAGCGCGGGTCGGGCGACGCTGGCGGAGTCTATCGGGTGCCCCCCAGCGACTATGTCGACAACCTGCGCGGGTTGGTGAAGGACGTGCAGGCGGTCGGCGGAACGCCGGTGCTCTTTGGTTACCCCCTCGAACGCGAGGGCTACACCCGCGAACACCGCCTGATTCTGCATGCCGCCGCCCAAGAGCTGCAGGTGCCCTGGTTGGACCCCCAGCCCCAGATGGAGCAGGCCAGCCAGCAGGCCCAGCTCTACTTCTCCCGAGACCGCGGCCACGCCAACGCTGCGGGCAACGACTGGATCGCCCGCGCGGTCTTTGCTTTCCTCGAAAGCGAGGGCCTGCTCAACCCCTCGGAGGGCTGAATGCCCCGCGACTGCACCCTGGTCCTCCTCACCCTCAACGAGATTGACGGCCTGCGGCTGCTTTGGGACGCCCTGCCCCTGGACGACTTCGCCCGCACCATCGCGGTGGATGGCGGGTCCACCGACGGCAGCCGGGAATTCATGGCCGCCCGAGGCGTGCCCATCCTCGACCAGCCCATACCCGGCCGCGGCGTCGCCTTTCGGGTGGCCGCCGAGGCCACCGACACCGAGCGCCTCGTCTTCTTCTCCCCCGATGGGAATGAAGACCCCGCCGACATCGTGCGGCTGGACGACCTGCTGCTCTCGGGCGCCCACCTCGCCATCGCCAGCCGTTTTGCGGTGGGCAGCGAGAACGAAGAACAGGACGCCTTGCGCCCCCGGGCGCGGGTCAACCAGGCCCTGACCTGGCTGGCCAACCGCATCTTCAACGAGGGGCCGCCCGTCACCGACACCATCAATGGCTTCCGCGCCTTGCGCCGGGCCGACCTGTTGGCCCTGGACACCTCGGTGAAGCGCTTCCCCATCGAATACCAGATCAGCATCCGGTCCATGCGCCGGCGCTGGAATATCGCCGAGCTGGCCACGCGGGAGGGCCAGCGGGCCGGCGGAGAGAGCAAGGCCCTGTCCTGGCCGGTGGGCAAGGACCACCTCAAGGTGCTGCTGTCGGAGCTTCCCGGCGCCCGCGTGCTGCGTTGACCTCAGACCGGCGGCGGGCCATCGACGCCCTGGTGGCGGCCCACCTCGACCCCGGTCTGGGTGCGGATCCCCCGGCCGGGCGCTTGCCCCTGGCCCAGCCCACCTTTGGTGCCGCCGAGGTCGCCGAGGCCATCGACAGCCTGCTCAGCGGCTGGGTCACCATGGGGGGCAAGGTGCAGGCCTTCGAAGAGCGCTTCGCGGCCTGGGTGGGCTGCGAGCAGGCCGTCATGGTCAACTCGGGATCCAGCGCGCTGCTCGTCCTGCTGTCGGCGCTGGTGGAGACCGGGCGCCTGCAGCGCGGCGCCGAGGTGCTCGTGCCGGCGGTGGGCTGGTCCACCAGCCTCTTTGCGGTGCACCAGGCCGGCCTCACCCCGGTGCTGGTGGACGTCGACCCCGACAGCCTCTGCATCGAAGGCGTCTTTGACCACCCGGTGCTGGCGGTGCACCTCCTGGGCCAGCCCAGTCGCGCCCGCTCGCCCCTGCTGATCGAAGACGCCTGCGGCGCCCACGGGGCGACCGTCGATGGGCTCAAGGTCGGGGCCCGGGGCGTGGGTGGCTGCTTCAGCTTCTTCTTCTCCCACCACATGACGACGGTGGAGGGCGGCATGATCACCACCTCCGCCCCCGATCTGGCCGACACCTGCCGCAGCTTGCGGGCCCATGGTTGGATTCGCGAGCGCAGCGACCGCGACGCCCTCGCCGCAGCCCACGCCGACACCGATCCCCGCTTCCTCTTCGTGTCGGCCGGCTTCAATGTCCGGCCCACGGATCTGGCGGGGGCATTCGGGCTCCACCAGCTCGACCGCATCGACGCCATCGCCGCGCGGCGGCGGGCAAACCACGCGGACTGGTGCGCGGCCATCGCCGCCGAAGGCCTGCCCTTGCGGTGCTTTCCCGAGCGGCCCGGAACCAGTCATGTGGGCTTTGGTTTCCCCCTCCTGCTGGCACCAGAGGCCCCCATCGATCGCCCCACCCTCTGTGCGCGGCTGCAGGCCGAAGGCATCGACACCCGGCCCATCTCCGGGTCCAACCTCGCGCGGCAGCCCGCCGTGGCCCACCTGCCCCGGCTGCGCCTGGAGGGCCCCTTCCCCGTCGCCAACGCGGTCCACGACCGCGGGATCTTCGTGGGACAGGGCCACCGCTATGGCGACGGCCAGCGCGACCTGCTGCTGCGGGGCCTGCGCCGGGCCTTGACGGGCTGAGCAAGGCCCCCGGAGCACCCATGCGCGAATGGCAGATTGAAGGCGGCTTCGGACTGGATCGGCTGAAGCTGCAAGACCGCGACAGCCCGGTCCCCGGGCCGGGACAGGTGCGCCTGCGCTTGCGCGCCTGGAGCCTGAACTACCGTGACCTGATGATGGTGCAGGGGCGCTACAATCCCCGCCAGCCCCTGCCGCTGGTGCCGGGCTCCGACGCCGTGGGCGAGGTGGTCGCGGTGGGGGACGGGGTGACAGAATTCGTCCAGGGTGAGCGCGCCTGCCCCGTTTTCGCGCCGGACTGGTCGGGTGGCGACCTGACCGATGGTGCCTTGCGCAGCAGCCTGGGCGGGCCCGCGATGGGCCTGCTCTGCGAGGAGCGGGTGCTGCCCGTGACGGCCCTGGTCAAGCCGCCGGCCCACCTCAGCGACGCCGAGTGCGCGACCCTGCCCTGTGCGGCGGTCACCGCCTGGCGGGCCCTGATCACCGAAGGGGGGATCACGGCGGGATCGACGGTGTTGACGCTGGGCACGGGCGGAGTCAGCCTCTTTGCCCTTCAAATCGCCCGCATGGTGGGGGCCCGGGTGGCCATTCTCTCCAGCAGCGACGAGAAGCTGGAGCGGGCGCGGGCTTTGGGTGCAGAATGGACCCTGAACTACCGCGACGAGCCCCGATGGGGCGCCCGAATCCGCGATTGGACGGGCGGCGTGGACCATGTGGTCGAGCTGGGGGGTGCGGGCACCCTCGAACAGAGCCTGGCGGCGGTGCGCACCGGGGGCCACATCTCCCTGATTGGGGTGCTGGCCGGCGTTTCGGCGCCTCTGGCCCTCACGCGTATCCTCATGCGGGGCATTCGCGTGCAAGGCGTCTTCGTGGGCAGCCGAGACGACTTCTTGGGCCTCAACCGCGCGCTTTTGGCGAGGCCAGATGTGCGGCCGGTCATCTTCGAGGAGCGGCCCTTCTCCACCTTGCCCGCTGCTCTCGCGGCCTTGGAGACCCAGCGCCACATGGGCAAGATCGTGCTGCTGCCCGGCTGATGCGGCGCCGAGGCCGCGACGGCGCGCCGCCGAAGCCGCGCGCCCGCAAGTTCAGCTTCGGCGTCAGCGCCGGTCGCTGTCGGCGACCTTGGCGGAGGCGCCGCAGCCCACCAGGGTGAGGAGGCCGACGGCGCGCAGCAGGGAGGAGGGGGTCGGGGTGCTCATGGGATTTTCCTGGGTTGCTGTCGGGGGTTCATCCCCCCGGCACTCTTCCTTTAGGGGGCTGCGCACTCCGGCGGTCTGTCAGGACCCTGACACCTGCCCCCTCGCGCCCTCCTCTTGCGGGCGCAGGATGCCCCCGGTCCTCGGTGGCTGTCATGCGGTCGTAATAGGGAGAAAGTTCCCCTCGAGCCGCGCTTCCAAGGGGACTCTTGCCGACGTCCCCTGGCCCTGCGTTGATGGCGATGCAGGATTCGTGTAAACTCATTCGGTATGTCTCGTGACGCGGCACCCCGCGCTCTCGCCCCGTCTGCGCCCTGTGCTGCAGACGGTTCATTCGTATCGGAGCTTCCATGACCCTGCGCCTCCTCCCTGTTCTGCTCTCCCTCTCTTTGGCTGTGGCCTGCGGCGACAAGGGTGAGGACACTGCCTCCAGCGATGGCACCGATGGGGCCGACGGCACCGATGGCACCGATGGCACCGACGGCACCGACGGCACCGACGGCACCGACGGCACCGATGGCACCGATGGCACCGACTGGGTCGATGCCGACGGCGACGGCGTGATCTCCACCGTGGACTGTGACGACAATGACGCCACCGTCTTCCCCGGCGCGGCCGATGTCTGCGATGGCGTGGACAACGACTGTGACGGCGAGGTGGATGAGGACGCCGTCGGTGGCAGCATCTTCTACATCGACATGGACGGGGACGGCTTCGGGTCGGTCGCGGATGCGGTCTTTGCCTGCGTGGCGCCCGAGGGCTTCGTTGACAACGCCCTGGACTGCAATGACGACAGCGACGCGGTGAATCCCGACGGCGTCGAGGTCTGCGACGGCCTGGACAACGACTGCAACGGCCTGCTGGACGACGACGCCAGCGACGCCACGACGACCTACCTCGACGCCGATGGCGACGGCTATGGCAACCCCGACATCAGCGATACCAGCTGCGCCAGCCCCTCCGGCTACATCGCCGACAACCAGGACTGCAACGACGCCGACGCCCAGAGCTACCCCGGCGCGGGCGAGTACTGCGACGGTCAGGACAACGACTGCGACGGCACCGCCGACAACAATCCCATCGACGGCAACACCTACTTCATCGACAGCGACGGCGACGGCTACGGCGCCGAGACCGGCACCATGGTCGCTTGCAGTCTGCCCACCGGCTACTCCGAAAACGACACCGACTGCGATGACGGCGAGATCACCACCAACCCCGGCGAGGCCGAGGTCTGCGGTGACGGGGTGGACAACAACTGCGACGGCGGGTCCTTTGGCTGCGGCTTCACCGGCACCATCGGCGCCGCCGACGCGGACCTGTCCATCACCGGTGTGAGCGTCTCGGACTACCTGGGCAAGTCCGGCGCGGTCGGCGACATCAACGGCGACGGCATCGACGACCTGCTCGCCGGCGCCTATGGCGTGGACACCTCGGCCAGCACCGCCGGCGCCTCCTATGTGGTCTACGGTCCGCTCACTTCGGGCAGCGTGGGCACCCTGGCTGGAGCGACCATCAACGGCCCGGCCAGCTCCTCGGCCTATATGGGCTGGTCCTCGACCGTCGTGGACGTCGACAGCGATGGCTACGATGATGTCATCGCCGGCGCCTATGGTGTCTCCTCCAGTGCGGGCGCCGGCTACCTCTTCCTGGGGCCGGTCACCGGAACCCTCAGCGCCAGCTCGGCCGACATCACGGTGACCGGCACCGCCAGCTACGACTACCTCGCCTACGCCACCGCTGCGGCCGGGGACGTGAACGGCGACGGCTACCAGGACGTCATCCTGGGCGCCTATGGCAACGACGACTATGGGTCCTCCAAGGGCTCCGCCTACCTCATCTACGGTGTCGCCTCGGGCGCCATCACCTCCGGGACCCTCCCCGTCGCCCTCGCGGATGTGCAGCTCTACGGGGTGGGCTCGGGCTCGAACTACTTTGGCTTCTCCGTGGCCGGTGACGGCGACATGGATGGTGACGGCTACGACGACCTGCTGGTGGGCGCCTACTACAACAGCGACGTCGCCACCGGCGCGGGCGCTGCCTATGTCTTCTTCGGTGGCGCCGCCCTGGCCTCCGACATCGCGGCCACCAGCGCGGACGCCTACCTGGCCGGCTCCGCCAGCTATGACTACCTCGGGCGCTCCGTGTCCTTCGCGGGCGACCTCGATGGTGACGGCTACGACGACATCGTGGTGGGCGCGGATGGCGTGGACACCGGCGGGTCCTCTTCGGGCGCCGCCTATGTGGTCTACGGCGGCTCGACGCGGGAGTCCGGTCTGATGACCGCCGATGCCACCCTCAACGGCAATGCCTCCTCGGACTACTTCGGCTACACCGTGGGCCGGGGCGGCGACTATGACGGTGACGGCAACGACGACCTGACCATCGGCGCCTATGGCGAGGACACCGGTAACAGCAGCGCCGGCGCCATCTATGTCTTCATGGGCCCGGTCACCGGCACCATCGGCGCGGCGTCCTCCGACGCCATGTTGACCGGCCCCAGCGGCGGCGACGGCTACCTGGGCCGCACCCTGGTGGGCCCCATCGACTTCAACGACGACGGCGCCGACGACCTGCTGGGCGCGGGCTACTGGATCGACACCGCCGCCTATGACGCTGGGGCCTTCGTCGGCCTGCTTGGTGGCTCCCTCTGATTCGCTCGCGGGGCCCTGCGGGGCCCCCAGGCATCGCCCCGGCCTGAGCCCAGGCGCCCACCTTGCGCTATCCTGCCCCCTCCCCCGCTCTGGGTGGAGGGGGCTGTTGTTGGAGGCCAAAGCAATGAAGATCGTGGTGACCGGTGGGGCAGGCTATGTCGGATCCACCCTGGTGCCGCGGCTGCTTTCGGCCGGGCACCGCGTGCATGTGGTGGACAACCTCATGTTCGGCGGTCAGGCGCTGCTGCCCCACTTCCTCGATGAGCGCTTCAGCTTCGCCGAGGTGGATGTCCGGGACCGCGCTGCGCTGAAGCCCCAGCTCGCCGATGCCGACGCCGTCGTGCATCTCGCCGCGCTGGTGGGCTACCCCCTCTGCAAGAAGCTGCCCAGGGAGGCCGTTGAGGTCAACGTCCAGGGCACCGAGAATGTGCTCGACCTCATGCCCGCCGGCGCCCGCTTGCTCTATGGCAGCACCGGCTCCAACTATGGCGAGGTGGTGGGCATCTGCACCGAGGACACCCCGCTCAATCCCTTGTCGCTCTATGGCGAGACCAAGACCCAGGCCGAGGCCATGTGCATCGCACGGGGCAATGTGGTGGCCTTGCGCTTTGCCACGGCCTTTGGCATCGCGCCCCGCTTGCGGCTGGACCTGCTGATCAACGATTTTGCCTACCAGGCCATCCACAACCGCTACCTGGTGGTCTACGAGAGAAATTTCCGCCGCACCTTCATCCACGTCACCGACATCGCCCGCGCCTTCGTGCACATGCTCACCCACTGGGATGACTTGCAGCACCACCTCTTCAATGTGGGCCACGACTCGATGAACTACACAAAGAAGGGCATCATCGAGCTGCTGCAGAGGCGCCTGGACTTCCTGGTGCACTTCGCCGAGATCGGCAGCGACGACGACAAGCGGGACTATGAGGTCGATTACAGCCGGATTCGGGGTACTGGCTTCGAGACCCTCATCGACATCGACCGGGGGCTGGATGAGCTGATTCGCGCGCTGCCCTTGATGCGCATCCAGCACCCCTGGTCCAACGTCTGACCCATGCCCACCGTTGTCCCCCTTGGCGCCCAGCGGGTGCTCGTCACCGGAGGCCGCGGCTTCTTGGGGCGCCACGTCGCCCGACTCGCCGCTGCACGTGGGGCCGAAGTCATCGCCGTGGGGCGCAAAGAGGCGGATCTTCGGGATCCCCGCGCCGCCGACCGCCTGCTGGCGGATCTTCGCCCTCGCTATGTGTTGCATTGCGCCGTGGATGGCGGCGGCATTGGCTGGATGCGCGCCCACCCGGTGGAGAGCGGCCTCGACAACGCGCGCATCAACCTCAACCTCATGGACGCCAGCTTTCGGCATGGCGTCGAGGTCTTTGTGGGGGCCAGCAGCGCCTGCGCCTATCCCCGCATCTGCCCTGTGCCCTTTGTGGAGGCTGACCTGTGGGCGGGTCGCCCCGAGCCCACCAACGCCGCCTATGCCGAGAGCAAGCGGATGATGATGGAGCTGGGGCGCGCCTGGTTCGACCAGCACGGCTGGCGCGCGGTCTTCCCCGTGCTGGCCAACCTCTATGGCCCGGGCGACCACCTCGAGCCCGCGCGCGCCCATGTCGTGGCGGCCCTCATCCAGCGCTGCCTGTCATCGGATGCGCCGCTCTCGGTCTGGGGCAGCGGGCGGGCCACCCGCGAGCACCTCTATGTGGAGGACGCCGCCGACGCCCTGCTCGCCATGCTGGCCTGGCCCACGCCCGACCCCCTCAACATCGGCACCGGGGTGGAGGTCAGCGTGGCGGAGCTGGCCCAGGCAGTGGTGCAGGCGACGGGTCACCCGGGGCCCCTTCGGTTTGACCCGAGCCAGCCCGACGGCCAACCCCGCAAGTGTCTGGACGTGACCCGCGCCCGGCAGGAGCTGGGCTGGAGCGCCGCCACCGACCTCGCCGAGGGCTTGGGCCGCACTGTGGCCTGGTACCGGCAGGCCCTCGGACTGCTGCCATGATGCGGCGCTGGCCCACCGTCCTGGCCCTGGCCCTGCTGCCCGCCTGCTGGCTGGAGAGGGTCACGGGCGAAGAGGTCCCCTTGGACCCGGACTTCTACGAGGCGGTGGAGGCCGCGCAGGGCCAGCCGGGTGTCGGCGGTGGCAGCGCCGTGCCCTTCTCCGACGACAGCCGGCCGCGCTTGTGGGTGCGGGGCAGCATCACCGGGGGCATCGAGGGGCAGGCCGTCGATCTGGACGTGCGGGTGCCCGATCCCACCGCGCCGGGCGGCGTGGCGGCCAAGGGCAAGCTGCTCCTGAAAGGGCCCGGCGACTTCGAGCTGGAGGTCCCGGTGGGCCTGGGCGCCCTGGAGCTTCAGGCCTTCCAAGACAAGACCGGGAATGGCCCCAGCGCCGACGACCCCTTCGCCGAGCTGCAGGTCGAGATCGGCGAAGATGAAGTTGAGGGGCTCATCTTCGAGCTGGTGGAGGGTGCACGCGGCGGCGGTGGCGGGGGGCCGGTTCCCCTGGGCGCCCCCGGCGGCGCCCCCAACGCCGGCGCCCCACCCGGCGCCCCGCCCGAGGCCCCGCCCGGCAGCCCGCCTCCGGTGCCCGAAGGCGGCCCCGGAGGCGGGGGGGCGCCCTCTTCGCCGACCTGCCCGGCCCTCGGGTGCAGCTGCGCGGCGCCCTGATCTGGTCTGGCACCGAGACCATCGACCTGGACCTCTTTCGGCCCGACGATCGCAGCCAGGGCGGGCGCCGCCCGGTGGGCAAGCTCAAGCTCAAGCCCGGGCCCTTCAGCCTGGCTGTGCCCCAGGACTTCGGTCCCCTGGTCATCGAGGCCTTCATCGATCTGGACGCCAATGGCCCCGGCCCCGGCGACCCCCGGGGCTGCTTTCCTGGGGGCTCCCTGTCGGTGGGCCGCAACGACATCGACGGCCTGAACATCAGCCTCACGGTGGCGGCCGACGGCAAGGCCGACAGCTGCGGCGCGCCGGGACCCCAGGGTGGCCAGGGTCCGCCCCCGGGGCGTTGACCGCCCGAAATCGGCCGGCCATTGTGGCGGATCGGCCCGTCTGGTAGCCTCCATCCGCTCACTGCATCCGGAGATGCCCATGTGGCTCTTGGCCGCGGCGGCCAGCGTCTTCATCCGACCGGCTCAGGCCGCTTGTGACGACACCTGCACCGCAACGATCTGCCCCGGTGACCTCACCATCACCGAATTCATGGCGGATCCAAGCTACGAATCCAACTACAACGCCGAGTGGTTCGAGATCCACAACGCGACCACCCGCAACCTCGACCTGAACGGGCTGGTTGTGGGCTCGGATGCCGACTCCGGCTTCACCGTGCTGACCTCGCTGCTGGTGCCAGCCGGCGAATACGTGGTCTTTGGCGTCAACGCCAATACCGCCACGAATGGCGGCATCACGGTGGACTACCCCTACAGCTACTTCACCCAGATGCGCCTGCAGCGCGCGGCCGACAGCATCAGCCTGAGCTTCGCAGGCGCGCTGATCGACGAGGTGGTCTGGAATAATGGTTCGGGCTGGGGCGTGACCCAGAACTACTCGCACCACGTCAACCTGCCCATTGAACCTCTGTCTTGGGCCAACGACCTGGCGCACAACTGGTGCGCCTCGGTGACCATCGGCGGCTCGGGCAGCGGCGGCTCCTGGCGAGGGACGCCGGGTGTGGCCAACAGCCAGCTTTGCAATGGGTCCAGCAGCGACGACGACGGCGACGGCTACTCCGAGGTCCAGGGAGACTGCGACGACGCCGACAGCAGCGTCAACCCCGGCGCGATTGACGGCGACGCGGCGCCCTTTGGCCGGGCCAACGACGACGCTGACTGCGACGGCGTGATCGACGATGGCGCCTGCGATGACGACGGTGACGGCTACGCCGAGATCGACGGCGACTGCGACGACGACCTCAACGCGGTCAACCCCGGCGAGAGCGAGATCATCGATGGGGTGGACAATGACTGCAACGGCTGCATCGACGACACCGATGACGACAACGATGGCGTATCGGAGTGCGACACCGGCGAGGTCGTGGATTGCGACCCCGACGACGGCATCACCTGCGACCCGCGCACCTTCGACCCCTTCGACGCCGCGGGGCCGGTGCTGCCCAATGGCTACCGAGAGGGCGCCTGCGCGGTGGCCTACGATACCAACGACGCCAACAACCTGATCAAGCCCTGCGCGGCCGAGATCTTCTACGACGGCATCGACCAGTCCGGCGACGGCTTCGACGCCTGCGACTATGACGGCGATGGCTACGATTCTGAAGAGTGCATCGGCAACCCGGACCCGGGCTTCTGGGATGACCGCCCCCGCGATTGCGACGACAACGACCCGACCGTCTTCCCCGGCGGAGACGAGGGCGACCCGGCCGACGGCGGCATCAAGGACGGCAAGGACAACGACTGCAACGGCGTCGTGGATGACCCCTTCAAGGACGCCGACGGCGATGGCTTCGACATCACCCAGGGCGACTGCTGGGACGACGCGGTGGACCCCCGCGCCGCGGACGTGAACCCCGGCGCTGCCGAGATCTGCGGCGATGGCATCGACAATGACTGCAATGGCATGGTGGACGACGGCTGCAGCAGCAGCCTCGGCTACACCTCGGTGCGCGGCGGCGGCTTGTGTGCGGCCGTCCCGGGCGACGGTCGGGGCCTGGGCGCCCTGGGCGTCGCCGGCCTGCTGCTCTTGACCTCCCTGCGCCGGCGTCGCGACGGAGAAGGCTGATGGTTCCGGCAAAGCTGCTCAAGTCCGGGCTCCTCTTGGGTGCCCTGGTCGCCTCCTCCGTGGCCCTGGCCCAAGATGCAGAGGTCGCCTCGGGCGTCGACATCGAGATCTTCCGGCCCAATTCCGATGGCATCGGCTACTTGTCGGTGCCCTCGGCCGACACCCTCGGCCACCTGCAGGCCGAGGCGGGCTTCTGGATCAACTATGCCAATGACCCGGTGATCCTCACCGATGCGTCGGGTGCGCGGGTCTCGGCCACCCCCAACGCCGACGGCGACGCCGGCAACGGGCTGGTGGATGACCGCCTGACCGGCCATGTGGTGGTGGGCATGGGCCTCACCCGCTGGGGCTCGCTCACCGTGGACCTGCCGGTGATCCTCAACCAGGATGGCGTGGATCCGACCAGCCTGGGCGACATCGGCGGCGGCGCGGCGCTGGGCGGTGCGGGCCTGGGCGATGTGCGCCTGGTGCCCAAGTTCACCGCCCTGCACAGCGAGGACGGCCCGGTCGGCCTCGCCATCATCCTGCCCATCGGTCTGCCCACCGGCGACCCCGCCAGCCTGACCGGAGAAGCGGGGCTCAGCCTGGCGCCGGCCTTGGCCTTCGAGCTGAGCGATGGCACCGTGCGGCGCCAAGAGTACCGGTGGCGTTTCGGCGCCACCGCGGGCTACCGCGTGCGGCCGGCCGGCCGGGTGCGCGATGTGCGCCTGGCATCGGCAATGACCTGGGGTGTGGCCGGCGGCTTCGCTCCGGCCGAGATTGTCGAGCTGGTCGCCGAAGTCCACGGCGAGGTCGCAGGCTCCCGCGGCAGCCAGCTGCCCACCGAGGGCCTGTTGGGCGTCAAGATCCTCCCCACGCGAATGATCGCCTTGCAGGTGGGTGGCGGCTCGGCCCTGCTGCCCGGCGTCGGCGCCCCCGACTACCGGGTGGTCGCTGGCCTCACGATCTCCCCCAGCTTCAGCGCCGCCGACATGGATTCTGACGGGGACGGTCTGTCTGACGGTGTCGACCGTTGCCCCAACGACCCCGAAGACATCGACAACTTCCAGGACGACGACGGCTGCCCCGATCTGGACAATGACCTCGATGGCATCCCCGACTGGGCCGACGAGTGCCCCGACGACCCCGAAGACGACGACAACTGGCTGGACAACGATGGCTGTCCCGACCTGGACAACGACAAGGACGGGATCCCCGACAGCCTAGACCGCTGCCCCAACGACGCCGAGACCTGGAATGGCGTGCAGGATGAGGACGGCTGCCCCGACGCCGAGCTGGGCGACAAGGACGGCGACGGCATCCCCGACGATGTGGACCGCTGCCCCTACGACGCCGAAGACTTCGATGGCGACCAGGACACCGATGGCTGCCCCGATGTGGGCCGCGTGGTGGTCGACAAGTCCAACATCAAGATCACCGAGACCATCTACTTCGACACCGGCAAGGCCACGATTCAGGAGCGGAGCTTCTCGCTGCTGGACGAGATCGCGCAGGTGATTCAGGCCAACCCGCGCCTGAAGGGCATCCGCATCGAAGGCCACACCGACGATGTGGGGGCGGACCTCAACAACCTGAAGCTCAGCCAGTCCCGCTCCGACTCGGTGATGCGCTACCTCATCGACAAGGGCGTCGATGCCGGGCGCCTGCAGGCCCGTGGTTTCGGTGAGATGTACCCGATCCAGTCCAACGACACCGAGGACGGTCGGGCGGCCAACCGGCGGGTGGAGTTCGTCATCGTGGACCAGGACTGATGGGCGGCCTCGGCCCCTGGGACGGCGCTTGCGCCACGCCCGGGGGCCGGGGGGCCTCGCCGCTTCTCGTGCTCGGCACCTGATGTCTCGGCGATCGCGTGACATCGGATCGATGTCAAGATGCAGCAGCAGGCCGCAATCGAAGGTCGCGCTCGCCCGGTGCGGGCTTTGTTTGCATGAGAGCACAATGAAGGGTGATCCTGGCTTGCGGCTCTTCGGGTAGAATGCTGGATCTGTCCAGCCGCGCCTGTTGCGCGGATTCGGGTCCATTGGAGCTTCCCCATGCGCACCTTCGCCGCTGTCTTCTTTCTTGGCGCCCTCGGTCCCTGCGGAGGTGGCAAGGGCCCCGGCGGGGGCGGCAGCTCTGACAGCGGCGCCGACGGCGGCGATGACGGCACCGACCCCGGCGATGACGGTGGCCAGGACGACACTGCAGCGCCCGAGATCATGGGCAGCGTGTCGGGCACCGTGACGGTCGAGCTCTACCGCCCGGGCCTCGACGGCGAACGCGACGCCTTGGACTGGACCGACAGCCTGTCCTATGACGCCGACAGCGGCACGGTGGCCTGGCCTTTCGGCAATGTGTTCGTGGCCGCCTACACCAACGATGAGTTTGGAAACCAGCAGTATGTGGGCTCGACCACGGTGAGCCCGCCCAGCCCCGGCGGCGACCCCTACAGCCTGGACTGGCGCATGCCGGCGGATGCCGGCGAGGTCTACATCTACGCGGCCCTCGACCGATATGGCGACACGGTGGTCAGCTCGGATGACCCCCGCGGCGTCTACCCCCTGGCCCTCACCCTGGCCGACGGCGACAGCATCACCGGCATCGACCTCACCATCCTCACCACCGAGATCACCAGCAGCGGCGGCGGCTGCGGCTCGACCGTCACCATTGACGGCAGCGTGCTCATCACGGTGAATTACGGCGGGGGCTCCGCCGCCACCATGCTGGTCTCCACCGCCGGCCAGGGCCCCTACCATGTGGCCACCACCAGCCCCACGCCCAGCGCCCTTGGCGCTGAAGGCAGCTACAGCCTCTCTTCTTGCGCCGGCTATGGCCCCATGAAGCTGGTGGGCGCCTGGGACCGCAACCAGGACGGGCTCTTCGCGCCCGACGACACCTGGGGTGCCTATGCCCCGGTCGCCGACACCGATGGCAACCCCGTGCAGGTCGGGGCCACCGACCTCAGCGGCTACGACGTGCAGATCCCCTTGGGCGACAGCCCGGGCGTCAACGTCGTGCCCTTCGTGATGTTGTCCGGTGAGGTCTCGATGGCCAGCGGCAGCAGCTTTGACAGCCTGCCGGCGGGCTCCTCGGTCTATGTGGCGGCGCTGAAGTACCGGCCCACCACCACCTTCGACATCCGGTCGGCCGCGGTCTACGACATCCACGAGGTGGATTGGGCCGACCTCACCGGCACCAGCGCCTCCAGCTACAGCCTGGTCGTGCCGGCGGACACCGTCAC
This sequence comes from Deltaproteobacteria bacterium, assembly GCA_018401435.1. Lineage (GTDB taxonomy): Bacteria > Myxococcota_A > UBA796 > UBA796 > UBA2385 > M30B51. The sequence goes on along the minus strand of JAGYJW010000008.1, from coordinate 98,586 downwards.
CTACCTCTGGGCCTTCGCCGATGAGGACGTGGACGGCTTCGTCAACGAGTCCGGCGAACACATCGCCTCCTTCAGCACTTCGGGCAACGGGCGGCTGATGACCGGCGCGGTGAACCAGCCGGGCCTGGACCTGCGATTGGGCAGCTTCACCCCCTGATGCGCCATCGGGGCGGCATGGCTCTTGCAAATGCGAGGGCCGATGTCCGTCCTCGTCCCCATCGACCCCACGGTCCCCTCTCGCTCCGCGGTTCAGCTGGCCGCCCTGGTTGCCCGCAACCTGGGGCGGGATGTGCTGCTGCTCCACGTCTCCGCCGAGCCCGCGTCCTTGGACAACCTGGCGCGCCTGCATGAGCTGGGCCGGAATATTCGCGACAGCGGCGTGCCCGTTCGGCTGAGGTCGGTTCAGGGTGAGGTTGTGGAGCGCATTCTGGAGGTGGCAGAGGCGCGCAGCTGCCCCTGGATCTTGATGGGCACCCGCCTGGCGGAAGGGCCCGAGGCGGGACCGAGCGTGGCGCGGCAGGTGCTGGCGCGGGCCCGCCAGCCGGTGGCCGCGGTGGCCGGCGGACAGGCGCTCCTGGTTGAGAACCGGCTTCCCATCGGCGTGGTGGGGCAGACCTCCCCTGCGATCTGTCGCATGGCAGAGGAGCTGGCCCGGGCGCGCGGCAGCTCCTGGGCCATCCTGGAAGCATCCGATGCCGCTGGGCCTCTGGGGGCCATGGGCGGCGATCGGGCGCTGCAGCTGGGCGCGGTGATCACCCGCCCCGACCAGCTGTGGGGCCCTGGACCGGGACTCAACCCGCGCTGGCGGGCCTTCCTGCAGCGTCCCGACGCCTGCTCCGTGCTGGTGGTGTCCGAAGGGGCCGCTCCCGTGGCTGTGCGATAAGGATCAGCCTGCTGGGCGAATCCGCACAGAGGGCGCCGTCGCCGGGAGCAGCCATGAAGCATTGGGAGGAGATGAAGGCCTATGTGGCCTTCAACGGAGACGACGAGGCCGCTCTGCGCGCCGCCTGGCCCCTGGTCCAGCCCCATCGCCGGCAGATGGTTGACCACTTCTACGCCATCATCGAGGAGTTTCCGGGGGCAGCTGCCGTCTTTTCGGGCCCGGCACAGGTCGAGCGCCTCAAGCTCAGCCTGATGAGCTGGATTGAGCAGCTCCTCAACGGGCCGTGGGATGACGAATACTGGGCTCGCCGCCAGCACATCGGCCATGTGCACGTGCGGGTCGGTCTTCCCGACCGCTATGTCTTTACGGCGATGAACCGCCTGCGCGCTGACCTCTGCGACTGCATCCAGACCGCCCAGCTGCCCCTGCCCCGCATCCTCGAGATCTGTCGGTCCATCGGTCGCATCACCGACCTCGAGCTGGCCGTGATGTCCAGCGCCTATATGGAGGCCCACGAGCACCGGCAGCTGAAGTCGCTACAGGACCTCATTGTCGAGAAGCTCCCCGTGACGGTGCTGGTCTTGGATGGGGATGGGCGCGTGACCTCGGCGACCGAGCCGGGCCGGCGCCTCTTTGGCGATCCCGGCGCTGTGGGCCAACACTACGAGCGCTACCTGCCCCGGGACCTCGTGGAGCAGGCCGACCTGCCCACCGCGGTGGGCCGGGCCCTGGCCGCCGATCGCGAGGTCACGCTCCCCCGCGTGGTCATCGGGCAGGGGGCGGACAGCCGCAACCTGCGCCTGACCCTGGTGCCCCTGCACCATGAGCTGGCCCGACTGCTCATTCACATCGAGGACCTCACCGATGTGGTGCAGGCTGAGGCCCGGCTGCGTCAGGCCGAAACCCTGGCGCGAATCGGTGGTCTCGCCGCCCATTTGGCCCATGAGATCCGCAACCCGCTGGCGGCCATCTCGGCCACCCTGCAGGTGATTGTGGGCTCACTGCCCCAGGATGACCGCCGCAAAGCCATCCTGGGCAAGGTGCAAGAGCAGGTGCACCGCCTGGACCGCCTGGTCACCGACCTGCTGGGCTTTGCGCGCCCGGCCCAAGTCACGCTCAGCCCGGTCGCCTTGAAGGACCTCGCCCGAGACGCTGCGGTGCAGTCCGGCGTGCCGATAACCCTGGTGGAGTGTGAGGGCCGGGCCGACTGCGTGCTGGTGGACCGCCAGTATGTGGTTCAGGTGCTGGTCAACCTCATCCAGAACGCGCGAGACGCCGTGGAGGGCGATGGGCGGGTCGAGCTGCACCTGGGGCCGGGCCCCGTGCTGCGGGTGCTGGACGACGGCCCGGGCATCCCCGACAACATCGCCGCGCAGCTCTTCGAGCCCTTCGTGACCACGAAGACCCGCGGGACGGGCCTGGGCCTGGCCATCTGCCGCAAGCTGGTGCTGTCCATGGGCGGCCGGGTCGAGCTGGAGCCCACCACCGACGTCCAGCCGGCCCTGGTGGGCGCCAGCCGCCGCGGCGCCGCCTTTCGATTGGAGCTGCCGCCCGTCAGCTCCCGAGTTGGTGCTTCTCCAGACGGTACCGAAGGGCATAGCGGCTGATGCCCAGCAGCCGGGCGGCGGCGCTCTGGTTGCCGCTGGTGCGGTCCATGGCCTGCCGCAGCAGGCTGCGCTCGACCTCCTCCAGATCGCAGCCCTCGTCGGGCAAGATGAAGGTGGTGCCCCGGGTGGCCTCGCGGCGGGACTGGCCGTAGCGGATCTCGCTGGGCAGCTGCTCGGCGCCGATCACCTCCTGCGTCTCCAGGATGACGATCCTTTCGACGATATTGCGCAGCTCGCGCACATTGCCGGGCCAACCGTAGGCCAGCAGCAGCTTCATGGCCTCCTGGCTGACGGCCTTGACGTCGCGACGGAACTCGCGGTTGAAGCGGCGGATGAAGTGGTCCACCAGCACCGGGATGTCCTCGCGGCGCTCCCGCAGCGGGGGCACCTCGACCTGGATCACATTCAGGCGAAAGAAGAGGTCTTCCCGGAAGGTTCCAGCCTTGACCTCTGCGGCCAGGTCGCGGTTGGTGGCGGCGATGACGCCGGCGTCCAGCTGGATATCCGCCACGCCGCCCACCCGCTTGAAGCGGCGGTTCTCCAGGGCCCGCAGCAGCTTGGCTTGGGTGCCGGGGCTCATCTCGCCGATCTCGTCCAGGAAGATCGTGCCCCCTCGCGCAACCTCGAAGAGGCCCTTCTTGGTGGTGCGCGCATCGGTGAAAGAGCCGCGCTCGTGCCCGAACAGCTCGCTCTCGATGAGCTGTTCGGGCAGGCTGGCGCAGTCCACCTCCATCATCGGGCCGTCTTTGCGGGGTCCCCGGTCGTGGATGGCGTGGGCGATGAGGTCCTTGCCCGTCCCGGATTCGCCCCGCAGGAGCACGGTGGGGGCCTCCACATCCTCCAGGCGGCGGAGGAGTTCAAAGAGGCGTTTCATCGCTGATGATTGGCCAATGATGCTGGCATAGGAGGCTTGCTGCTGATCGCGCAGGTAGCGCACCTCGTTGGCCAGGCGGTGCTGTTCCAAGACACGGGTGACCGCCAGCCCCACCTCGCGCAAATCAAAGGGCTTGGCCAGATAGGCCTTGGCGCCCAGCTCGGTGGCTTCGATGGCAGAGTCCACGGCGCCATGGGCAGTCAACATGATGACGGGCAGGTCGAAGTCGCGCTCGCGCAGGGTGCGCAGGGCGGTGAGCCCGTCCATGCGGGGCATCTTGATGTCGCTGATCATCAGGTCCGGCGCGTGGCGCTCGACCTTGTCCAGGGCGTCCAGGCCGTCCTCGGCTTCGATCACGATGAAGCCCTCGCTGCGGAGATGCTCGGCGAGGCTCCACCGGATCAGCTCCTCGTCGTCACAAACCAGGATGGTTGCGCCCTGGGGCATCTGACACTCCGACATGGGGGCTTGCGCACAGGGGCCTGGTGCTCGCACCGGTCCCGGCTGCGGGCTGCTCCGTAGCCTGCCCGCGCAATGCTGGCTCCCATCGCCATCGGCGCTGATCTCCGTCAGGTCGGCACGGGTCTTGCTGTAGATGGGGTCGGATGAAGCCCCCGAGGAGAAGTGGCCATGAACGCACCCCGCGAAACCGGTTGTCCCTGCAATCACCCTTGCGAACGCGCGGACATCAACTCAGCCTTGCTGCAGCATGGTGACCCCATCCGTTTCCGACGCGGCGAGGTGCTCTGGTCCCAGGACTCGCCGGCCACCCGCCTGGTTGGCATCTGCACGGGCGGCATCAAGCTGGTGCGCGAGTGGCCCGGCGGTCGTATGCCCATCATGGACCTGGTCTTTCGCGGCGGCGTCATCGGCGAGGTCGCGGCCCTGCCCGGCGGGCGGACGGTGGGCACGGCCATCGCGCTCAGCAGCGGAAAGGGCATCCAGATCCCCGCGGACCGCCTGCAGCGGCTGCTGGCCCAGCGGCCCGACCTGCAGGGCATCGTGCTCGGCCTCGCCTTGCAGCGGCAGCAGGTCTTCTCGCACCGTCTGGACGAGCTGGGCAATGGCGCCGTGCAGGACCGGCTGGCCCGGGTGCTGCTGCGCATCGGCGACGAGGTCGGGCTCAAGGACGCCCGGGGACTCTTCATCCCCCTCAAGCTCAGCCGCGGCGACCTGTCCGAGATGGTGGGCTGCCGGGTCGAGACGGCCATTCGGGTGATGACCCGCTGGCAGCGCGACGGCATCGTCGAGACGCGCCGCGAGGGCCTGATCCTGCGGGATCGCGCCCGGCTGGAGGCCGCCGCAGAGCTGCTCGAGTCCGCCTGAAGGCTCAACCGCCGGGCGCGGCCGCGAGGGCCTGCACCAGCAGCGGGGCCAGGGCCTCGGCGATGGCGGCGTGACCCGCGGCGCTGGGGTGCACCTCGTCCATGAAGAAGGGCGCCGTGTCTGCATCGGGCAGGTCGGCCCAGATGCGATTGCAGTCCAATACAGGCGCGCCGATTCGAGCGGCCGTGTCGTGAAAGTTGTCCCGGTAGTCGTCCAGCTGGGATTCGGGCGGTCGGCGATCGGTGCTTCGGTTGGTGGGCAGGATGAGGTGGATGACCCGCGCGCCCGCAGCGGTCGCGGCGGCGTCCATATGGGCGAGGTTGGCGCGGTGGTCGGCGGGGGGCACCCGCGCCGTGCCTCCGCGCCCCTCCCCCGTGAAGATCGTGCTCCACAGCACCATGCGGTCCGCGGGTACCGGCCGCAAGGACAGCAGCCGCGCCTGCAGGATGCCGAAGAGGGCGCTGTGGCGCAGGCGGTCGTGCCGCGCCAGCTCGGCTGCACGCTCGGGCCCTGAAAAGCGGGTGAAGAGCTCCCGGTCCGTCCAGCCCCCGCTCATCAGGTCCGACCAGAGCGTGGCGATGACCACCACCTCGGGCTGCAGGTCGGGCAACAAGGCGTCCAGCCGCAGCCGGGCCTGCGACGAGCTGTAGCCGGGGGTGGCTGCGTTCACCGTGAGGGCCTCGGGGGCGCCCAGGTCCCGGGCCCGCTGCAGGGCCTTCCAGGCGAAGGCCTGGTCTTCGGTGACGCCCCAGCCAAAGACTGACGAATCGCCCAGAAAGACCACGCCGGGCATCGGCAGCGGGCGGACCAGGGGTGGGCCGCGCATGCGGTCCGGGTTCACCCGCACGGTCACGCCGCCCTGCAGGCCCTCGCCGGGGACCAGCCGCCACAGCAGATCGGGGCTGAAGTCCATCTCGGCGAAGAGGCGGCCTCCCGGGTCCAGGGTCTCGACCTGGGCCAGTTCGGGGCGCCTGGCCATGAGCAGGCGGGCGCCGCCTTCCAAGAGGGCCAGGCCCAGGGTGGAGACGGCCAGACCGGCGACCAGGCGCCGCAGCCGCGAGGGGTGAGGAGGCATCGGCGAGAGGGTAGCACCCGAAGGAGGCGCATGGGCCGACGGGGCACTAAGATGCGGGCGCCCTATCTGCATTGGAGCTCCCATGCGCCTTTCCCGCAGCCTCGCCCCCGTCGCCCTGCTGCCCGTCGCCGCCGTGCTGTTGCTGGCCGCCTGCAAGGACCCCGCCAGCAGCGATGGCAAGACGCCCCTGCCCGCCGACAGCGGTGATGTGGGCCCCAGCCCCTATGACGTCGAGATCGGGCCCTATGACGCCACCGTGCGCTGGACCGCCTACGGCATCCCCCACATCGAGGCCGCCGACTACGGCAGCCTGGGATTCGGGGTGGGCCAGGCCCAGGCGCGGCACCATGGCTGCGCCATCGCCGACCAGATCGTCATGGCGCGATCCGAACGCGCCCGCTTCTTCGGACCGGCCTATGTGGACGAGGACTTCTCCATGAAGGCGCAGGGCGTCTTCGAGGCCGCCGAGGGCGGCTTCTTGGAGCTGGACCCGCCCATCCGGGACATGCTCGTGGGCTATGCCGCTGGCTACAACCAGTGGCTGGCCGACACCCCCGAGGCCCGGATCCCCGAGGAGTGCCGCGGCGCCGAATGGCTGCGGCCCATCACCCACATCGACCTGCTGGCCTACTACGTGGCCCTGGGCGAGCTGGCCAGTGGCGCCGCCTTCAAGGACGAGATCGGCCAGGCGCAGCCCCCCGGCGCCGCCCGGCAGGCCCCCGTTCCGCCCGCCAGCCGGCTCGAAGAGATCCTGCGCCGCGACACCATGGGCAGCAATGGCTGGGCCATCGGCAGCGAACGCAGCGCCTCTGGGGGCGGCATGCTGCTCTCCAACACCCACTACCCTTGGTTTGGCAACCGTCGCTGGTTCGAGATGCACGTCACAATCCCCGGCCAGGTGGACTTCTACGGCGTGTCCCTGGCCGGCATCCTCTTCCCCGTGATGGGCTTCAACCGCGACGTGGCCTGGACGCACACCGTTGCGGCGTCCATGCACTTCAACCTCAACATCCTCGAGTTGGAGCCGGGCAATCCCACCCGCTACCGTTACGACGGTGACTTCGTGGACATGGTGTCTCGGGACTACGAGATCGAGGTGCTGCAGCCCGATGGCAGCGTCACCACGCAGACGCGCACCCTCTACCGCAGCCACCATGGCCCCATGCTGAATGCGCCCTTGTTGGGTTGGACCACCGCCACCGGCGTGTCCATGTCCGACGCCAACGAGCGCAACCTCGCCATGCTGCCCACCTGGTTTGGCATGGTGACCGCCGACAGCATCGAGGCCCTGCAAGACGCCCAGTGGACCCGCCGCGGCATCCCCTGGGTCAATACCATCGCGACGGATGCGGCCGGAAATGCCTGGTATGCCGATACGACCCGGGTGCCGGGTTGGACCGAGGCCGCCGAGGACCGCTGGCGGGAGCTGGTGGACACGGTGCCCTTCATCGGCGTGATGGCGCAGTATGGTGTCTTTGGTGGAGACGGGGGAGATCCCCTCTTCGATTGGACGCAGGTCAAGCCCCCCGATGCGGCGCCGCGCCTGGCGCGCGCCGACTATGTCGCCAATGCCAATGACAGCCACTGGCTCAACCACGCCGAAGAGACGCTGGAGGGCTACTCTCTCTTCTATGGGCCCGAAGGCAGCCCCCGCACCGGGCGCACGCGCATGAACCTGCGCTACCTCGCCGAGCTGGGCGAGGGGTCCGCCAGCGGCGCCGACAGCCTCTTTGATCTCGACGAGATGGAGGCCGCCGCCCTGGGTGGCCGCAGCCCCCACGCCGAGGACCTGCTGGACGCCGTCGTCGAACGCTGCACCGGCCTCGCCACCGTGCGTTTCGCTGGCGGCGACGTGGACATCACCGACAGCTGCGCGGCCCTCGCCGGCTGGTCGGGCACCTATGACCTGGACGCCCGGGGCGCCCTGGTCTTCCGCGAGCTGCTGGGGGCGGGCAGCCTCTCCTACGAAGACCTCGACGACGCCGGTCTGCTCTATGCGACCCCTTTTGACCCGGCGGATCCGGTCTGGACCCCCGCCGGCCTCGCCGCACCGGCGGCGGACCTCTCCACCGACCGGGTGATGGTGGCCCTGGCCGAGGGTACCCTGGCCCTGCAACAGGCTGGCGTGGCCCTGGATGCCCGCCTGGGCGATGTTCAGTACCAGCTCAAGGATGGCGAACAATACGGCGTTCCGGGCGGTGGCTACACCGATGGCACCATCGCAGTCGTGGCCTGGTCCGGCGGCAACGACACCCTCATCCGGTCGCCCAGCCGCCCCAGCGAGGTCAACAGCAAGACGGACCTGGCGAATGGGGGCTACGCCATGAACTATGGCAATTCGTGGGTGATGGCCCTGGCCTACACCCCGCAGGGTCCAGAGGCGCGGGCCATCCTCACCTATAGCCAGTCCGCCGACCCGGCCTCGCCCCACTACACCGACCAGTCTCAGCGCCTGGCCGATGGGCAGGGCATGCGGCCCATCCTCTTTGAACAGGATGACATCCTCGCCGACCCCGACCTGGTCGAAGAGAGCCTGCACCTCGACGCCCGATAGCGGCGGGCGGCCGCCCCGTCTCAGGCGGTGGCGGCCAGGGCGTCTGCGAAGGTGGCGCAGATCTCGTCGATCTCGTTGTCGGTGATGGTGAAGGGGGGCAAGAAGCGCACCGCGTCCTTGCCGGCCGGGCACACCAGCACCCCCCGATCGCGCATCGCGGCCACCACCGGGCCCGCGGGCCGACCGAGGTGGGCGGCTTGGATGAGGCCCAGGCCCGTCACCGCGGCGCCCGAGGCCTCCAGTCCCTGACGCAGCCGGGCCCCCTGCCGGGCGCAGCGCGCGGGCAGGTCATCCCCCACGATGCGGTCCAGGGTGGCCAGGCCCGCCGCGCAAGAGACCGGGTTGCCCCCGAAGGTGCTGCCATGGTCGCCGGGCTGGAAGGTGGCGTAGAGGTCGGGGTTGACCACCACCAGCGCGCTCAGTGGCAGGCCGCCGCCCAGGGCCTTGGCCAGGGTGATCAGGTCGGGGCGGGGCTGGTGAATCAGCTCGCCGGTGCGGCCCAGCCCGCACTGGATCTCGTCGTAGACCAGCAGGGCGCCGTGGCGGTCGCAGGCCGCGCGCAGGGCCACCAGGACATCTTGAGGCACCACATGGCAGCCGCTCTCGCCCTGGACCGGCTCGACGAAGACTGCGGCCGTGCGGGCGCTCACGGCGGCGGCCACGGCATCGGCCGGCAGGCTGCGCACCTGGGGCACCAGCGGCCCATAGCCCTCCTGGTAGGCGGGCTTGGGGGTCATCGACAGCGTGAACAGGGTGCGCCCGTGAAAGGCGTGCTCCAGGGTCAGGATCTCGTTCCGATCCAGCTCACCCTTGCGAAAGCCGGCCTTTCGCGCCAGCTTTGCGGCCGCTTCGTTGGCCTCGGCCCCCGAGTTGGCCAGAAATACCCCGGCTGCCTGGTAGACCTCGACCAGGCGCTCGGCGAAAGCGCGCTGTACAGGCACATTCCAGAGGTTCGAGACGTGCATGAGCGCCTCGACCTGGGCGTGCACCGCGGCCTTGACCGCCGGGTGGCCATGGCCCAGCGCCATGACGGCGATGCCGCCGCAAGCATCGAGGTACCAGCGTCCTTCGCTGTCTTGCAGGCGGTGGCCCTCTCCGCGGACGAGGGTGTCGGGGTAGCGGGCGTAGGTGGGGACGAAGGGGTCATTCACAGGAGCACCTGCGTGCCGATGCCGGCGTCGGTGAGCAGCTCGAGGAGCAAGGCGTGGGCGACCCGTCCATCGGCCACGGTGACCTGGGCCACGCCGGCGTCCAGCGCGTCCAGGCAGGCTTCGGCCTTGGGGATCATGCCACCGCTGACGGTGCCGTCGGCCATCCAGCCGCGCAGGCGCTCGCGGCCCAGGCTGGCCACCACCTGGCCATCGGCGCCGCGAATGCCGGATACATCGGTCAAGAAGACCAGCTTGTGCGCCTTCATGGCGCCGGCCACCGCCGTCGCGACGCTGTCGGCGTTGACGTTGAGCGAGCCAAAGGCGTCGTCGGTGGCCACCGGCGCGACCACCGGCGTGAGCCCCGTCTCCATCAGCCCCAGCAGCACGCCAGCGTTGACATGGGAGATGTCGCCGACGCGCCCGAGATCTACCGGCTCGCCGGTGCTCAGGCTGCGGTGCTGCCGCGGAGTGGCCCGCATCCAACCACCGCAGTCGTGGCCGGACAGCCCGATGGCCCGGCCGCCCCGGCGACCCAGAGCGGCCACGATGTCGCGGTTCACGCCGCCCACCTGGACCTGCTGGGCGACGCGCATGGTCTCGTCGTCGGTGACCCGCAAGCCGTCTACGAAGCGGGTGGGCAGGCCCAGCCGGCGGCCCATTTCGGACACGGCGGGCCCGCCCCCATGCACCAGCACGACCCGCACGCCCACCTGGGCCAGCAGGACCACGTCCATCATCACCGCGTCGGCCAACGCAGGGTCCACCTGTGCGGCGCCCCCGTACTTGACCACGACGGTCTTGCCGGACCAGCGCTGCACATAGGGGAGGGCTTCGACCAGTGCGTGGGCGACGAACTTGGGATCAGCTTCGGTAGTCCGCATTGATCTTCACATACTCCGCGGTGAGGTCGCAGCCCCACGCGCGGCCCAGGCCAGGTCCGGGGAGCCGCATGGCAATCTGCACCTCGGCGGCATTCAGGGCGGCAGATGCGCGCGCCTCGTCGAAGGCCACCGGACGGCCTCCTCGTAGCACCGGCACCCCTGCCAGGTCCACATCCAGGCGGTCGAGATCGGCGACAGCCGCCGCGCCCAAGGCGCCCACGATCCGCCCCCAGTTGGGGTCGCGGCCGTGAATGGCGCTCTTGACCAGCGGGGAGCGCAGCACGGCCCGCGCTGCCTGCCGGGCGCTGGCATCGTCGGGGCCGCCCATCAGCACGGCCTCTACCAGGGTGGTCGCGCCTTCTCCGTCGCGGGCGATCGCCCGGGCGAGGTCGACGCAGACGCCCTCCAAGGCGGCCTCGAGGTCGGCCCAGCCGGCGTCGCCAGGGGCCAGGGCTGGACCCAGGCCGGTGGCCTGCACGATCAGCGTGTCGTTGGTGGAGGTGTCACCGTCCACGGTCACGGCGTTGAAGCTGCGCTCGGCGACGGCCTCGACCAGCGCCTGCAGGTCGGGACCCGAAATCTTGGCGTTGGTGGCGACGAATCCCAACATGGTGCCCATATTGGGGTGAATCATGCCGGAGCCTTTGGCCATGCCGCCCACCACCAGGTCGCCCACGGCGATGGCGCTGGTCTTGGGCACCAGGTCGGTGGTCAAGATGGCGCGGGCGGCCCGGGCCCCGTCCGAGCCCAGGTCGGCGGCGGCAAGGCGGATGGTGGGCAGCACCCGCTGCATGGGCATGGGCACGCCGATCACGCCGGTGCTGCAGACCAGCACGGCCTCTGCGGGGCAACCCAGGGCGGCGGCACACTCGGCCGCCATGGCCTCGGCGTCGCGCAGGCCCTGCTCGCCGGTGCTCGCGTTGGCATTGCCGGCATTCACCACCACCGCGAAGATGGGCCCGGGGACCCTGTCTCGGGTGAGGCGGCAGGGGGCGGCCAAGGCGGTGCTGCGGGTCACGACGGCGGCGGCGGTTCCTGGGGCGACCAGCACCACCACATCGTCGCGCTTCTTGCCATTGCCCTTGATGTCGCCGCCGGCCACGCCCACGCGGGTGCCGGGCACGGCGGTAAAGCCGCCTTCGATGCGGGGGAGCTCGACCCGCGAAGGGACGTCCAGGGCCTTCATGCGCAGGCCCGCGCTTCGGCGCCCTGCCCGATGCGCAGCGCCATCAGCGCCTGGCTGCAGCCCGCCAGGCGCGGGCAGGTCGCGCAGCTGCTGGCGGCCTTGTGGGCCACGGCGGGTCCCAGCTCGGGCAGCCAGGGGGTGGGCAGGGTGCTCACCCGCCGGGCCTCGGCCCAGGGGGTCTGCGCTACGGCCGAGAAGCCCAGGCGCTCGAAGAAGCCCGACACGGACGTCAGGGCCACGATGGCGTCGTGGCCTCGCTCCCGCGCCTGGCGGGTGGCGGCCTCGGCCAGCGCCCGGCCGATGCCCAGCCCGGACCGGTCCGCGATCAGCGTGCCCAGCTCGATCACGCGGTCTGACCACGCGGTCAGGGCCACCGTGCCGGCCACCTGTCCGTCCAGCTCGGCCACCAGGAAGGCGTCGGCAGAGAAGCGGCGCGGCAGCACGGTGCCGCGGTGGACTTCGCGTTCCACCAGGGCCTCGACGGCGAGAGCATCGGCAGCACGAGCCGCCCGGATGATCACGGGAGAGCACTCCATGGGGGAGCCTCCGGGGCCCGACAGGGCCATCAAGGAACCAGGGGAAAGCGCGGGATCCCAGCGGTCTCTGGGAAGCCGAGGGCGAGGTTCATGCACTGGACAGCCTGGGAGGCGGCGCCCTTGCCCAGATTGTCGATGGCGCAGACGGCGGTCACCGCCTGGCGATTCACATCCACGGCCACGTGCACATGGGCGCGGCCCGTGCCCCGCACATCCCGGGTAGCCGGCGGCACATCCCGCAGCTGGACCAGGGGGTGGCCAGCGTAGCGGTTGTCGTAGAGGGTCTTCATTTCGGCCGGATCCACCGGCCGCTTGAGGCGGGCGGTGACGGTGGACAACATGCCGCGCCGCATGGGCACGATGTGTGGGGAGAAGGTCACCGGCACGCCCAGGCTCTGCTCCATCTCGGGCGTGTGGCGGTGGGCGCCGGCCAGCTTGTAGGGCTCGGCGCTCTCCTGGACCTCGCAGTAGAGGTTCTTGTCGCTGGGTGCCCGGCCCGCCCCGGAGATGCCCGAGACGCAAGAGGCCGAGATCCAGTCCACCAGCCCGGCCTCGACCAGCGGCAATGCAGCGAGGGTGGTGGCGGTCGGGTAGCAGCCCGCGCAGGCGATCACCGGCGCTGCGGCGAGGGCGGCCGGCGCGCCGGCGCCCAGCAGCTCGGGCAAGCCATAGACGGCCTGGGCGTTGAGCGCGGGGAAGGCGTGGGGCTTGCCATAGGCGGCCAGCCAGTCGGCGGGATCGCGCAGGCGGAAGTCCGCCCCCAGGTCGATCACCTTCACACCCCGTGCCACCAGGTCTGCGGCGATCTCGGCCGAGAGGCCGTGGGGCAGCGCCAGGAAGACCAGGTCGCAGCGATCGGCCATGCGCGCAGCGTCGGTGCTCTCGACCAGCAGGTCGGTCAGGCCGGCCACACCGGGCCAGCTGTCGGTCAGGGGCTTGCCGGCCGACCGCCCACCCGACAAGTCGGTGATCTGCACCCGGGGGTGATCCAACAGCAGTCGGAGCAGCTCCACCCCGACATAGCCAGACACGCCGGCAATGCCGACGCTGACGGGCTTGTCATGGAGGGTGGAGGGTCGATCCACGCCGGTCTCCGCGAAATTCGGGGGGGAAGCATGCGATATACATTGCCCTGCATGATCATGCAAGCAGGAGCATGAACCCTTTGGGGTCCTCCGCCTTTCGGGGCGGCGTGCCAAGGGGCTCGCGGTCGAGCTTCGGACTGCGTTATACTGCCTTGGGACGCCCCAAGGAGGTCTGCATGCCCGCCATCGACTTCACCGCGACCATCCCGGTCCACCTTCCGGTTCCCCCGCTGCAGGCGACCAGCTTCGACACGGCCGCAGCCGAACGCGCCGCCGAGGCCGCCCGCAAGCCCGACAGCGACGTGCTCGTCAAGCTCAGCCCCTCTGCGCGGGTCCGCGCTTCAGGCGGCCTGCCGGTCTTTGCCGACGACGGCGCGCCTTCCCGGGCCACCGACAACGAGGACCGCAGCACCGGGCCCCGGCGCGACGAACGCCCCGCTCCCGACCAGCCCGATCGCGCCGCCATCGCCGTCGAAGCCCGAATGAAGCGCATCCGCTGATTTCGCTCCTTTTGCCTTCGATTCTTCGGCGCCGCCGCCCCTGCATCTGGAGCCCGGTTGCGCCCCTCGTCTTGGCTCGCGACGCTGGTGGCCCTGCTGTTGTTGGGCATTCATTGCCTGCGTTGGCAGGGCTATATCAGCGATGATGCCTTCATCTCCCTGCGCTATGCCGACCGCCTGCTGTCGGGACATGGCCTGACCTGGACCGCCGGTCCGCCGGTCGAGGGCTACTCGAATCTGCTGTGGGTGCTGCTGGTCGCCTTCCTGGGCAGCCTGGGCATGGGCTTGGTGGACGCCACCCGCCTGCTGGGCCTGGCCTGCTCCCTCGGCGTCGTCGCGGTGCTGGGGCTGCACCTGGGGCGGCGATCTGCGGCGGGGGCCTGGGTGGCCGGCCTCGCGGTGGCCAGCAGCAGCAGCATCGCGCTGTGGGCCTTTGGCGGCTTGGAGCAGCCCCTGCTCGCCCTGCTCCTGGCATGGGCCCTGGTGGGGCTGGGCGAGGGCCTGGGGACAGCCGAGGGCGCGGTGGACCACCGCAAGGTGTGGGGGCCCGCCATCGCCCTGTCGCTGGCCTGCTGGACCCGCCCGGACACGCCCGTGCTGGTGGCCACTTTGGGCCTGGGCTGGTTCCTGGCCAGCGGCCAGGACCGCAAGGCGCTGCGTTCGACGCTGCTGCTGGTGGGGCTGCCCTTTCTGGCCACGATGCTGCAGCTGCTGCTGCGCCTCGCGCTCTACGACGACTACCTGCCCAATACCGCGCGGGTGAAGATCCGCCCCAGCGAGGCCCACACCGACGCCGGCGCCATCTGGACGTGGCAGGCCTTGCAGACCCACGGCCCGCTGCTGCTGCTGGCCGGTCTCGCCCTGCTGGCCTGGCCCAAGGGCGAGCCCATCCGCGGCCGGCTGCGCCTGGCCTTGCCGGTGCTGCTGGGCTGGTGCGCCTGGACCGTCTGGATCGGCGGCGACATCTTCCCGGCCTTCCGACACTTCGCGCCGATGGTGGTGCTCCTGGCCTGGTTGGCTGGATCGGCGGTCACCGGGCTGGCCCAGCGATCGGCTGGTCTGGGCCTGGCGGGCGCGCTGGTGGCCACCCTGCTGCTGGGTTGGATGGGCCCGAAACAGGCAGCCCATCCGGTGGTGCAGCGGGCCCACAATGAAGGCTGGGTGCTTCATGGCGTCGAGGTCGGCCGCACCTTGGCCCGGGCCTTTCCGACCCAGCAGCCCAAGGTGGCCGTCTCCCCCGCCGGGGCCATCCCCTATGCCTCGCGGCTGCCCAGCCTGGACATGCTGGGCCTCAACGACCGCCACATCGCCCGCCAGGAGAGCAGCGGAGCAGGCTGGATCGGCCACGAGCTGGGTGATGGCGACTATGTCTTCGCGGCGGCCCCCGACATCGTCTTCTTCTGTGGGCCGAAAGGCAGCGAGAACCCCTGCTTTCCCTCCGAGATCGAGCTGGCCGCCCGCCCGGATTTTCGGGCCACCTATGGCCGGGTGAGCTGGGCCACGGCGGGCGGCGACGGCCTGCGCTTCTCCCCCTGGGTGCGCCGGGAGGGGCGCATTGGCGCGCGCCAGCTGGCCGATCCCCAGGCCATTCCGGGCTGGCTGCTCTCTGAGCTGGGCGGGGTGGCGCGACCGGGGGAAGACGGGCGGCTGCGGCTGCACCTGGCCCCCGGCGAGGTCGCGGGCACCGCGGCCCTGCGGCTGCTGCCCGGACGCTGGAGGCTGAGCCCGGTACCCGGCCTGTCCATGCGCCTGGTCGGACCCCAGCTGCGCGCGGATGGCGACGCCTGGCTGCAGGGCGAGGAGGGCCTGGTGCGCCTGGAGCTGGAGGCCCAGGCAGACCTCGTCCTGGACGCGATCCGGCTGGAGCCCGCCTGGTGAAGGCGCCGCGGCGCCCCTGCCTTAGAAGCGGCCCGCCAGACGCAGGCCCACGATGTCCACCTTGCTGCTGAAGGTGCCGTTGGTGCTGGCCTTGTAGGGGGTCTCGGGGCTGAAGCGCTCGTCGCCGTTGCGCAGGTCCCAGGCCGAATCGGTGACGACGCGGTCCTTGGTGAAGAACTTCGAGTAGGACAGGCCCACCGTGAACTTCTCGTCCTTGCCGAAGCGGTAGCGGCCGGCAAGCTGTCCGCCGACGCTCTCATAGTCCAGGTTCGTGGCTGAGACTGCGTAGTCGGGCACCGCGTTCTGGCTGTACTGGGCGCGGGCGCCCACCCACCAATGCTCGGACAGCTCATAGCTGCCGTTGACGGCGTAGTTGCCGGAGTTCCACAGGCGCCGGGGGCTGTACTGCACCGGGTCCACCGTGATGGTCAGACCGGCGTCGGGGCCCACGGGGTTGCCCTTGTCGTCGGTGACGCCGATGACGATGTCCCCTTCGGGGCCGCCGCAGCAGACATTCCACATCTGGTATTCCAACCCAGCACCCAGGGTGAGCTTGTCGGTGAGGTCGGAGTTCAGCCAGAACTGGAGGATGGGAGGCAGCGGGTAGTCGAAGCTGACCTTGGCGGGCACGGTGACGTCTTCGCCGCTGGTGCTGAGGTAGGCGGGCACGCGCACCGACCCGTCGCCTTCTGCCGAGAAGTTGCCGTTGTCGGTGTAGCTGATGCCGACCCGGGCATACTTCCACTTGTCCACGTAGATGCCGGCATTCCAGCCCAGGTGAACGCCGCTGGCGTCGCCCGACAGGTAGGTGTCGCCGGTGTAGGCCTCACCCGTAGACGGGTTGACGCCCTCGGTGCCCAGGGGGTCGGCGGCCTGCAGCGCGCTGATGCTGTCGTAGATCACCTTGAGCCCGCCACCCACATGCAGGCCCTTGATCGGGGTGACCGCGACGGCGGGCACCATGTGCAGGGTGATCAGCTTGGTGCTGACGCCGGCATAGCGCTGGTGGCCGACATAGGGGGGCTCGTCGTCGGGCTCGGCTGCGGTGTAGTCGCCGCCGCCCACCAGGGTGTCGGACACCGAGAAGCCGAAGGCCAGCTGGTCGATGATCTTCCAGCTCACCCCGAGCAGGGCGACGGGCACCTGCACCCGCGCCTGGCTGGGCAGGTAGGGGTTGCCGGTGTTGGGATCGATGCCGTTGTTGCGGGTGGTGGTGGCGTCCACGCGAATGAAGGCCACCTGCACATCGGCCATGACCTTGACCCCGTCCGAGCCGCCCAGGGCCGCGGGGTTGTAGTGCGCGGCGGCGGGGTTGGGCGTGGCCGCGTTGCTGTCGGGACCGGCCAGGAAGCCAGGCGCGGAGATCGAGCCCGCCATGGCCACACCGGGCATCGCAAGCAGCAGGGGGGCCAGGAGGGTCGCGGCGCGAGGTGCGGTCATGGGATCTCCGAAGAAAAGACGGCGGCGCTTAACCTGCTCGTCATGGACGCGGGATCGGAATATAGCAGGTCGATCGCTGGAGGTGACTGCCATGCGGCCTGGATCCGAATCTCTGCTTCCCCTCGCCCTGATCGCGACCACCCTGGTCGGCTGTTGGGGTCGGAATATCGACTACGACGGCCCCACCGGAGACCCCGGCGGCGATCCCGGCGTCACCGAATGCGGCGACGACTCCACCTATGAAGACGGCTGGCGCATCGAAGGCGTCGCCATCTACCAGGACTCGGGCGAGGCCGCGGCAGAGGGCCTGTGCATCCGCGCCATCGACCCGACCCCCGCCCTGTCCGGCGGCGAACCCGAGCTGCTCGCCTCCTCCACCATCTGCGCCGACGGCGCCTACGTGGTGGCGGGCATCACCAAGAACCCCGCCATCGGCACCTTCGTGGTGGTGGATGACTGTGACGAGAGCACCGACGACACGGTGATGATCTCGGCCACCGGCATCTCCGGCGCCTTTGTGGCCGATCTCGGTCCCGGTGACGTGCTGGCCGATATCGTCGCCCGCGTGGTCACCCAGAATTACCGGGCCCGCCTACCTCGCAGACCTCCAATTTGCCGGTTATACGGGCGTTTCGGACGAGACCTTCCAGTTCCTGGGCGGGCGGATCGTCGCAAGGACCAGCCCGGCGGGCCTCGATGGCTACACCGTGCGCTGCGGCGCCTGCGAAAACCCCCTTCTACGCCGACACCGACGCCAGCGACGGCCTCTTTGGCGCGGGCGCGACCGCCAACGGCGGCCGATGCCGACGCCGACGCCTTCTTCATGGTGCCCGCTGGCCGCCTGTCGGCACCTACCTGCGTAGTGCGGGCGGCGCGGACGTCGTCACCAGCACCTACGGCAGCCTCCCCGGCTACGGGGTGTTCATCGAATTGCGCTGCGAGCCTGACTGACGTCGCGACGATGCGGGTGGCGCGCGCGCACCCGTCGCACTGTGGGCCAAGGCCCCAAGGAGGAGACATGAACCGACAGATCCTGTGGATGGCGATGCTGGCCCTGCCCCTCGCCACCGGCTGCAAGGACAAGGACGACACCGGCGGCACTGCCGATGGCACCGACGGCACCGATGGCACCGACGGGACCGATGGCACCGACGGCACCGACGGCACCGACGGCACCGATGGCACCGATGGCACCGAAGAGATCCGCTTCACCGTCGAAGGCACGGCCGTCCTCTTCGCCGACTTCACCATGCCGGCCCCCGAAGGCGCCTGCGTGGACATCCTCGACCCCACCAATGTGCTCACCGGTGGGACCCCCGAGGTCGTCTCCCAGACCACCGTGGGCGCAGGCGGCGCCTACAGCGCCAGCGATGTGCCCGTGGTCAGCCTGGGCCTCTTCGCCCAGATCCGCGACTGCGACGCCGGCGACAACGTGCTCTTCCCCTCGGCCAACGGCATCTCCTCGTCGGGCTACGCCGACATCGAGAACGGCGGCACCCTGTCCGGCCTGAAGTCGCTGGCCATCGACGTCAACTCTGCCACCGCCATCCAGGCCAGCCTCGCGGCCGCCGGCTACACCGGCGACATCGCGGTCAACGGCCTCGTGATCGGCTTCCTGTGGGACAATGCCAGCCAGCCCGTGGCCGGCGCCGAGATGACCTGCGGCAGCTGCGTCGTCTACTACGCCGACGGCGACCCCAGCGACGGCCTCTTCACCACCGCTGGCGTCCCCAACACCTCCACCTCGGTGGAAGGCGGCGGGCTCTTCGCGGTGCCTTCGGCCCAGCTGACCACCTACCAGCCCACCGCCCCGGGCTACGAATTCGTGTCCACGCCCCTGGCTGCCCTCCCGGCCTCCGCGGTGATCGTGGCGTTCACCGCCGAATAAGCGGGGATCAGATCTGCCGGGCCAGCGTCTTTGGCGCAACGGCCCGGTAGCTCTCCCGAATCCAGTCGAGGAGCTGCTCTTCCGGGGGCGGCTCCTCTTCCAATTTCCAGCTGAGGCTGACCCAGCCGTGTCGCCCCAGGCCATAGCCGCAAGGTGCGGCCCAGGGCTCCCCCAAGACCAGGCCGGCGGAATCGGGCAGCTTGACCGTGAAGGAGAAGGCGCCATCGTCTTTCACGCCGTGGCCCAAGAAGATGAAGATCTTCCTGCGCACCTTCACCACCCGGTCCTCCCAGGGGAAGTCCTCCCAGGCCTCGGGCAGGGTGAGGCTGAAGGCCGCCAGTCGGTCCGCCACCGCAGTGCGGGCATTCAAGGCGCTGCTCATCTCCACGTCTCCCGTGCCCGCGGGATAGTGCCCGGGCGGGCGCAACAAGTCGCCAGAAGGGTAGCAGGGACAACCAGGGAGGAGCCCGTGGCGATTGTGCTCATCGTCGAAGATGACGACCGGCTGGGGCGGCTCACCGCGGACTACCTCAGCCGGAACGGCCTGCAGGTCGAATTGGAGCGGGACGGCACCCGGGGCAAGGAGCGGATCCTCTCCCTCAAGCCCGATGTGGTGGTGCTCGACCTCATGCTGCCAGGCGAGGATGGCCTGAGCATCTGTCGTTCGGTGCGCCCCCACTATGCGGGCCCCATCCTCATGCTCACCGCCCGGGGCGATGAATTCGACCAGGTCCTGGGGCTGGAGATGGGGGCGGATGATTATGTGGTCAAGCCGGTCAGCCCCCGGCTGCTGCTGGCCCGCATCAAGGCCCTGCTGCGGCGCCCCAGCCCCGACGCCGACGATGGCGGCCCCAAGGTGGTCGAGGCTGGAGGGGTGCGGGTGGATCCCGGGCGGCGCGAGGCCACCATCGGCGGCCAGGTGCTCGATCTCACCACCGCGGAATTCGAGCTGCTCTGGGCCCTGGCCCGTCGGGCCGGAGAGCCCGTCACCCGCGACGAGCTCTTCAAAGAGCTGCGCGGCATCGAATACGACGGCATCGACCGCTCCATGGATGTCCGCGTCAGCCAGCTCCGGCGCAAGCTCGAAGATTGCGGAGCCGCCGCGGGCCTGATCAAGACGGTGCGGGGCACGGGCTACCAGCTGGCCGCGCCCGGTCGATGACGCGGCTTTTCCTTCGCTTCTATCTGGCTTTGGGACTGGTGGTCGCCCTTTGGGTCGCCCTGCTCCTGGCCCTGCCCGACGACGCGGCCACGGCGGATCTGCCCGAGCGCATCGGCGCCTTGTCCACCGCGCCACGCCTGGTCGCCGAGCGGCTGGCGGTGGCCACCACCCCCGAGGCCCGGGAAGAGGCCCGGGTGCAACTCTCCACTGCCTTGTCTGCCCCAGTCTTCACCGCGCCGCTGGCCCAGGCCCGCGACCGCCTCAGCCCCCTGGAGCGCGAGCGCCTGGAGCGCGGCGAGGCCGTCGCGGCGGCCTGGGTGGATGGCGCCCCGGTCCCTGCTGGTGCGCGTTCCGGACCAGCCCCTGGTGGCGGTCATCCAGCCCGCGATGCCGACGCCCAGCCTCTGGCGCATCCCCGTGCTCGCCCTCTCCATGGTGGGCGGGCTGGGCCTGGCCGTGCTGGTCACCCTGCTGCCCCTGCAGCGGCAGATGACGGCCCTCTCCGATTCTGCCACCCGCTTTGGTCGGGGGGAGCTGGCGGTGCGCGCGGCCGTTCAGACCCGGGATGCCGCCGGCGAGGTCGCCGCCACCTTCAACGAGATGGCCGAGCGGGTGGAGCGCCTGGTGCACGACCGCGACCGCCTGCTGCGGGCCCGCGAAGAGCTGCTGCTGGCCGTCGCCCACGAGCTGCGCACGCCCCTGGCCCGCATGCGCTTTGCCATCGAGCTGCTGGCCGAGTCCGAAGATGCCGCGGATCGCGAGCGCCAGCGCCTGGAGGTGGAGGGTGACATCGTCGAGCTGGAGGAGCTGGTCAGCGAGCTGCTCACCTTCGCCAGCCTGGAGGACGACCGTCGCCCCTTGCAGCGCCTGCCCCTGGATCTGGCGGCCCTGGCCCGCGCCGAATGCGCCGCTGCAGCCCGCCTTCGCCCCGAAATCCAGGTGGTCTGCCTGATTGAAGATGAAGTCGTGGTGGATGTTCTGGCAGAGGAACGACTGATGGCGCGCGCCCTGCGCAACCTGCTCAGCAACGCGGCCCGCTACACCCGGTCCAAGGTGCGCCTGCGCCTGGAGGCCGGCCCCGCCCAGCTGCGCCTGCTGGTGGAGGACGACGGCCCGGGCGTGCCCGAGGCAGAGCGCGCGCGCATCTTCGAGCCCATGGTGCGGCTGGACGGCGCCCGCAGCCGCGACGCCGGCGGGGTGGGCATGGGCCTGGCCCTGGCCCGGCGCATCGCGCGCAGCCATGGCGGAGAGCTGCAGGTCCAGGGCTCGGAGCTGGGCGGGGCCTGCTTTGTCCTCGATCTGCCACGCTCGGGGCTGGCTGGCGGGTCGCCGAGGGTCTAGACTGGCCCATGCGCCGTCGCCTCCCCCCCCTCGCCTGCTCCTTTCTCCTTCTCTCGGCCTGCCAGGACGACCCGGCGGGAGATTCGGCTTCGGCGGCGTCGCCCCTTGGTGGTCTGTCTGACGAAGAGTTCGAGCTGGCCCTCGATCTCGGGCCGCTTGGCGCGCCGACGCCCGACCCCACCAACGCCCAGGCTGCCAACCCCACGGCCGCCTGGTTTGGCCGCTACCTCTTCTTTGACGCCCGGCTGTCGGGTACGGGCACCTTCTCTTGCGCCACCTGCCATGACCCCGCGCTGGGTTGGGGCGATGGGCTGCCGCTGAGCGAGGCCGCCGGCCAGACCACCCGCCACGCCCCCAGCCTGTGGAATGTGGGCCACCAACGCTGGCTCTTCTGGGATGGCCGCTGTGACAGCTTGTGGTGCCAGGCCATCGCCCCCATCGAGGCTGCCCACGAGATGGCGGGCAGCCGCCTCGCCCTGGCCCACGCCGTCGCCGACGCCCCCGATCTGCGCGCAGGCTACGAGGCCCTCTATGGGCCCCTGCCTGACCTCTCCGATCCCGCGCGCTTTCCCGCGGTCGGCCGGCCCGTGCCCGAAGACCCCGACCACCCCGAGGCCCTGGCCTGGGCCAGCATGGACCCGGACGACCAGGACGCCGTCACGGCCATCCTGGTGGGGGTGAGCAAGGCGATCGGTGCCTTTGAAGCCACCCTTCAGACGGGCACCACGCCGGTGGACCGCTATGTTGCGGCCTTGGCGGCAGGCGATGCTTCTGCCATGGACGCGGCCCTCTCTGCATCGGCCCAGCGCGGCTTGAAGCGCTTCGTGGGAGATGGCAACTGCCACCTCTGCCACGCGGGCCCCCTGCTCAGCAACCGGGAGTTCGCCAGCGCGGGGCTGGGCGAACGCCCCTGGCTGCCCCTCGATGACACAGGGCGATACGACGGCATTATCGCACTTCAGGCCAGCGACTTCAACGCCGCGGGTCGCTGGTCGGATGCCCCCGATGGCGAGGCCGCAGGCCGCATCGATCGCCTCAGCCTCACCAGCGAACAGTTGGGCCTCTTCAAGGTGCCCTCTCTGCGCAACGTAGCACAGTCGCCCCCCTATATGCACGGCGGTCACTTCGATGATCTGACGGCGGTGGTCCAACACTATGTGGACATGGACGAGGAGCTGGTGCTGGGGCACCTCGACGACTTCATGCTGCCCTTGGATTGGGACGCGCAGGATGTGGCCGATGTGGTGGCCTTTCTGGAGGCCATGACCGCCGAACCCATCGACGCTGCCGTGCTGGAGCCCCCCGACCGCCCCCTGCCCTGAGAGCGCTTCAGTCCACCGGTCGGCGCACGGCTTCGGTCGCGGTGAGCCCGTCGGTCACCTCGACATAGATGCCATCGGACAGGCCCAGCTGGATGGGGCGGGTCACGAAGGCCTCGCCCTCTTGCACCTCGACAAAGTCGCCTTTCTTGCTGGATACCAGGAAGGCCTCGGACAGGCTGAGCACCTGGTCCCGGCGCTCCAGCACGATGTCGGCGTTGGCGCTCATGCCCGCGCGCACGAAGCGGTCGCCCTCGGCGCTGAGGTCCAAGGCGGCGCGGATCTCGAACTGCACCGCGCCAGAGACGTCCACGCCCTTGGGGGCGATATGTTCCAGGGTGCCGGCCATGCGGCTGTCGGGCCAGGCCGCGATGGTCACGCTCAGGGGCATGCCTTCGGACAGGCGCCCGACCTCGGCCTCGTCCACCATGCCCAGGAAGATGAGGTCCTGCATGTCGGCCACGGCGGCCACGGTGGTGCCCTCGTTGAAGGTGTTGGCCTCGATGACGCTGGTGCCCACCTTGACGGGTACGGTGAGGATCATGCCGGCCACGGTGGCCTGCACGCTGGTGGAGACCTCGCCGGCATCGCGGCTGGCGCCATCCCGCACGATGGTGAGGTCGGTCTGGGCGCTGCGCAGGCTCTGCCGGGCCAGGGCGAGCTGGGTGTCGGCCTGGGCCAGCTCAACGCTGCCTGCGGCGCCTTGGTCTACCAGCTGCGCGACCAGGGCCCGCTCCCGCTCGGCGTCGGCCAGCTCGATCTCGGCCTCGCGCACCAGGGCGCGGGCGGCGGCAAGGCGCGCGCTGTCGGGGATCACGCGGATGTCTGCGATCAGCTGACCCGCTTGCACCAGGTCGCCGGGCTCGACATAGAGCTTGCTGATGATTCCCGAAACCCGAGGTTGAATGGCCACTTCGTTGCGGGGAACCACCGATCCGGTGGCCACGGTCTTGACCACGATGTCGCGGATCTCGGCCTGGCCCAGGACGGGTGGGGCCTCGGTGGGTCGGCTGCGCAGCCACAGCAGGCCGGCAGTCGCGGGGATGCCCAGGACCAACAGGCCGAGGACGAGCACGGGCAGGACGCTTCGAGACTTCATGGCTTCCTATGGAGATGGCGCCTTAGCTGGAGCGCAGGGCTTCGACGGGTTGAATGGCGGCGGCGCGGGCGGCCGGCACCAGCCCCGCGATGACCCCGGCCAGGGCCATCAGCAAACCCGCTGCGACGATGAGACTGGCGTCCACATGGGGCTGGCCCAGGGTGGGGTGGTCGTCCCCCACCAGCAGGCGCGCCAGCTCCAGGGCGCCCACCCCGGCGAGCAGGCCGGCCTCGCCGGCGAGCACGGTGAGCAGCAGGGCCTCGCGCAGGATCATCCAGCGGATGTCGGCCTGGGTGGCGCCGATGGCCCGCCGCAGGCCCAGCTCCCGGGTGCGCTCGCGCACGGCCACCAGCATCACGTTGGTGACGCCAAAGGCCCCCGCCAGCAGCGTGAGGGTGCCCACCAGCAGCACAAAGGCGCGAATTCCCCGAAAGGTGGCCTGCACCCGCCGGAACTCGATCTCGGCGTTGCGCGACCCGATGGCCGGGCCGTCGTCGGGGTGGATGCCGTGGCGCCGCTGCAGCACCCGCCGGATCTGCTTCTCCAGCGTCAGCGCCGACACGCGGTCTTCGCCCCGGGCGGCGAACCAGGCCACCCGCTCCCCCTGCCGAAAGACCTGTTGAAAGGTGGACAAGGGCACATGGAGGCCCGATTCTGCATCTTCGCCGTCCTCGCCCGGCAGGCGGGACCGGAAGACCCCGGCCACCCGGAACCAGGACCCGTCGATGGCGATGCGCTGCCCGACAACCTCGGCCCCAGGCGCAAAGAGGTCCTCTGCCGCCACCTTGCCCAGCACCACCACCCGCCTGCGGCCCGCCTGGTCCCGCTCGTTGAGAAAGCGCCCCTGGAGCATCTCCATGGGCTGGATGCGGGCGAAGTCCGGCACATCGCCGTTCACCGACAGGGCGGCAACCCGGTCCCCGGCCCGCACCGTGGCCTGCCCCTGCCAGCCCCCAAGCTGGTTGCGCGGCGCCAGGTAGGCCAGCCCGTCTACTCGGCTGAGGATGGCATCTGCATCGCTATTCTCGAAGCGGATGGAGCGACCGGGTCGGTTGCCCTGCCAGGGCAGGGCGCTGGTCCGGCCCCAGAAGTAAACCGCGTTCACTGCGTCGCGGCCCAGGCTCCGCCGCACGCCGGTCTCCAGGCCCGACCCGAAGCCCGACATCAAGACCAGCATGAACATGCCCCAAGCCACCCCCGCCGCCGTCAGCCCGGTGCGCACGGGGTTGCGGGCGAGGGTCCCAAAGAGCTCCTCCCAGGCGTCGATCCAGCGGTTGAGTCGGTCCATCACTCGTCCTGCAGGGCGACGACGGGGGCCACCCGCGCGGCCTGCCAGGCCGGCACCAGGCCTGCCGCGCCGCCGGCCAGCACCAGGGCGAGGGTGGCCAGCAGCACGCTGGGCAGGTCCACATCGGGGTCGCGCAGGTAGTCGTTGGGGGGCACGAAGCGGCGCACGGCCTCCAGCAGGCCCAGGCCGGCGATCAGCCCCATCCACCCGGCTGTCGTGGTCAGCAGCAGGGCCTCTTGCAGCACCATGCCCAGCAGGTCACCGGAGCGCGCGCCCAGGGCCTTGCGCAGGCCCAGCTCGCGGGTGCGCTCTTTCACCGAGATCAGCAGGATGTTGCCCACCCCGACCATGGACGCAAAGACCGTGCCCAGGCCCACCACCCACGAGAAGGCCCGCAGCCAGACAAAGACATTCTTGACGTCTGCATAGTCGTGCACCAGGTCCCGGATGCGGGCGGCCCCGCGGTCCTTGGGGTCGAAGTGATGCAGGCCCGCCAGGCCCTCGCGAATGGATGCCACCGCGCGATCGGCGGCCTCTACGCTGGCGTCGTCGATCTCGGAGGGCCCCACGGTGAACATCACCCAGTCTACATTCTGGCGACCCCCAAAGGCCGCCCGGGTGGTGCTGATGGGCAGGTAGAGCAGCTGCTCTTCGCGTTCGCCGCCGTCATCGGTGAAGACCCCCACCACTGTGAATGCGATGCCCCCCACGCGCACGGTCTGGCCGAGTGGGGCTTCAAAGGGGTCTTCTCCGGGAAAGAGGAACTCGGCCACCCGCCGCCCCAGCACCGTGACCTTTCGGCGCTCGTCAATGTCGCGGTCGTTGAGAAAGCGCCCGGCGCGCACCACCGTGCCCTCGACATATCGGTGGTCGGGGTGGGTGGACCGGATGTCGAAGGTGCTCACCCGGGAGCCCACCGCGACCCGGGTGTCGGATGCCGGGTACCAGCGGGCCGCCACCCGCCCGGCCTCGGGCAGGGCCCGCACCAGGTCCACATCGTCGTCGGTGAGCTGGATGTCGCGCACTTCGGGCTGCCCCTGCCAGGCCAGCGAGGTCTTGCCCCCCCGGATCCAGATGCTGTTGATGGCGTCGTCGCGAAAGCTCCAGCGCAGGTTGTTTTCCAGCCCCTGGCCCGCCCCCAGCAGCATCACCAGCATGAAGACGCCCCAGGCCACCGAGAAGGCGGTCAGGGCCGTGCGCAGGGGCTGGCGCATGTAGATCTGCACCACCTCCATCCACTGGTCGAGGGAGAGCAGGCCGCGCATTCAGCCCTCGGCCCCGTGGTCGGACACCACCTGCCCATCCCGCAGGCGGATGGTGCGGTGGGCGCGGGCGGCCACCTCGGGCTCGTGGGTGACCAGCACCAGGGTCATGCCCCGGGCCACCACGCCATCCAGCAGGTCCATGATCTCGGCGGAGGTGGTGGTGTCCAGGGCGCCCGTGGGCTCGTCCGCCAGCACCACGCGGGGTTCGGTCACCAGGGCCCGGGCGATGGCCACCCGCTGCTTCTGGCCACCGGAGAGGGCGCCGGGGCGGTGGTCCAGCCGGTCACCCAGGCCCACCTGCTCCAACATGGCCACGGCGCGCTTCAGACGCTCCTTTCGGGGCAGACCGCGGTAGAAGAGCGGCAGGGCCACATTCTCCACCGCGTCCTTGTCCGGCAGCAGGTGGAAGCTCTGGAAGACGAAGCCCAGCAGCTCATTTCGGAGCCGGGCCGCGGTGCGATCGTCCAGTCCGCGGGTGTCGCGCCCATCCAGCCGGTACTGCCCGCTGTCGAAGCCGTCCAGCAGCCCCAGCACGTTGAGCAGCGTGGACTTGCCCGAGCCCGACGAGCCCACGATGGCCACGCTCTCACCCGCGGCGATGTCCAGATCGAGGTCGCGCAAGACGTGCAGAGCCCGCCCGGCGGTGGGGTAGGACTTGTTGAGTTGTCGAAGCTGGATCATGGGCTGCTCGGGGAAGCCCGCTAACCCCCTGGTCCCCGCCGTTGGTCACAAGCGGTCAACGACTGCACGTCCGGCCCCGACCCCTCTCCACAGAACTGCGGCCTGCCCGTCGATCTCGAGCAGGCTGCGCTGCGAGGTCCAGTCGCCCAGCAGCGCGACCGGGCCCCCGGGGCGGCGGTGCAGGCCCAGGGCGTGGCCATGGCCCATCGCCACCGCGTCGATGCCCTGCCCCAGCCTCTGGTCTGCCCAGGCCAGCTGGGCCTGCACCAGCTCCGAGCCGTCCCTGGCGTGCGCGCGGCTGGAACCCGCCAGCCCCGCGATCAGCCGCTGCCCCCTTCGGGGCCCCAGGGCGCCCATCAGCCCGGCAAAGGCGCGCCCCCGCAGCAGGCGTCGGCTGAGGCGGTAGCCCTGGCTCTCGTCGGCCTGATCCCCATGGACCACCAACCAGCGTCGCTCGCCCACAATAAAGTGCAGCTCTTCAGTCACATCGAGTCCGAGCCGGGCCAGCGCACCGGCCAGGGCGAAGTCGTGGTTGCCGGGAACAAAGGCCAGGCGGGTGCCGCGGGCCAGGGCCCGCTGCATGGCCGCCCACAAGGGATCGAAGGCCGGCGGCAGGCGCCCCTTCCAGGTCCAGCCCGCGTGCAGCAGATCCCCAGCGAGGACCACGCGCTCGGCCCCAGGCTGGTCCAGCAGGGCGATCAGCGCGTGCACCGCCGGCGCATCGGGCCGGTCGAGGTGGGCGTCGGGCAGGACCAGGGTGCGCACGCGGGGCTTCCGATTCGCGGAAGGAGCCCACCCGGTAGCACCCTGGCGCCAGCGGGGCCGGCCGCCACCACCCTGCAACCCCAGCGCCTCCCGGTCATGGCATGATGTCCTGCTGAGAATCGGAGTCCTGCCATGTCCCCTTCCCGCGCCTCGGTGCTGCTGCCCGCGCTCCTGCTGCCCCTCACCCTGCTGGCCGCTTGCCAGGAGTACGGGCTCAAAGGGGACCGCGACGTGGACAAGGGCGACGAGGAGGACACAGGGGATGTCACCGGCACGGATGGCGGCGATACCACGCCCGAAGGCTGCGACGTGGTGGACTACCCGGCCGAAGAGCGCGGGGTGGACGACGTGTGTACGCCCGAGCCCCCCGGCGGCTTCGATCCCATCACCGAGTGGGCCTATGGCAGCGGCCAGGGCTGCCTCAGCCAGCCCATCGTCGCCGATCTCGACCTGGACGGCATGCCCGAGGTCATCTTCAACCTGCTGCCCAGCTTCTTTGCCCAGAAGGGGCACCTGACGGTCATCCGCGGCGACGGTTCGGGCCTGGTTTGGAACGATACCAACGCCCAGATGGCCTATGGTTCGCCGCCGGCGGTGGGCGACATCGACGGCGATGGCAGCGCCGACATCGTGATCGTGCGTGAGTACACGTCGGCCCTGTTCAATGCCGGCGACTACACGGTCGCTGCCTACGACGCCAATGGAAACGAGCTGTGGGAGTCCGACCACTTCGTCGGCTTGGACTTCGATTGGGCCACCGCACCCAATATTCGCGACATGGACCACGACGGCTTCCCCGAGATCATCGTCGGCCGCGTCATCCTCAATGGCGCAGACGGCAGCACCCGCGGCGTCGGCGAACACGGTCGTGGGTCCTATGGCATCGTCAGCCTGGGCACCTTGACCGTCTCCGAGTCCAGCGTGCCCGCGGTCACCGACCTCGATCTGGACGGCATGGACGAGGTCATCGTGGGCAACGCCATGTACGATGCCGACGGCAACACGATCTGGCACGACCCCTCCGCCGATGACGGCATGATCGGCGTCGCCAACCTCGATGGCGATCCCGAGGGCGAGTTCGTCGCCACCACCTACAACACAATCCGGGCGGTCGATACCGATGGCACGGTGATGTGGGGGCCCATCGAGCTGCCCACCGCCAACATCCTCTCGCCGGTCGCCATCGCCGATCTCGACGGCGACGGCCTCCCCGAGCTGGTGACCGCCGGCGGCAACGAGCTGGTGGTATTTCATGCCAATGGAAGCGTCTACTGGCGGGCCAGCGTTACCGATGAATCGGGCGCCACCGGCGCGAGCTTCTTCGACTTCGAAGGCGACGGCATCTTGGAGGTGGTCTATATCGACGAGGTGCAGATGGTCGTCTTTGACGGGCAGACCGGCGCGGTGAAGTTCTACAACACCGAGCACGGCAGCAACACCATGATGGACTACCCGACGGTGGCCGATGTGGACGCCGACGGCGAGGCCGAAATCATCGTCTGCCACAACAGCTTCGGTTCTGCGATCTCGGCCTTTGGCGACCGCAACCACTCCTGGCGCCCGGCCCGTAAGCTCTGGAACCAGCACGCCTACGACATCACCAATATCAACGACGACCTGACCGTGCCCACGACGGCTGTTCCCGGCTTCACCACCCACAACACCTGGCACTCGGCCATGGGCAGCGACCCCGAGTCGGTGGGTCTGGACATCCAGGCCGAGATCGCCAATGTCTGCACCGATGACTGCGCCACCGGGCGGGTGACGGTGATGGTGCGCCTGCTGAACACGGCGCCCGAAGACCTCACCGAGCCGGTCTGGATGACGCTCTATGCCGAGGTGGACGGCACCCTGGAGCGCGTGCAGTCCACCCGCTACACCCTGGGCGTGCCTTCGGGCTGGACCACCGAAGGCGTCCTGATCGAGGTGCCCGCCGACGCCTTGGACGGCGCGAGCAGCCTGCTGCTGGTGGCCGACGACGACGGCGCGGGCGTGGGCGAGTTCGTCGAGTGCAGCGAGACCAACAACCAGTTCGCCTGGGAGGGCCCCTTCTGCGAATAGACAGTGACGAAGCCGACTATTCGCCGATGTCTTCCAGCCAGAGATCCGGGCGCGCGGCGATGAAGTCGCGCATCATGGCGATGCATTCAGCGTCGTCGAGGTCCAGCACCTCCACCCCGGCCCCGCGCAGCCAGTCCAGGTCGGCCGTAAAGTTGCGGCGCTCGCCCACCACCACCGCGCCAATATCAAACTGGCGGATCAGCCCCGAGCAATACCAGCAGGGGCTGAGGGTGGTCACCATCACGGTCTGCCTGTAGCCCCGCTGCCGCCCCGCCTTGCGAAAGGCGTCCGTCTCGCCATGAATCGTGGGGTCGGACTCCTGCACCCGCCGGTTGCGGCCCTGGCCCAGCAGGCGCCCGTCGCGGTGAAAGAGGGCAGCACCCACGGGCACGCCCCCCTCGGCGAGGCCGGTGCGGGCCTCGGCCAGGGCGGTCTGCAGCCAGGTGTGGGCGAGGGTGGGGTCGAGGGCCATGGCGGTCTCCGGTGGCGGGGGTGTGCTTCCATAGCCCCGCCATTACAGACGCTCACGATCCCGATCGCAATGCCCACGGTGGCGCGCCATGAGCTGGCATACCAAGAAGAGGGTCGCGCCAGGAGCCAGATCATGCCCCCCCACCTGCAGCAGCTCGCGGTCAGCCCCTCGGGCTTCGTCTTCGACCCCATCGCGGGGGCCGCCTTCACGGCCAATGCCACCGCCTTGGCCCTGCTGGAGGGCATCGCCGACGGAAAGGGCCTGGACGCGCTGGTGGCCCTGCTGTCCGCCCGCTTCGGCCTGACCGACACGGTCGATCTGGCCCGGGATGTGCTGGAATTCGTTCGGGTGCTCCAAGACGAAGGCCTGCTGGAACGCAGCTTCGAGCTGGCCTGAGCATGGCGGCTTTCACGCACACGGTCGCGATCACCGCCCTCAACGCCACGGACAACCCCGGTCCCGGCGTGGCGGTGGCCCGCGCCCTGCGCGCCGATCCCGACTTCCAGGGGCGCATCCTCGGCCTGGCCTATGACGCCTTCGATCCGGGCCTCTTCACCCAGGGCCTCTTCGACGCCTGCTACATCTTGCCCTACGCCACCTCCGGGCGGCAGACCACCTTCGACCGCCTGGCCTATGTGGCCCAGCAGATGGGCCCCTTCGTGCTGATCCCCAACCTCGACCTGGAGCTGCCGGCCTTCATTGGCCAAGAGGCCGCGCTGGGGGCCATCGGGGTATCGGTGCTGTTGCCGGACAAGGCTGCCTTTGACGGCCGGGCCAAGGCCGTGCTGCACACGCTGTCCGCCGGGGGGGACATCCCGGTGCCACGCTCTCGTGTTGTGGTTGAAACCGACGCATTGGCCGATGCTTTCAAGGAGCTGGGCAGCCCGCTGGTGGTCAAGGGCGCCTATTATGGGGCCCAGGTCTGCCACAGCTTGGACGAGGCCATCGGCGCCTTTCACAAGCTGGCCAGCAAGTGGGGCCTGCCCATCATCGCCCAGGAATTCGTCGAAGGCGACGAGGTCGTGGTCTGCGCGGTGGGCGATGGGAGGGGCGGCCTGGTGGGCGCAGTCACCATGAAGAAGCTGATGATCACCGATATCGGCAAGGGCTGGGCCGGCGTGAGCGTCAAGGACCCCGGCGCCTTGGACCTGACCCGTCGCATCCTGCGCCGCTTGAGTTGGAAGGGGCCCCTGGAGGTGGAGCTGCGCAAAGAGGCCGACGACCGCTTTCACCTGCTCGAGATCAACCCACGCTTTCCGGCTTGGGTGGACCTGTGCCAGGCTGCCGGATGCAACCTGCCCCTGGGCGTGGCCCGCATGGCCATGGGCCAGGCCCCTGACCTGGGCCCCGATGTGGCCGGAAAGGCCTTCGTGCGCATCTCCATCGACCAGATGATCGACATCCAGGACCTCGCGAGCATCGCGACCACGGGCGAGATTCACGCAAGCCCCAAGGGAAGCGCCCCATGACCGAAGGCCCGACCAGGCCCCCCTACGAGCGGCCCAGCTTGTTGCGCCACCGCGCCGGCACGATGAACAAGATGGGGGGGGTGCCGGCCCTTCGCCCCCAGAGCCACATCGACGGCGTGCCGGTCGAGGAGCTGGTGGCCGCCTATGGCTCGCCGCTCTTCGTCTACAGCGAGCGTTGCCTCGTGGACAAATTCCATGCGCTGAATGACGCCCTGTCTGCGCGGTGGCCGCGGGTGCAGCTCGCCTGGAGCTACAAGACCTGCTACCTCGACGCCGTCTGCCGGGTCTACCACCGAGAAGGCGCCTTTGCCGAGGCGGTCTCGGGTATGGAGGTGGCCAAGGCCCGTCGCAACGGCGTGGCGAATCGTCGCATCGTCTTCAATGGGCCCGCCAAGACCCGGGCCGACCTCCGCGACGCCTTTCTCACCGGCGTCACCGTGAACCTCGACCACTTCGAAGAGCTGTCCATGGCCGAAGCCGTGGCGCGGGAGCTGGGACGTGTGCCCGAGGTCGGCATCCGGGTCAATATGCAGGCCGGTACCTTGCCACGCTGGGACCGCTTCGGCTTCAACCTGGATTCGGGGCAGGCCTGGGACGCCGTGCGCCGCCTGTTGGCGGGGGGCCAGCTCGCGCTGACAGGCTTGCATTGTCACCTGGGCACCTTCATCCTCGATCCAGAGGTCTACAAGGAGGGCGCCAGCAAGCTGGCGGCATTCGCCAACCGCCTGCGGGAGGACCTGGGCATCGGGATTCGCAGCATCGACCTGGGGGGCGGCTTTGCGAGCACGGCCCGGCTGAAGGGCCAGGTGCTGCCCAGCGAGCAGGTGACCCCCACCCTCGCCCAATTTGCCGAAGCCATCACCGAGGGCCTGTCGGGGCTGCGCTGCGACCCCGCCGACCTTCCCACCCTCACCCTCGAGACCGGGCGGGCCTTGGTGGACGAGGCAGGCACCCTGGTCAGCACCGTGATCGCCAACAAGCGGCTCTCGGATGGCCGGCGGGCCGTGATCATCGACGCTGGCGTGAATGTGCTCTTTACCAGCTACTGGTACCGCCACGACATCACGCCCACCTCCGCGCCCCGCGGCACCGCCGAAGCCACCGTGCTCTTTGGACCTCTCTGCATGAATATCGACGTCGTGCGGGACCACATCATGCTGCCACCCCTCGCGCCCGGCAGCCGCGTGCTGGTTCACCCGGTGGGCGCCTACAATGTGACCCAGAGCATGCAATTCATCGAGCTGCGGCCGGCGGTGGTCATGATCAGCCGAGATGGACGCCATGGGCTCATTCGACGTGCAGAGACGCTGGATGACCTGGTGGCGGGCGAGACGGTGCCGGAGTGGATCGGTGGGGAGTGATCGGGTGAGCTTCGCCCTGGACGCCATCCTGCGCAGCTATGGGCAGGTCTCCTTCTCCCGGTCCCGCCTGAGCGGCGCCCTGCTGCTGTCGGCCACCTTCGTCGCCCCCGCCGTGGGTCTGGCTGGGCTCTTCGGCGCGGTGGGCAGCCTGGGCCTGGCCCTCGCGCTCGGGCTGGACAAGGCGCAGATTCGAGAGGGGCTGCTGGGCTACAACGGCCTGCTGGTGGGGCTGGTCCTGGGGGCGACGGTGGAGGCCAGCTTGCCCCTCTATGCGCTGCTGGCGCTGGGCCTGGTGGTGCTGCTGATCGTACAGACGGCCCTGGGCGGCCTGCTGCGCCTGCACCTGCGCCTGCCGGCCTTGTCCCTGCCCTTTGTGGCGGCCAGCTGGGTGCTGCTGGCGGCGGTGCCCTATGTGGGGGGGGTGCATTGGCGGGGCCAGCCCGCTGGCCTGCTGGCGCTGCCCTCCTTCGACGTGCTGGCCCCCCTGTCGCGCCTGGGCGCGGTGGTGGCGGTGCCCCACCCCATCGCGGGCCTGCTGGTGCTGTTGGCCGTCGCGACCTGGAGCCGGATCGCCTTGGTGCATGGGGCGCTGGGCCTGTTGTGTTGGGCACTCTTCGACGCGGCGCTGGTTGACCTGCCCCTGGGGCTGGATCGCCAGACCCTCAGCTTCTCCTTCCTCTTTACGCCCATCGCCCTGGGCGGCATCTTCTATCTTCCGGGGCGCGCGTCTCTGCTCGTGGCCCTGCTGGGCAGCCTGGGCGCGGGCCTGCTCGCCGTGGGCCTGGGCGCGGTTGGGGCCAGCGTGGGGCTGCCCCTGCTCAGCCTGCCCTTCAACCTCGCGGCCCTGTCTACGGTCTATGCCTTGAGCTTGCGGGGGCCGGATCGCGCGCCGAGGCCGGTGTTGTGGGCTGGCTTCAACCCCGAGGACACGCTGCACCGGCACCGAAACGCCCAACGCCGCTTTCCGGGCGCGTCGCGCCTTCCGTTGCGGCTTCCATTTGATGGGGTCTGGACCTGCACCCAAGGCAACGACGGCCCCCACACCCACCAGGGGGCCTGGCGACATGGCCTGGACTTCGAGATCTTCGGCCCCGACGGGAGCAAGCACCAGGGGCGGGGCGACCAGGTGACGGACTACCACTGCTATGGTCAGCCGGTTCTGGCCCTGGCGGCGGGTACAGTGGCGCAGGTGGTGGATGGGCTGGCGGACAACACGCCCGGCGAGCTGGACACGCGAAACGCCTGGGGCAACCTCGTGCTGGTGGAGCATGGGCCGGGGCTCTTCAGCATGCTGGCCCACCTCCAGCCCCGCTCCATTCGGGTGAAGCCAGGCGATCGGGTGCAGGCCGGACAGGTGCTCGCCCGCTGCGGCGCCTCGGGGCGGGCGCCCCTGCCCCACCTGCACGTCCAGCTCCAGGCCACGGCAACGGTGGGAGACGCAACCTTGCCCCTTGTCTTTAGTGAAATTTGCAGAGAGGGGGCTGGCGCTTGCAGGATCGAGGCGGCGGCCCTGCCGGTCGCGGGCGAGGCGGTCCGCCACCCGCCGGTGGATGCCGCAATCGAAGGGGCCCTGCGGCTGGCTCCCGGCAGCCGGATTCGCATGGTCTGCACCGAGGACGGACGGGTCTGCACCCAGCGGGTGCGCTCCGAGGTGGACGCCCTGGGCGCTCGCTCTCTGGTGGATGAAGAGACGGGGGCGCGGCTGCATTTCGACCATGGGGCGGGGCGCTTCATCGCCTATGACCACCAGGGTCCCCGTCGGGGTGGGCTCTTTGCCCTCTACCTGGCCTTGCCGCGGCTGCCCTTTGTCGCGGGCCCCCTGTCCTGGACCGACCACCTCGACGGCCGCCGCCTGCGGGGCAGCGCGCTGGATCCGCTCCTCGACCTGATGTCCCTGCTTCGGCCGCCGGGTGATGCGCCCGTCCACTACCAGGCTGATGACGAGGGCGGCGACCGCGTCATCCGGGGCGAAGCGCCGGGCCTGCGCACCCTGGCGCTGTTGAGGCCGATCGAGGGTGGGCTCTATCTGCACATCCACCTCGACGAGCGGGTCTGGGAGGTGGAATGCACGCCCTGCTGACCCCCTCCATCCTCCTTCTTTCGGGTCTTCTGTTGCTCCTGTCGGATGCTGCATGGGCGGCCACCCCGCTGGAGGCGGCGCGTGCAGACACGCAGCGCTTTCCCGAAGACTATGGCGCGTGGGTGGCCTTGGCCCGGCTGGCCGAGGGCGAGCAGGCTTGGGACGAGGCGGCCGCGGCCTGGGCCCAGGCAGCGAGGCTGTCGGGGGGCAGCGTCGAATCGCAGCTGGGCCAGGCGCGGGTGGCCCTGGCCGACGATGACCGGTCCCTGGCGCGGGCGGCCTCGGCGGCGGCGGTGCAGCACGCGCCGGAGCTGCCCTATGCCTGGCAGCTGCGGGCGGAGGCCCTGCGTCGACCGGTGGGTGCAGAGAGCGAGGCCCACGCTTGGGCGCAGGCCCACAAGGCCGCACGACAAGGCTTCGCATTGGACCCAACCGACCCCTACAGCCGCTGCGAGCTGGCCTGGAGCCGGTGGCGGGTGGGCGACAGCCGCGGCGCCTTGCGGCTCTTTGACGACACGGACCACCCATGCGCAGAGACGGGCCGCAGCACCGTCGCCCCGAAGCCTCTCGCCTGGGCCGCGCTCTGGGGTGGCCTGCAAGCCTATCCGGGCAGCAGCCGAGTGTCGGGGAGCAGGCTCTCGGGCCTCGCCCTCGGCGGCAGCATCGGGGACCGGCTGGATATCGACGGGGTGGGTCGGTTGGGTCGCCTGGACCTCGGCGATGGCGTCACCACTGCACAGGGCAGCTGGCAAGAGCTGTGGACCGGGCTGGGCCTGCGCAAGGGCCACAGCGTTGCCACCCTGGTCCTGGGCGGCAGCTGGACCGACCTGCCGGGTCCCCCGCCGGGTCCGGGCGGGCACCAGGGCCCCGGCCCGCTGGCCGAAGGGGAGCTGTCCACCGCGCGGCATGCCGGGCTCGCGCTCCAGGCCGGGAATTGGCCCACAGTGAGGCTCTCGGCAGCACTCAGCGCCTATGACGACGGGCAGGCCTGGCAGGCCGAAGCCGGGCTGCGGTTGCCCACCACCCCCTGGCTGGACGTGGATGCCGGCCTCCGTCTCGGCGCCTTTGCCTGGGAGCAGGGCGATGTCCTGGCCCTCTCGGCCCCGACGGCGGTGGATCCCGCCGCGGACGGGCGGCTGCAGCTCAGCGGCCAGGTGGGGGCCCGCGTCCACCGGGGCCGGCTCGGCGCGACCTGGACCGGGCGCCTGGGCCCGGAGCTGCGCCCCATACAGCTGGCCGACCGCATCGCCTGGCCGCTCAACCGACGCATCCAAGGCGCGGTGGACGCCGGCGTCGGCCTGCAGCTCACCCGCACCCTCTGGTTGCAGGCTCGCTACACCGGCTTGCGCCTGCCCGCGGTCTCCGCCACCCTCGACGGTGCCGCCAGCCTGCACAGCATCAATCTGGGCCTCAGCGCCCGAATTCCCGGACAGATGCCATGAATCGATCGCTCTCCCTGTCGCGCCCTCTCGGCATCCTCTCCTTGTCTTGGGCCTTGGGGGCCCCTGCGGCCCCTGGCGGCCGACCCGGCCGCCGACCCGACCGCCGACCGCTACCAGGAGAGCTACGCCTTCGAGGCCGCCTACAACTATGAGCGGGCCTTGAAGCAGCTCGAAGGACTGCCGGCTGCTGGCGCCGACGCCTATCTGCTGCCGCTGCGGCGCGGCTGGCTGCTCTACCTGCTGGGCCGATATGACGAGTCGGTCGCGTCCTATCGCCGGGCCATCGAGGCGGATCCCCAGGCCATCGAAGCGCGTCTGGGCCTCAGCCTGCCCCTGATGGCCTTGCGGCGGTGGGGAGAGGCCGAGGACGAGGCGCGGCGGGTCCTGACGTCGGCGCCGGGCAACTACCTCGCGCAGAGTCGTCTGGCCTACAGCCTGTATAGCGCAGGCAAACACGCCGAGGCCCGGGTGGTCTATGCCGAGCTGGTGGTCGCCTACCCTGGCGACGCCGACATGCGCACGGGCTTGGGTTGGGCGCAGCTCAAGCTGGGCGAGAAGGCGGCGGCGGCGAGGAGCTTTGGCGAGGTCCTCCACCTCGTGCCCGATCACGCCTCGGCCAAGGAGGGCATGGACGCCCTGAAGTGAGGGAACCCGGCGGGTTGCAACGCGTTGCGGCTTGTGTGGGTGCCGCGCTGTTGGATCAGAAGGAGGCCGAGAGTTGCAGCAAGGGGCGCTGGTTGCTGCCCGTCGCGGCCCACAAGATGCCGCCCCCCAAGGCGCCCAGGCCGGCCAGGGCCGTGATTCCGCCGCCCGCGGCCCAGGGGCGCAGCGTGTCTTCATAATATTGCTGGCTGTAGAGGGGCGCGCCATCCGGGCCCCGGTACTGCGAGGCGCGGATCCAGGCCCCCCCATAGAAGGCGCCCCCGTCACCAGGGCGGCCGCGCCCACCCCAGCCAGCAGCTGCGCCCGCGCCCCCGAGAGGGGCCACTCCGCTCGGGGGGCTGGCGCGGTCGCCAGGCCTTCGGCGCCGCAAGGCGGGGCGATGTCGGTCGCGGTCCATAGATAGGCCGTGCGGCAGACCGCGCCCGATGGGGCGCTGCCTTGCAACAGGGCCGCGGCACCCGCCCCCCGGCTGTCGGCTTGTTGCCCATCGACGAACCAGGTCGTGCCTGTGGCGCGGGGCAGCTGCAGGCCTTCGACGGACGCAGGCGCCTGGTACCAGGCCTGCTCGCCCTCCTGCAGCAGGCCCGGCGGGGGCGTGGGCTCCAAGCGCGCGGCGGCGGCAAGGCGCCCCGGGCCGCCGTCGCGTCGCGTCGCAGGCGCGCGGCCGCGAGGCCCTGAACCCGGTGCAGCCGCGCCGCCAGGGCCGGGGGCAGGATCTCGGCGGTGCAGGGCAGCTCCGCCGCCAGCTCGTCCATGAGGCGCCGCTGCTCGCGGCGGTCCTCGCCGGCCAGCGCCGCTTCGGCCAAGCTCAGCTGTCGCTCCAGGCGCGCCCGGGTCCAACGCTCCAAGCACTCGGCCCGGGCTGCCTGCGGCAGAGACAGCAGGGCGATGGCGCCCAGCACCCCGATGCACACGCGCAGACTCATGGGGTGCAACACAGGCTGCCCGCGGTGGGGTTGCTGGCGCAGCCCCCCAGGTGCTCGGAGGGGCGCAGGCTTCGGTAGCCGCAATCCGTCCAGCCGCAGCGGTTGCCGAGGGGGTCGCTTCGGCCCGCGCAGACCCGCATGGGTTCGCCAGGGCAGGTGGCGCCGCCGCTCTCTGTCGCGAGGCAAGCGAAGGCGCCGTCTACCAGCCCATCGTCGTAGCCCAGATCGTCGTCGGTCCAGTAGTTGTGGGTGGGGGTCGCGCCGCCGCGCTCGGCGACCCAGCGGGCCGCGCTGCAGACCACCCGCCCGGGGCCGCAGAGTCGGCTGCGGGAGTCCCAGGTGACCGTGCCGGCGCAGCCCGCCAGGCTCGGCGAGAAGACGTCCTCCTCCCCCTCGTCCGCGCAGGCCTCGCAGCCTGCGGGAATGCCGTCGCCATCCCTGTCGTCGGCATCGTCAAAGCCGGGGCAGAGATCCTGGCTGTCGCAGCTGCCATCCCCATCGCTGTCGTTGTCGGGGTCCACCGGGCAGGGGTCGCAGGCGTCGGCCAGGCCATCCCCGTCGGCGTCGGAGGCGTCCGGGCCGGCCGGGCAGAGGTCCTCGTCGTCGCAGACTCCGTCGCCGTCGGCATCTCCGCGCTCGGCGCATCCTGTCGCATCGGGGGGCTCGCCCGTAGCATCCGCCGCGGCCGGCGGCCCCGGCGCGGGCGGACAGGCCAGCAGCAGCCCCAGGACGAGGGTGGGCAAGAGGCGGCGAATTGTCAGAGAGGACAACACAAGCTCCCTGCAGTATCGGTGTCCACGTCGCAGCCGCCGAAGTATTCGTTGGGTTCGAAGGAGCGGAAGCCGCAATTCAAGCCATAGCAGCGATTGCCCAGGGCGTCGGATTCGGAGGCGCAGACCTTCATGGGGTTGTCTTCGGGGCAGGCAAAGGCGCCCTCGGTCGACACGCTGCACAAGTAGCCCTCGCCGCTCAGCGACTCGTAGTCATAGCGCAGCAAGTCGTCGGTCCAGTAGTGCGCTTCGGGCACGGCGCCGTCTCGCCGCGCCACCCAGGTGGCGGCCGAGCAGACCGAGAAGCGGGGCCCGCAGAGGCTGGCGCGGTCTCGTGCTTCGACCCGGCCCGGGCAACCCGCCATGCCCCCGGAGAAGGCTTCGCCCGCGCTGCCGTCGGCGCAGGGGGCGCAGGCGTCGGGGATGCCGTCGGAGTCGGCATCCTGCTGGTCGTTGGCGCCGGGGCAGGCGTCTTGCCGGTCGCAGACGCCGTCTCCGTCGCTGTCGTCGGGGGAGTCGGCCGGGCAGGGGTCGCAGGCGTCCGCCACCCCGTCCCCGTCGCTGTCGCTGCGGTCATCCCCCATCGGGCAGCGGTCGTCGTCATCACAGACGCCGTCGCCATCGGCGTCGCCGATGGCCTCGCAGGGGTCCACCGCGCCATCCCCCTGCGCGTCCGAGGCGCTCGGGCCATCGGCGGCCTCGACCAGCTGGTCGTCGCCGGGTCGGGGGGGGCAGGCCAAGGCCAGCAGGCAGCACAGCAGCAGGCTGAGCCCGGCAGAGAAGCGAGGTGGGGACAGGGAGGGCATCGGGTTCCGGTTGCGAGCCAGAACGAGGCTATCCTGTCGGTCCCCGGCGATCCCGGCCAGAAGCGCTGGCCTCAATAACCGCCCTTCGCAAGCCAGGCCTCGGCCGCACCCGGCACCGCCGCGTCGAAATCGAGGAAGCCTTGCAGGGCCGCGCGCACGCCCCGAAGCTCGTCCCGGACAGGCAAGCGATCCAGCGTCTCGCCGATCTCCTGCCTTGCTTCGGTCAGTGCCGAGAGGGCGCGCGGACCCGGGCAGGTCGCCACCCAGGCGGCCAGGGTGCGCAGGCCGGTTCGCGGCATGAGATCGCCGTTCCGCAGCGCGCTCACCCTCAGGCTGACGCCTTGCAACGCCGCCTCGAATAGCCCCTCGTCCTGCTTCACCCGCGCCCAGGCGCGCAGGGTCAGGCCCAGCAGGGGGGTGCGCCGGCGGTGGTCCAGCGGCGTGTGCAGCCGCGCCATCACCTGCGTCTCGACGGTCTCCAACAAGCCGGGCGGCAGATCGCCCATGCCGCCGGGTCGGGCCAGGGCCTCCACCACGCCCCAGAGCAGGTAGGGGTTGTTGCCCGACGACAGGGTCATGCCGTGGTCGCGGGCCCGGCTCAAGGTGCCGAGCAGCGTGTTCAGCGGGTCGGGGTCCGGCATGCCGCGGCCCAGGCCCACCAGCGTCCAGGTCCACCCCCAGGACCAGTCCGCAGGCAGGTCGAACTCTGCCGCCGATGCCGCGATGAGCTTGGGCACCGTCTCCAGCTGCCGTCTCGACAGGATGCGCGCCTGGTAGAGCGCGCCCAGGGCCTTGCCCTTGGCGGGCACCCGCTCGAATGCACCCAGGTAGCGCGCAATCGACGCCAGCTCCTCTGCCAGGGTCTCCTCCACCTCGTCCCAGAGTTCCAGATCCGAGAGCACCACCGCCCGCGCGTTCATGCCATCCAAGCGCTCGTTGAGCAGCACCGGGTCGAGGGGCTTGTCTTGGAAGGTCGCCGACCAGCGATCCCAGGCTGCGAGGGCCTGATCGGCCTCACCCAGGTGCGAGCGGGCCCGCAAGCTGAGGTAGGCCTGCCGCCGACGCAGGGACCGCAGCAGCGCGCCCTCCCCCAAGGCGTCAATGGCCGCTGCCAGGCCCTCCAAGGCCTCGCACAGCAGCGCGGGGGTCAGGCCCAGCTGGCGCGCCAGGCGGGGGTCCTCGGCATAAGGCGCGAGCTGGGCCAGGGCAGAAGCCAGCTGGGCGGGGCGCTCCTCGGCCGGGATGCGGTCCAGGCCGTGCTGGACCAGCCGAGCCAGGTCGGGGATGGGGTCGATGCAGGCCCGCGCCCAATCTACGCGGTCCAAGCGACCCGCAGCCAGGGAGACCCAGGCCTGCAGAGACTCGGGATCGTGCAGGGCGGGCACCTCCACCAGCTGGGCCACGGCCGTCATGCCCATATCGGTGAAGGCGCCGCGGGCCGCGTCCACCCAGGGCCCCTCGGTGTCCGCCACCCGTCTCGCCACATTCCAGAGGATGAGGTCGGCGAGGCTCACGCCGATGAGGTCGTTGGGGTCTTTGGCCCAGGGTTGAGCGTCGATGCCCGGCATGCGACCCCCCGGTACTGCCCAACGCAAGGCTGATTCGACACCTTGCAGCAAGGCGGCCAGGGCGTCGCTGCTGGCCCCCCGCCGATCCGGGTGCAGGACCAGGCTGTCTTCATCGGTGAGCCGGTGGTGCAGCACGATCCACGCCAGGGTCGCCGCCACGCTGACCTCCCAGGCGCCGGCTGCGGTGAGGCCATCCACCGCCTGCCGCTCGCCACCCAGCAGCACCACGGTGGCCCCCTTCAGCCGACCCTCCGACAGAGCGGTCCAGGCCGCTTCGCCGAGCAGCCCCTTGCGCGTGCGGCGCTCTTTGCGGCCCTCCGTTGCGTGGGGATAACGCAGGATCTCGGCATACCACTCGTCGCGGGTCCAGGCGATGGGCGCGGGGGTGACAATGGCTCCCACCAGCTGGATCCGGCGGCCGGCATGCAGCCGGTCGGCCTCGTCCAGGTAGATGTGCAGGCTGCGGGACATCGACGCTCCGGGATCAATCCGAGGGTGCAGACTCGTGTGCGGATTCGGGAGCAGACTCGGGTGCATAGACGCGCCCGACGCTGCTTGCGGCGATCACGCTGAGCTGGGCCAGGGGAAGGCCCGTCTGCTGCTGCCACTCCGAAAAGGCCGCCTGCGCTGCCCTCCAGGCCGACTGGCTGCTGCCCTTGCCCACCGCCACCCCCGCGCCTTCCAGGGCGGCGCGCACATCGTCGGTGAGGATGAAGCTGTCGCAGCCCACCGCGCGCAGGAAGCGGGGGCCCGTGTCGCCACCCAGCCGGGCCCCGTCGCGCTTGAGGGCGGCCCACAGGTCGATGACGGGGCCCTGGCCGAAGTGGGCCAGCCAGCGTCCAAAGCCCCCCGCCTCGTCCGTGACTGCGGCCACCCATGCGGCGTTGTGCAGCGTGGCGTCGATCTTCTGGCCGTTTCGCACGATGCCGCTGTCCTGCCGCAAGGCGGCCAGGTCCGCTGGGCCGAGGTCCAGGATGGCGCGGGGCTCGAAGCCGCGAAAGGCCGCCTCGAAGCCGGGCCATTTCATCTCAATCACCCGCCAGACAAAGCCGGCCTGAAAGACCCCGCGGGTCATGGCCGCCAGGTAGCGGTGGTCGGGCACCGCGGCGAGGCCCGCGGCGTCGTGCACCTGGGGCAGGCGCGCTGCCAGGGCCGCCTCTCCATGGCGCGCCACCGCGCGGGCGTAGATCTCGGCAAAGGCGACAGGCATGGGTGCTCCGGGGGCTGGCCCTGCATCCTGCCATGGGGCGGCGACCCGGCTCAGGCGCCCGGCGGCAAGACCGCGCCGACGCCCTCGCGAATGCGCTGCCAGGCCTGTTCTGGCTGCTCCAACGCCGCAGAGAGCAGGCGCTGCAGCCGCGGGGCGTCCACCCGGGCATCGTCGTGGGCGCGCCCGCTGGCGGCCCGGGCCACGCGCTCCGCGAGGGCTTCGGCGTCTGGATCGCCTCGGGTGGCCCAGGCCCAGATCTCGCAGGCATAGGCCCAGGTCTCGCGCTGCCGGGCGGGCACGGCAAGAACGGGCCCCGCCGCGGGCGTCCAACCCAGCTCGCCCCGCCTCAGATCGTGCAGCAGGTGGGCCACCTCGTGTACCAGCACGTCAACGCGCGGGTCCGTCTCGACAAAGGCACGGGGCAGCACCCAGGCGCGGCCGGCCGCACAGAAGCCATCCAGCTGCGGCGCGTCGTCGGAGAGCGGCGGCGCCCCCATGGCGTCCAACAACATATTGGCCAGCGCCCATTGTGCATAGAGGGGGAGGTCGGTGCAGCCCTCCTGAAAGCGGCGCACCGTCACGATCTGCACCCGCAGGG
This sequence comes from Deltaproteobacteria bacterium, assembly GCA_018401435.1. Lineage (GTDB taxonomy): Bacteria > Myxococcota_A > UBA796 > UBA796 > UBA2385 > M30B51. The sequence continues at coordinate 55,376 of JAGYJW010000008.1, read as the reverse complement.
GCAGGGCCTGCAGGAGCACCGCTGCCGGTGCTTCGGCAAAGAGACCCGTCACCAGCGGATGGATGCGCTGGCGCACCCGCTCCGTGGCATCGGGCGGCACCCGGTCCAGGGGCAGGGGCGCGCCCTTGGCCCGCCAGCCCACGATGCGGCGGAGCACCTGGGACAGGGCCTCGCCGCCCTTTCGGCGCCGTTGGGCGAGGGTGCCGGGCCAGGCCCCGAAGTCGGGATCCGGCTCGCCGGTGGCGAGGAAGCGCTCGACGCTGTCGGAGATCGACATGCCGCGTCCTAATGGCACGGGGCGGGCTCGGCACGCCGGGCGGCGGGCCTGCGCCGGCCCACCTGGGCCCGCCCCCTTGACTTCGGCGGCCAGATCTCGTCAGCTTTGCCCATGACTGAAGCCTTCTCGACCCTCCCCGACGCCCGCTTCGTGGGCCTGGCCCCCTGGTGCTGGCTCACCTTCGCCAGCTCGACGCCCACCCACCCTTTCGAGCTGATAGCCGGCATTCATGGCGATGTCTCAGCGGCGCTCAACGATGTGCGCGCCCTGCTGCGCTCCGAGCTGGAGGCCCTGATCGGCGACGTCAGCGCCGGCCGCATTCGCTACGACGACCCTCGCCTGGCGCCCCTCTTGGAGGATGCCTACGCCGAGATCCTGGCCACCCGCCCCCACCTCGCCGCCCATGTCGCCGCCCACCGCGACGCCGGGGGCCGCTTTCACTGGAGCTACCGCAAGGACCCCCACTACCGGTCGCCCCGCGCGCTCGACCGCATCGGCTTCTTTCACGGACGCAGCCGAGACATGCGGCAGGGAGAGCTTCAAGCGCTGGACAGCCGGGCGGTCGGCTGGCTGGTGGGCCTGTTGGATGGAAGCCGCAGCGCCGGGGAGCTGCGCCGCCTGATCGCAGCCCGGGGCCCCGGGCCCCAGAGCGCCATGACCCGCATGCTCGACAATATGGCGCGCATGGACATGCTGGTGGATAGCGCGCGATCGAGTGTGCAGGAACACTGGCTGCGGCACACCCAGGACGGCGACCTGATTCATTTGGGTCATGCGGCGCTTATGTTGCGTGCGGGCGACGAGTTCTTCCTCTTCGACCCCTACCTGATGCCGTGGACCGCCCATGCAGACCTGCCCTCCCCCTGGGCGAGCACCCTGCCGCGGCCCTCGGGCATCTTCTTCACCCACGAGCACGACGATCACCTCGACGAGCGCGCCCTGATGGCCTTCCCCAAGGACACGCCGATCATCGTGCCCAAGGCGCGCGCGGGCGGCCTCTTCTTCGACTACCGCACCTTCCTGACGCGGCTGGGCTTCACCGACATCCGAGAGCTGGGTCATGGCGAGGGTTTTGCCATCCCCGGCGGCGCGGTGCTGGCCATCCCCTTCCATGGTGAGGACCCCTGCGATCTTCGATTGGATCGCAACTGTTATCTTGTGGCGCAGCCTGGGCGAAACGTGCTGGTCTGGGCCGATAGCGGACCGGCCAACGATGGCAGCTCCCCCCTCACCGAAGGCGTGGTGGACGACCTGGTGGCCAAGCTGGGCAAGGTGGACCTGATCCTGTGCAGCCAGCAGCAGCTCATGGAGCTGCGGGCCCTGTCGGTCTATTGCGCCTTCTCGCCCCCCGGAGGCTGGTTGACCCCCGGCGAGAACGGCTTCTTGGACGATGCCTACCTGGCAGAGGTCTGCCGCCGCAGCGGCGCCCGCCAGTTCATCTCCTATGCGACGGGGGGGGCGGACTGGCTGCCGGACACCCACAACTTCATCTTTCATGGCCGCAACCGCGCGCGCAGCGCCTTGGTGCGGGCCGCCTGGAAACCCCTTGAGTCCCTGGCGCCGCTGCTGGAGGCCATGGGCTGCGGCTGGCACTGGGCCCAGGCCACCGACATCTACCGGGCCCGACCCGACGGCGGCACCGACATCATTCCCACGAGCAAGAAGCTCGACGCTGCCTTTATCTTCGGGCTGGACCACTGAGCGCCGGCCCCGGGGCGGCCGCTTCCTGACCGGCCAGCGCGCTGGATCGTCGGCGTCCTGAATCGGAAGGGGAGAGCGGGCAGCGAAGAGCAGCTCCCCCTCTCTGCCGGCACACTGCGGGTTAGGCCTCGCCCCCCCGCGACCCCGGAGCCCCCATGGACCTCACGCAGATTCTGCCCTCAATCGTGCCCTTCATCGGCACCGTCGGCATTCGCATCGACCACATCGGACCCGGAGTGGCCACCGCCACCCTGCCCTCCCGCCCCGAGGTGCACAACCACATGGGCACCGCCCACGCGGGGGCCGTCTATACGCTGGGCGAGTCGGCGTCGGGCGGCGTGGTGCTCAGCCTCTTCGCCGATCTGCTGCCGGGGATCTTCATCGCGCTCAAGAGCGCCGACGTGCGGCACACCAAGGCTGCGGCGGGCGATGTGGTGGCGACCGCTACGCTCGAGGGCGACCCCGCCGCGGTTCGCAGCGCCTACGATGCCACGGGCAAGGCGGACTTCGACGTGCGCGTGCGCCTGGACGTGGAAGGTGTCGAGACGGCCCAGGTGGCCTACACCTGGTCTGCGCGGCGGCCACGCGGCTGAGGATGCGGCTCTGGGCGCTCAGCCGACCAGAACCTGCCGAAAGGGACTGAAGTTGTCTGCGCCATAGCCTGCGTCAAAGATGGCGAATACGATGCAATCGAATCGATCCTGTCGGGACGCGATGGCGTCCCGATAGAGTGCTGCCACCTCGTGGGCCGGGTTGCCGAAGGCGCCGCAGCCGAATGCGCTCAGGACCGCGTGACGCAGCCCCGCCACGATCATCGTGTCGAGCTGGGCTGCGATCCGCCAGCCCATCTCCTTGGGGTCAAAGCCGGGGTAGCGGTTGAGGTTCACTGCGGCCGCGCGGAGCTCGTAGAAGGGGAAGACCGCGGCCTCATCCAGCCAGGGGTAGCCCAGGTCGTCCTGGTAGCGGTCCTCGGGGCCGCGGATGCACACCCGCGGCGCCCCTGTGTCGAGGTAGACGCGGCCCGGCCTTGCGTTCAGCAGCGCCGTCATGGCGTCGCGGTAGCGATTCGGATCGTCGGGGCGAATATCCTCGTCGTGAAGCGCATAGTGGCAGTCGGTGCGCCGGAAGAGGTTCTCCTCTTGGGCGATCATGCCTTCGACATAGCCGCCCCCCGGCCAATAGGCGTTGGCCATATTCAGCACGGCAAAGGTCGTGCCCCACTCCCGCGTGACGGTCTGGGCCACCGTGCCCCAGTCGCCGGGCAGGACGCGCAGGTCGAGGCCTGTGCCCTGGCGGGGCGCTGCTTCGCTGCGCCAGCGCGCAAGGTTGGCTGCGGCCAGTCGATGGTAGGTGCCAACGCCCCGCGCCTCGAAGCGCGCGAGGGTCTCGCGGAGGACCGCGCGGCGGCGGGCATTATCGGGCCGAAGGAGGTGGGGATCCAGGTCGGATTCGTCGAGCAGGGGGCGGCCGGGCATGGGGGGCTCCTGTTCTGCTGGCAACTCCCCCCTACTCGATCTCAGCCACCAGCGCGGCGCGACCGAGCGTCGCCCCCCGCGCGAGCGCCCCCTCGAAGGCGAGCGTGCCGAGAGACAGGTCCAGATCCGCGACCAGCGCGGCCAGGGCCTGGGGGGTGGCGGCGCGGAAGGGCTCGTGGGCGCGCGCATAGCCCACCAGCGCGGCGGCCGATTGGGGGCGCGCTCGGCGAGATGCCGCGCGGCCAGCCACAGCGCCACCCCCGCGCGCCCGGGGTGGCCTCGGCCGCTTCGAGGCGGGCACGCAGGGTCGGCCAGGGGGAGAGCCCGCCCGGAAGCCGGGCTCGGGCGCACGTGGCCGCGAGATCGAGGTCCGCACGGAGGCCCTGGGTGTGGGAGCGGGCTGCGTCGTACTGTCGAATCCCCTCCAGGGCCGACGCGAGCATCGCAGCGGGATCGTCGATCTGTGCGATGGCTACGATCCACCCGCTCAGGCCGTCCAGGACGAAGGTCCCGCCATGGAGGGTGGCCGCCTGCTGGGCGAGCTGCAGCGCCTCGTCCGGGCGGCCCGCCGACAGCAGGCACAGGGCGAGGCTCTCGTGGCAGCGCGCGTACAAACGTCGCATGCCTTGCTCTCGGGCCGTCTCGATGCAGGCGCGGAGCCGGGTCTCGGCCTCTGCGAAGCGCCCCTGCTCCACCCAGGCCAGGGCGATGTTGCGCCTCAGCTGGCACAGGGCCATGATCGATCCCTGTTGCTCCAACAGCGCCTCAGCCCGCTGGGCCAGCGCTTCTCCGCTCTCCGTGTGGCCGACGAAGTTGGCGGCGCTGACCTCCCAGAAGAGCGTCCCGACCATCCGGGCCTCGTCCCCTTCGTCTTCGTACATCACGCGGGCGCGGTGCAGGTCCTCGAGCGCTTCGGGATAGCGCTCGGCCCGTAGACCCGCGACCCCTCGGGTGCGGAGGGCCAATGCGACGAGGTCCGGATCTCCCAGAGACTGCGCCTCACACAGCGCCAGGTCCACCTCGGCGACGGTGGGAGGGCGCACATTCAGGCCCAGGCGGCAGCCCATGGTGGCGATGGCCAGGGCGCTGTGCTCCCGGGCGTCGAGCAGGCCGGCCGAGAGCTTGAGGGCCGCCGCGCCTTCCGCGCAGACCTCCTCGTCCGATCGAAGCGCGAAGCCGACGAGCATCCGGGCCTCGTGGAGCTGTACACGGAGGGGGTCAGGCAGCAAAGCGCCTTGGGCGAGGGGCTCCTCCAGCAGATCCCAGGCCCGCTGCCCCTCTCCCAGCTTGCCCAGGCACATGGCGCGGGCGATCCGAAACACCGCGCGCTCCGTGTCGCTGGGATGGCCCCAGGGCGCCTCGTCGGCGAGGCGAAACCAGCGCTCTCCCGCCTGCCACAGGCCCGCCCAGGCCAGGACCTGGTGGAGCGCCGGGGTGGCGGCGGCGAGCAGGGCGACGTCCCCGGCGTGGAGGGCGCGTTGCCAGGCGATCTCGATGTCTCCCAGGAGGTCGAGGACCTCTTCGAAGGCCTCCCGTCGCTGCGCGCCTCGCAGCAGGCGCATGCAGGGGCTGAAGCGCCCGAGGACCCAGGCGGCGTGACCTTCGTGGACCTCCTCCGCGTCGGCGGCCTCGGCGAGCCGCGCCGCCGCGAAGGCCCGGATGACCGGGTGCAGGCTGTAGAGACCGGCGCGGGGCCGGGTCCGTCGAAGCTCGGTCCCTTCGGGCCGACCGGGGTGCAGCTCCACGAGGTTGCCGTCGATCAGCCGGTCCAGCAGCTCCGAAACGGGGCCCGCGACGCTGGCCGCGGCGGCGTCGTCGAAGCCTCCCTGCAATACCGACAGCCGGGCCAGCAGGGTCCGGGCGGGCTCGGAGAGGCGCTCCCAGCTGGTCTGGCAGGCCAGCCCCAGCTCGCTGGGGAGAGGCAGCAGCGGGACGCCAGACCGGAAGGCGGCGGCCATCAGCGAGGCCGAGCGGCAGCCCGCCGACCGGGGCGAGGTCCGCCGCCCCGCCATCGGTGAGCGAGGCGAAGAGCGCCGCCGCCGCCTCGCTGGAGAGCGGGTTGAGGCGCAGCAGGGCCTCGCCGGGGAAGCCCAGGGCCCGCCGGCTGGAGGAGAGCACCACGACCCCCGGGCAGCCTTCGAAGGCCCGCCTGAGGGCCAGGGCCTCCTGTCGCACCGTGTCCAGGTCGTCGAGGATGAAGAGGCGCCGCGCGCCGACCAGGGCCCGGCCGAAGCCCCCGAAGGCGTCGCCGAGGCCCCCGAGACGCAATCCGGCGGCCCGGGCGAAGGCGGCGATGAAGACCTGCTCCTCTCGCACGGAGCGGAGGTCGAGCCGGGTCGAGCCATCGGGGAAGCCTGCCCCGCCAGGGTGGGCCGTGCGGGCCGACAGCTCGGCCAGCAGCCGCGACTTGCCGACGCCGGGAGGGCCGACAACGCTGAGCCAGCGGCCCTCGGACCCGGCCAGCCAGCCTTCGAGGAAGGCCATGTCCTCGTCCCGTCCGACCAGCGACCCCGCTCGGGCCTGATCGGCCAGGGGCTCGCGCCGGACAGGTGGAGCCGCGGGGAAGACCAGCGCGTAGCCCTCGCCGTGGACCGTCGTGAGCTGCACGGCGTCCGCGGGCTGGGGTCCCATCCGCCCGCGCAGCCGGGAGAGGGTCAGGTCCACCACGCGGGTCACCACCGTGGCCCGGTGCCCCCACACCTCCCGCAGCAGCTCGTCCCGGCTCACGACCGTCCCGGGCCGCTCCGCCAGGTACTGCAGCACCGCCAGCTCCTTGCCTGGGAGCGCGCGGGACACCCCGCACCTCGTCGCGATGCCCGTCTGGAGATCGACCGAGAGCGCGCCGAAGGACAGGGTCGGGTGAGAGCTGGAGATGGTCCTCGGCTATGCCGCAGGGCAAGCCCCGTCGAGGTGCTCGGGAATCTCTACGGGACTCCGGACGGCATCGCTTGGTACAAATGTATCGCAGCCGGCCGGCGGTGGCACCATTAGCAACCGTCTGAGGCTGGGTATTCATCACCCGACCTCTTCCAACAAACTTCCTGGGAGCCCAACATGACGAACCGAACTCTGCTTCTCGCCGCCCTGGCCTTCACCAGCACCTCGGCCATCGCCGGCGACAAGGTCTCCGTCTGCCATGCGGGTCACGATGGCGCTGTCCTGATGCTCAACATCAGCGTCAACGCCGAGGCTGCGCACTTCGGTCACGGCGACTGGGCGCCGGTCACCTGGTATGCCGACGACGACGGCGACGGCTTCGGTGACGCCGGCGTCTCCGCAGAATCCTGCGACCAGCCCGATGGCTTCGTGGGCAACGCCAACGACGTCGACGACACCGATCCCCTGATCACCGATAGCAACGTGCCGCCGTTGGACTACTGCACGGCGACGGACTCGTGCGAAGACGACGCACCCACGGACAGCGACGACGAAGAGCTGTAGGACGAGCGACTCTCGCCCTCTACCATGCTACCCGCGCGCGACCCGGGCCGAGTAGACCGGTCCCGTCGGTCCCCGGTTGCATCGTACGTCCAGGCGGTCACCAGCCCCCATGGGACCGAGCGCCACGTCCCGGTCGGGAAGCACCGCGAAGGCCTCTTGGCCGACACGCACCAGGACGACCTGGAACCCCCGGTCGGCGGTCGGCGCCGCCCACCGCCGCAGGGTGGCGTGGAAGGGCTCGGCCCTCCAGGCCCTCGGGCGCCCGGGATCGACGAAGGCGGTGATCCCCCCCGGGTCGGCGCGCAGCACGATCCCCGATCGGCGTGGGAACCACTCCTCTGGCACATCCGACCAGCTCCGCCAGGCGCAGTGCCAGTCGCGGCAGACGCGCGGGCGATCGGCGTAGATTGTGCAGCCCTCGCCCTTCACGCAATGGGGACACCAGACCTGCTCGGGCTTGTCCAACTCAACGACGGCGATCAGCTTGCAACACAAGGTGCAGGTGCCGCACTGGCGCCCTGGCGCGAGCGTCGGGGTGGACGAAGAAGAGCTGTTTCCCATCGGGTCCGGCTAACGCGACCCGCGGGCGGGACCGGCGTCCCGCCCGCGTGATCTCTCGATTGGTACAAGTGTATCGTGTGTCCGCCGGAGAGCCGGCGCTACGGTCGGGACCTCAGCAACCTGGAGTCCCCACGATGCGCAAGTCTGCTCGTCCGTCCCCCCGCGCCCCTCTCTGCCGTCACGGCCTGGGACCCTCGCTCATCGTGGTCGCGGCCCTCGCCGCCCAGGCCTCCACCGGCACCGCGCAGGCGGCCTCCTTCACCTCGGCGGCGAGCGGGGACTGGTCTGACCCGGCGACCTGGGGGGGCGCTGGGGTGCCGGGCGCCGACGATGATGTCGTCGTCGGCACGGCCCATGCGGTGAACTACGACGCCGCCAGCTCCGGCGTGGTCAAGAGCCTGGTGCTAAATCCCAGCAAGAGCCCGGCCAACCCCTTCACCCTGGAGCGGGACCTCGAGGTCGTGAACACCCTCACCGCGGGCTTCTACCGGGCCCTCGACGACGGGGGCTTCGTGCTCTCGGGCGGCACCCTGGAGAGCTTGCACAGCACCCTCCGCATGCTTCGCAATGGCGGCTCCCTCGACTTCGCTCAGCTCACACACACGGGCGGCTCGATGGCGGAGCTGCACGGCGGGGACACCTTTGGCCGGATCACGGGGGCGTCCCTGAACCTGAGCGTCCGGCAGGGTCCGGACAACGAGACGGGAGTGGAGTATTCCCGGGTCGAAGGCCTCACGATCAGCGACAGCGACTCCGCCGCCTTCGGGTTCAATACCGTGTCGCTGAGCTTCGACGGCACCGCCCAGACCGGGCTCGACTGGATCCTGCGCTGGCGTGGTGATCACGAGGCCGAGCTCGAGGGCCGCTACGGCGCCAGCCTGTTCGTCGCCTCGGTCCCCCCGGAGTACGGCGCCTTCAGCGCGGCCGACCACATCTTCTACAACGCGGCCGACGGCTACACCTATGTCGGCTTCGACACCACCGCGCCGGACAGCGACGGCGACGGTGTGCCCGATGGCCTCGACGCCTGCCCGGGCTTCGACGACGCCCTGGACTTCGACAGCGACGGCGTACCCGACACCTGCGACCTCTGCCCCGACGACGAGTTCAACGACGTCGACCTGGACGGCTGGTGCGGCGACGTCGACAACTGTCCGGTCACCGACAACAACGACCAGTCCGACGCGGACTTCGATGGCTACGGCGACGTCTGCGACGTGTGTCTGGGCGACGACGACGTGGGCGATTTCGACGGCGACATGGTCTGCGACGACCTGGACGCCTTCCCCACCGACCCCGCCTACACCAGCGACGGCGATGGCGACGGCGTGGCTGATCAGCTCGACCAGTGCGAGGGCTACGACGACAGCCTGAACAGCGACGCCGACGAGTACCCCGACGCCTGCGACCTCTGTCCCGACGACGACGAGAACGACGCCGATCAGGACGGATGGTGCGAGTCCGAGGACAACTGTGAGGACATCTACAATCCGGACCAGGTCGACACCGATGGCGACGGACTGGGCGACGCCTGCGACGACGACGACGACAACGACGGTACGATCGACGCCTTCGACGCCTTCCCCCTGGACCCCACCGAGACCAACGACCTCGATGGAGACGGCATCGGCGACAACGCCGACGATGACATCGATGGGGACGGCGTGCTCAACGAGTTCGATGCCTTCGCCTACGACCCGACCGAGTGGGAGGACACCGATGGTGACGGCATCGGCGACAACGCCGACGAAGACGACGACAACGACGGCCTGGCCGATGTCGTGGACAGCTGCCCCTCCGAGGACGCCACCGGCTATGACGACGACGGCGACGGCTGCTACGACGCCGCGTCCTGGCGCAACACCCGATTCTACGGCACCGCCGAGCTGGTCAGCGCTGCACTGGGTGCGGTCTGCGACCCGGGCCCCGGCGACTGGAGCGCCAGCACCCAGGCCATCGGCGAGGCGGCCTACACCGAGGGCGCCACGGGCACGGCCACGGTCTACACCGAGGACTACAGCTACGCCTGGTTCCCCGAGGCGGTCTCGGATTGGAGCTTCCTGGACTGGAGCTACGCGGGCTTCGCCGGCGGCATCGACCTGACCGACAACTGGACCTCCGACAGCGATTATGCGGGCCCCTACCTGCCCACCTACGGGGACGACGGCTCGCGCGAAGACGGCTGGATCGTCTTCTCGGGTGGAGACTTCATCAGCGGCGGCGACGACATCCACACAGGTGGAGGCTCGGTCGTCTGGCAGCGGGTCGAGAGCGCGGTCTTCTACTACCAGTCCACGGATGCCGCCGGCACCGTGCTTTGCTACTACGAGGGCACGGTCGACGGCTTCGAGGTCCTGTCGGACCCGATGATCGACGACGACGGCGACGGGGTCCGCAACGACTACGATCTCTGCGAGGGCTACGACGACGCCGCGGACGCCGACGGGGACTCGGTGCCCGACGGCTGTGACGACGACATCGACGGCGACGGCCTGCTCAACGCCGACGACTGCGACCCCCTCGACCCCGGGGTGGGCGAGCCCACCCCCTGGTACGCCGACACGGACGGAGACGGACTGGGCGACCCGGCCAACAGCTTCCTGGCTTGCGACGGGGCTGGCGCTGTCGCCAACGCCCTGGATGCCTGCCCCGAGCTGGCCCCGGGCACCTGGGACCTGGACAGCGACGGCTGCCCCGACGCCCCCAGCGGCATGGAGGGCGGCGACTTCACGATCAACGAGGACGGCAGCTTCACCGTCGTGAGCGACAGCGGGCTGGCGACCCTGGACTTCCCGGCGGGCGCCGAGTTCGGGCCGGACGCGCAGATCGACATCGTCACCAACCACTGGGGCACCGCCATCACCATCGGCGGCGTGGACCTGCACGGCGGGACCAAGAGCATCTCGCTCTCGATGCCGACGGCCACCTCGGAGTCGCCGGACTGGAACCAGCGGGACGACTACGGCTCGATCTACACGACCACGGCCGGCCTGATGTGTGTCTACGACACCGAGCCGCAGACCTTTTGCACGGGCACCAACCGCTGGAATGTGAGCTGCCAGACCTACAGCGACTGCCGACGTACCAACGGCTACGAGTTCGCCGCCACGCAGCAGGTGACCACCCGCGTCGTGGGCAGCCAATACGCGCAAGCCACCCCCGGGACGGTCTTCTACGGCAACGGGGTGGCCCGGTACGGCGAGACCGACTTTAGCGCGACCTACTGGAATGGTGCCTATGTCGGCGCCGACGTGGCCTACTCCTTCACCCCGGTCACCGACACGATCGTCGCGCCCGTCAGCTCCGGCTACCCCTGCACCTCGTACTACCGGGGGCGCGAGTACACCCGGACCTGCTACACGACCACGCTGGAGAACCTCCCGGTGGCGTTCGACCAGCTCTCGGGGATCGAGGTCACCCTGAGCGGCCTTCGGCACACGACGGTGATCGTGTACAACGACACCGACGGCGACGGCGTGGCCGACTTTGACGAGGTCGAGCTCTACGGCACGGACCCGTTCTCCGCGGACAGCGACGGAGACGGCGTCTCGGACGGCGACGAGCTGGCGCTGGGCACGAACGCCAACGACCCTCTGGACAGCGCCGATCCCGACGCGGACGGCGACGGCATCTCGGCGGCGCAGGAGGCCCGGGCCGGGACCGACCCCGACCTCGCGGACAGCGACGGCGACGGCGTCGACGACTACCGGGAGCTGGTCGACGGCACCGACGGCACTGAAGCGGGGGACAGCCTCTTCGAGGACCTCGACGGGGACGGCCTCGATGACCGCCTGCTGGACGACGATGGCGACGGGCTGGACGCCTGGACGGAGGCCCGCCTCGGCACGGACCCGGACCTGGCGGACACCGACGGCGACGGGATCGACGACGGGGTGGAGGTCTCCTACGGCACCGACCCGCTCGACGGCACGGACGGCTACACCGTCGACACGGACGGCGACGGCCTGGACGACCACCAGGACAACTGCCCTCTCTCCGAGAACCTCGACCAGGGTGACACCGACGGGGACGCCCTCGGCGACGCCTGCGACCCCGACCTCGACGGCGACGGCGTGGACAACAACGACGACGTGTGCGTCTCCGATCCGGCCAAGACCGATCCCGGCGACTGCGGCTGCGGCAGCGCCGACACCGACGCCGACGCCGATGGGATCACCGACTGCCTGGTCGAGGATGTCGGGATGACCTGCGAGCGCGCCCATGTGGTGTGGAACAGCAGGGGCACCGGCTACGCCGAGATCACCGGCCGGATGGAGCTTGGTGGCGGCCTGCTGGCGCCGGACTTCCGCGACGGCGTCTCGGGCGAGGCGGTCGGCGAGCTGGCGGTGAGCGTGGCCGGCACGAGCATCTACGACCAGGACCTGGTCTACGAGGTGCGCGACGGCAGCGAGGGCGCCGACAACCAGGAGAAGTGGGAGATGAGGGAGTCCAGCCGCGAGCGGGCCTCCTTCCGCTGGAAGAACAGCCGCCGCTACGACGCGCGCCGCGCGGCCGACTTCCCCGATGTGCACGACAGCGAGAGCAGCGTCGGCTGGGTCGTCTCCCGCTTCATCCAGGCCGACGAGACCCTGCTGCGCATCCGCTGGAACCGCCACACCGTCATGCCGCTGACCATCGCGGTCGACGGGGTCCCCCTGCTGAGCATCGAGCAGGACGACACGATGTCCTGCGTTGAGGAGTCCGACGCCTTGACCGGCATCACCACCACCTGCCTGGAGGAGCGTTACCGCGACTTCATCGTGCGATCGACCTACGACGTCTCGACCCTGCGCCAGGGCCACGGCACGGAGCGCAACCACATCCTGGACCTGCACTACAACGGCGACCGCCTTGGCGACGGCAACGTCATGGCCTGGTACCAGGACAGCGACGCCAGCGACGGCCTCGACAACCTGCTCTACAGCCAGGAGGCGATTGACGACGGCAGCGCCACGAGCGTCTGGTTCAACGCGGGCGGCGTCTACGACGTGAAGGTCCCGGTCTCCGGGGCCAGCGCCCCCGAGGGCGAGGCCAGCGTGGCCCTGGCGGTCCGCTTCGGCGGCGCGGACACCACCGCTGTGGTGGACGGCGAGGCCCTGTGCAGCAGCCTGGTCCGCGAGGACGCCACCAGCCGCCGCGGGGTCCTGACCCAGGTCAACTGGCGCCTGCGCGAGTTCGATGAGGATGCTGGCAGCGACGAATACGAGGACGAGGGCCTCGCGGCAGACGACAACGGCGGAACCTGCAGCGAGCCCGCCGAGGACTGAGCGTGTGCCCTCCCGCTCCGGTTCAGGCCGGGGCGGGACCTCTCTCCCCTCCAAACGAGACGACCCGATGCGACGCCTCCCCCTGGCTGCCCTCTCCCTCGCCCTCCTCCCCCTCCTGGCCGGGGTGGGCTGGTGGCTCTCCCAGCCCGAGCCCCCCGAGGTCGGGTCCGGCACACCCTCTGCCCGGCGGACCGTGCTCACCCGCACCGGCGGCGATGCCGAGCTGGAGCGGGCTGTCGTCGAGCTCGATGCGCTCTACGGTGAGCGCCGGGGATACCTGACCCCGGAGGAGACCGAGGCCCTCAAGCGGCAGCGGTCGGCAGCTGCCGAGGCCATCGCGGCCCGGATCGGCGCCGGCGACGCCGCCGTGGTCGCCGCGACCCTCGACCGGATCCGCACCACCGAGGCCTCCCGCGAGAAGCTGGTGCTGATCGCCGGCCTGGGCCGCAACCCCTCGGCCGAGGCGGTCGCCGCCCTCGGGGCGGTCTACGAGGAGGCCGAGCTCTTCCGGCTGCGGGAGGAGGCGCTGCGCGCCCTGGGGCGCTCGGAAGGCCCTGGCCACGCCGAGCTGCTGGTGCGAGCGCTGGGCGCCGACGACGCGGGCCTCTCGCAGATTGCCGCGATGGCGCTCTACGGCGAGGCCGAGGCGGTCAGCGACCTCGCCAGCGTCGCCAGCTCGCCCTACGGGGAGATCAACACCCGCCTGGAGGCGGTCTCCTCCCTCGGGGGCGTCCAGGAGGAGGAGAGCCTGGCGGCGCTGGAGCAGATCCGAGACGACGACGGCCTGGAGCCCCGGGTCCGTCAGTACGCCGAGAGGGTGATCGAGCGGAGGTAGGGCGGGGTCCAGGGCGGGTTGCACCGCGCCACCGCCGGCTCGCCCACGGCGACCAGACCCTGCTTCTGCATCGGGGCCGCCGCCAGCCGCGTCGTGTTCTCGGCCACGGTGTCCTCGCCTGCCCAGCCAGAGAGGCGCAGGGCCGCGACGCGGTGCGCCGGCACCTCCCGCAGGCTGAGCCGGCCGTCCCGCACCCACAGGAGCGGTCATGGCGATATCCGCGCTGCCGGTGTTCCCTGATCGCTCAGCCTGGCTCCCCCTCCCGGGTCCCCCTCGCCCTGGGACGGTGTCTCAGGAGGCAATCCTCGATGGGCAAATACACGCCGCTCGTCAGGCTGCGGCCAACACCCGCCCCACCGCCTCGTCGACGGCCATGCGCTCGTCCTGATGGCCCGTGCGCCCTTGCACGGCCTGGGTGATTCCGCAGGCCATATGCCACAGCGTCAGGCCCGGGTCGTCTGGGCCTGCATAGGCCAGGGCCGAAAATGCACCCATGCGGAGCAGGCGCCGCGGGAGGCTGCGCCGGACGCCGACCCGCAGCGCGAAGTCGCCGAATGCGTCGGCTGCGAGGTGGGCTGTGGCCATGGGCGTGTCGGCCCATGGGGTCAAGAGCCGCGCCGCCGCCCGGTGCATCTGCCCGGCTGCAATATCGGTCTCGTCGGCCAGCGCCTGGGCGCCGCCCGCGGCGTCCCATCGCTCCTGCAGGCGCGCGAGGGGGGTCTGGTTGCCCTCTCGATGCTGCACGGCGAAGTCGAAGGCCGTCCTTCCGCCAAAGACCATGTGGTTGGTGCACCAGCCATCGAACCAGAAGGCGCGCACACGCAGCGCGATCCCGCCCACCTCGCTGTTGCGGACCACGATGCCGCGCTGGAGCGGGCGTCCGTGGGCGCCCGGCAGCCGGTATTCGGGACCCGGGTGGACGAGGAAGCAGAAGAGGTCGCGGTCGCTGCGGAACAGGCCCACCGGTGCCTGGGTGACGCGTCCTTCGACCCGAGCGGGCTGCCAGCCGTCCTCGGCGAGCGGGGCCACCAGCGCCTCAATTACATCAGCGTCCCAGACCCGCGCGTAGCGATGCGAGTTGACCGCGCGGAGGGTGAAGCCCCGGTCGGGCTGCGGCTCGACCAGCAGGCGGAGCGGCTGGTTGCTGGGGTAGCCGGACGACGCCGTGGCCGCGATGCGCTCGTTGAGGGCGGCAGCACCCAGCTCGGGGCTGAGCACCTGCACGGCCTGCACGGGCAGGCCCACACGTTGCGACAGCTGGCTGGCCGCCAGCGGGGTGGGTTGCAGGTGCGTGCCGTCCAGGACCAGGCTGACTCCGTCATCCAGCGGAATGGCCTGCAGCCCGCGGAGGTCGACGGGCCACACCTGGCCTGCCTGCTTGCGTGCCCGGGACTCGTCGAGGAGCGCCTCGATGGAGGAGAAGGTCTCGTCCGGCAGGCGCTGCGCCCACCGGGCGCCGGCGAGGGAGGGTCGGGGGGCGTTCATGCGGACTCCAATGCTGAGGACCACTTGGACTGTATGCGCCCTCACGGGCGCATGGCGGACAGAAGCTGTCCGGATGCTTGCCAGGTCAAAAGGGGATCTCTGCCCAATCTTCGTGCACCTCCTGCGGCGGCACGCCGCCTCCCTCTTCGGTTCGTCGCCGCCCCGGCTGCACCTCCCACCCCTGGAAGTCGCGCCACAGCCGGTCCTCTCGCGGTGCCAGCCAGGATGCTTCGGGGACTGGGGGCAGGGCGGGGTAGTCGCGGAGCGATGGGGTGTGCTCCCGCAGCATTCGAGCCTGGTCGTGCAAGCTCAGCCAGCGTTGGACTGCTTGCACGACGCAGGCATGGGGCGCCTGGTTGCCGGGGCCTTGCAACTGCTCCAGGGTGAAGCCGCCCTGGGGCGTGCGTGTGGGCACGATCCAGGCCGTGCCCCGGTGGAAGCCGCTGTCCAATGGATGGTCATCGGATTGCCGCGGCACCCGCACCCGGTAGGCAAAGCCCAAGCGAAGGCGGCAGAGGCGATCCCAGCCCCCAATGCCAATGCAGTGGTCCATCTCTTCGCCCTCCTGGACCAGCGCGTCGGTGCTCAGCAGGGGCGCGATGTGGTCGTCGCCCGTCAGGGGCGGCGGTGGAAAGGAGCCGAACTCCGTCTCGTCGCGTTCCATCCACTCGTCGATGACGGCGTCGCGCACCGCTTCGAGCTGCTCCAGGCTGCGGAGCGGGGGCAGCGGCGGAGGGCTGTCGAATCGGCAGCGAACCTCGGCAATCAGCGCCAGGGTGCTGTCGAGGGTGACCTCGTCCTGGTCGTCCCGGGGCGAGGATAGGAGCTTGAAGGTCAAGCGCTCGAGGATTCCGGGTTCGTGGAGGGCGGTCTCGAAGACGGCTGCGATGCGACCCGACATTCGGGGCAGGTGTTGCAGCAGCTTGCGGCCCTTGGGCAGCCGCCAGGCCTGGGCCAGGGCCATGAGCCGGGCGCCGGTCCAGTCGCCGCCTTCGAGGCTCCTCACCCGTCTCAACATGCGCACGAAGCCGGCGTCTGAAGGCAAGCCCAGCCAGCCCGACAAGGCGCGCCAGCGCGCCCGACCCCAGGGGGCCTGCGCCTGGCTGCGGGCGGCGCGCCAGGGGCGCTGCAGGCGGGGCCGACCCTGCAGCCTGCGGAGGAGGTTGACCTCGGCCAGCCCAGCGGCCAGCAGCGGAATCTCTTCCATCAGGGGCTGCGCTTGGGGGCAGCGTGCGGCAAGGCAGAGCGCCTGCCATTGTCTACCCGACAAGGCGGCGCGTCGGGCGAGCAGTCGGATGTCGAGAGGCACCCGGGACCATGCGTCCACCTCGAAGGCCTGGTGCCACCGTTGCTGCCAGAGGAATAGCTCGGCACCGTCGGGCTCCAAGGGGTCTCCCACCACCCGCAGGTCGATGTGGGGGTGGCATCCTTGCCAGCCGCCGTTGCCCTTGCGGCGCCAGGCTTGGGGCAGGGGCCAGGGCTGGATCACCGTCACATCGGTCGCGGAGAAGCGGTAGAGCTTGCCCCGGTCGGGCATCCAGTTGGTGCCGGGGCGGTAGCTGCCGTCGATGCGCGGCTGGGAATCCGGGGCAGCCATGCGACCTCCTGACGTTGATCGCAAGATAGGACGCACGGCGGGGGATTGGCGGACAGCAGTTGTCCGCCCTCGACAGAGGATCACAGCGCCCGGTGCCCTCCGCGACGCGCCCGCTCCACCACCATTTCCGCAGCCGCTCCGGCGGGATGGAGCTGCGCCCGCCCCGGCGTATATACGCTCGAATACGGGGTCCCCCTCCACCTCCGAGGCCGCTGCCGCCCGCCGCCTCAAGCCGTCTTGCGTTGCCGCGCGCGCAGGTACTCCACGAAGCGCGTCACGGGCATCGGGCGGCTGATGAGGAAGCCCTGGAGCTCGTCGCAACCCATCCGACAGAGGCGGGTCAGCTGCTCCTGGGTCTCGACGCCCTCGGCGACCACCCGCAGGTTGAGGGCCGAGCCGAGCGCCAGCAACATGCCGATGATGGCCGCCGGGCCCGAGGCCTCCTCCGGCGCCTCGGTCTTGAGCAGCTCGACGAAGGAGCGGTCGATCTTGAGCACATCCACCGGCAATCGATGCAGGTAGTGCAGCGACGAGTGGCCGGTACCGAAGTCGTCGATGGCGATGGTCACGCCCCGCTCCCGCAGCCGGCTGAGCATGGACACCGCGAGGTTGAAGTTGTCGATGACCGCGGTCTCCGTGACCTCCAGCTCGAGCCGGCAGGGCTGGACGTCGTGCGCCCGCAGCGCGTCGAGCACCTCATCGGCGAAGGCGGGCTCTTGGAGCTGCAGCGCGCTCACGTTGACGCTGATCCGCTCCGGTGCGAACCCACAACGGTCCATCTCGCCGAGCGCCCGCAGGCTCTGGCCCAACACCCGCAGGCCCAGGGCGCTGATCAGCCCGTTGTCCTCTGCCAAGGGGATGAAGGCGCCGGGCAGCAGCAGCCCGTGCTCGGGGTGGCGCCAGCGCACCAGCGCCTCGGCAGAGCGCACGGTCCCGCCCTGGGCCTCGACCCGCGGCTGCAGGTAGATCTCCAGCGCGTCTCCGTGGATGGCTCGGCGCAGGTCGTCGAGCAGGGTGTGATTGCGCCGCACCTCAGAGGTGCCCGGCCCCGTGTCGATGGCCTCGACGCCGTTGCCACCGGCGCGCTTCACCCGGTACATGGCGTTGTCGGCGGACGTGAGCAGCGCATCGACCGTGAGGCCGTCGTGGGGGAACACCGCGACGCCCGCGCTGGCGCCGATCTCGACTTCGTGGGGGCCCAGTCGGAAGGATTTCCGGGCGGCCTCCACCAGCGGCAGCGCGATCTGAGCCGCGATCTCTCGGCTCGTGGCGCCGCGCAGCAGGATCACGAACTCGTCTCCCCCGAAGCGCGCGACCACCTGTCCGTGCAGGTCGGAGCGGGTGGCGACGTGGTCGTCGAGCGTGACGCGGAGGCGCCGACCCACGGCGCGCAGCAGCTGGTCGCCGACCGCGTGTCCCAGCGAGTCGTTGACGGCCTTGAACCGGTCGAGGTCGATGAAGAGCACCGCCAGTCCGGGCTGCTTGCCATCTCGGGCCAGCTCCTCTTGCGCCGCTTCGAGCTCTTGGAGCAGCTTGATGCGGTTGGGCAGCCCGGTCACGCGGTCGGTGTAGGCCAGCACCTGGATGCTCTCGCGCTTCTCCCGCAGCTCGCGCACGTCGAGCTGCGCGCGCCGCAAGAAGCGCACCCGGTGTTGGAGGAGCTTGGGGTTGAACGGCTTGCTGATAAAGTCGCTGGCGCCCACCTCGAAGGCCCGCTCGACCGACCGGACGTCGTTGTGGCCGGTCATGATGAGCACCGGGAGATCGGCGTTGCCCGCGTTCTCCCGAACCCGTGAGCACGCCGTGAAGCCGTCGATGCCGGGCATCTGGACGTCCATCACGATGAGGTCCGGCGGGGCCACCGCGATCCGACGGAGCGCGGACTCCCCGGTGTCGGCCACCTCGACCGTGCACCCCCCCTGCTCGAGGGTCTGCTTGATGACGGACCGGATGAAGGGGTCGTCGTCTACAACCAACACCCGCATGGCGTCTCCGGCCGGGACCACCGGCGGAGGCGGGGCCGAGACCACCCAGGCCGTGGCCGCCGCATCGAGCTGACCGATGGCGCGGTCGAACTGGGCGTCTGCGTCCTCCAGCAAGGACCCAGCGGCGCCCAGCGCCTGCATCTCGGCCAGCTTCTCGATCTGTTCGAACACCCCGCGGAGCCGCTCGAGCCCCATGCTGGCGGCGCTCGACTTCAAGGTGTGCGCGGCCGTCCGAACCCGCGCGCCATCCCGGGTGGTGATGCCGCGCCGCAGCTCATGGCGCAGATGCTTGACGCTGTGGCTCCACACCTGGACGAGGTGCGAGAACTGCTCGGGCCCGAGCTCGAGCACCTGCGAGAGCTGCCCCAGGTCAAACAGCTCGGGGTCGAGGTGGGCCTGCGGATCGGTCGGGCCGATGGGCGCGCCCTCGCCCTCCGGTTCAGAGGCTGCGTCTGGCGCGCCTGCTGCGGTGGCGCCGGTCCAGGTGCGCAACAGGTCCTCCAGCTGCTCCCGTCGCAGTGGCGTCTGCACGATGGCGGTCGCGCCGGCGGCCGACGCCGTCGGCCAGATCCGCGCCCTGGAGTGGGCCGAAGTGATCAGCACCGGCACCGGGCCGCGGCCCTGGTCGTGCTCCCATTGCCGGATCGCAGCCGTCGCGCGGATGCCGTTCCACACCGGCATCTCACAGTCCATGAGCACCAGGTCGAAGGGATCCTGCTGGTGGGCGGTCAGCGCCGCCCGCCCTGTCCGCGCGCGCGCCGTGACCACCTGCAGCGGCGCCAGCATGCGCTCGACGATGAAGGCGTTGCTGTCGTTGTCGTCTACGATCAGCACGCGGGTGGGGCGCCCGGTGGGCCGAACCAACAGCCGCTGCCACTCTGCTGACGGCAGCGGCAGGGTGCCCACGACCTGTCCCGCGCGCATCACCGTGTCGCCGTTCAGTCGAAGCGTCGGCGCCGCGCCGGTGGGTTGGCGCACCAGGTCCACCTGGAGCCGCTGGAACTGGGTCTCCAGCGTCGCGAGGGTCAGCGGCGAGGCGTCGTCGATGACCACCTCAAGCCGAGGCTCGGGCTCAGACGCCGGGGCGGTGGAGGCCGACTGGGTCACCTGCGGCAGGGGGGGCGCGGGCAGGAGCACCGAGACGATGGAGCCCACGCCGCGCTCGGCCTGGACCCGAAGCTCGGCCGCGAGGGGTGCCGCGAGCGCGTCCCAGGTCGGCTGCGGCCCGGCCAGGCGCTCGGTCGCGGTGTCCTCGATCTCGATGCGAAGACGCCCGTCTGGTTCGTTCTCCAGGTGCACGGTGATACAGCCCTGTGCCGTGCGCGCGAAGGCGTCGACCAGCAGCTCGGTGAGCAGCGCGCGGGTGGGCGCGACGGCGAGGTGGACGTGGGGCGTGGCGTCGAGCCGCGCGATCCAGCCGACCTCGAGCTCACCGACGGCTTGTTGCTCGAGCAGCTCCAAGACCAGGGTCTCGACCAGGCACCGCACGTCGACGGGGTTGGTGGGGGCCCGCTCTTCGTCCTCGGCCTCGGACGGCGCGGTGCTCGGCGCTGGCGCCGGTGACGCCGAAGGGACCGCGTCGTCGGCGGGCTGCGCGCCCGCCTCCGCAGCCCCAGCGCCGGTCGGCTTGCGACGCAAGAGCAGGGCGCACGCGGCCCCGACCGCGAGGCCGATGACGCCGACCCCCACCAGCAACGCGCCGGGGCCCGCGGTGGCTTCGGCTGCGGTGGGCGCGGCCCACGCGACGCCGCCCGGCACGAAGGCGGCCAGGGTGGTGGCGACACCTGCGACCCCACAAGCGCGGGCGTGGGGCGGGTGAATCTCGGTGCTGCGGGTCATGGGTCGTCCTGTCTGCAAGTCCGAAGATGGTGCAGGGCTGCCGTGCTGAGGGGCGGGCGCTAGCCCAGTCGCGACCTGCGACCCCTCATCGACATGGGCCCCCCCCGATCTCAACCCAGATGTTCATGCCACCTGCTCGATTCGGCGGACGTGGCTGATGAGCGCCTGGGAGAGGCGCCGCGTGTGATCCACCGCGTCCACCAGCTGATCGAAT
Organism: Deltaproteobacteria bacterium; assembly: GCA_018401435.1. Taxonomy (GTDB): domain Bacteria; phylum Myxococcota_A; class UBA796; order UBA796; family UBA2385; genus M30B51. The sequence goes on along the minus strand of JAGYJW010000008.1, from coordinate 34,699 downwards.
TCAGCGCTCTGACCCGGCTGGATGCCCCACTGCTCCATCAGCCCGTGGAGCTGGGACAGCGCCTCGACCTGTGTCTGCAGCGCCTCCGCGAAGCCGGCCGTGGCCTGGCTCAGCGTCAGGTGGCTGGTGCGGCTCAAGAACTGGTCGGCCAGCGACTGGCGCTCCCGTCGGCGCTCGTACTCGGCCGTGCCCTCTACGATGACCTGCTGCAGCTCGGCCCGCCGCCACGGCTTGCGGATGAACCGGGCGATCCGCCCCTGGTTGAGGGCCTCGACCACCGACGGGAAGTCCGCGTGCGCGGTGAGCAGGATCCGAATGGTCTCGGGGTAGAGGTCGCGGACGCGGGCCAGCAGCTCCGAGCCGCTCATGCCTTCCATGCGCTGGTCGCTGATGACCACCGGGAACTCCTCGGTCTGGAGCAACTGCAGCGCCTCGGTGGCCGAGGTGGCGGTGCGGACATCGGCGTAGCGCCGCATGCTCGCCCGGAAGACCGTCAGGTTGCCCACCTGGTCGTCTACGTAGAGGATGCGGGGCCGGCGCTCGGGGGTGGAGTCGGTCATGGGGGGGGGCTCGGAGGGGCAGGGGGTGGTTGCAGCGGTGCGGGGGGCGAGGCGAGAGGTGGGAGGCGCCCGCTTCAGGCGCTGAGGCGGTCGGTCGCCGCCGCGGCGGCACGCTGAGGCAGGCAGATCTCGAAGACGGTCCTGCCCGGCTCACTCTGAAGAAGGCGCACCTCGCCGCCCAACGCGTGCAGCAGGTTTCGGGTGGTGGTCAGCCCCAGGCCAGCGTGACGACCGCCGCGCTCCGAGAACGTGGGCTCCCAGATCCGGCTGTGCAGCTCCTTCTGGATGCCCGGCCCGTCGTCGCAGACCTGGAGCCGGAGGAGGTCGCCGTCGACCGCCACGGTGATCTCCACCTCTCCTAGCCCCGCGGGGCAGGCCTCGGCGGCGTTGAGGACCAGCTGCAGCAGGGCGAGCTCGACCCTGCGGGGCGCGATGCAGACGGGCAGCGCGTCCGGCAGCGGACCGAGCCGCAGCGCCTTGAGGTGGCGGACGCCGTCAAATAGCCGGAAGCCGACGAGCCACGTCGGCAGCGCCTGCACCAGATCGAAGGTCTCGGCGGCGGTGTCGTCGGTAGAGGCCGCGAGCTTCAGGACCGTGTCGGCGAGCTGACGCACGCCCATGACCCCGCGTCGAACCGTGTCGAGCTCGGGAATGTCGCCCTCCTTGACCCCCCAACGATCCATGATGGTCTCGATCATGGCGAGCTTCTCGCCGAGATTGCCCAGCTCATGAGCGAAGCCGGCGGTCATCTGGCCGAGCGCCGCCAGGCGCGCCTTGTCGATGAAGGCCTCGCTCAGGGCGTGCTCCTCGCGGGCGGCCCAGTAGGCGTCGTTGGCCTGTGTGATCAGCTCGGCCAGCTCGGTGCGCTGCCAGGGCTTCCGAACGAAGCCTGAGATCTGTCCACCGTTGATGGCGTCCACGACCGCGGCGAAGTCGGCGTGCGCTGTCAGCAGGAACCGGATGGTCTCGGGCCACCGTTGCCGCACCACGCTCAGGAATTCGGAGCCGGTCATGCCGTCCATCCGCTGATCGCTGATGATGATCGGGAAGACCTGCTGCTCAAGCATCTGCAGCGCCTGCGCGGCAGACGAGGCGGTGTGGATCTCCGCGTGTCGGCGCAGGTTCGCCCGGAAGACGCAGAGGTTGCCCTCCTGGTCGTCAACGTAGAGGATCACGGGGCGGGGGCGGCCGGTCGGAGTCACATCTGGAGCCATGAGTCTCTCCCTTAGGGGGGCGGGTGCTCGCCACCCCGATCGGACCCAGGCCTGCGACATTGAGGCGAGTGCAGCGACATCAAGTTCGGGCCCGCGCAGTCCGTTGCAGAGGGGGACTCTCTGCCCCTTCCCGGAGCACCCATGGTCGCGCCAACCCCCCGGATCAACGCCCGCACTGCGAGCCAGCACACCTCGGAGATCGTCGCGGTGGGGCACGGCCTGCCGTCGCTGCGCGTCAGCAACGCGGGCTTCATGCGGCGCTTCGAGGCCGACCACGACTGGGACGTGGACCAGCTCGCCGAGGAGACGCGCCTGCACACCCGGACCTGGTGCAGCGAAGACGAGAACACCTACACGATGGCCCGCGACGCCGTGGCGCGCGCGCTGGCGGGCCAGCCGGACCTGCTCAATGAGATCGATGTGGTGATCGTGGCCTCGGGCACCACGATGCCGGTCGTCCACGCGCCGGAGCCCGAGTACGCCGGGATGGCGGACCTCGCGATGATCCTGCTGCGGGACCTGGGCCGCACCGACGCCCTCGGGCTCGACATCAAGGGCTGCTACTGCACCGGCTTCTTGCGCGGGCTGCAGGTGGCGGATGGCCTGCTGGCCAACCCGAACTACCGGTCTGCGTTGGTGATCGCGACCGAACAGGGGAGCCGCTTCTCGGTCGCCCCCACCAACCGCTCGCGCTTCTGCTTCATCATGTCGGACGCGGCCGGCGCGGTCGTGCTCCGGCGCCGCGCGGGCGCCGCCGACCCTGGCGTGTCGCGGGGACTGCTCGACCACGTCGGCTACACCGCCGCGCAGCACTTCGACTGGGTCGGCATCGGCGACGACGCCCGCTCGACCGTCATGCGCGGCTCGCGGGCCGCGCAGGCGACCGCACAGATGCTCCAGGAGTGCGCACAGACCCTGCTCGACCGAAACGGGCTCACGATGGATGCGGTCGACTGGCTGCTGCCCATCCAGACCCACGCCGGGATCGTCGGCGGCCTTCAGGGCGCGCTGGGTTGTCCGGCCGACAAGCTCATCTGGCACGGCGACGAGCTGGGCTTCTCCGGGAGCTCCAGCATCCCCACCGCGCTGTCCATCGCGGCCGCGGACGGACGCATCCAGCCAGGGCAGCTCGTGATGTCGGTCGCCGTGGGCGCCGGGATGAACTGCGCCGGAGCGCTCTGGCGGATGTAGCCCCTGGACGCCGACCCCCTGATCGCGCTCGCGCCGGCTGGACCCCCAGCCGGCGTCGTCGTGTCAGGTGGGGGACCGCTGGGCGAGGCCGGTGGACGCAGCGCACCGCGTCCTGGCGCGGGGCCCGTCCCTCGGCGTCGACGACAAACGGCGCGCCCGGTGGCGCGCCGCAGCAGGGCTCGAGCAGCCGGCAGGGTCAGGCGACCTTGGCCTCGCTGGAGGCCTCGACGGCGCCCGCCGCGAGCGGGACCTCGATGACGAACTGCGCGCCGTCGGTGTAGTCATCGTCGTAGCGCAGCTCTCCCCCCAGGTCGAAGATCACCTTCCGGGCCAAGGACAGGCCCAGCCCGAGGCCCTTGCCCTGCGCCTTGGTGGTCTTGAAGGGGGCGAACAGGTCGGCCCGGAAGGCCGCGGGGACCCCCGGCCCCTGGTCTCGGACCGTGACCCGCAGGTGGTCGCCCCTGCGCTCTGACGCGATGGTCACCTGCCCACCGTCTCCCATGGCTTCGAAGGCGTTCTTGGTGAGGTTGGTGTAGACCATCAGCAGCCGGCTGGGCACGCAGTCGATGGTCAGGGCCTCGTCGGAGAGCTCGAGCTGGATGACGGCGTCATTCCTCAGCTTGCCGACCATGCGCACGGACGACCGGATGACGTCGTTCATGTCCATGCGGCGCGCCTCGTTGGCCCCTTGGTGGGCGTAGGCCTTCAGCTCGCCCGTGATGGCCAGGCTGGCCTCGGAGGCCTCGATCATGAGCTTGGCGAGATCGACCACCTCGGCGTAGTCCTCGGCCCCGGTCATCTCCGGCTCGTCGCGGATCATCTCGACGAGCTCCATCATGGGCACGGCCCCATTGTAGATCATATTCATGTAGTTGTGCAGCTCGTGGAAGATGCCGGCGGCGAGGTCGCCGAGCGTGCGCAGCTTCTCGGAGGCGACCAGCTTCTCCTGCTCCTTGTGGATGGTCTCGAGGGCGTCCTGCAGCTCCGCGCTCTTCTCACGGATCCGCTGCACCAGCACGTCTCGTTCGAGGATGTTGCGGACCCGGGCCCGCAGCTCCTCGGGATCGAAGGGCTTGCCGATGTAGTCGTCGGCGCCCACCTCCAAGCCCTCGATCTTGCTCGCGCGCCCGCCGCGCGCCGTGAGCAGCACCACCGGCACCAGCGCGGTGTCCGGGTTGGCCTTGATGGTCCGGCACAGCTCCACCCCCGAGATCCCGGGCATCATCACGTCGCTCACCACCAGATCGACCGGAGACTTCGCCAGGCGCTCCAGGGCGGTCTCGCCATCGCGCGCGGTGTAGAGGTTGTAGAGCGGCGCCAGGATCTCCATCACCAGGCGCACGAGGCTGGGGTTGTCGTCCACCACCAGCACCCAGGGGGCCGCGGGGTCTTGGTTTCGGACCACCGGCGGGTTGTCGAAGGCGACCTCCTGCAGGTCTGCGACCGCGAGCTGCTGCACCGAGGCGTCCACCTCTTGGCGGGCCCCCGCGGCGCTTCGCCGACGTGGGGCGCGCTGGGCAGCCGCACGGTGAAGGTCGATCCGAAGCCCACTTCGCTGTCGAGCGACACGGTGCCGCCCATCACCTGGGCATACTCTTGGACGATCGCCAGGCCGATGCCCGTGCCGCGGGTCGCCCGTCCGCGCTGGGCGGCCTCGACCTGCCCAAAGCGCTGGAAGACCACCGCATGTTGGGCGGCCGGGATCCCGATCCCGGTGTCTCGCACGTACAGCTCGAGGAAGCCATCGGTCTCGCGGCTGCCCAAGGTGATCGAGCCCCCCTCCGGGGTGAACTTCATTGCGTTGCCGATCAGGTTGACCAGGATCTGCTCGATCTTGTCGATGTCGCAGGCCACCCGCAGGTCGGGCGTGGCGTCCTCCACCCGAAACTCGAGCCCCCGCTGGGCGCAGGTGCCGCGGAAGAGCGAGGCCGAGTACTCGAGGATGTCGCAGACGTCCATGTCGTTGAGGTGCAGCTCGACGTGGCCCGCCTCGATGCGGGAGAAGTCGAGCAGCATGTTGACCATCTTGAGCAGGCGGTTGGCGTTTCCGCGCGCGCCGTTGAGCACGTCGACCGACTCGGGATCGAGGTCCTCCCGGGTGTTCAAGAGGTAGCTGATGGGGGTGACGATCAGGGTGAGCGGCGTGCGCAGCTCATGGCTGATGTTGGAGAAGAACTCGGTCTTGGCGCGGTCGAGCTCTCGCAGCCCGTCGTTGGCGAGGGCGAGCTCGATCTGGGCGGCCCGCTCGGCGAAGAAGAGGCGGGTGACGACGCGGTTGAGCACGAGGCCGATGAAGGTCAGCTCCAGCAAGTAGAGCATGTCCGAGATGGCCCGCGTGGACAGCTCGATGTTGTGGTTGAAGAGGAACTCCACCCCGGCGCGGCTGGCCACCAGGCACGCCGAGGTCGCCAGGATCCAGCGCGCCGCCGCGGGGAACAGCGACGTGAACGCGAAGTAGATCAGGAAGAACGAGAAGAAGAAGTCTTCTCGGCTGCTCCGGGTCAGCTCGAGCACCGCAGCACCGGTGGGTCCGAAGATGCCCCCCACCAGCAGCAGCATGGCCAGGTGGTAGTGCGTGTGGAAGACGCCCTTGACCACCAGGACGCGGTGGATGAGCACGGCGGCGACCGCGAGCGCCACGATCGCCAACACCGGGACGGCGTGCTCTGGCGCCGCGATCAGGGTGAAGCCCCCGATCGCGGTGGGCATGACCACCACCGAGATCCAGATGAGCACCTTGGTGCGCGACAGGATGATGTCGCGCTGCGCGTCCACCAGCTCCTTGGCGTGCGGCCCGGTGAGCGGGTCTTTGAACAGCTGGGCCGCGTCTGCGATCACCTGCAGGGCGGTGGCGGTGGCGGTGGAAGAGAGGGTCACGGTGCCTCCTCGGACGGGCGGGACTCGCCTGCCCTACGGCCCCTCCGCCGGAGACTTGACCCGTCCCACTCGTGTCCCGCGACCGTCGATCCGATCCCCGGCCCGAGTCGGCCCCAGGGTCGGCTCGTGAACCAGGCCGAGGAGGGCCCCATGTCCAATGTCGTCGTCACGGGAATCGGTGTCGTCCTACCTGGAGCAGACACCAAGGAGCTGTTCTGGGAGCACCTGCGGGATCAGCGGTCCCAGCTGACGATGGAGGACCACCCCGAGGTGCCCGGTGGCGAGTGCGCGGTGGGCCGCGTGAAGGACTTCGACCCGTCGAAGTACCTGAGCGGCGTGCCCGAGCGCTACTGGGGGCAGTTCCCCCGCGAGATCCTCCTATTCCTCTCGGCGCTGATGAACGCGGTCGGCGACTCCGGCCTCGACCTGGCCTCGGTCGATCCACAACGCGTGGGCCTCTTCGATGGCGTGGCCCGCCCCGGCTTCGGCTGGTGGTACGAGCGGATCCGCGCGGAGGCCCTGGGCAGCCCCGAGCAGGCCTGGTCGCGCAAAGACCTCAAGGTGGCCCTGCCCGGACAGGCGGTGGGCCTCGCTGCCGCCTTGTTGGGCGTGCGGGGGCCTGTGTACACCTACACCTCGACCTGCTCGTCGGGGGCAGTGGCCATCGGCCATGCCCTGCGCGAGCTCCAGGCCGGCACCATCGATGTGGCGCTGGCCGGCGGCCACGAGGCGCCCCTTGTGGGCCCGCTCTTCGCCATGTACGCCGACGCTGGCCTCATCAGCGCCGAGCGGGAAGACCCCACGCGGGCGGTCCGCCCCTACATCGACCACTCCGCCAACGCCTTCGGCGAAGGTGCGGTCACCTTGGTCTTGGAGCGTGAGGAGCACGCCCGAGAGCGCGGGGCCCCGATCCTGGCCGTGCTGGAGAGCTACAGCTACGGCAACAACGGCTACCACCCCACCTCGGTGGACGTGGTGGGCGTGCGGCCTGCCGAGGTCATCGAGAGCCTGATCACCAGCGCGGACCTGACCCGCGACGACGTCGCCTTCGTGGTGGGACACGGCAACGGAGTCCGCCGGAGCGACCTCTCCGAGCAGAACTACATGCGGCGCATCTTCGAGGCCGACGCGTCGAGCCGCCCGCTGCTCTCGGTCAAGCCGATCTTCGGGCACTCGCTGGGATGTTCCAGCGCGACCAACGCCGCCGCCGTCATCATGATGCTCCACCAGAACCAGATGGTCGGCACCCTGAACGCCACGCGTGGCCAAGGCAAGCGCAACACCTGCCACTGGCCCGACCCCGAGCAGGTCGAGCCCCAGGGCGCCGGGGTGGCCATGAGCTACGGAATGGGGGGCCAGAACGCGGCGCTGCTCTTCAGCCGCGGCAAGCTGGCCGCTGAGGTCGCCAAGCGAAAGGCCAGCTGAGCCGCTTCAAAGCGACGATGGCTCAAGGTCGGGGGCGTCGGTCCGTTGGAGGGGGGCACGGCCTCGTCTCTGGCAGGCCCCATCGGGAGTCGCCACCGTGGCTGCGATCATCCAGTCCCTCGATCGCGCAGTGCAGACCTGGGTCACGCCCGGGATGCACCTGCACTTCGCATCTACGCCGTCGCGCTCGAACGCCAGCATCGAGGCCGTGGTGCGGACCTTCGAGGGCGCTGACCCCCGCTTCGTCCTCAGCGCGACCGGCTTCCACTCCACCGCCCACCTGCTCGGGCTGCACCGGCTGGGGCGGCGTTACATCGCGAGCTTCTTCGGCGATCAGTACCCCGGCCCCCGCCCCAGCCCGCTGTACTCCCGCTTGCTGGAAGAGGGCGCCGAGCTGGAGGTGTGGTCGCTGAGCTCGCTCGTCGCGGCCTTCCGCGCCGGAGCCACCGGCACCGCCGGGGCCGTGAGCCGCTCGCTGGCGGGCTCCGACCTGGGGGCTGACCTCGAGCGGCAGGGGCGCATCTCGCCGCTGACCGTCGACCCGTCCCAGGTGCTGGTGCACGCGATGCGCCCCGACATCACCTTCGTACACGGCCTCGTGGCCGATGATGCCGGCCGGGTGCTCTTTCCGGCCCCGTGGTGCGAGGGCGCCTGGAGCGCGTTGGCGGCGCGGACCGGCGTCATCGCGACCGTCGAGGCCATCGTATCGGCCGACCAGATCGACCGGCACCCCGAGCTGATGCTCGTGCCGCCCCACCGCTTGCTCGCCGTGTGCGCGGCGCCCGGGGGCGCGCTCCCCCAGACCCAGCCGGGGCTGTTCGGCATCCACCCAGGCTACGCCGACGACTTCGACCAATACCGCTGGTGGCGGGACCGGGTGCGGACCCAGGCCGGCGCCCCACGCGTCCCGCGCGGCAAGCGGGCGCCGCGGTCTGCCGACGCCGACGCGACCCGCATCCTGCTGGCCGCCCGGTGGATCGCCAAGCGGGTTCGTGACGGGGGACACCGCTCGATCCTGGCGGGGATCGGCCAGAGCTCAGGCCAGCCGCATCGCGGCCGCCATGCTGGAAGAGGAGGGGATCGAGGTGCCCGTGATGGTGGAGACCGGCCTGTACGGGCTGCCGCCGCTGGGGCAGGGGCACGCCTACCTGCTCGCCCACAGCAATATGATCGGCGCCCGCCGGCTCAGCGATGTCGAGGACATCCTCACCACGCTGACCTGCGGCGCAGACGCCTCGTGCCTCGGCGTGGTCGGCGCCGGCCAGATCGACCCACGGGGCGACATCAACAGCACCTGGGCGACCGACGGCTCGTTGCTGGTGGGGTCGGGCGGTGCGAACGACATCGCGTCGAGCGCCGCCGAGGTGGTGGTCTTGACTTCGTTCTCCGCAGACCGCCTGGTCGCTTCGGTTCACCACGTCACCAGCCCGGGCCGGGCGGTGTCGAGCGTGGTGACGGAGCGCGGTGTGCTGGTGCGGAGCTCCCCGGCGACAGAGCGCTGGCAGCTGCAGGAGCGGGTGGAGCCCGCCGGGGCGGCGCAGATCGCGAGCCTCTGTCCGTGGGACTGGCTTCAGATCACCGCCGATCATGCCGAACCGTTGACGCGGGGCGAGAACGCCATGCTCGAGCTCGCCGACCCCGAAGGGATCTACCACCGCCGGAGTGATGCATGCAGACGATCCGAATCACGGGCCAAGGGAGCTACCTCCCTCGCCGGATGATGGGCAACGCGGACCTTCCGCCGCTCGACAAGCCCATCACGGACGCCCAGATCGAGCGGCTCGGGGTCCACAGCCGCGGCTGGGCTGGACCCGACGAGTCGATCGCGGAGATGGCGGCGGCGGCCGCCCAGCGGGCCCTGGCGCGCGCCGGACGCACCGCCGCCGACCTCGACTTCATCGTGCTGTCCAACTGGACCCAGCGCCGGTTCTACCCAGACATCAGTGCGCGGGTGCAGCACCTGCTCGGGGCCTCCCGCGCCTTCGCCTTCGACGTGAGCGCCGCGTGCGCGGGCTTCGCGGTCGCCGCGGGGGTCGCGCGGGGGCTGCTGCACACGGGCAACAAGGTGGGCCTCATCGTGGCCAGCGAGACCACGAGCCAGCGGGCGCGCCCCAACAGCAAGGCCACGCTGGTCTTTGGCGATGCGGCAGGGGCCTGGATCCTCGAGGGGGGAGAGGGGCCCGGCGGGCGGTTGCTCGACGTCGAGATCATGACCGACGGCCGCTATGCCGACGCCATGGATGTGGACGAGCACGGGCACGTGCGCACCCACATCCAACAGAAGGAGCTCCAGCAACTCGCCATCGACAGCTTTCGGGGCGCGAGCGAGCGGGTCTTGGCGCGCGCGGGGTTGACCCTGGACGACGTGGACTGGGTGGTCCCGCACAGCGGCACCGCCGGCATCCAGGCGCTGCTCGTGCGCACGTTGGACCTCGACCCGGCGCGGGTGCTCATCAACTTCCCCCAGGTCGGCAACGTCTCGAGCGCGGCGATCCCGGTCGCCCTCGACGCCTTCGTCAACCAAGGGGTCGTGAAGCCGGGTGATCTGGTGCTCTCTCCCACGACGGGCAGTGGGTGGTACGCCGCCGCGCTGCTCTACCGGGCCTGAGCCGTGCGGGTCTTCGTCACGGGCGTGACCTCCGGGATCGGCCGGTCGCTGCTGACGCGATTGGTGTCGCGGGGCGACGAGGTGTGGGGGCTTGGGCGCCGCCCGAAGGCCCTCGCCGCGCTTCAGGCCGAGCTGGGCGACCGCTTCACCCCTGTCTGCGCCGACCTGAGCCGGCCCGAGGACCTGCGCCGCGTGGTGGAGGGCGACCTCGGCGAGGGCTGCCCCGACTTCGACGCGGTGGTCCACAACGCAGCCCTGTGCGTGTGGTCTGGCAGCCTCGCACTCGAGCAGGCGCGCTGGGAGGCGTTGCTGCAGACCAACCTGCTCGCTGTGGTGGCGCTGACCCGCGCCCTGGTGAGCAAGCTGACCGACAAGGGGCAGATCGTCACCGTCTCCAGCGTGGCGGCGGGACATGTCGCCCACCCGGCCTTCGGGCCCTACGCGCTCACCAAGGCCGCGCTCGACCACTTCACGGACAGCCTGCGACTCGAGCTCAGCCCCCAGGGCATCCGTGTGTGCAGCCTCGCCCCCGGCCTGGTGGACACCGAGATCTACGACAAGGTGGATGGATTCGAGAAGATGGAGGCGCGGCTGCGCAAGGGCGTGCCCCGCTGGCTGTCGAGCGAGGACGTCGCCCAGACGCTGACCTGGATGCTCGACCAGCCGGCCCACCTGCACGTCGCGCGGGTGACCTTGCTGCCCACGGGCCAGCCTCGCTGAGCCCTCCCCCGAAGGAGCCACCATGCGCCCCACATCAACGGACCCAACCCTCGGCGGCGCAGGCGCGACGCCCACCGTCGCCAGCGAGGCCTACCTCGACCGACTCTTCGGCCCCGGGATGGGCGCGCGTCACAGCGCCTTCATCGACAGGCTCCGGTGCCCGCCGGTGCGCGACGCGCTGCACCGCTACCACACGCTCGAAGCCGACGAGACGTGGCTGAGCGTGGAGGACAACTACCTGCTGGGGATCGCGGTCTTGTGCGCGCAGGGCGACTACGGGCCTGCCAGCATGTTCGCCATGACCCTGCGCCACCTGGGCGTGCCGGCCGAGCGCATCCTGACCGCCGTGGGGCGGCTGGAGATGTGGGTCGGCGGCATCAAGGCCGCCACGGCGGTGGGGCACATCCAGGCCGCCATCCGGCGCTACGACCGAGACGGGATCGACGCGATGGGCGCGTGGTTTCCCGAGCTCCCCGCGACCGCAGCGGCGCGATGAGCGGCCCGGACGGGCCCTGTGGGCTGGTGCTGGGGGCGTCGGGTCCCAACTCGGTGGGCTGGACGCTGGCCGAAGCGCTGCGCGCAGAGGGGGCGGCCGTAGCCGTCACCACGCGGCCTGGGCGGGTGGATTCGCTTACGACCGCCGCCGCCGCCGCTGGCTTCGCCGGGCTGTGGGGGGTGGACGCCGGGCAGCCGCCCACCCTGGACGCCTGCCTCGACGATCTGTCGCGCCGCTGGGGGCGGCTCGACTTCCTGGTGCACACCTGGATGCACGTGCCAGAGGGGGTCTTGGCGAAGCCGCTCACCGCCGTCACGCGGGGTGACTTCGACGCCGCCATGGGGCCGGGGGTCTTCGGGCTCATCGACGCCGTGGCCCGCGCGCTGCCCCTCCTCGAGGCCTCTGAGCGCGCCCGTGTGCTCACCTTCAGCTCGGCCTGCCGGGCCAACATGACGCCGAACTACCACGTCGCTGGCATGGCCAAGGCCGCCTTGAGCGGCGCGGTGCTGTACCTGGCCCAAGAGCTGGGCCCCAAGGGCATCGCTTGCAACGCGCTCAGCTTCTCCTTCCTCGCGACCGGCGGCGCCGAGCGGGTGGTGGGCGAGCAGGCCGCGCAGGCCACGGTGGCACACCTCGCGAAGAAGGCGCCCTTGCGCGGGGGCACCTCGATGCAGGCGGTGGCGCGGGCCGGGGTCTGGCTCGCCTGCCACGTCGAGGGCATGACGGCAGAGATCGTGGAGCTCGATGGCGGCTTCTCGCGGCGCTACTTCTGACGGCTCACGCCGCGCCTGCTTGAACCACCAAAGGCCCCCTCCAGCCGAAGGGGGCGTTGTCGCGAGCAAGCCCGCCGCGCTCAGGCGGCGGCGCGCTGCCGTCGCACCTGCAGGTGGTACTCGCTGACCGAGCAGCCCGGGGTGAAGCCGCACCGGTCGAGCCAGGCCACCACGCGGTCGCGGTCGGGGCCCTCGGGCACCTCACCCCGCAGCCATGCGAGGCCCCGAGACTGCGCCTCGCCGCGCAGCTGGTCCATCGCGAACGAGCCCGCGCCGCTGCGCCGCGCGTCCGGGGCCACCCACACCTGAACGTGGCCGTCCCCCCAGACCGTGTCCAGCATCGCTGCGGCGACGACTGCGCCGCTTTCGTCCTGGACCGTCCACCAGGTGCCCGGAAGCATTGCGGCCCCGCGCCAGTCCCCGACGGCCGGCATCGCCGACTCGGGCAGGCCGGCGGCGATGCGCTCGAGGTCAGCGGTCCAAGCAGGGTTCATCATGCGGGTCCAGCGAAAGGACATGGGCTCGTCTCCAGTTGAGGCGACGGGTCAGCCCGCCGCACTCCAGGGTACGGACTGTGGGCGACGCACCTTTACCCTGTGCGATCCCCCGGGGATCCGCCGCAGATCCACCGCAAACGGCCCGCGCCTTGGGGGCGATCGGGCCGATGGGTGTGCGCCGCGTGCGGCGGCGGAGGGGGTCAGCTCGCCGCCCGGCGCCGGACCTCCGCGACGGTGCGCACCGGGACCCGGCGAAAGTGCTGGATGAGGTTCTCGACGTCGAGGGGCTTGGGCGAGAGCACGAAGTGTCCCGGGTCGGCGTCTCTCGCCGACACGACAACGACGGACCAGCCCTCGCATCGCGTGCGCAGCAGGTCCATCCAGGCCTCGCCACACAAGCCTGGCAGGGTGAACTCGGTGAGGATGCGCCGACAGGAGGGGTGGTCCGCCATCCGGTCGAGCGCCTCGAGCGCGCTGGTGGCCAGGATGGGGTGCAGCCCCGCCCTCCGAAATCGAGTGGCCAGACGGAGCAGCACGTCGGCGTCCGCGTCCACGAGGAGGACCTCGACGCGGCGGTCGGCGTGGCTGACTGGGGAGTCGCGGTTCATGCGCCCATCTCCATCGCGGGGGTGACGCTGCGGACCACTTCCGCGAGCTGTTCGACGATGATGGGCTTGGTGAGCCGCTGGTCCATGCCGACCTCCAAGCATCGATCTCGGGTCTTGGGGGCCGTGTCGGCGGTGACGGCCACGATCGGGGTTCGTGCCAGCCCGCCGCTGGCTTCGCGGCGGCGGATCTCCACGGTCGCCTCGAAGCCGTTCATCTCCGGCATCTGCAGGTCCATGAGCACCAGATCGAAGCGCCCGGCTTGCCAGGCGTTGACGCCAGCGAGGCCGTTGGGTGCGACATGGACCGAGCACCCCAGCTTCTTGAGCTGCATCTGAATCAGCATCTGGTTGAAGCCGTTGTCGTCCACCAGCAGCACGCGGGGTCCCTTGGCGGCGGCGTCGTCCGGGCTGCTCTGGGTCACATGGGCTGCGAGCGCCAGCGGCGCGCTGGTGCTCAGGCTCTGCTTGGCCTGCTTCGGCTCGGACGGGTTCTCCGGCGGCCGGGGCTGAGGTGCCATCGCCGCTGCACCCGGCGACCGGCGCAGTACCCGCACCAGGTCCGAGGCGCTGATCGGCTTCTCGAGCGGCTCCATGTCGAGGGCGGCGAGCTCGGCGCCCTTGGGCCGCTCATTGCGGCGCGCCAAGATGAGGATCCGCACACCGGCCAGCTCTGTCTCACGGCGGAACATGCGGGCGAGCACGGGCCCATTCACGCCCTCGAGGTTGGCGTCGACCACCAAGGTCGAGATCGGCCGGCCCAGCTGCGCCGCGTGCAGGGCTGTCTGCAGGCCCTCGAGACCATCGGGGGCCGTATCGACCTCCAGGCCCCGGGCCTCGAGGGTCTGGCGGATCATGGCGCGCAGCCCTGCGGCCTTCTCCACCACCAGCACACGGCCTTTGGGGAGGGGCTCCAAGGCGCGCGCGGCGAGGGGCCCCGCGTCGAGCGAGAAGGAGAAGCACGAGCCCGCTCCGACCTCGCTCTCGACCGAGATCGTGCCGCCCATCAGCTCGACGAGCTGCTTGCAGATGGCCAGCCCCAGCCCGGTGCCACCGAACATGCGCGGGGTGGCGCTGTCGGCCTGCTGATAGGACTGGAAGATGCGCTGCTGGGCGTCCCTGTCGATGCCGATCCCCGTGTCGCGCACGCCAAACCAGACCCGGTCGCCGTCGCGCCGGATGGCGACGATGACCTCGCCCCTGCGCGTGAACTTGATGGCGTTGGTCAGCAGGTTCGACAGCACCTGTCGCAGCCGCGTGGGATCGCCCAGGAGCGTCTCGGGCAGCGTGGGATCGACGTCGCAGACCAGCTCGAGGTCTTTGTTGTGGGCCTGGGCGGCGTAGAGGCGCGTCAGCTCCCCGGCCATCGCGGCCGGCGAGAAGCGGCGGTGCTCCAGGGTGATCTCGCCGGCCTCGGCCTTGGAGAAGTCGAGAATGTCGTTGATGAGGTCGAGCAGGTTGGTGCTCGAGGTCTCCAGCGTGTGGACCAGCGCGAGCTGCTCTTCGTCGAGCGACGTCTCGGCCAGGAGCTGCACGGTAGACACCACGCCGTTCAGCGGCGTGCGGATCTCGTGGCTGAGGTTGGCCAGCAGGCTGGCCTCGCTGGGCGGCTCGGCGGCCGGGGCTGCGGGCGCCTCGACCAGAGCCGCGGGAGGGCCAGGGGGTTCGGCGACGCTGACCTCTGGCGAGGACGGCGGGGCCGACGACGCCTGTCGGCCGCGGAGGGCCACACCGAGGCCCGCCAACGACGCCACCGCGAGCGCCACGGTGCCGACGGGGTGGGCCCCAGGGGCCAACGACGGCAGCGCCGCCAGCCCGACCACCCCTACCCCACAGACGAGGCTGGCGACAAGGTGGGCAGGATGCCGCATGGGAACTCCGAGGCTGTGCTGAGCGAGGGGGGTGATCTGCAGTCCGGATCGGCAGGACCCATCCGGAGTCGCGTGGGGACCCGGTTCGGGGGACCCAGCACCTCCATCGGCACCTGCGCTCGAAAGTTCAGCCCGTTGATCGGAGTCGCACCCCGCGATCGGCGAGACCGCGCTCGACCAGCCTTTGCCATTCAGGCAATAGCGATGCTTGTACTTATCTTTTCATCATCGCGCCAGGGATGGGCGCCCGCAGCTGCGGCGGGTCACGGATCCCTGAGACCGGCCTCGGAAGGCGATCAGGGACCGGGTCACTCCCCCGCCCCGCCAACTGCGCGCCGGCCATTTCGCGTTGCGGGTGCCTCAGCCCTTCGCTACCGTGTGGTCTGCGGCGATTGGAACGAGACCTCTGCGGTGACCCCGAACTGCCCCCGGCCCTCTGGTGCGCCCGCTCGGCGGCCCACCGACGGCCCGGCAGCTCCCCGAGGCAGCGCGAGGCTGGAGCGACTCCATGGACCAGCACCTGGATGAATCCCTGACCGACGCGACGGTCGAACGGCGCACGCCCCATCGCGCCCGGACGCGGCAGCCCGCGCGCTGGGACCACCGTCGCCTCGTGGCGCAACCGGGCGAAGTGCGCGACCTGTCCACCACAGGCATGTTCCTGCGTCCGGCCGGCGGCACGGTGCGCTTCTCGGAGCACGATCCTGTGGAGGGGCGCTTCGGTTCTGGCGACGACCAACGGACCTTCCGCGCCGTGGTGCGATGGCGCGGGTGGAGCCTGGAGCATCGCTGCGTCGGGCTCGGGCTCGAGTTCACCTCCGACAGCGCGCTGACCGACGACGAGCTGCGCGACATCTGCTGGCCGTCCGATGAAGCCGGCCGACCGGCGCTCACCTTGGTCCACTGCACGCGCCCGGCCTGAGCCTTCAGCCGCGCGCCTGCACGCCGAGCCGTGCGGGCTGGCGGCGGGGCTGTTCTCGTCCGGTCCAGCTCCTCCGACCGCAGTCCTGCAGGGTCCGACTCTGAGGCTGCCCCGTTTCCGTGGCAACCTGCTTCTTTCGTAGTCGTAGCGGGCAGGAGGACACTTCGGAATGTGTCAACAGCATTGAGACAGATCGGCTGAGAAAACTAGGGAAGTAGCTGCGGAGGCTGTACCAGGTCGTCCGGCTTGCGAGCGTGGTCGAGGCTCCGTGCGGCCTGGTCGTCTGTGAGTCCCGAATGTTGTTCCGTAACCGCTCACCCTGCCCCCTCTTGCCCCGCGCCGCCGCTTTGTCTCCGTCCCGCCCGCGCTACGCGGTGGTCGTAGATCGGCCGGGCGTTGGGCCCCCGTCCCTTCCTCCAGTTCCAAGGCAGCAGGTCTTCAACGGTGAGACCGGGCTCGCCCACGGCAATCAGCACGTCTGCCAGCCACGGCTCGGGTCCACCCATGCACGGCTGGCAGGTCGCCATCGCTCGACAAGAGCATCGCGAGGTGCTCGCCGCCCTCGTCGCCGCCGACAGAAGAGCGCCGTCTTCTCAGCAGGGCCACGATGCCTGGGGCCCGTTCGCTCGATTGTTGTGGATCGGCACCCGCGCATCCGTCGAAACAGCGTCAGCGGCCCCTCTGGTTGAGCAGGTGGCCATCGCCTTGGCGACTGGTGCGCAGCTCCAAGCGCCGACCTCGCGTTCGATTGTGGCGAAGAGCGCGGCGGCGACCACATCTCAAGGCGAGGTGCGCGTCGGTGCCGACGATTGCTCGACAGCGAGGTGCTCGATATAGAGCGCTCGCCTATCAGCACGAGCAAGCCATCCACCAGCGCCTCGTCATGCCATGCGGGCCTCGTGAGCCCCGACGGCCATGGGACCAGCACCCGCCGCGTTTATGACGGCCCGCCTGGTGACGAGGTTGTAGCCCGTGTGTCTATCGACGGTCAGCGTGCCCCTTGAGCGCCCCAACACGCTATCGGCGACCTGGCCACGGGGCGAGTAAGGGGTACAAGGACCACCTCGTCGACGAAGACCCACATCCAACCTTGCGTCTTGTCCCTCCAGCACGGACGGCGTCGTCCGCGAGACGTGCGATGCGGCGCGCAGGCCATCAATGCCATGTACAGCGGCACGACCGCCACCGCGCTGCACGGTGGAACAGAGTGCAGATGACCGAGATCGGCAGGGGGCGCGCCCCACCGTTCAAAGGCCCGTTCCAGCCGCCGCAAGGGCGTACCGTCCAGGCACTTGGTGACCGCTACCGCGGCGGTGGGGCCGGGCCGTAGATGCCCCTTCGATCACCTGGGGCGGCGGTGGTGCCGTCACGATCTTGCCGTCTGGGAGCGGCACCCGCTGCTCGCGCTGCTGCAGGCGAACCAGCTCGCCACGGCGCCCTCGTGATCACCGATGCACCTCGGGGGCAGCGCGCGAACCCGGGGGCAGCTGGGGATCCAGTGGCAACACAACGATGTCTTGGTGCGCAACACTATCGAGGCGGCACCTGGCGCGCCCGGGCAGCGGTTCGCGTTCGGCCTTCCGCTGCTTCTTCGGCCAGCTCGCCGCGCGACGCCCTTCCGCGCCGCCTCCTTGCGGGCGTCCGGGCGTCTTCTGCCGTTCGGATCGCTTGCCGAACACGTGCCCTCAAGCTGGTCGTGCGGTCCTTCGTGACCCTGCAGGGGCCAGCCCATGCTCATTGGCCTGGGTGCAGGCCTCGGCTGCACAACGTCGATCTCTTCCTGCGCCGTAGGCTACAGGCCGTCAGCGCCTGCCGCTCTCTGCGGCCCCGGCGTCAATCACGCCCTGCATGGCGGAGCAGGGTCTCGCCCACGCGCGACGAGCGGCTCGGTCAGCGCCCGGATCAGCGGGTTCTGCTGGCTGTGCCAGGCCTGCAGGTCGGCCAGCGCGGGGTGGCGAGATTGCCCATCAGTCACGGCGCCGACACGGCGTCGATCCGTGGCGGTACCCACCGCCCGACCGATCGTTGTACGCCGGCAACCTGCAATCCCGCAGTAGCGGGCCAACGTGGCCGCGTCCAGCGTCGGTGCGCGCTTCCGGCGGGACCGCGGGCAGGAGCAAGCCGCGGGAGAGACGCTTGTGAAACCACCACGAGGCCGGTGCCGTCGTGGGTCAGAATCTTGATGTGTGGATTCGCCGACGGGACAGGAAAACAAAGAGGTGTTCGCAGCCGGCGTACAGGTCCGGCCTGGACCACCCAGCAAGCGAGGCGGTCAAAGCCACCGCGCATGTCGACGGCCTCGGTGGCGGGTAGATCTGCTGGGTCGGGCTGGGTGTCAGCATGGCGCGGCGCCTGGACCACCGCCGTGAACCGGGCGGCTTGTCGAAGTGCAGCGTGCCCGCCAACGCACGCTGCCATTTATTGCGCGTTCTTCGGGAGCCTCGATTCGCGGCCGGGGCGCCGGACGGTGCCGCCATAACCCAAGCGGCGAGTCGCCTGGGCCACGCCATTGTCGGGCGAAGGCCGACATCGACTGGTCAGTGCCGCGCCACTCCGCGACGAGGCGGCCCTGCTGGACCACCGGCGTGTGTTTGCCCATTGAAGTTTGCCTCCTGGGACACCGTCACACGGCGATGTGGACCCGGGAGGGGGGGCCAGGCTGAGCGGTTACGGCGCTTCGGTGGCAGGCGCTCATCGACGGGCGGCACATCCAGACGCGGGCCGACCTTGCCGCCCACCTGGGCCTGAGCCGGGCCCGCGCTCCCAGGCCCCAGTGTTCTCACTGTTCCCGCTTCGGTTAACTGCATCAAGCCGAGGCGGCGGGTCAGTCGAGCGGGCGTGGCGGAACCTGCGCGGCCTGCCCATGGCGTCCATCCTGGCGGCGGTGCATGGGGAAGCGGGGTCATGAGGGGAACAGCGGGAACAGCGGGAACGGCTGGAACCGCGACCCTGGCTGGCGATCCCCGAGTCTGCATCCTGCCCTCTACGTTTTCCTCCGCCGGATGGTGACAAGGCGCTGACCCGTCCCTCGAACCGGAACCGCCGCTCCTTGCAACTCGTTCCGCGCGGCCTCTGCGACCTCGAAGAGTTGGTCGAAGACAGCTTGTCGCAGGGCAACCTCACAGTACCCCTCGATTCACGATGCTTCGATTCGACGGTTTCCGACACGTCCGTTGGCCTGCAGAGTGACGCTGGCGGCGGTGAGCAACGCGCTGGGGAGGTTGAGGCGGGAGGTCGAAGGTGGCGGGGAACGGGAGGTGGCGGCGAAGTAGGCCGTCACATCGCTGCCGACGCGGGCAGCGGAAAGGGCTCGATTACGTCGAAGCGAGCCCTCCAAAGCTCACCCGCCTGTCCAGCGTCAGCAAGGTGTTCCGGCAGGCCCGAGTAGAACTCGCCAGCAAGTTGGTCGTTCGCGGGGTCGACGGTCGGGCGCAGCAGAAGGTTCGCCGTTGTGAAGTCCCCGACGATCGTCGTGATGGCTCGCTGGACCGGGTTCAGGAACACGACGGACTCGCACGCGCACCAGAAGGAGGGGCTCCGCATCCTGCACTCCCACCGTGCCCGCCACCGCGCTTCGGCGCGCTTCTCCTCGCCCGGAACGAGGACGCGGGCGGCGCCCGGTCCGGTGGACCGCAGGAACAAGCATCCTTCACGAACCAGGAGCGGTTCGAAGCTCGGCCCCTCGGCAACCTCACGCCCCTCCACCGCGGCCGCGTGGCCGGGCTGCGAACCGCCGGTTGAACAATGCCGCGAATTTGCCGCCGCCGGCTATGGGAGCGACGACGGGTCGCTGTCAGGGTTGCGGCCGTCAGTCGTGCGAGGCTCAGGCGGCCACGGGAGGCGTCGATCGGCTCGGCGTCGGGGTCCTGCATGCGCCCCAGCTGACCTCCCGGTGCGCCTTGGCGGGGCGCGGGCGCACGTCGGCGAGGGGGTGCCTGGTCGGCCGCCCGAGGAGCGAAGGACATCTTGGAGCTCACGAGGTGTCCGTGGGGGTGGGCCGGACCTTGGGCGGCTGGGGCTGCACAGCGAATCGCAGCA
This sequence comes from Deltaproteobacteria bacterium, assembly GCA_018401435.1. Classification (GTDB taxonomy): domain Bacteria; phylum Myxococcota_A; class UBA796; order UBA796; family UBA2385; genus M30B51. The sequence continues at coordinate 14,902 of JAGYJW010000008.1, read as the reverse complement.
TGCGCCCGGTCTCGCAGCAGGGACAGCGCCGCAGGTCCACGCCAGTGAGGTCTTGCACGACGTCCTCCACCGCGACCGCCTCGGTGGCGCGGTCCGGCTCGAACGGGGCGTGGCTGGCCAGGGCGGCGTACCGGCAAAGGAAGCGCGGCGCGGTGCTGCTGTACTAGCCGAAGTGGCGGATCTTATTACGGAAGCCGTCGGGGAGGACGTGCAGCAGGAAGCGGCGGATGAACTCGTCGGGGGCGACGGTGAGGCGGGCGTCGCCCCGGGTGCGGAAGGTCGCGGCGTCGTCGGTGAGGGCGACCAGGCGGTGATCAGAGATGGCGACGCGATGGGTGTAGCGACCGAGGTAGGCGAAGACGGCCTTCGCGCCCGCGAACGGGGGCTTGCAGTAGACGACCCACTTCTTTCGGTGCAGCCCTCGGACTCGTGTTTCGGAGTCTTCGACTCTCCATCACCCTGCGCATCGTGACGAGGATGCCGTGGGCGGGGGTGCTCTGTCAGCCGCAGGCGGGGACCCTCCAGACCGAGGTGCTGCTTGAGGTCGCGGAAGGTGACCTCGATGGGCCCTGGAGAGCGTAGGCCTGCAGGATCTCCTCAGGGCTCATGGTGGCGTCGCTGGGAGAGTAGGCTCGACAGGCGATTTCGCCCGCGTCGTCACGCGGACAATGAAACCACGGGCGGCGAAGGCGTGGCAGACACGCGATACCATTGCCTGGAGACCGTCTTGTATGCTCGACGATTTGGTCGCGGCCGATGCGGACCGTCGCAGGCCTCCCTGGATGCCCTCGTCCCTGAGCCATCTGAACCAGGCGTGCGGGAGGCGCGGCCCCCGGAGACGGGGGCGACCTCATTACGTCGCAGGCGCCCGGATCCGGCAGCGTCGTAAGGGCGTCGTGCCGCATTGCCAAAACAGCACCGAGGTTACCCGGGGCGCGAATTTCTGCCGGCTTTCGGCACAGCAGTAGGCGCTGTCGCCGAGCACCCTGATCCGTCGCGCTCCGACCCGGGAGGCGACAGCAAGAGTTGGATTAACTGCCCGAGGCCGAGTTCGGTCTTCTTGAGGCGAAGGGCTTTGCCGTCGACGGCAAATCTTCTAACGCTCCGGTACGGCCAGCGGGAAAACGCCCACGGCCGGTGGCTGAACGAAAAGCTGCGACCACGCACAGGACCACCCAGACGTGGCCGAAGCAGAACACCTTGGTGCCGCGGAGCGAACGCACCCCGCACGTCGATGTGGTTGCCGATGCCCCACACCCGCGGCCCTTTCTTCGGCGCCAACGGCATCGTCCGAGAGAGACGACCACCAGCTCGCCCTCCGCACGAAGTGCGCCAGGATCTGCTGCAGCACGGTCGGCCGAGATTCATCGGCAGACCACCGCGCCGTCGAGAAGAAGCGGTGCCACGCCGCATGGTGCCCTCGCCCACCCCCCTGGCCCGAAGCCACGATGGCGCCATTGCCAAATCCCCGCCGCCCTGGGTCAGAGAGAACAATAAACCACAGCTGGCACTCGAGAGGACGGACGGGTAAGCTGGGCGAACACCTCGATCAGGGCGATCAGACCGGCTTACCGCAGATGCACAGCGCACGGGCGCCTCCCGGGGTGGGTTGACGTTGCGAATCCCCCTCATCACCAGGATCCGCCACTGTCTACCGTTCCACGCAGCGGGGCGCTACCTCTTTCGCCGGCCGACCGCAGCGCTCTCATCCCAAGGCTTTGCTGGAGAGTGCGAAACACGAGTCGGAGCATTCGCTTGAAGGCCCGCGGGTCGGCGATCTCGGCGCAGGCTCCGCCGAGGTCGAGCTCCCCGCGCTCATGGGCGCGGAGCAGTCCGCGACGGACGACGCCGCGAAACTTTGCGCATGACGGCGACGAGAAAGGCGGCGCGGTGAAGGCGACCAGCGCGAGCCGTCCATCGCGAGCCCACCGCCGGTGACGACGCGAGGCGGACGTGGGGGTGGTATCTCGCGGGTCAGGTGTTGCAGGACCTCGGTGACGCCCAGCGTCGCGCCGAGGCGCTGGCGTCCCAGGGTGGAGAGGACCTCGTGTGCGGCCCGCATGATCAGGCCGTAGACGACCTTGCCGTTGCGCAGGGCGACCGGGCGCAACTCGGCGGGCAGGGTGAAGACGACGTGGAAATGGTGGGTGGGGAGCACGCGCTCCAGGCGCTTCTCGAGCCACTCGCGTTGGGCGAGGGCCTGGCAGCCGGGGCAGTGCCGGTTGCGGCAGGAGTTGTAGGCGGGGCGCTCGAAGCCGCAGGTGTCGCAGACCTCGAGGTGGCCGCCGAGCACAGCGGTGCGACAGGCGCGCAGGGCGCCGAGGACGCGGCCCTGGGCGGGGGTGAGGACGTGCGCGGCGGCGTAGGCCTCGCCGTGGCGACGGAAGACGTCCGCCACCTTCAGCGCGGGCCTGCGCGAGGCCACGACCGCCCCCACCCCGCCGGGCGCGGGGTGGAGGTGCGCCGTCACCGCCGGCTACTCGTCGGACAGGTCGAGGTCCTCCAGGGGGCTCTTGACCTGCTGGATGTGCGTGGTGCGCACCCGCAGGTAGGTCAGCGTCGTCTTGTGATTTGGCTGCGCGGCGAGCGGGGCCTGGATGGTGAGGATGTCGACCCCCGCCTCCAGCAGGTGCGTCGCGAAAGGCGTGAAAGCAACTGTGGAAGGTGAGCCGGGGGCGGGACGCCGGCGCTGGCGGGCCTTCAGCAGCGGCGATGTGCATGATGGGGCGGTCGCCCTTGGCGCGGGGAACACCCACGGGCCCGCAGGGCCGACCCGCCACCAGTCCCGCAGCGCGGCGGTAGCCGGGCGGCAGCACGGTGACGCGGTCCTTGTCGCCCTTGCCGCCGCGCACATGCAGCAGCCCGCGGGCATCCCTGATGTCCTCGACCCGGATGCGACAGGCCTCGGAGATGCGCAGCCCGGCCCCGTAGCCGAGCATCACGAGCGCGCGCAGCCGCGGGTCGTCGGCCGTCGCCGCCACGAGCGTGACCACCTGCTCAGCGCTCGGGACCGGCGGAAGGTGCTTGGGGTGGCGCGGCCACGGCAGCCGCGCCACGACGAGCGGTCAGGGTGACCTTGTGCGGCGGATGCCGCCCACGAACTTGCGCATGCCGTTGGGAGAGATGCGCTTCTCGGTGACGAGCCAGGTGAGGAAGGCGCGGATGTCCTTCTCGCCCAGCTCGATGGGGGACTTGCGGTGGAAGGCCACGAAGGCCCGCGCGCGCGCGCTGCGCACGTAGGCCCGCTCGGTCCGGCGGCTGTAGTTGCGGAGGCGCAGGTCACGCCATGCGATCCTGGCGATCTCGCCCATGACATGCTCCTGGGTGTCACCGGCCCCGTCCATCGGGACCGGGTCTTCCCAGGGTGGCTGCTCCAGCCGGCCGACGACACCGGGCGCAGCCTGGGGCTGGGGCCGCCGGCCCCAGCGGGGGTCTGGGGGCGGAGCCCCCGGGTGCCGCGTCAGCGGCTTTGTTCAACCCTGCCGCTTACGTCGACCTCCCCGAGATCGACGGCCTCCTGGTCGCGCTTCTGCCCGGAACCGACCAGCGGGCCGGCTTCGCGCTGCTGACCCAGCTCTCCGACGTCCCCTGGGCCCACTTCGGTGATCTCGATCCCGCAGGGCTCGACCTCTATCGGCGGTGCGTTGCCCGCCGGTCGGACTGCGCTTGGCTGGTGCCGGACTGGTGGTCCGAGCTGATCGACACCCAAAGCCGTTCCGGGGCTTCTTGGCCCGCCGTGCTCGGTGAGGTGCCCAGCCTGGTGGCGACGCTGGCTGCAAGCCGGCGATGGCTGGAGCAGGAGCCGCTGTTGCTCGATTCGCGGCTGGAGATTGCGGTGCGGGGGTGGGTGGAAGGTGTGGGCGGGGGGGATTTCTGGCGGGGGAGGTCAGGGAGCATGCCGGTTCCGTCGCATGTGGCCAAGTGACGTGGATGGCCCCGTAGCTCAGCGGGACAGAACCCCGGTCTGCTGACTCGGCGGTCCGCCGTTCGAGTCGGGGCGGGGATGCCCTTGCGTGATTTCGAGGAGGGCGTCTGTGTCACTCTCTATTGGCACATAGGGCACCGCGACCTCTCGACAGTGCGCGAGGTCGTCTCCGGTCGGCATCGGGATGGTGGCCAGGGAGCCCAGGGGCGGACCGGTGAGGTCCCCTCGGAACTCGGCTAGAAGCACATGCCGGAGAAGCCGGTCGCGAAGGTCGGCGAGGGTCGCCCCCGGCGGCACGGTGAGCCCGGTTCGGGTCGAGGCCAGGGCGACCAGCTCGTCGAAGGCCCCCCACGCGAGGATGGCGTCGTCGGATGCCGGCGTGACGAGCCAGTCCGCCAGGAGCTCCGCGTACTTCGTGTCCGGGTAGAGCAGCTTCAAGGGCGAGGCGCCACCCCGCCGTCGCCCAGCTCCAGCAGCTGCACCACGTCCGCGTAGAAGAGCACGTCAGCCCCGAGCAGCTCGTCGATCGTACCGTCGGTGAGGTGCCGTGCCAGGCAGTTGCGGGCTTGCCGACGCAGGCTCCAGGGCGATCCGGACCGCGACGACGCTGCCGTGATGCCGGGCGAGGGTAGCCGGCAGCTCGCCCACGCGGATCGGGTGGATCGGCTCCTCAGTGATGGCGCCGACCGACAGCTCCTCGATCATGTCGACGAACTCGCAGCGCTCGTCGTACCAGACGACGGTGCGGCGACGCCTGAGCTTGTCGGCGACCTGGCGCGCGCGATGCGCGTGGAAGGGGTGCCTGGTCAGGCGGTCCAACTGCGGGTGGTGGGATCCCAGGTGCCGGCGGCGCCCGCCAGGACGGGGTCGAGGAAGGTGCGCGCGGCGCGCATCACATCGTCGAGGGTGGCCCAGGCCAGGCCTTCGTCTCGCTGCATCCGGGCGTACTGCGCCGTCCACTCGCGGGGCGGCTCAGGAAGACGCTCGGGCACGGGATGGGAGGCGCGGAACGCGAAGGTTCGATCGATGGCGTGGCGAAGCAGGGGAGCGTCGTGCCCGTCGAGCGCCGAGAGCAGGGCGACGTCCACGAGGTCTTTGAGCCGCGAGTTGGGCTGGCTGCGTGGCAACGTCAACGCGTGCAGCTTCTCCGCAAGGTGCGTCGGGAGCGGGTACGCCGGGACGCGCAAGCGCGACATCCCGTAGCGGTCGAAGAAGTCCGAGCCCTCGAGCATGTCGGGAGCGCCGACGACCGCGTCCGCGATGGCCACGTCGACCCCGAAGGGATCGCCGAAAGGGCGGGAGGCGATGGTCGGTGTCACCCTGAAGCGGCGGCCGTTGTAGCGCACGCCGTCGCCGTCGATCTCCGGGGCACCGGCGTTCGGGTCAACCGCGAAGACGATGTGGTCGGGCGGATCGGGCACGAAACCGGCGGCGTCGCGCATTAGGGCTTCGGCCGCGTCGCCGTCGCCAAGTGCGAGGACGTCCACGTCGCGGGTGGTGCGCGCGCGGGACAGGCGCAGCTCCAGCGCGAGTCCACCCTTGAGCACGAAGGCGTCGGGTGCCACGGCCACCATCCTGACCAGGAACCGCTCCATCACGAGCAAGCTACGCATGCGGTTGAGCGGGCGCCCGGCGGTCGCAGCCTCGCGGCGCAGGCGGTCGTCCACCGAGACCCGGAACCCTTGGGGCGTGGTCACCGCCATTCGAAGACCTCAGCGAAGTCCTGGCGCAGGGCGCCTTCGACGGCGGCGTCCGGGCCCGGCTGGGACCACGCGACGTGGAGCCCCATGGTCCCGGTCCTCGGGTGGTACATCTGCCAGTACACGCGCCCGCCGTGCCGTTCGGCGGTCTCGCGCGCCAGCCTCGGCCAGTCCGCGGGGGGGCGCCTCGCGCAGATCCCTGATGCGCCCCGCATGAACCAGGAGTCGCCGAGGTCGGCGACGGCCTCTGGAAAGACCCGCCAGTGCGGGGTGTCGAAGCTGCGCGCGTACTCCACCGCCGGGACGACATCCCACAGCCGGAACAGCTCGCGGTCGATGCCCTGGTCGATGGCCTGGGCGACGAGCCCGGCGTCCCCGTTCGCCGCGGCCACGTCCAGCACGGCCCGCACCGGCGTCGTGACCGCGACGGGACCGACCCAGGCGCGATCCGCGTCGGCGAGGTCGGCGAAGTGGAGCACGTAGGTGTCGGGCACGACGCGGCGCCGGCCGCTCTCGTCCAGCGGCAAGGTGAGGTGGATGCGGGCGGGCATCGCGTCGGACAGCTCGTGGAGCTGAAGCGCGCTCTCGTGGCTGACCACCGCCAGCCCGCCCGACCAGAGCCAGGCCACCACGAGATCCTCGTGCTCTCCCGGCGGGAAGTGGGCGAGGCGGTAGATGCCGCGCAGCGGGCGTTCGAGGGTGCCGGAGGCGGCGTGCTTGGAGAGGAGCTGGGCGGAGAAGCCGCGCTCGGCGGCCTGGGCCGCGGTGAAGTACCCGGCCTGCCCGGCGGCCAGGGCGCGCAGCCCCGGCCAGTCTGGCGAGTCGGGGACATCAACGGGTGGTTGTGATTTCTGTGCCATAACGATCGAATCATGCGCCTGTCGGACAGAAACATCAACTCCTGGTTGAGGTTTCTTTTCCGGCAGGTGCTCTACCCCGGGTGGCCGCGCGGCCGTCACCCGTCCCATCGGCCCTGCCTTCCGCGCGTGGGCCGCTTGAGCGAAACAGCGTTGTCGAATTTGCCGAGACCGGGGGGTGCGGATTGGCCCTGCGACAGGGGGGCTACCGACTGCGGCGGGTGGATCCGCTTGCCCGCCCCGGAAGTGGATCTGTTTGCCCGCCCCTTGACACTGAGGTGCTCGCCCTTGGATGCCCGAGCCCGGAGTGCCGCATCGATCAGATCGATGGCATCCGCTACCGTGAGCCCCTTGTCGGCGAGATATGAGGCTGCCCCGTTTCCGTGGCAACCTGCTTCTTTCGTAGTCGTAGCGGGCAGGAGGACACTTCTCGGATCTCCAGCTTTGCGGGGCGGATCCCGAGGGGGGTCTGGGGGAGGCGCATAGGTTGTGGAAAGGTGGGTTGAAGGTGTGGATAGGCGATGGGCACCTTCGCGGCCGCAACCTCCCTGCCAGCCTCGCGCTCAAAGTCCACAGGCGAGAGGGTGCCGAGCGCGGAGTGGCGCCGCCGGGTGTTGTAGAAGCCCTCGATGAAGTTGAAGACTCGGGCGCGGGTCTCTCGGGGTGGCGCGAGGGCGTGGCGTTGCAGCAGCTCGCACTCGAGGGTGGCGAAGAAGCGCTCGGCGAGTGCATTGTCGGTGCATCGGTGCGCAGGTGCGTCTCCATGGCCCATCCGACGACCTTGCGGCTCCACAGGTCGACCCCGACGGCCAGGTACAAGAACCCCGCAGTGGTCGGGAAATCGGTGATGCGCTCCACACCGGGTCGCCACCCACAGGAGATGGGGGGCCTCCGCCCCGAATCGGCGCTCGACCCGGTCGGGGGCAGGGCGCCCCTTCCCGCGCCGCGTCGTGACGGTGAAGCGACGGCGCGTCACCCCGCGGCGGCCGTCTTGGCGCATGAGGCGGGCAAGGCGCTCTCGACCGACGCGCTCACCGCGGGCCGGCGGCTCGGCCTGGTTGACCCAGTCGCGGATGGTCTTGGCGAGAGACGCGGGGCTGGGGCCAGTGCGGGCCAGCTCAGTGAGCTGCGGGCGGGTTTCGAGGGGCTTGGACTTTCGGGGCATGGGGACATCCTCGTCCAGAGCTTCGAGGGTGTCCGCCAGATCGGGTCAACGCCAGACTCCATGGGCTACACCCCCATCCGTCGGGGGTGCACTCGCGGGGCATCCTGGAGCCTGCGCACCCCCCTCGCCCGATCCACCGCCCCTCGCCGAGAACTTCGCCGCCATGCGCTACGAAGCCCCGATCTTCCGCCCGCCCTCCGAGGCGAACTCCTATATTTTCCAGGCCACCATCGGCTGCTCCTGGAACAACTGCACCTATTGCCAGATGTACCGCAGCAAGACCTTCCGGGTCCGCCCCCTGGCAGAGACCCTCGAAGACATCGCCCTCGCGGGCCAGAGCATGGGGCCGCGGGTGCAGAAGGTCTTTGTGGCGGACGGGGACGCCCTGGTCTTGGACATGGAGCACTGGCGGGCCATCCTGCGGGCCTGCCGGGGGGCCTTTCCGCGATTGCGGCAGGTGTCCTGCTACGCGATGGCCAGCAACATCCTGGCCAAGACGCCGGGCGAGCTGGCAGAGCTGCGTGGGTTGGGTCTGACGATGCTCTATATTGGCCCCGAATCGGGGGACGAGGTCACCTTGCGGCGGCTGGCCAAGCAGCCTCGGCCGGCGGGCGCATCGCGGGACGCGGCCTATATCTACGACTGCCATGTGGCGGCGTCCCTGCGGGCGCGGGATGCGGGAATGAAGCGCTCGGCCATCTTCTTGTTGGGGGCGGGCGGAGTGGAGCGCAGCGCGGAGCACGCGGCGGGCAGCGCCCGGCTGGCCACCGAGATGGACCCCGACTACCTCGCCGCGCTGACCTTGACGGTGGTGGAGGGCACGCCCCTGGCCCGCACCCAGGAGCGCTTGGGTTGGGTGCTGCCCGATGTGATGGGGCTGCTGCGAGAGCTGCGGGTCTTCGTGGCGGAAGCGCAGCCGACCGATGCCTTGTTCCGCACCAACCACGCCAGCAACTACCTGCCCCTGGGCGGCCGGCTGCCCCAGGATGGGCCCGCGATGGCCGCCCTGATCGACCGCGCCTTGTCGGGGGGGATCGCGCTGCGGCCCGAGTGGGCCCGGGGCCTGTGAGGGCTCAGGCTGCCTGCACCACAAAGACGGGCGCCAGGATGATCTCCACCGCGCTGCTATTGGCGATGACGCAGTATTTGTGGGACTTCTCAAACATCGCTCGCGCCTTGTCGGCGCTGGATCCGGGGGCGAGCTGAATGGTGGGGCTGAGGGTGGCGCGCTGGATGCGGGTGCGCTTGTCTTCGGTGACCAGCTCCAGGTCGACCTGGTCCTCGTAGCGCCGCACATCGATGCGCACCTTCCTGGCCAGGGCGAGGAAGGTGTACATGAAGCAGGTGGAGAGGGCCGCACCGTAGAGGTCGTCGGGATTCCAGCGGCTGCCGTCGCCGCCGAAGCTGGGGTCGGTGCTGGTGGGCAGCGGGGGCTTGCCTGCCGCGAAGGCGGTGGATTCGCCATCGACGCTTTGGGCGGTGCTGCCCTGCCAGAGCTGGGTGATGCGGATGGGCGAGGACATGGGGACTCCAGGCGGGCGCGCGGGGCGCGATAGGGGGTGCCTCCCCTAGCCCGACCGCCCGGCGAGGCCGCTTCGATGACTGATCCCCCGCAGGCCCTGGTGCAATGGTTGGGCGAGCAGCTGGGCGGAGCGGTCGCGCTGACCCCGGCCGCCGGCAGCACGGGGGCGGTGCAGACCTGGCGGGTGGTGGCCGCGGGGCAGCTCTATTATTGCAGAGACGGGTTGAGTTTGCGCAAATTCGACCAGGAGCTGCGGGTGGCCGAGGCGGTGTGGCCCCTTCTGGGCGGTTGTCCAGAGCGCCTGGGCGCCGATCGGGCCGGGGGGCGGCTGTTGATGTCGGCCTGTGCGGGAAGCCCGGCGCCCCAGGATCCGGCGGCCTGGCGGGCGGCGGGGGAGCGGGTGGCCCGGTTGCACGCCTTGCCCCTGGTGGATGCAGATCCGGTGTCGCCGGTTCAGGCCCTGGTCGCACGGATCGCGGCCGCCTCGCGATCGCTGCAGACGGTGGAGCCCGCGCGGGTAGCGGGAGCGGCGCGGCTGCTGGGTGCGGGGGAGGCCCTGGCCTCGCAGCGTCGATGCTGGTGCCACCGCGACCTGCGGCCCGAGAACTGGCTGTGGGACGGAGATATTTTGTCCTTGGTGGATTGGGAGCACGCCCGCCCCGACCTGCCGGCGCTGGACCTGGTTCTGCCCGCGACTGCGGATGAGGGCCGATCATCTGCCTTCTTTGAGGGCTATGGCCCGGTCGATGCCCACGCGTTGCGGGCCGCGCGCGCGCTCTACGGCCTGGGCACCCTGGCCTGGGGCCACCGCCACGGGCAGGCCGCCTTCGTCCAGGAGGGTCGCCGAATCCTGGACGCCGCCCTGGCAGAATGCGGCGTCGGTTGACAAGAACCCGCGCCTGTGGGGAGATGGGGATTGAAGCGGCATCTCGTCGCCGCTGCGGATGGAACTGGCGATGTCGGACGACCGGCCTGCGGAATCTGTGGACGAAACCCTTCCTGTGGCGGGAGCGTCCGCGCCAGCGTCTGAGCCCGAAAACCCCCAGGACAGCGTCTACGACGGCGAAGAGACTGTCGCGCGTTCGGAGCGCGGTGTCGCGGCCAACGACGCCTTGCGCGCCTTGTCCCGGGCCGCCCGCAGCTTCTTGCTCTACGACCCCCGGAACGAAGCCATCCGGGGCTTCCTCAAGGAGTACCAGGACTGCATGGGCCGCGCGGTGCGCACCGGCACCCTGGAGCTGGAGGTCCGCCCCTTCGAGCTGACCCTGGACGGCGAGGTGGTCTACCTGGAGCGCGACCGCGAGCGCTCCTTGGCCTTTCGCCTCTTCCGGGACGGCGTGCGGCGCCTCACCCTGGAACCCGCGGTGGAGTGGGCCGAGCTGCTCCGCCTGCTCGAGATCCTCAGCGTGCGCTACACGGGCGTGCGCCAGCACGAAGACGATGTGGTCACCCTGCTGTGGAAGGCCGGCTTCAAGAATATCGACATCGTCGCGGTCGAGGGCTTCGTGCCCGAAGAAGACGCCGACGAGGCCGAGATCAGCAACGCACGCACCAAGGCCATTCGCGCCGCGGGCGGCCAGGTCGAGGTGCCCAGCGACTTCGATACGCCGGTGGAGCCCCACGACGACGAGGTGGCCTATGGCTACCGCGCGCTGACCGAGGTTGAGGTGGCCCCCCTCAAGGCGGAGCTGTCCAGCCAGCAGCTCCCCGCGACCGCCATTCGTCTGGTCACCGAGATGCTGCGGCTGGTGGGCGATCGCACCGACCCCACCACCTTTGATGACATCACGGCGCTGCTCGAGGAGGTCCGCCTCTTTCTGCTCTCCGAGGGGCAGATCGACGGGCTGCTCAACCTCGCCCGCAAGCTGCACAGCATGCGGGCCGTCAACCCCGATGCGGTGGCCCAGGAGCTGGGGCGCTTCGCCGACCTGCGCGCCTTGCGTCGCATCGTGCACTCGGCCGCCCTGCTCTCAGACGAGGCCCCACCCGAGCTGGTGGAGCTGCTGGATATGGTGCCTGGGGAGCACCTGCGCGATCTGGTCGCCCTGCTCGGAGAAGAGCGCAGCCGCAGCGGTCGGCGCATGGTGCGGCGCCTGGTGCAACGGCATGTGGCCCGCCACCAGGACTGGCTGCTCAAGGAGATCGCCAAGCTGGATGGGCAGGTGGCCGCCGACCTGCTGCGGGCCGTGGTGGACGCAGAGCCCGCCTTGCGGCCCGACCTCATTGACCGTTGTATCGGGCGCACCGAGCCCGAGGTGCAGCGGGAGGTGCGCCGCATGTTGGGGGAGCTGCAGCCGGGCACCCTGCCCTTGCGCACCCTGCACGACCACCTCAAGATCGCCCCCGGCGAGGGGCTTCGCATCGTGTTGATCGATCGCATCGTCCACCACAAGGACAAGCGCTCCTTCCAATATTTCCAACAGATGATCGACGAGCCCCCCCATGGCAGTATATCCGGCGAGGAGCTGTCTGCATTGGGTCGCAGCATGGCCAGCATCGCTCCCGATGACGCCCTCACGCTGCTGGGGGATTGGGTTCGGCCCCGCAGCCTCTGGGACCGGATGCGGGGGGTGACCGGAAACCGGAATCGACAGTGGGCAGGGGTGGCCGGGCTGGGGCTGATCCCAAATGAAGAGGCCGAGGTCTGCATCCGCTGGTTGAGCGAGCGGGCCGGCGAAGAGATGCACGCCCACTGCACCAAGACCCTCTTTGAACGCCGCCGCGCCGTCGCAGGAGGCCGGGCATGAGCGAAGCCGTGGACAGCCTCAGCCAATCCCAAGAGCAGCTGGGCAATGTGTTGGACCGCGCCCGCGCGGGGGAGGACCGCGAGCTTGCGACCCGCATCCGGGACAGCGGCGAGCGCTTCATCCGCCAGCTCTACGGCGCCATGCGCCTGACCGGGATTCACGACCTCGAGAACCACGCCTATGACAAGCCGATCACCGAGCTGGTGACCACCCTGGACCTGCTGGTGGAGCTGCTGGGGGCCGTGCACCTGATCGCGGTGGAGGGGCAGGTCTACATCAACGATGTGCGGGTGCGCATGGACGAGCGCATGGACATCGGTGGCAAGATGGGGCAGGTGCTGCAAGCCTATGGGCTGGGTGGGGTGTCCTTTCACTCCCGTCTGGACGGTTCGCAGTTCCGGCGCTTCATCGAGGGCTTTGCAGAGAAGCCGTCGCCGGATGGCCGCTCGCGGGTGTTGATGCAGAGACGTTTGATGGAGAATGGGGCCGAGGCCATCGAGCTGCAAGGGGTCTATCGCCTGCGCATCTCGGGTGAGCATGTGGACGCGGCCAATATCGACGAGGGGCGGGTCGCCAGCAACGCATCGAACCTGGTGGACGCCACCATCGACACCCTGGGCCAGGCCCGCATGCCCAACCCCCTGTCCATTCGCCGTGTCGTCACCGAGATGCTGGACATCGGGCCGGGTGGAGAGGGGCTGTGGGAGGAGTCGGGCAGCAGCAACAAGTTCAGCGCACACACGGTGCGGGTGGGCCTGCTCTGCATGTTGGCGGGTGTGGGTCTGGGTCTCAGCGACGAGGCCCTGCAGGACCTGGGCGTCGCGGCGATGTTTCACGACGTGGGCTACGCCTTTCGCGAGGGGGCCGAGCCCGCGCGGGATGGACAGCCGGCCATGGCTGGCTTCCCGCCGCCCTTTGAACGGCACGCGTCGGCGGGGGCCCGGATGCTGCTGCGGCAGCGCGGCTTTCACGAGGCCAAGATCCATCGGGCCCTCGCGACCCTGGAACACCACCGCGACTTTGCTGGTGCCGGCGACAAACCCAGCTTGATCGGGCGTATCTTGCGGATCGCGGAGGCCTATGACACGCTGGCCCGTGGCGCGGGACAGAAGCGCAAGCCCCGGCCCTCTGCCGTGCTGCGGCGCCTGTGGGCCCACGCGGGCAGCCGCTACGATCCCGTCGTCCTGCAGGCCCTCACCAACCAGCTGGGCAAGTGGCCCCCGGGCTCGGTGCTGATGCTGGCCGATGGTCGGGTGGTGCGGGTGGTGAGCACCGCTCGGAGCGCCGAGACCTGGGACAAGCCGCGAACCCGCGTCCTGAGCGATGCCCGCGGGAATGTCCTGACAGACGCCGTGATCCTGGACCTGGCGGAGGAGCCCGTGCAGGTGGTGGCCGAAGCGGGCTGAGGGTGGCCTCCGCGCGGAATGCGCCGGATGGCCCACGCGGTGGGGGTCCTGGCGTTATGTGGAGCGGAGCCTTCTGCGCAGGTCCCTGGTGTCTGACGTCCCTGATTCCATCGATGGTCCCGAAGTCCCTGTCGCGCGGCGGCCCCGGCGGCAGTTCACGGTCAGCAACCGGCGCTACCGACCGGCGGTGCGCGCCTTGGACGGCCTGCTGTCGGCTGGCCGTCGGCTGGGCCTGCTCAAGCTGTCGGTCGAGGACATCCTGGGGGCAGCCCGGCGGGGTGCCGGCTTGCAGGATTGGGGCGATGACGCCTTTGTCGAGCGCCTGACCCAGCTGGTGGACTCGGCCAACCGGCGACCGCTGACGGGACTCGCCACCTTTGCCGCCCGGGCCTCCTTCATCAAGGCGGTGCAGAATCGGCTGCAGATCGAGGCCTATGCCCGGCGCCACCCAGAGATCGCCGACATTCCGGTGCAGCGCCCTGTCTTCATTCTGGGCTTTCCCCGCACCGGGACCACCTTGCTGCAGAATCTGCTGAGCCTCACGCCGGGCCACCGAAGCCTGCGCTTCTGGGAGCTGACGGCCCCGGTGCCCCGGTCCGAAGACGGCGCCAAGGACCGCCGCAAGCGCATGGCGGACGCGGCCATGATCCTGCGCCTGGCCTATTTCATCGCGCCCGAACAGAGCGAGATCCACGCGATCGGCGTCAACACGGCCGAGGAGTGCTGGCCGCTCTTCTTCAATGACTTCGCGGTGCTCAACTACGACTTGACGGCGGGTTTCACCGACTTTGGGGACTGGCTGATGGCCAGCGACATGACGGGGCCCTACCAATATTATCGCCGCCAGCTACAACTCATGGCGCACTGGCAGCCCACCGAACAGTTCCTGTTGAAGTGCCCGGAGCACCTCTGGTTCTTGAAGGCGCTGACCACGGTCTTTCCCGATGCCTGCATCGTCTGGACCCATCGCGATCCGGTGGCCAGCGTCGCGTCCTATAGCAGCCTGGCCTCGCTCAACTACCGCATGGTCTATGGCCGCATCGATCCGGAAGTGATTGGTGCACACACGCGGCAGCGCTTCCACCTGGGGGTGCAACGGGCGATGGAAGCCCGGGCGCTGCTCGGCGAGGACCGCTTCTTTGACGTGGGCTTTGTGGATCTGGTCCGCGACCCGCTCTCCATGGTTCGCCGCATTCGCGCGCACTTCGACCTGCCGCAGCCCCCCGGCTCCCAAGAGGCCATGGCCGCATTCCTGGCCAACAAGCGGTCGGATGCTCGGGGCAGCCACGTCTACAGCGCCGAACAATGGGGCTTGGACCCAGCGGCCGTGCGCGCAGAATTCGACGACTATATCCAGCGTTTCGACATCCACCTGGAGACCCCGCGATGACCCGGTCCGTGGCCCTGGCGGTGCATGGGGGCGCGGGTGTGATCCCCCGGGCCAGCCTCAGCGCGGCTGGGGAGCGGCGCAGACGGGCGGTCCTGGCAGAGGCCCTGGATGCCGGCGCGGGGCTGCTGCTGGCGGGGGCGCCGGCCCTGGATGCCGTCGTGGCGGCGGTGCGGGTGCTCGAAGAGGCGCC
>JAGYJW010000079.1 GCA_018401435.1 Deltaproteobacteria bacterium | reverse complement strand
CGCGCTGCAGGTGGGTGGTGCCGGCGATCAGGGTGCGGCCATCGGACTCCACCCGGTCCAACAGCACGCCGATCAGCCGCACCAGCTCGGCGTCCAGCGTGTCCAGGCGCCCGCGCAGCCACAGGCGCACATCGGTGGCCACCTGGTCGTTGCGGGAGCGGGCGGTGTGCAGCTTGCCGGCCACCGGCCCGATCAGGGCGAGCAGGCGGCCTTCGACCGCCATGTGCACATCCTCTTGATCGATGCCGGGAATCCAGCCCGCCCCAAGCTCTTCGCCAACCTGATCCAGACCGTCGAGAATAAGCTTCAGCTCTTCATCTTCGAGCAGACCCACCGCACACAACATGGTGGCGTGGGCGCGGCTGCCCGCGATGTCTTCGCGCCACATGAGCAGGTCGGTGCTCAAGGACTCGCTGAAGGCCTGCATCTCGGCAGCGGGACCGCCGGCAAAGCGCCCGCTCCACAGGGCCACGGCTCAGCCCTCCTGGCTGCGGCGGACCTGGGCCACCGTGCGGTAGGGCAGGCCGTAGAGCTTCAAGAAGCCCTCGGCGGCCTGGCGATCGAAGGTGTCGCCATGGCTATAGGTGGCCAGCCCCATATCATAGAGGCTGTGGGGCGAACGCCGCCCGGTGATGCGCGCGGTGCCAGCACTCACGCGGATGCGGACCTCGCCGCTGACCGTCTGCTGGGTCTGGTCCACAAAGGCCTGCAGGGCCTCGCGCAGGGGGCCGAACCACAGGCCGTCATAGATGATGTTGGAGAAGTCCTGGGCCACCTTGCGCTTGTAGTTGAAGGTGGCGCGGTCCAGGCAGATGCGCTCCAGCTCCATATGGGCCATGTGGATGAGCACGGCGGCGGGGGCCTCATAGACCTCGCGGCTCTTGAGCCCCACCACGCGGTTCTCCACCATGTCGATGCGGCCCACGCCGTAGCGGCCGCCCAGCTCGTTGAGGGCCTCGATCAGCTTGACCGGGTCCATGCCCTGGCCGTCGATGCCGACGGGCACGCCCTGCTCGAAGTTCAGGATCACCTCGACCGACCCGCGGGCGGCCTCGCTGGGGTCCTGGGTCATGACCCAGGCATCTGCCGGGGGCTCGGTCCACAGATCCTCCATCTCGCCGCACTCGATCGCGCAACCCCACAGGTTGTGGTCGATGCTGTAGGGCTTCTCGCGGGTGATGGGGATCTCGATGCCGCGGGCGATGGCGTAGTCCACCTCGTCTTCGCGGGTGAGCAGCTCCCACTCGCGCAGGGGGGCCACCACGCCCAGCTGGGGGGCCAGGGCCTGGGCCGTGACCTCGAAGCGCACCTGGTCATTGCCCTTGCCGGTGCAGCCGTGGGCGATGGCGTCGGCGCCGGTCTCCAGGGCCACCTCGACCAGGCGCTGGGCGAGCAGGGGCCGCCCCAGGGCGGTGTGCAGGGGGTACTGGCCTTCGTAGAGGGCGTTGGCCTTGACCGCCGGCCAGATGAACTCGTCCACGAAGCGACCCTTCAGGTCATCCACCACGGCATGCACAGCACCGGTGGCCAGGGCCTTGGCCTTGACCCGGTCGAGATCATCGCCCTGGCCGAGGTTGCCGGTGTAGGTCACGATCTCGCAGCCGTAATTCTCCTTCAGCCAGGGGATCATCACCGAGGTGTCGAGGCCGCCGGAGTAGGCGCAGACGATCTTCTTGTAGGTAGGCCGGCTCATTGAGGCTCCAAGGTGCCCTCTGTCAGGGCGCGAATTGCGGCGACGAGCTCGTCGCAGCGGCTGGGGTCGGTGGGGGCCACAAAGACCGTGTCGTCGCCGGCCACGGTCCCGAGGATGTCGAAGTCATCGCGGGAGTCGAGCAGGGCGGCGACGCCTTCTGCCCGCCCCGCCAGGGTGCGCACCACGACCATGGTGCCGTTGTGGCGGATATCGACGATCTCCATGCCCACAACGGCGAGCAGGGCGCGCATATAGCGGGCCCGCTGGTCGAATTGGTAGCGCGGACCCATGGGGGTCATCATGCGGTTGACGCCCATGTCGCGCAGATCGCGGGACAGGGTGGCCTGGGTGCTGGACACGCCGTGCAGCGACAGCAGCCGCGCGAGCTGCTCCTGGCTGGAGACGTGGTGCTCCTGGAGCAGCTGGCGGATCATGGACCGCCGAAGATCACGGTCGGACAAGGCGCTCTCGCTTCTCCGCGGGGCCCGACCAACCGGCCGCCGGCACGCAGAGCGGAGGGGGCAGCCCCCCCGAGAAGACGGGGCCGCTATACGCGGCTTCCCCCCCTCCGGCAACGCCTGTCACACATATTTATGCAAAGCCCCGCTTGGCAGATGCGCTTGACAAGCGCGCCCCCCCAGCTGGGCCGCTCGGGAGATCAGGCGGTGCGGCGCTCGCGCAGGATGCGGTCGACCTCGGGGTAGACCCGGTAGTGCGTGATCACCTCGCCAAAGGTGTTCTTCCACTGCCGAACGCGTTCGCGGCTGACACCGAATTCGTCGGCGACCTTCTGGCCGCTCTCGCTGGCAGCCAGCGCTTCGAGCAGGCGGCGAAAGCGGGCGCGGCCATAGGACTTGATGAAGTTTCGAGCCACGCGCTCGCGGCTCTTGGGGGATGCGGCGGACATTGGATTCTCCTTTCCTTGCACCTCTGCCGAGCGTTCGGGGAGGGCCCGGGTCCAGGGGACTCGGGGCTCACCGCTGCGATCGGAGGGGCTCCACCTCGGGGGCCCATACCGTGGACCTGTTCAGAGCATAGGATCATTCCATTGACGCGTCAATCATTCGTGGAAGCGTGAATGTTCCACGGCGGCAAGATCCCCATCAGACCGCGACGATCGATTCTCTCGATCGGCGTGTCCCGGATCCGATCGCCCTGGCACAGGGCCGTGATCCAGACTGGCACCCCCGTGGAACGGGCGTGGAACGGCAGTCCGGTCTGAATCTGTCCGCAATTCGGGGCGCAGACCGCGGCCCAGCGCCCGGTTAGGGGCGCCCATGCTCACGCCCCCTCGCCGCATGACCAAGATCGTCGCCACCATCGGCCCCGCCAGCCGCAGCCCGGAGATGCTCCGCAAGCTGCTGGCCGCCGGGGTGAATGTGGCCCGCATCAACTGCTCCCACGCCACCGCCGAAGGCATCCGCTCCGAGGTGGCCCGCATCCGTCGGGCCGCCACCGAAGAGGGCGTCAACGTCGCGATCCTGCTGGATCTGCAAGGGCCCAAGATCCGCACCGGCGCGGTGGATCCGCCCCTCCACCTCGACCGCGACGAGGTGCTCACCATCGTCATGCAGGAGGACTACGTCGCCACGGGCAAGCGGGTGGGCACCACCTGGCCCTCCATGGCCAATGATGTGCTCCCCGGGGAACCTGTGCTCTTTGCCGATGGGGCCCTGTCGGGGGTGGTGGCGGCGGTGCGACCCAGCACCGAAGCCGGTCCGGCCGAGGTCGATATCCGCATGATCGACGGCGGAGAGCTGGGCAGCCGCAAGGGCATCAACCTGCCCAAGACCGCCATCCAGGCGCCGGCCCTCACCGACAAGGACCGGGCCGACCTGGCCACCGGGGTCGAGGCCGGCGTGGACTATGTGGCCCTCAGCTTTGTGCGCGGGCCCAGCGATGTCATCGATCTGCGCGAGAGCCTCAGCCGCCTGGGCGAGCCCGCCCTGCCCATCATCGCCAAGATCGAGAAGCCGCAGGGCGTCGCCAACATCGAGGCGATCCTTCCCCTGGTGGAGGGCATCATGGTGGCCCGGGGCGACCTGGGCGTCGAGATCCCCTTCGAGGAGGTGCCGGTGGTCCAGAAGGACCTCATCGCTGCGGCCAACCGCGCCGGCGTGCTGGTGATCACCGCCACCCAGATGCTGGACAGCATGGAGCGCAACCCGCGCCCCACCCGCGCCGAGACCACCGACGTGGCCAACGCCATCATTGATGGCACCGACGCCGTGATGCTGTCGGGTGAGACCGCGACCGGCCGGTACCCGGTCGAATCCGTGCTGACGATGAACCGCATCGCCCGGCAGGTCGAGAGCAGCCCCTGGCGGCGCCAGCCCGACCTCACCCAGCTGCCCGCCGGCAGCGAGGCCGAGCGCACCGTGCTGCAGGCCGCCTGCTATGCCGTGCGCACCCACCCTCGCCCCCTGGTGGTCTTCACCCTGTCGGGCAGCACGGCCATCAAGTCCTGCAAGAGCCGCCCACCCCAGGGCCTCTACGCCATCACCCACAGCCAGCAGGTGGCCGACCGCCTGGCCCTGGCCTGGGGGGTCCACCCGGTCTTCATCCCCCTGATCGCGAGCACCGACGACCTGATCGCCGCCGGAGAGAACGCCCTCATCGAGAACGGGCTGCTGCCCCCGGGCACCGAGGTGGTGGTGCTGGCCGGGCGCGCCCCCATGCGCGGCGCCACCAATATGATGAAGGTCGAGGTCATCGACGGGCGGGTGGACCGATGATCCCGGACTGGGATCTGTCGCCGCCGGCCCCCGATGCCTTGGGCGATCGGGCGGTCCCCCTGCTCAGCGCCCACCTGGCCGGCAAGCGGGTGGCCCTGCTGGTGAGCGGCGGCATCGCGGCGATGAAGGCCCCGCTGCTGGCCCGCGCCCTGCGCAAGCGGGGGGCCGCGGTCACGGCCTTCGCGACCCCTGAGGCCCTGCGCTATGTTGCAACCGATGCTTTGGTTTGGAGCAGCGGCGGACCGGTGGTGGGCAGCCTGTCGCCGCTGGCCGAACACCTGAGCGACGACGCCCACTTCGACGCCTACCTGGTGGCCCCCGCCACCTACAACAGCATCAACAAGATCGCGGTGGGTATCGCCGACAATGCGGTCACTGCCGCCCTGGCCACGGCCTTGGGGCGCCTGGCCCAGGGCCGCTGCGCCGTGCTCATCGCCCCCACCATGCACGGGTCGATGCACAACCCCATCCTCACCGAGAACATGCGGAAGCTGCGCGATCTGGGCGTGCGCATCGTCCCGCCGCGGCCGGGCTATGGCAAACACAACATCCCCCATGAAGACACGCTGGTGGCCGAGGTCATCCGCGCCCTGTCCACGTCCCTGCTTCGGGGGTGGCGGGTGGTGGTGACGGGCGGGCCCGACGCAACGGGTGCGGGCTACGATGCCAGCGTGCAGACACGAAAGGGCGCCCTGGCCAACGCAGTCGCGACGGAGCTGTGGTTGCGGGGGGCCGACCCCTCCCTGCTGCAAGGGCAGGGCCAGCCCGACCCCGCTCCGCCCCTTGCATTGGATCCTGCCGCGGCCTTCGCAGACCCCGCAGACCTCGACCTGCTGGCCGTGGGCTGGGCGCCTCTGCCGGACCTGCCCGCAGACCGGCGCATCTTGCTGCCCGGGCCGGCCGAGGGCCTCGCCGATGACGCAGGCGCCCTGGCCATCGCCGACGCCTTGGAGGCCTTGCCCGCCGTGGCCGGTGCGGGCTCGGTCAGCCCAGGTCGTTGAGCTGTCGGCGCCCGGCCTCCGCGCCGCCCTCGCCGGCCTCCACCAGTCGCCGCAGACGCCCCTGGGTGGGGCCCTGGCAGCAGCAGCGCAGGCCGATGCGGCTGCCCCGGCTATAGGCCACAGTGGCCTCCAGGGTCAGGGGGCCATCCTCCAGTTCAAGCACCAGTCGCACCTTCTCGCCGATGGCGGGCGCGCTGCCATGGGGCCGGAGCACCAGGGCGCCGCCCATGCACAGATCCACCACCCGGGTGGGCCAGGCGCGGCGTGTCCCCACCACCTGGGCCGCCAGGTGAAAGGCGACGCGGCTGGCATAGCGGCGGTTGCGCAGGGGGAGCTCGGGCAAGGGCTGGGCGACGGGGACCATCGGGGACTCCAAGGCGGGGCCTGTGCCGAGGATCGGATGGGCCCTCCCTGGCCATGAGGGCTGGCGGCGAGGTGCCGGTTATCGGGCAGGCCTCTCCACCGGGGGAGTCATGGAAGGCACCACAGCGGACTGGCGTGAGATCGCGCACTTCTACGCGCTGGCCCTGCTGGGTGCCCTGGCCTGCGGCGCCCTGTGGTGGGCCAGCGAGGGGCCCCTCGTCCAGATGGCGGTGGGCGTGCTCTATATGTGGACCCCCGGCCTGGCAACCCTGCTGCTGCGGGCCCGCAAGCCCGACGCCGACAAGCCCGACCTCGGCCTGTCGCTGGGGCGGCTGCCCTGGCTGCTGGTGGGGCTCCTGGGACCCCTCGCCTTCTACCTGCTGCTGCTGGGCTGGGGGCTGCTGCTGCCGGGGGTGACCTGGGCGCCGCAGGCCGAGGCCTTGCTGGTCCGTCTGGCAGATCAGCTCGATGCGGCGCAGCTCGACGCGGCAAGGGCCCAGCTGTCGGCGCTGCCCGCGCCACCCTGGCTGCTCGGCCTGGCCGGCCTGGTGCCGGGCGCCTTCCTCAACGCGCCGGCCGCCCTGGGCGAGGAGCTGGGATGGCGGGGCTATCTGCATGGCGCCCTGGCCCCCCTCGGAGCGGCCAGGCGGGCCGCGATCACGGGTCTGTGCTGGGGCCTCTGGCACGCGCCGCTGATCCTGCAAGGCTACAACTTCCCCGACAGCCCGCGCCTGGGCGTGCTGGTGATGATCGCCGGCTGCACGGCGCTCTCACCGCTGATGGGGGCCCTGCGACAGCGCAGCGGCAGCCTGTGGGCGCCGGTGCTCTTTCATGGCGGGCTCAACGCGGGTGGACAGGTGGCGCTCACCGCACTGGACGGCAACGGGCTGGTGGTGCATCCTCTGGGTCTGCTGGGCATCCTCGCGGCCCTCAGCCTGGGCCTGCTGCTGTGGGCCAGTGGGCGGGGGGCCGGCGACAGCGCCCACCGTGCCGACCCACCGGCGCATCGTTAGGCCGGGGCTTCTCCCCTGCCCTTGGAGCCCCCGTGGCCCTCTCCGGAGCCCAGATCCGCCACCTGCGCGGCCTCGCCCACACCCTCGAAGCGACGATCCGCATCGGCGCCAATGGCGTGACCGAGGGCGTGCTCAGCCAGATCGAGGAGCAGCTCGAGGCCCGTGAGCTGATCAAGTTGCGCTTGTTGGACGCCGAACAGGACGATGTCGAGGAGGCCCGCCGGGCCATCCTCGAAGGCACCCGCGCCGAAATCGTGCAGACCATCGGCCACACGCTGGTTCTCTACCGGCGCCGCCGGGACAAGAACAAGCCCCCCGCCATTCTCCTGCCCAAGGCCCGATGATGGAACGCTCGCCTTATGCCCCGCCCGTCGCCGATGTCTCGGGCGGGGGAAGCGACCGACCGCCGCCGGCCCCCCTGGGCACGGTGGACATCGGCGCGGCCATCTCCTACCCGATGCAGACCCCCGACTGGTGGATGCGCTGCGCCAAGACCGGCCTCTTCATGCTCATCCCCATCGCCGGCATGGTCGCGCTGATGGGTTGGATGAAGCAGATTTTTGAAGAATCGCGCGCGGGCAATGCAACGGAGCTTCCGGAGCTGGACTTCGGGCGGCACCTGTCCGATGGCTGGCGGCCTTTCGGCGCCATGTTCCTCACCATGATGACCTTCTACCTCATCATGGGCGTGCTCTTTGGCAGCGTGATGGCCTTGATTGCCATCGTGGGGGCCATCTCCCAGGACGCGGCCAACATCGTGGGCGGCATCGCCATGCTGCTTGCCCAGCTGCTCAATATGGTCATGATCCTCGGATTGAATGCCTATATTGTTGAACAGTGGCGCCTGTCTTTGGGCGGCAGCCTCTACCCCCCTGCCTCCATCGTCAAGTCCGCCAAGGCGGTGATGGCCCACCCCATGCCCTATGTCATGACGGTGGTCGGCCTCTTCCTGGCCAGCATGGTGGGCAGCCTGGGCTTCCTTGCCTGCGGCGTCGGCATGATCGTGACCCTGCCGGCGGCCTGGGCGGTGATGGCCCACCTGGTCGGTCAGTGGTCCCGGGTGGCCGAGGGCCCCGCCACAGCCTGAATGCGCCCAGCCAGCGCGCGGCCATAGGCCCGCAGGCTGCCCTCCACCATCGCGTCTACAGAGAAATGCTCCAGGGCGCGGCGGCGGCGGCATCCACCGAGGGTGCTGCCCCGCCAGCGCGGCGCGGATGGCCGCCGCCAGGGCTTGGGCGTCCCCCCTGGGCACCACGATGCCGCAGTCCCCGACCACCTCGGGCAAGCCGCCGGCGTCGCTGACCACCACCGGCAGGCCGGCGGCCATGGCCTCCACCACGGCCTGCCCCATGCCCTCCTCCAAAGAGGGCTGCACGAAGACGCGGGCGGCGGCGTGCAAGGCGGCGATATCGCCCCGCTGACCCAGGTAGCGCAGGCCGGGGGGACGCCGGGGCCCCTGGCCCGCGACGCCGATGTCCACGCCGGGGGCATGCGGGCCGCCCCGCCGCCAGGACCTCGTGGCCCTGTGCGCCACCCGGGCGCCCACGGCCAGCACCGTCGGGCCATCGGGTGCGGGGGCGGCCGGCGGCAAGGGGCCACGCCATCGTGCACCACCGAGATGCCCCGGGCACCCGCCGCCTGCAGAATACTCGCGACGGCGGCGCTCACGGCGACAAAGCCCTCGGGCCGCCGGTATTTCCAGCCGCCAGAGGGCCGGAAGTCCACGCGGCGGTGCACCACCAGGGGGCGGGGCAGCAGCGCGCACAGGCTGTGGGCGTGGGAGGTCTGGGCGGCAAAGAGGTCGGCGGGCAGGCGCAGCAGGCGCAGCCAGGACCGGGGGCTGCGGCCCTCGGCCAGGGCCACCCGCGGGGGCCCCTGCCCAGCCCTGCAGGGCCGCCCACAAGGCGCTGGCTGGCGGGCAGGCCACGGTGACCGCCAAGCCGCGGTCGTGCAGCCCCTGGGCCAGGTGCAGGGTCTGGACCTGGCCCCCCCGCCACTCGGTGGCGGTGTCCACCAGCACCACGCGCAAGGGCTCAGCCCCCAGCGGCCGAAAAGCCGTAGCCACCATCCAGGGGCAGCACGACGGCTTGCACCCCCTGGGCCTCGATCTCGGCCACAAAGCCGGGCAGGTCCACGCCGGGCAGCAGCCGCGGCGGGGCGTCATAAGGGGTGAAGAACCAGTCCCAGTGGCAGGCCACGATGGCGCGGGGCTTCAGCAGGCGCACTGCGGCGGCCACATAGCCGGGGCGCCAGGCGCGCCCGATGGCGCAGAGGCACAGCACATCGGCCTGCAGGCCCGAGAGCTCCTCTTCGATGAAGTCCGCCGAGTCGATGTGCACCACCCGCAGCCCGCCCAGCTCCACCCACCAGTTCAGCACCAGGCCATGGCGCAGATCGCTGAAGCGGGGCGGCCAGGCGGGCGGGCTGGGGATGGATCCCGGCAGGCTGACCCGCCCGAAATAGACGCGGCCGTGGCGGCTGGGAATGCCCCTGCATCGCCCCACCTCGCCCAAGGGGATCTCTTGCCGGCCCTGGGTCTCGACCAGCTGGCGCTCGGGCAGACCCGCGGCGCGGGCCACATTGCAGGCATCCGGCGAGCCGATGAAGCGGGCGCCGGTCTGCCGGCACAGCGAGGGGCCGTCCAGGACGTGATCGTGGTGGCTGTGCCCGATCAGCACGTCGTCGGCCCGCGGAAGCACCCGCCGGATCGCCTCCTCGTCGGGAAGCAGCGGCCCGCTGGCGGTGGTGGCCAGGTCGGGGCGGGTGATGAAGGGGTCGAGGACCACCGATCGCCCGCCCCCGGTCAGCACAAAGCCCGCGGTGCCCAGGTAGCGCAGGTGCAGATCGGGATTGGCCGCGCCCGATCCATGCGTGTAGAGGCCCGGATCCATGGGCTGCAGCGCGTGGTCGAGCCAGCGGGTCGGGCCGAGCAGGCGTTTCAGGGGGCTGGACATGGCGGGGCTCCCATTGGCCCCCACCCCTATCGCGCCCGGCCCCCCAGATTCACGGCTTCCGGGGCTGAATGGGGGGCGTGGGGCCACGTCGGAGCCGGCGGACGGTCGCAAGACCCCAGCCCCGAGGATGTCATGGTCGCCCCCCGCCCCCTCGCCCTCCTGCTGTGCCCCACCCTGCTCTCGCTGGCCTGCAGCACCGCCGAAGCGCCCTTTGAGGCCCGACTGAACGCCGATGGGCTCAGCCGCGTGGAGGCCCGCGTCGATCAGGGCGATCTTCGGTATTCCGGCGATATGCCGACGATATTGACCGTGGAGGGGCGGAGCTGGGGCCAGGCTGCGGACGAAGCGGTGGCCCAGGAGCGCCTCGCGTCGGTCTGGTGGAGCGCCGAGCGCGAGGGCCCTGCCGCGGTGCTCGCCGTGGGCGCCAGCGCCCCCAACGCAGGCGCCGACCTGGCGGTGCAAGGCCCCCGCCAGGTGGACCTGCACCTGCGGCTGTGGGACGGCGAGATCGAGGTGGCGGGCGTGGCCGGTCAGCACCAGCTCGAGGCCTCCTCGGTGCGCCTGAGCGATGTGCAGGGCTCGGCCTGGATCCGGGCGGGCGCGGGTGGGGTCGATGCCGATCTGTGGCCCGGCCCCCGCGACCAGATCCACGTGGAATCGCAGGGATCGGTGCACCTGCGCCTGCCCCTGGGGCCGGCCTATGACCTGCAGGTCTGGGGAGACCCCGCCCACAGCCTCGTCGTCTCGGATCTGGGCTTTCATTCTGTGGTTGCCGCGGATGGCTACTTTGCGGGCACCGCGGGCCCGGGCAGCGTGCGGATCGACGTCATCGCCCATGGCGGCGACGTGATCATCGAGCCCGCCTGGTCCTGGTAGACCAGCGCGCTCCTCGCACCGGCGCCGCTCCTCCTCCTGGGGGAGCGGCGCCCCACCCGGCTCGCCGGGCGCTCCGGACGCGATAGGCACAGAGTCGTCCGTCGGAGCCCGCCATCAGCGCTACCCGCTGTCCCCGCTGCACGCGCCCCAACGCGCCCACCGCCTGGCGCTGCCTCTACTGCGGGGAGCACCTCGCCGGAAGCCAGCCCCAAGCCGGCGAACGCCAGCTTCCGCCTGACCTCGACCGGCTGGTGCGCCAGGCCCTCAAGGGGGATCCACGCGCCAGCTTGAACAAGCTGCAGGCCGCGCTGGAGAGCATCCCCGCCCCGCCCGCACGTCCGCTGCCCCGAGCGGCCAGCCACCCTGCCCCCGTATACGAGCCGCCCCCGCTGGTGGCGCCGCGGCCGCCGGATCCCGCCGAGAAGCTCCAGGCGCTGGTGGCCGACGCCCGGTCGGCCCAGTCTGCATGGGCGCTGGGGGATAGTGCAGAGACGCGCCTCAACCTCGCGCGGGTGCGCACCACCTTGCGGGAGCTGGAGGGCCTCATCGGCGGCATCAGCCGGGAGCGCCCGGATCCGGTGCCGCCCACCCAAGAGGCCGACGCAGACTGGGGCGAAGAGGAGGTCACCGACCCCGGGCGCAGCGCGCCGGGGGCCACCGCCCCGCTCAGCGCCGCCGAGGCCACCCAGCTGCCACGCCAGCCCCACCCCTGGCTGCTCCTGGTGGAGGGTTCGGGGGATGGCGAGCGCGCCGGGCCCCTGGCCGAGGCCTTGCGGGTGGACCGGGTCACCGCCCAGCAGCTCTCCCTCACCCGCTACCCGCGCATCGCCGCCCGGGGTGAAGAGCCCGGCCCCCTCGTGGACCTGGCCACCCGGGTGCGCCAGATTGCGGGCCTTGGTGCGGTGGTCTGCCCGGCCGACGGCCTGAGCGCCTTGCCCATCGCCCGCTGCGTCTTGCGGGTGGGGGCCGGCGGCGGCCTGGAGCTGAGCGATCGGGCGCTCTGGCGGGGGGAGGCCAGCGGCGATCTTTGCGGAGAAGAAGACCCGGCCGACGATCTCTGCCTGGTGGTGCCCGGCGAGATCGTGCTGAATCGCTTTCGCGGCCGCCCAGATCCGGGCCGGGGCCGCAAGGGGCGGGTGATCAGCGCCTCGGGCAGCAGCCGGCTGGCCGTGGTGGACCTGCATGGGCCCCGCTGCATGCTGCGGCTGATCCAAGGGGTGAGCGATCTGCGGGGCTTGCCCGGCCACGAGGAGGGCAGCAGCCTGCGCAGCCTGCGCGCCCTGGCCGAACAGGCCCACCAGCGCTGGCCCAGGGCCGTGGTCCTGGGCAGCCGAACGGTCAAGAGCAGCCACATCCCGACCGAGGCCGAGCTGGACC
>JAGYJW010000078.1 GCA_018401435.1 Deltaproteobacteria bacterium | reverse complement strand
ATCCCTCCTCGGAGACATGCTCCGTTTCCAGCCCCTTCCCCCAGGGCGTTCTCGGCCCAGGAGCGCCAGCGGGTGCAAGAGCGCCCCCCCCCCACGAACCAGGTGGCTGCCGGTGACTGTCGCCGGCTGGACGCCGGCCGACACCCGCACATCATTCCGGGTCGAGCAACGAGACAATCTGCCAACCCGTGTTTGCAGGCTCCCTCCGAATCTGCACCCCGCCGTCTTTCTGTCGGAGCACGGCGCAGCTCCGTGGCTTGCCAGTCGGCTGACGCGACCCAGAACGTCGGAAGGCCTCTGCCAACGCGATCTGGAGCCCCCGAATGCGAGGGTCGTCGGGGTGCGGGGGCTCTGCGACGCGGCTGAGCTCCTGGCCCGCCGCCAGAAATGCAGGCCAGTTGGGGTCTTCTTGGAGCAGGGGCTGCGCGTAGGCATGCGGTCCAGGGGACCGCTCGAAGAGCACCACCAGCCCGCCCATCCACATGGACCATGCGCGCTTCCAGTCTGCCGTGGTGAGCTCCAGCTCCCCGACGTTGGCCTCCAGCGCCAAGAGCAGCAAGGCGGCATGGTGCACACGCTCGTGTCGCGTCTTCGCGGCGGGGTGGACCTTCTCCGCCCCCGACTTCAGCAGCGCTCCAACGAGGGCCCCGAACAGCCCAGGCGCCTTGCCGGATCCTCGGCGGGGGGGCCGTGCTGCATTGGGCTGTGCAGGCTGTGCGGCCCCATCTGTTGGTGGCGCCGTCCGACTGCCCGCCGGCTTCCTGGCTACATTGGTCAGCGCGTGGCCCGCCAGCGCCCCCATGGCGAGGGCCCCCAGGCCGATCGCGACCATGTCGGAAGAGGACATGTCGCCTTTGGCGGCCGGCGCCGTCTTGCTGCTGCCGGGTGCATCGGCGCTTGCCTTGTCGTCAGCGGCAGGCGCTGGTGCTGGTGCGGGCGGCGGATCGGTCCTGGGAGTCGCCTGCGACTGTGCGCCATCGCCGCTGCCCCGCCGCCGCCTTGGCGTTGGCGTGAGGAGCGCCCGCGCGGCCGCCAGCGGGTTGTCGGCCCAAAGCTCGACAAAGGGGATCCCATCCTCGGTCTCTTGCAGCCGCGACCGCAGATGCTGGCGAAACAGGGTTGGGTCGGCCTCGTCGATCAGCCGGCGAAAGCGGGCCTGCGAAGATCCTTCTGGGCCGGGCGCAAAGACGGCAGCAGCCTCGCCCGTCCGTGTGGCCGCCCGCAACACAAAGAGCCCCGGTTCGACCTCGTCGAGGATCTCGAGCGCCCGCAAGGCGCCGGGCAGCAGCTCGCCGGGGTCGAGCGCACACCGCGGCGGCCCCCCGTTCATGGCTTCCCGCAGGGCGGCGCCCATCTCCTGCGCGTCCCTAAAGCGCTCCTTGGGGTCGGCCTGGAGGGCGCGTCGAATCACCGGACCCAAGGGCCCATCCATGCGCCGCTGCTTGTCCCGAGCGGGGCCCGCCAGCAGCTCCTCCAGCAGGCGCCCACAGGCGTAGAGATCCGCCGCCGCGGTGGCCCGACGCCCCTCCCGCTGCTCCGGTGCGGCATAGGCCAGGGTGCCGACAATGTCCGCGGTGACGGTCAGCCGCTCGTCATCGTCGGCCCACGCCACCCCGAAGTCGATCAGCATGGGTTTGCCATCGCGCAGCAGCACATTCGAAGGCTTGATGTCGCGGTGGATGATGCCACGTTTGTGCACAACCGCCAGGGTGTCGAGCAGGCCCGCGACAAGGCCGATGGCGCGGTGTGCCGGCATGGGGCCCTGGCTCACCACAACGGCCAGGCTCTCTCCCTGCACCCACTCCATGAGCAGGCAGGGGCCGTGGTCGGGGTGCTGGAAGGTCTCCTCCACCCGCACCACGCCGGGGATCTGCAGGTCGCGGAGGATGCTGTGCTCTCGCGCGACACGGCGGGTGTGTTCGGGACGGGAGGCGAGGAGGGGGTGCAGGATCTTGAGGGCGAGGCGCTGACAACCCCGGTCGGGGTCTTCGACCAGCCACACGGTGCCTGTGCCGCCCCGCCCCAGAAGCTCGATCGGGCGAAGGTTGCGAATCGATGGCGGCCGGTCCACCGGCAGGAGCCGCGCCAGCAGCGCGACCGCCGCGGGCTGAAAACGAGGAGATAGACTCGACTGGGGGAATTTCTTGAACCAGGCCTTGGGCAGGTCTTCTGGGAGCTTCTCCCTTGCCAGGGCGGTCTTGTGGGCAGGAATCGCCTGCCCGATGTCCGTGGCGTCGTAGAAGGGCTCCTGAGCGCTGCAATGGTGGAGCAGCAGGACGTGGTGGAGACCGCGGTCATGGCTGCATGCCATCCACGGAAAGAGCCAAATGATGGCGCCATCTCCTGCAATGAGCACCGGCTGGTAGAGCGGCAGCAGGCAGCCCGTCTCGACGCGCTCGTGTACTTCGGGGTGCTCGCCTCGGTGCAGCGACACGCGGCAGAAGTGGTCCCCCGTCAGTCCGGTCCGGCTCTCGGTGGCCACCACCAGCATGAGCTCGCAGAGCGAGTGCAGCCCCTGCACCAGCTGAACGAAGGCTGGCCGGGTATCGTCCAAGATGCCTTGCGCCTTGGAGGGCGTCAGCCCCGCGAGGGAGGCGCTGTGGGCGACCTCGTTGCGCACGTCGATCAGGGTGCTCGCGGCCGTCAGGAACCGGTCCGCGGTGTCGGAGGGGAGCAACCCGCCTCCGGTGGGCGGCAGGGGCCGGGTGGGGACCTCGGCCAGGGTGCGGGCGAGGGCCTGGGCGGCCTTTGCCCAGAGCCCAAGCGTGGGCCGATCGATGCGCTTGATCAGGGCCTCGGCCTCCTTTGGGCGGGGCAACTGCAGCAAGGCCCGCTCGCCGTCTTGGACGGCAACCAAGAACCGGAGCACGGTCTCGACAAAGGCCAGCCGATGGGAGAGCCGTTCGGGCGCGGTCCCGGCGTCGCTGCTGGCCATCCGCAAGGCGACGGCGAGGGGTGTGGGCAGGGACAACTTGAGGCGGGTGCTCATCAAGCCGCCGCTGGACCGGGCCGCGGTGCTATCCATCATCGGGCTCATCCCTTGGGGGCGATCTGTTCGTACAGCACGACCTTCAGGCAGGCCGCCAGCGGAAGGGTCAGGGCCCCCAGCACGATGGTCCCTGTGCCCAGCGATTGCAAACCCATCGTCAGGATCAGCAGCAGCAGGGTCAGTCCGAGGTGGCTGCGGGTGAGGGCGAGGCTGTGGGTGACCGCGTCCCAGGCGCCGAGGTTGCGCCGATACAAGGCCACCGCGCTCCAGGTGGTGGCGACGGCAAAGATCAGGCCCGGAACGACAAAGAAGACCAGACCGACGCACAACAGCAGGGTCTCGAGCAGACCCAGCGCATAGGCCCGCGGAATGCGAAAGCCCTCCAAGACCGTCGCGGGGGTCGGGGTCTCGCCTCGGGCCGCGGCGACCACGATCGCGAAGAGGCCGATATTGGCTGGAACCAGCACCATCAGCCCCAGGAGCAATGCCCAACCCGCCGTCGCGACCGCCAGGCAGGCCTGTAGGGCGGCCACCGCCAGTCCCCAGACCACAAACCAGCCCGTCGCCGAAGTATAGAGCCGAACCGCGCGTTGGATGCAGGTTCCGAAGTCAACGACCGGCATGGGGGAGAAGGCAGCGGTGGCGTCGGAGGAGCTCATGTCGTGGACCGGGGCACGAGGGGCCGACAGTGTAGCCTCTGCGACGGCCCCGCAGGGCAGGGGTCGGCGACGCCACTCGGTGCCGGCTTGGACCTGCTCGCAGGTCCTGTCCGCACCAACTGTCGGGCTGCGTCTCTCTCCTGTCCAACCAGGAGCGACCATGTCCCACCGAAACCTCACCAACCGACGCCACCTCTGCCGCCAGTGCGGCGACCACCCCGCGGGCTGGGTGGACCGCCGCGGGCGCTTTCGGGCGCGGGCCGACCACGATCTCTGCCCCCGCTGCTTTCAAGCAGCCTTGGACCAGGCCTGGGCCTGTCCCCTCGACGCGGTGGGATCTGGGAGGAGTTTGGACGATCGCCTCGCCGCATAGGGCCAGGCCACTTAGCTTGTGGGTGCCGGGCCACCCTTCGGACTTCACCGGCGGGTCAACCCAGGAGCAGAGATGTCGACGGTGACCGCGGATGAGTCGAGTGGGAGGGGGCAAGCCGGGGGTCGCCTGGTATTGGCCTTCAGTTTCAGCATGAATCTCCACTTGGCAAGCTACGCCCTCGCGGGCCAGCCGGGGTCGCCCTTCAAGGGGTCCATCGTCGTTGAGGCCATTCTGCGTGCGGGCCTGCTGCCGGTACATCCCGGGCTTTCCGTCATCGCCGTCCCCGTTCTGACGAAGGAGAGCGCGAGTGTGGCGCAGAAAGTGCGGGATTGTATCGAGGACGCACTCGGTCGGGAGGTTGAGTGGGCACCCATCGAGAACGCCGACGCAAGCGCCAGCAGCATCGACCGCGTCACCCAGACCCTGCTGGACCTGGTCCAAGATGGCGACCAGGTCTTCGTCGAGGTCACCAACGGCCTGCGATCCATCAGCCTGGGCCTGCTGGCCGGCGCCCTCTACCTGCGCGCCCTTCGTCAGGACGTGACGGTGCTGCCGCTGTGGTATGGCGAGTGGTCGAAGGAGGCGGGCGGCACGCTGCACAAGGCCCCTCACCTCCTCAACCTGGTCGATTGGGCGCGCGACGCCCACGCCTTCGCGGATGGATTGGTGGCTGGCCCCTTGTTGCAGCGCCTGTCCGAGCCCTTGCGCCAAACCCACCCGCTCCAGCGGCTGGAGGGCGCGCTGAGCGCCACGCAGGTGCCGCAGGTGCTGGCGGCGCTTCGTGGCGGTGCCTTGAAGCCTCTGCCCCACCTCTCGCCGGTTGACGC
Source organism: Deltaproteobacteria bacterium (assembly GCA_018401435.1). Classification (GTDB taxonomy): domain Bacteria; phylum Myxococcota_A; class UBA796; order UBA796; family UBA2385; genus M30B51. Next base: position 7,887 of record JAGYJW010000078.1, on the reverse strand, counting down.
AGCGGCGCACGCCATGGTGGCCAGCCACCTGGCCTCCCTCGAGACGTCCGCACGATGCACCCAGCCCGACCACTTGAATGCGACCTGGCTGGAGGCAGAGTTGCAACTGGCCGAACGCCTGTTGGGCGCTGGGCGCAAGGGCGACGCTGCGCGGGTCCTGCGCGAGTGGTGCGTCAACGTGGTGCTGCTGGCCCAGCAGGGCGATGCGGCCAAGACAACCGGCTGGTTTCGGCCCAAACACCGGCACCAGGCCGAGGCCTGGATTGGCGCACGCGTTGGCGGCCGCACGGCCACTACGCCGGACGCGATGACTGACTTTGTAGCTGCGGCCCGCGCTGCTTCGGATCTCCGCAACGAGCTCAGCCATGAGCGGCTACCAGCAAGGTGAGCGCCGTACCGTCAACCTTGAGCGCCTTGAGGCCCCCCTGCCGCCCGCCTCAGGGATCAGCGCCCCGCCGACCTTGTAGAATCGCTGCGCCCCTGGCCCGCCTCGCTCTTTCTGAACCTCTCCAACCACCCGCTCCACAGCTGGCCCGACGCGCAGCGGGCAGGCGGCGCTGGCCCTGGATGGGGTGGATTGCCTGGTTGAGCACCTGCCAGGTGAGATCGACCCCGACCTGGACGATGTGAGCGAGGTTGCTGCGGGCATCCTTTGCCGCCGTGGACGAGGCGGTCGGGCTTTGACGCGGTCAAGCACGCGCCGTGGTGGCGAGCCGGTCACCACCGCGCCTTTGACCACCATCGCCTGAGGCGTGGGCATCCGCTGCTGGGTGAGCACCACCCGGCGCGATGTCGTCGAAGAGGCGCCCGGTGTTCGGCGTTCCACCTACCGCTTCGTCCGCCTGCGCGCCTGGCGCCCCTGACCCTTCAGTCCACAGCGGGCAGCAGGCTGCGCACCTCAAAGCGCAGGTCCACCCTCGACGCAAAGGGCCGCCGGAATCGCGGAACCATGCGAAGCCGCCGCGCCGGCCAGCCGTCGTTGGGGCAGGAGCGCCTGCAGGCGCCGGCCCTTTTGCGCTCCAGACAGCACCATGCCCGCCGTCATCGCCTTGGTCCCGCCCGTGTAGTCCACCAGCACGTCGGCCTCTGCGATTCCTGCCGCGCTCGCCTCTCGGTAGATGGCCTCCATCGCGTCAAAGCTGACATCCGGGTCATCTGCCCCACGCGGGATCAGCGGGTAAAGGCGGCATTGCAGGCCCCGCCCCGTCGCTGCCGCCCGCACCTGCCCGCCGCCGTGCGGCCGTTACGTCGTCGTCGGCGTAGCACCACCAGGCGCTGCAAGGCGCCTGGGGCTGGGTGGTGGTCCAGGACACGGACCCATGCCCGCCACTTTTGTCCCCTGTCGGGCTGGCCGCCATCAGCCAGGCGGCGGGGCCGCGGGCTCCCCCGTAGACAGGCGCTGCAGGCGCTCCCCGGCCAGCCAGCGGTCCAGGAAGGGGGTCGCCCCCAACCAACCCACAAGGAAGAGCAGCAGCACCAGCACGAGGTGGCTGAGCCAGCGCCCCCACTCGACCTCCCCCTCCACCCAATCCAGCACAGGCAGCAGATCCAGCAACAGGTCGCCCGCGAGGCCCACCACCAGGCCGAGGCAGAGGAAGGGCAGCAGTGTCTGCCGGTGGCCCCCGCAGGTGCTGGCGCTGGTCGCGCAGGCGGACCGGGGCAGCATGGGCACCATCGGCTGAGGGAAGTGGGACCGCGGCAGCGCCGCAGCCTCGCCTTCGCCCACCCCTCCAGGCGGCGTTGTGCAGATTCCGGCCCTGCCCTGTCCGCACCCGCCCCACCCCAACGTCTTCTCCCCCGACCACCCTGGAGTGTCCCATGACCGCACCGCCCTTCGACCCCACAGCCTTTCGCGACCACCTGGTCGCCCATGAGGCCCACACCCCCGAATCCGCCCAACGGCACCTGCATGCCATCCAGACCCACGCCATCGACCGCGTGGCCTTGCCTTTGGACTTCGCGTCCGTTGTCGCCATCCAAGATGCCTGGCTCGCCCTGCGGCGCTTCTTGCACCACCAGGGCGCCGACCCGGGCGCATTCGGCTGGCTGCCGCTTCGCCCCTGGGTGGCCCACCACAGCGCCCCTGACAGGCGCTTTGTGCGGCTGGACCCCGTTCGCACCCAACGCGTGATCCTGCTGCGGCCCCGCGGGGAGAGCGTCCATTCCCGCTGCCTCACCTGCCAGGAGGAGGAGGTGCTGCGTTGCGACGGGCAGCCTACGCTGACCGACGGGCGCGCGGCTGCCTTCCTGCAGGCACGGATCCACGATGGCTTGTCCAGCTTCTCGGGCGCCTGGTGCGAAGACGTGGCCCTTGGCTCCGCCGACTTCGGCATCTGGTTGGTGCCGCCGGCACCCCGCCCTTGGGCGGAGGAGCAGGAAGACTGGACCGCGTTCAACGGCGGAGACGTGGCCCCCGAGCTCGCCGATATGGAGCTGGCCATCCGCGATGCCGAAGACCCCGATGACTGGGATCTCTACAGCTCCGGGGGTGGCGGCTGCAGCTGCGGCTATATGAGCGTGTCGGGGCCCGGCGGCGGCGACTGCCCCTGCTGCGGCCCTGCGGGGATGGGCTGATGTCCGCGCCTTTCAGCCTGCTAAGTTGGAATGTGCTGGCGGACTGCTTTGTCACGCCCGGCTGGTATCCCGGAGTCCCGGACGAGGACCTGCGGGGGCCCCAACGGCGCGCGCGGGTGCTGGACGCGCTGGCACGCATGGAGGCCGACGTGATGGCCCTGCAGGAGGTGGCGGTGGACCTGCTGCCGGACTTGCGCGCCCGCTTCCCCGACCATGGCCTGGCCTGGCTGCCCGGGCGCAACCAGGGGCTCGCTGTGCTGGTGCGGGGGCCCACGCCCTGGTCGCAGGTGCTGCGCCAGCCCGAGAACCGCCGCGAGGCGCTGCTGGTGCGCCTTTCCGGCGGCGCCACCCTGGTCAATGTGCACCTGCCCTGGACGGGCGACCCCACCCCTTGCGACGACCGCGAGGGGCTGCGTCTGCTGCGCACCGTGCTGGACCACCAACCGGACCTGGTGGCAGGCGACTTCAACGCCTTCCCCGAGTGGCCCGAGCGGCTGGAAGCGGCGACGCGGGGCTGGGTCGAGCTGGGTCCTCCTGGTCCCACCTGCAATGTGCACAGACGGCTGCAGCCGCTGGACGCTGTCTTGGGCCGTCCGGGCTGGCGGGCCGAGGCCCTCCCGCTGCCCCCGATTGCCGCCGACACGCTCCATGCCCTCGGCTGCGCACCCCAGCGACCACCTCCCGCTGCAGCTGCGGCTGTGGGGGCCGCCGGGCTGATGCATCGGCCTCTGTCCGCACCCGATGAGGCGGCGTCCTCTTCGCAGAACCCCGGAGGAAGCATGGCCCTCGCCCACCCGACCTACCTGCGCGCCGTCGTCACCGCCCGCTGCACCCTGGCCTGCGCCTACTGCCACCAGGAGGGCGATCCGGCCAGCGGCGCGGCGGGGGACTGACACCGCGTCTCTGCAAGCCTTGCTGCATGCGGGCCTGGACAATGGCATCCGCAAGCTCAAGTTCCTGGGCGGAGAGCCCCTGCTGCGCGCCGATCTGCCAGAGGTCATCGCGTCTCTGCGCCACCGCGATCCGGGCATCGACCTGTCGATGATCACCGGTGGCGCTGTGCCAATAGCCCGGCTGGATGCGTGCTTTGAAGCTGGCTTGTCGCGGGCGAACCTGAGCATCCACGGCTGGTCCTTGGAGGCATTCGCAGCCCGCACCGGTCGGGGGCAGCCGGCCTGGAAGCTGCGCCAGGCCACCCTCGCCCGGCTGCTGGAGGGCGGGCGCTTCCTCAAGCTCAACTTCGTCTGGCGCAACGCGGCGGACGATGCGGATCTGGCGGCCCTGCTGGACGTGGCCGCCGGGCTGCCCGTGGTGGTCAGCGTGCTCGACGATCTGGGCGACCCCGACCTGGGCCCCAGGGTCATCCAGCAGACCTTGCACCGGCTGCGCGGGGCGCCCCAGAACCGCCGCGCCGAGCCTGATCCCCACAGCCTGCCCACCTTGCGCTTGCGTTGGGCGGACGGGCTGGAGGTAGAGGTCAAGGACCACCACCTGGGCCAGGAGGCGCCCTGGCGCGCCTGCGGGACCTGCCCCAAGCGTGCGGACTGCCGCGAGGGCATCCACGCCCTGCGCCTGTCCCACGACGGGCGGCTGCGTCCCTGCATGGACCGTCCCGACCTGGGCCTGGACCTGCGCAGCCTGCCGCAGGCCGCCGGACCCCAGGCGGCCAGCCGCGCCTGGGGCTGCGCGGTGGCGGGTTGGAGCGCAGCTGTCCGCAAGCCGGCGCCCCCTGCGTCTCTCCCCTGCATGGAGGCCGCATGATGCTCATCCTGGTTGGACCCCACGGGGTCGGAAAATCCACCCTGGGCCCGATGCTCGCCCACCGGTTGGGTCTGCCCTTTCACCCCGAGCTGGGCCGCGCCCTGGCCGAGGACGCCGCATGGCGCCCGGTTGGAACGACCGCCGCAGATGCTGCGACGGCCTTCGACCGCGAGCTCTTCGTCCGCGAGCTGGCCCGCGATGCCCAGGCGCCGTCCAATCGCATCGTCGAGACATGGCATCCGGGCAACCTCGCCTTTGCGACCGGGCGGTCTCCGGCCGAGGCATTGCGTTGGCTTCCGGCCTTGCGCGCGGCCTGCGTTGTGCCCGACGCCTGGGTGCTGCCCCTGATGGCCTCACCCGCGACCCTTCGGGCCCGCCAGACCGAGATCGGCGACCCTGAGTTCTTTCACGCCGTGGGCGAGGCCGCCATCACCTGGGCCGCCGAGCTGGGCCTGCGGATGCTGCCCCCCCTCTGGACCGACCGCGCGAGCCCGAGCCTGTTGGCCGACCGGGTCGCCCGGCAGCTCGCCCGCCGCAGGCGGCTGACCTCCCTCCCCCTCTCCGCCCAACCCTGGAGCTGATATGCGTATCGTCCTCACCCCCGGCGGCAAGCGCCGCCTGACCGCCCGCCTGGACGCCGTTCGCGCCGAATTCGACGCGATCGTGGCCGACATGCCCGAAGCGCTGGAATCGGGCGATACGTCGGGTTGGCACGACAACTTCGCCTTTGAAGACAACCAGCGGCGCCAGGGCCTGCTCGCCCAACGCATCCGAGAGCTGGAGCGGGTCATCGACCAGGCCGAGGTGGTGGCCCCCTGGGAGCGGGTGCCCGAGCGCGTCTATGTGGGCGTGTCGGTGAGCTGGCGCTTCGAAGACGACCCGCCCGGCCAGAAGCGCGCGGTCTGGATCGCGGGCTTTGAAGACGGCGACCCCGGCGCGGGCCGGGTGTCCTATGACTCGCCCCTGGGGCGCGCCCTGCTGGGCGCCCAGGAGGGCGATCTGCGCGGTGTGCGCATTGACGGGCGGGTGCGCGAGGTCGAGGTGCTGGCCCTGGGGCCCACCCCCGACGGCGAGGCCCTTGCCCCGACCGCTGACGGGGTGGCGGCATGACCGGCCGCATCGTGGTGGTCGAGGGCTTGGATGGGGTGGGCAAGACCACCTTGGCCCGCAGCCTGGCCGCATCCCTGTCTGCCGCCTACCTGACCACACCAGGGGCCGAGATCCGCGATGTGCGGGCCAGCTTTGAAGCAGGCTTTCGTCACAGCGTGCTGGCTCGCAGCCTGGCCTATGGGGCCACCGTACTGGACGCCGGAGAGGCCGCCCGCGCCCTGGCGACACAGGGCCAAGCCGTGGTCATCGACCGCTACTGGCTGTCCACCCGCGTCTATGCGCCGGACCGCGCCCAGGCCGTGTTGGACGCGCTGGAGCCCGACCTGGTGCCTGCCCACCTGACGATCTTCGTTTGGGCGCCCGAAGCCACGCGTCGCGCCCGCCTGTCGGACCGAAGCCCGTCGGCGGCCGATGCAGAGACGCTGGTGGGCGCCCGCAGCCAGGAGCTGGAGGCCCGCTACCGCGCCTTGCGCGCCCATCCAGTGAATGGGGCCTTTGTCGTGCTGGATTCGTCGGGCACCGAAGAGCAGGTGTTGGCGGGGGCCTTGCGGGTCGTGGCCGCCGCGACGGGCGTGGGCCGCACGGCGGCTTGAGCGCGGACGCTGCAAAGGGTGTACTGTCCGCCGCGTATCTTCCTGGTTTGCAGCCAAGCATGTCCCCGCCCCTTCGCCCGCCCGTGCTCAAGGACGAATTCGCCGCCCTCTCCGACATCGACGTGGCGACACGCAGGGCCGAGTCCCTGGCGCGCCTGAAAGCGACCCCCGACCTGGCCTCGGCCAACCAACTCTACCGGGACGAGCTGCTGCCCCTGGAATTGAGGGGGTCTGGCGCGCCCGATTGGCAGACCCGAATGCCGCCTGTGACCTGCTCTTTGTCACGGTGGGCGGTCAGGCGGACACCCCCACCCAGGCCTGCTTGCGCTGGGCTGCCCGGCAGGTCGTCCTGCTGCACAGCGAGGGCGAGAAGGGCACCCGAAACAAGGCGATTGAGACGGCGCGACGGCTGGGACTGGGCGCCGGCGACTGCGAGCTGCGGGGCATCGAGGATGGGAAGGATCCCAAATGCCTGTACCGGGAGGTCTGGCTGCGTCTGGAGAAGGAGCGGGGACAGCAGCCCTCGGTGATGGTGGACCTGACGGGAGGGTACAAGACCATGTCTGCGGCTGCGGCTGCAGTGGGCTTCCTGATTCCCGGCGCGCGGGTGAGCTATGTGGACACCCGGCAGGAGCGCCTGCACGGCGACCAGTTCTGGCTGGAGACGACGGTGGACGTGCTCACCAACCCCATCGAGGTCTTCGGCGATCTGGACCGCCGCACGGCCACCTTGCTGCTCAAGCAGCACCGCTTTGGCCCCGCGGCCTTGGCCTGGCGCAGCCTCGCCGACCGCACCCGCCGCCGCAGCGACGCATGGCGGGCGGGCTTGGCAGAGGGCCTGAACCAGGCCGAGTGCCTCAGCCTGCAACCCGCCGCCAACACCTTGCGTCGTATGCGCGACGACATCAGCAAGGAGTCGCACCTGGAAGCCTCCGCGGGCAAGGATCCCCTCGCCTCGGCCCCAGCCCTGGCCTGGCTCGATGCCCGCGCCGATGGGCTGGCTCGGGTGGCCGAGATCGCGGGCAAGGGCGACCCCACCCAAGAGCACGCGTCCTTGTCCAAGCCCGCCATGCTCGACCTGATCGCCATGTTGCTGGGCCTGGCCCGCCGTCGCCTGGACGGGGGCGAGGCCGATCTGGCCGCCCTCTACGCCTACCGGGCGTCGGAGGCCACGGTGCAGCGTCGGCTGACCATGCGGGGCTACACTGTCCAGGACTTCGACTGGGAGCGCGCCTTGAACGAGGCGGGGGCCGCCGAGGCGCCCCATCGGGACCGGCTGCTGCGTCGGTTGCAACAAGTGAAGGAGGGCGCGCCGCTGCCCGCGTTGCGACCCCAGGTGGACCGGGGCTTGGGCCTGGGCATCCTGGCGCACTTGTTGAAGGACCCGCTCTTTGACGCCAAGGAGGTGGTGGTGCTGCAAGGCATCGGCAAAGCCCGCAACCGCAGCATCCTGGCCCATGGCATCGACCAGATCGATGGCGAATCGGCCCGCAAGCTGGTGGATTCCGCCTTCGAGGTCTTCAATCGCCTGCTCGAGTCGGATCCTGATGGCCCCACCTCCGATCTCGCGCACTGGAAGGCCGCCCTGCCCCCACTCTGAAGGCCTCCGCGACCGGCTTCAGCGGTCCTTGGGCTGCACACACGCCGCCACCGCAATCTGGCCGTGGCCCGACGTCACGCCACGCCCCAGGCCCGTCACGGCGCAACGGGCCAGGGCCAGCCCCAGGTCGCCCAGGTCCCCGTCCAACCACAGCTCGCCCAACACGCCCCCGCGCTGCACAGGCCGCGGGTTGCGGATGCCTTGCACCGTCGCGTCAAAGCGACGCAGCCGGGTGGCCGTCACATGGGC
>JAGYJW010000077.1 GCA_018401435.1 Deltaproteobacteria bacterium | reverse complement strand
AGCCGCAGCCAGGCAAAGGGCAGGGGCAGCACGCCGGGGTCGGCCAGGCGCCGCATCAGCCAGGGCTGGAGCTGGGTCGCATCGCCGGGGGAGGCCTGCTCCAGCAGCCAGACATGGGTGCGGGCCGCCACCTTCAGACCGTCTGGCTGAAGCGGGGGCCAGCAGCAGCAGGGGCGCGCAGCCAGGGGTCGAAGACCATGGCCACATTGCGCACGAGCAGGCGCCCGCGCAGGGGCACCTCCAGAAGGCCGTCTTTGTGCTCCAGAAGCCCATCTTCGATGAGGGGGCCCAGCTCGGACAGCTCCAAGGCGAAGTGCTCCTGGAAGTCCAGGCCATGGGCCTGGCCAAAGGCGGCGAAGTCCACGCGGAAGTTGCACATCAGCGCGTTGATCAGGTCACGGCGCAGCTGGTCTTCGGCCGTCAGGACGATGCCACGCTCCTGAACCGGGGCGCCCTCCTCCACCGCCTTCCACCAGGTGGACAGCTTGCTGTGCTGCTGCACATAGAGGTCGGGCAGCTCGCTGATGGCGCTCATGCCCAGACCCACCAGGCGCCCGCCGGGCTGGGTGGTATAGCCCATGAAATTGCGGTGCAGCTCACCGGCCCGCTGGGCCTGGCTCAGCCCGTCATCGACCAGGGCGAAGTGGTCCATGCCGATGGCCTGGTAGCCGGCCTCGGTGAGCAGGCGGTGGGCCAGCAGGAAGAGGGCCACCCGGTCCACCGGCCCGGGCAGGGCCGCGGCGTCGATCTTCTTCTGGTGGGCCTTGAGCCAGGGCACATGGGCATAGCCGAAGATGGCCAGGCGATCGGGGCGCATCTTCAGGGTGGTGGCCAGGGTGGCGGCAAAGCGGTCCGGCGTCTGGCGAGGCAGGCCAACCATCAGGTCGAGGTTGAGGCTGTGCATGCCCAAGGCCCGCGCCAGGTCCATGATCTCAAAGACCCGGTGGCTGCGCTGGGGGCGGTTGACCCCCGCCAGCACCTCGGGGTCGAAGCTCTGCACCCCCATGCTCAGCCGGTTGACCCCCAAGGCGGCCAGGGTGCGCACATGCGCGTCGGTGGTGACCTCGGGGTCGGCCTCGACGCTGATCTCGGCCCCGGGGACGGGGCGGAAGCGGGTGGCCAGGATGGCGAAGAGGCGCTCGAGTTCGGCCGGCGTGTGCCAGGTGGGGGTGCCGCCGCCCAGGTGAATGCGCTGCACCGGCACCTGCTCGGCTTCGAGCGGCAGGGCGGCGACCTGGCGCGCCAAGGCGTCCAGGGACCGCGTGCCGGGCTCGCGCCGCCCGGCCACCACCATATTGCACCCGCAAAAGGAGCATTGTTCCTTGCAAAAGGGCACATGCACATAGACGCTGGTGGGGCCACTGGCCCGGGGCAGGCGGGCGGTGAATTCGGCGTCGCCCACATCGTGCGTCCAGTGCGGCACGGTCGGGTAGCTGGTGTAGCGGGGACCGGGCCGGCTGTGGCGCAGCAGCAGCTCCGGGCTCAGCTCGTCCAAGACCACTCCTTGACCGCGGCGATGGCGGCGTCCACGCCGGCCATGGGGGTGCTGGGCACGATGCCGTGGCCCAGGTTGAAGACATGGCCCCGGGGACCCGCCGCCCGAATGACGCTGTGCACCTTTTCGCGAATGACCTCGGCCGGCGCGTGCAAGGCGATGGGGTCGAGGTTGCCCTGCACGGGGGTCTCGCCCAGGGCGGCCCTTGCCATGGCCATGTCCACCCGCCAGTCCAGGCCCACGGCGTCGGCGCCGCTGTCCTTGAGCCAGGGCAGGAAGGGGCCGGCGTCCCGGGTGAAGTAGAGGGTGGGGGCGCCTTTGACCTGGGACAGGGCCTTGCGCGCATAGGGCAGGGCCCAGCGCTGGAAGTCCTCGGCCGACAAGGCGCCGGCCCAGGTGTCGAAGACCTGCACCGCGGCGGCACCGGCATCGACCTGGGCCTGCAGGTGGGCCGCGACCATGTCGGCGAGCTTGTCCAGCAGGCGGCCAAATGCCACCGGATCGTCCCACATCAGGCGCTTGGTGGTGACCCACTCCTTGGAGCCCGCGCCCTCCACCAGATAGCAAGCCAGCGTAAATGGCGCGCCTGCAAAGCCAAGAATGGGCACATCGGCGGCGGCGGCGGTGAGCTGGATCGCCCGCAGGGGGGAGGGCAGGTCCTTCCAGGGGTCGATGGCCTTGAGGGCGTCGATGGCCGCGCGGTCGCGGATGGGCTCGGGAAACTGCGGCCCGTGCCCCTTTCCGAATATCAGGCGCGCGCCCATGGCCTCCAGCGGCAGCAGGATGTCGCTGAAGATGATGCCGGCGTCAAAGCCGAAGCGCCGCAGGGGCTGCAGGGTGACCTCGCAGCAGAGATCGGGGTCGTGGCAGAGCTCCAAGAAGGAGACCTTTTCACGAATGGCCCGGTACTCGGCCATATATCGGCCAGCCTGGCGCATGAACCAGACGGGCGGGCGGGGGACGGGCTCGCCCCGGAGGGCGCGCAGGAGCAGGGAGTTGGGGTCGATGGCCATGCCCCCGCCTAACCAGCGCGCCTGCATCCGGGTGGGGTTAGGGCGCACCGTCGTCTGCACCGGAGCGCCCCTGTCCCCGACCCCCACGCCGCGCGGCCCCTCGGGCGCCCGGCGCCTGCTGTGGCTGGTCCTCGCATCCTTGCCCGGGGTGCTCGCGTTGCTGGCGCCGCGCCTGGCCGATCTGCTGCCCCAGGACCAGGTGGAGGGCTGGATGGTGGCCGCGATCCTCTGGCAGAGCCCCCCCTGGCTGGGAGCGATCTGGGCCCTGTGGGCGCTGGTGGTGGCCTTGCGCGCCCGCCTGCTGCTGGTGGGGCTGATCTTTGCCGGCGCGGGCCTGAGCATGGTGGGCCAGCCCCTGCAGCTGCTGCACCCCGATGTGGCGGGCCCCGGGCTCAATGTGCTGGCGGCCAATGTCAACGCCTTCTCGCCCATGGACTCTCCGGCCGATCTGCACGCCCTGGAGGCGATGCTGGCCGCCCGAGGGGCCGACGTGGTGCTCATCATCGAGAAGCGCCCCGAGACCCTGCCCGGCTACCGGCGCGTCGCCCACAACCTGGACGCCGACCTGCCCCGGGAGAGCCATGGCGCCGTGCTCTTCTGCAAGCTGGGCCTGTCCTGCGCGGCTGAGGTCACCCCGGAATTCGGCTCGGAGACCAGCCGCATGCCCCTGGGCCTGCTGCGGGTGCAAGGCCCGCTGAAGGCCCCGATCTGCCTGGGGGCCCTGCACGCGCCCCCGCCAGTCCCCCTGGACCCCACCGGCCACCTGCCCCACGTCCAGGCCATCGCCGAGCGCGTGGTGCAAGGCCGGCTGGTGGCGGATTGGGGTCCGTGCAAGGCGGGGGATCCGGTGGTGCTGGCCGGCGATCTCAACGAGCCCCCCGGCGGGCCTGCCTGGCGCCTGCTCCAAGGCAGCGGCCTGCGGGACGGCCTGGCCGGGGCTGGCCTCTTCGCCGCCTCCTGGCCGGGGGGAGGAGGCTGGTTGAACCTGCCCTTCTTCCAGTTGGACCACGTGCTGGCCGGGCCGGTGGGGCTGGCCGGGCTCCGCCAGGTGGAGGTCCCCGGATCGGACCACCGCGGCCTTCAGTTCCGGGTGCTCGACCCGGCGCCATAGCTCAGCAGGGCCACCAGCAGCTCTGCCTGGTACTCGGCGTCATAGTCGGCGCGGTGCTTCTGGCCGAGGTCCTCCGCCGGCAGCTTCAGGCGCTGGGCCAGGGTCTCCTTGCCGCTGTCCAGCCAGTGCAGGCCGAGCACGCCGGTGGCCAGGGCCTTGGTGCACAGCGCCTTGTAGCCGAAGGGGTTGGGCTGCTCTTCGGCGGCGAAGGTCCAGGCGACGAAGGACCAGTCAAAGGGCGCGTTGTGGCCCACGAAGCAGGGCTCGGTGCCCGGCCGGGTGTGGGCCTTCACCCAGGCGGTCACCGCCGCGCAGAAGGCCGCGCGGTCCAGGCCTTCGGCGGCGAGGCGGGCCTGGTCCAGGCCATGGATCGCGGCGGCCCGGGGGTCGAAGCGCGGGGCGACGGGCTTGAGCTCCCACATGGCGCGCTCTGCCAGAACAAGCGCACCAGCTTCATTTTCAGCGACAACAACCGCGGCACAGCTCACCATGTCGTAGAGGCCGGGCACGGGTCCGTTGCACTCGATGTCGACACAGAACCAGGTGGCGCGGGCGGGCGGGCGCATGGGAACTCCAAGGGGCGGAGGGCAGGGGAGGGCCGGCGGTTAACCCCCCGCACCGCCGCGCGGTGCTTCGCGGTAGAAGGCCCCCATGACGCGTCGCCTGCTCGCCCTGCTCGCCCTGCTGGCCTCCCCGGTGGCCCTGCTGGCGGCCTGCGGCCTGGGGCTGGGCCTGCTGCGGGCGGCGCCGCCGGGCATGGCCACGATGGTGGCGGGCCTCGCCCTCTTCCTGCCGGCCGCGGGCCTGGCGTCCATGGTGAAGGACCGGGTGCTGGCCCTGGCCCTGGCCCTGCCGCTGGTGGGGCTGGTCGAGCTGGCCCTGGTGCCGGTCTATTTCCCCGGCGAGCGGGCCATGGCCCTGGCCGCCGGTGTGGGCACCCTGGCCGCGGCCCTCGGTCAGGAGCCCGCCCCGGCTGCGACCGCCCGCCTGGACACCTGGCTGCCGGCCCTGCCCGCCGGCCGCAGCCCCGTCCAGCCCGCCAGCCCCAGCCGGGCCGCCCCGCCAGGACAAGGCCGCCCCGGCCCCGCTGGTGGCGGTGGTGCCCGACGGGGAGGGCGACCAGGTGATCCTCCCCTATGAAGGCGAGGGCCGCAGCCTGCGCATCCCCGTCGAGATCGAAGGACGCGGCGGCCGCAGCCTGGACCTGGCCATGGTCTTCGACACCGGGGCCACCTTCACCACCCTGGACCGCGGCACCCTGCGGGCGCTGGGCATCTCCGTGCCCAATGACGCCCCCACCCTGCGCTTCCAGACCGCCGGCGGCGAGCGGGAGAGCCAGCTGGTGCTGGTGGATCGCCTGTGGGTGGGCGGCCTCGCGGTGGACGGCGTGACCGTGGGCGTCTGCGACGACTGCGCCAGCGACGACAGCGCCGGCCTGCTGGGCCTCAACGTGTCCCGGCGCTTCAAGGTGACGGTGGACCAGGAGCGCCACGAGCTGGTGCTGGAGCCCCGGATCGGCCCCCAGGACGCCAGCCACGACGTGCTGCCCTGGGTGGAGCTGGGCGCCACGGCCACCCGCTTCCCCGATGGCCGGGTGGAGGTGGGGGTGCGCCTGGCCAACCACAGCCACCGGGACCTGGACGAGGCCGAGGTGACCGTGTCCTGCGGCGAGGGCTGGGCCGTGCCCATCGGGCCGGTGGCGGCCGGCGAGGAGGGCGAGACCACCATGTCCCTGGGCCTGGGGACCCGCTGCGCGGAGGGCTACACCGTGGCCCTCAGCCGGGCCCTGTGGTGACCAGTCAAGAGCGTGGAACGAGGACCCGCAGCAGGGGCTGATCCTCGGCGATCCTCATCGAGATTGAACGCCTGGGGCTCATTCTCATCGAGGATCCCAAGCGCGCCGGGGGGGATCGCCCCCGGGCCGACCCCCCGATCAAACGTGGAACAAAACGAGGATCGGCTGAGGGGGGCGATCTGCGGACCTGGGGGCGGCATCGCCGGTGGACAGCCCCCCGCCGGGTCTTTATTCGGCCGTGTAGCATCGGCGACGACGCGACGGTCCGGGTTCTCGCCCGCCCCCGCGAGGAGATGGCATTGTCTGGGTCTTTTGTCCGGAAATGGATGCCTGCGCGCCGCGGGTGTGGGGGGTCTGCATGACCGCCCTCGCCGCGGGTGCCGGTGGATCCGACCGGGTGCTGGCCCTGCACGTCTTCGGGTGGATCGTGGACAGCGGCCTGGGCGACAGCCTCAAGGGCCTGGCCCACTCCCTGCTGCGCCGGGTGGACAGCGGCAGCTTCCGTTGGCCCCGGCGCCATGGCGCCCCCGGCGGCGTGACGGTGGCCGACCTGGCCGATGGGGCGGGCGTGTCCCGGCGCCACGCGGCCCGCTGCTTGCGCCATCTGGAGTCCATGGGCCTCGTGCGCACCATCTTCCGCCCCTTCGAGGTCTCGGAGTACCAGCTGCTGGTGGAGGCCTGGAAGAGCCGGGCCGAGACCCACCGCAAGGCCCGCCAGCAGGCCCGGGAGCGCAGCCGCCTGGCGCGCATCGCCGCTTTCAACCAGCGCCGCGCCGCCGTGCTGGGGCGCCCGGTCGCAGCGCCCCCCGCGCAACCCGCGCCGCCGCCGGCACCGGCCGCAGACAGCCTGCCCGACTGGGCCCGGCGCCATGCCAGCCGCTATGGCGTGGCCCCCGGCACCGTCTTTTCGGCGGTGGGCGGCGCGGCCGCCGCCATCCTGGGCGAAGGCGTGGCCCCCGCGGCCCAGGGTGGGCTGGCCCGCCCGGTGTTGCGCCTCTGGGATGGGCGCGGGCGGCCCGATCCCGCCCAGCTCGCCGCCGAACTCAAGCTGGTGGCCACCTGGGCCCGCGAATCGATTCACCCTGACGCGGTCGCCTTGCGCGGCCAGGCTCGCCGCGGCGACCTGGACCGCAGCTCGGACCCCGCAGCCTCTGTGATGCCGCCCGCTTCGAGCAGCGCCTCGACGCGGCCCGGCAACACGACCGCGCCCGCAGCGCGCCATCGCCTTCACCGGCGGTGGCGCCCGCCCCGCGGTAGCCCCGGAGCCGCCGATCCTCGGCGGGGAGATCCCCTGGATCCCAGCCGGGCAACCGGCGTTCCTTCCCGGTATCGGCCCGCGCGCCGACGCCCTCGTGGATGCGTGGCAGGCCGCTCTGGCCCGGCTGCGCGGGAGCGAGGAGCACGACCGAGGCGCCATCGACATCTTCCTCGCCCCGTTGCGCCCTGTGGCGCTGCAGGCGGGGGTGGTGGTGGTGGCTGCCCCGAGCGCGGACGGCGCCCGTTGGATCGGACGCCACCTCACCGACGAGCTCTCTGAGCTCGCCCGGCTCATCGGCGCGCCCATCGGCTTCGTGGTCGAAGAGATCGACGCCGGCTGATCCGAGAGTGGCCTGGTGAGGGCTCTGGACCCCGATCACCCTTGTGGTGGTCGGGGTCTTCTCTTTGGATCCGCAGGCGAGCGGTCCTGAGCCCCGCTGAGCCCCGCTGAGCGGCTCTGAGCCCCCCTGGGTGAGCCTGAGCCGGGCTGAGCCGAGCGGGGTGCGGTGGGGCGGGCCCAGGCCAGGGCCCAGGCGCCAGCAAGGCCGCCTGCCCTCGGCGGTGGGACGAGGGGCGCGGGCGGGGCGCGCAGCGAGGGGCGACGCGCCCAAGCGCCGCCCTGGGGCCTGCTCGACAGCATCGCAGCATCGGTCTTGTCCTGTCAAGTGATGCGGGCGAAGATCGGCGGCAGCAACCTCCTCCCCGCGAGGCTCGGCGGGCGAGGGCGGGCTCGGCCCTGAACACCTGTCCGGATGACACAGGCGCAGGACCTGCAACCGAGTCGGGTCTTGCGCCAGGGACGGGAGGAGCCTGACCCTGGAGACGGGCTGATGCTGACGGGGACGACCCCCATCTCTGCACAGGACTGATCCACCTCCTCCACCCCCAGACCCCCGCAAGCGGGGGCTCGGTTGGGGGGCAAGGACCCGAGGCGCATCCAGACGTGGCCGAGGCGAGGGCAGCACGCTAGGAGCCCGCACTTTCGGGGCCCGGCCCCCACCGCCTGAGGACGCCATGACCAATCCCGCCATCTCCCGTGAAGTCGTGCACCGCTTCGCCGAGGCCTGCAGCGACGAGGGCGACGCCTTCCAGCCCGTGGCCATGCGCCTCGTCAAGCAGCAGCGCCGCCTGTCCCGCTACTTCGAACAGAATGGCCAGCCGCTGGGCCCGATCCCCACCCAGGTGGCGATCTACATGCTGTCGGTGTCCATGCGCGTCTTCGAGCAGGTCGGCGGCCGCATGCGCAAGGTCAGCGGCGACGACATCGCCGCGGCCCAGGCCAAGGTCGAGGCCCACCTCGACAGCCTGATGCCCGCCGACACCGGCCTGGGCGCCCGGGCCAAGGCCATCGAGGGCCGCGCCCAGCCCCACCTGCTCGACGAGGTCATCTGGGCCCTCTACGAGCGCCCGGAAGAGGACCAGAAGGACGACGAGCAGAAGGTCGATCCGGCCCTCTCCGCCATGATCTACATCCTGCTGTGGACCGCCATCGAGGCCCTGGACAGCTGCTGGTCGCCCCCGGCCACCCTGCCCCAGGCCTGATCGCTGCTCAGCCCTCGGCGAAGAAGGCGGTCAAGGCCGCCATCACCGCAGGGCTGTCGGCCTGCACCCGCTGGGCGGGAGGCAGCGAGTCCAAGAAGCGCTGCCCATAGCGGCGGCGCAGGATGCGCGGGTCGAGCACCAGCACGGCCCCATGATCGGTCTTGCTGCGCACCAGCCGGCCGAAGCCCTGGCGCAGCCGCAGCACCGCCTGGGGCAGGCTATAGCTCTCGAAGGGGTCCTCCCCCCGGGCGGAGATGCGCTCGTGGCGGGCCTCTTGCACGGGGTCGGTGGGCACCCGGAAGGGCAGCTTGGGGATGATGACCAGGCGCAGGGCCTGGCCCCGCACGCTCACGCCCTCCCAGAAGCTGTCGGTGCCAAAGAGCACCGCGTCACCGCTCTGGCGGAAGCGATCCAGCAGCAGGCCCCGGCCCATCTCGCCCTGGCGCAGCAGCAGGTGGCGGTCGCCCAGGCGGCGACGGGCGCCGGCGTGCAGGCGGTCCAGCAGGCTGTAGCTGGTGCACAGCACGAAGACGCCGCCCCCCACGCGGCGGGTGGCCTGCACCACCAGGTCCAGGCAGCGGGCCTCCCAGCTGCGGTCGCTGGGGTCGGGCAGATCGGTGGGCAGGCCCAGCAGGGCCTGGCGCCGGTAGTCGAAGGGGGAGGGGAAGATCAGCGTGCGGGGGGCGGCCGGGCTACCCGGCGGCTTGGGCGGGTCGTCGTGGGCCAGGGGTGCGGGCAGGCCGACGCGGGCGCAGAAGTGGTCGAAGCGGCCGTCGACGGCCAGGGTGGCCGAGGTGAGCACGGCGGTCGCCAGGGGGGCCCAGACCTGCGCGGCCAGGGCGGGGCCGACCTCGATGGGGGCCAGGCACAAGGCGGCGGTGGGGGACGGCGCCCGGCGGTCCCGGGCGGCCTCGATCCAGCGCACCGATCCGGCCTTGGGGTCGGCGATGCCCTCGACATAGGCGGTCAGCATCTGGGCCTTCTCGTCCAGGCGCCGGCGGCAGCGCGCCAGGTCGAAGAGGGGCTGGGGCCGCTGGCTGCGGGCGGCCGGGGGCAGGGCCTCCAGGGCGGCCTCCAGGCGGGCCAGGGTGCTGGTGACCTCCAGCAGGCGGCGGCGGGCTTCTAGCAGGGTGGGCTGCAGCTCGACGGTCCAGCGCTCGCTGGCGGCGAATTCGGGGGTGATCCGGGTGGGGGTGCCGCTGCGGGGGTCGGGGAGCCCGTCGTGGGCGATCTGCTCCATCCAGGCCCGGGCGTCTTCCGGCAGCGGCTTGAGCAGGCGGCGCGCGTCCAGGATGGCCTTGCCCACGCGCTTGCGCCCGCCGGCGTCCAGGGGCCCGTCCACCACGAAGCGCTCGCGCAGCTGGGCCAGGGCCCCGGTCTTCTTGCCCCGGCGGTCCAGCAGGGGGGCCATGGCCCGGCGCAGGGCCTGGGCGGTGAGCTTCTGCAGGTAGAGCGAGGTGGCGGCGTCTTCGAGGTGGTGGGCCTCGTCCAGGATGACGCGGTCGTAGCGGGGCAGCACGCCTTCGGCCCCCCCTTCGGCCTTCAGGGCCAGATCCGCCAGCAGCAGGTGGTGGTTGACCACCAGCAGGTGGGCGTCGGCGGCCTTGCGGCGGGCCTGGTAGTAGAAGCAGCGGTCGTAGTGGGGGCAGCGGGCCCGCAGGGTCTGGTCGTGGTCGCTGGCCACCTTGTCCCAGGTGTCTTCGCCCACCGGCAGGCCCAGATCGTGGCGGCTGCCCTCCTGGGCCACCTCGGCGAAGCGCCCGATCGCCCGCAGGGTCTCGGCGTCTTCGGGCAGGTCCTCGCCGGCGCTGTCCAGCTCGGCCAGGGCCTCGGCCAGCTTGCGCCGGCAGAGGTAGTTGCGCCGGCCCTTGAGCAGGGCCACCCGCAGGCGCAGGCCCGCCCGCTGAAGCACCGGCAGATCGCTCTTGGCGAGCTGTCCCTGCAGGGTGATGGTGAAGGTGGAGATCACCACCCGGGCTTCATTCTGCAGGGCCCAGACCGCGGCGGGCAGCAGGTAGGCCAGGGACTTGCCGGTGCCGGTGCCGGCCTCCAGCACGGCGAGCTGTTCCTGGTTGAGGGCCTCGGTCACGGCCAGCGCCATCTCGGCCTGGGCCGGGCGGCCCTCGTGGCCGGGCAGGGCCCGGGGCAGCACCTGGTCGAAGAAGCGGCGCACCCGGGCCGGGTCCACGGGCTTGCTCCGGCGCACGTGGGGTTCCACCACCCACAGGGCGCGGGTCACCGCATTGTCGGTGATGACCACCCCGACGCCATCGTCGCCATAGAGCCCCGCCAGCCGCATGTCGGCGTCGCTGGCCTGCACCACGCCGGAAGGGTGGTTGTGGATGACCACCTCGCCGGTGCGGGGCCGCTTGAGCAGGGCGGGCACCGCGTCGATCTGCCCCCGGCAGTGCACCTCGAGATCGCAGACCTGGCCCTCTTCATCGACGCGGCCGATGGCAAAGAGCTCGATGCCCCCGGCCTCGGCGATGGCGGCGGCGAAGGTGGCGGCGGCCTGGGCCGTGAAGCGGGTTTCGGTGGGCACCCGACGCTCTAACCGTGGCCCAGGGGGGGGCGGTCAGGACCCGGTGTAGATGCCCTCCAGGTAGTCCCGCACCATGCGGTGGGTGTTGAACAGGGGCGTGCAGGTGGCCATGGCGTGGGCGCTCATGAAGGCCCACCGGGCGGGGTTGTGGAAGGTGGGCAGCACCGACTCTTCCAGGATCCGGTAGAGGCTCTCGGCGTCGGCGTCGTCCTGGGCCGCGGTGTCGGGCTGTTCGGTGCCATCGCCGATGGCCCAGCCGTTGTCGCCGTCGTAGGCCTCGGGCCACCAGCCATCCAGCACCGAGCAGTTGAGGTTGCCGTTCATGGCCGCCTTCTGGCCGCTGGTGCCCGAGGCCTCGCGGGGGCGCCGGGGGTTGTTGAGCCACACATCGCAGCCGCCCGTCAGCAGGCGACCGATGGCCATGTCGTAGTCGGGCACGAAGATGACCTGGTCGCGAAAGCGCGGGTCCCGGGCCTGGCGCACCACCCGGGCCAGGATGTCCTGGCCCATGACGTCGGCGGGGTGGGCCTTGCCGGCGTAGATGATCTGCGCACCCGCCGCCAGCAGGGCCGACAGGCGGTCGGGATCGCTGAAGATGAGGTCTGCGCGCTTATAGGGAGCGAAGCGCCGGGCAAAGCCGATGGTGAGCCGGTCCGGGTCCAGGACCTCGCGGCCCAGGTAGCGGCGCAGGGCACCGACCAGGCGGTGGCGCCGGGCGTCCCGGGCGGCCAGGATCTCGGCCGCGGGGATGGCCTCGACCTGCTTCCAATAGTCGGGCTCCTCCAGGTGGTCGCGCCAGTCGGGCAGGTGGCGGTCCCACAGGGCTTCGGTCTCCTCGGTCAGCCAGGCGCCGGGGTGCACGCCATTGGTGACATGGCCGATGGGGTGGCCCAGCTCGGTCCACATCTGCCGGCTGACCTCGCCGTGCAGGGCGCTCACGCCATTGACCGACCGGCTGCCCCGGATGCCCAGGACGGTCATGCCCAGGGGCTCGTCGAGGTTGCTGGGGTGCACCCGGCCCAGGTCCATGAAGGCGCCGGGCTGCAGGCCCAGGGTGTGGCGCCAGTGGCCCAGGATGGGGTCCACCTCACCCCAATAGAAGCGGTCGTGGCCCGCCGGCACGGGGGTGTGGGTGGTGAAGACGCAGCGGGCCCGCACGGCGTCCCAGGCCGCCTGGTAGCCCTGGCCGGCAGCGAGGCCCCTCGCCCACAGCTCCAAGGTGAGAAAGGCCGCGTGGCCTTCATTCATGTGGTAGACGTCCGGCTCGATCTTCAGGGCTTCCAGCAGGCGCACGCCGCCGATGCCCAGGATGACCTCTTGCTGGATGCGGGCGCCGGGGCGGGCCATATACAGGCGGCGGGTGAGGGCGCGTTCTTCGGCGTCGTTGCCCTCCACATCGCTGTCCAGCAGGAACAAGCGCACCCGACCGATGCGCACCTCCCAGGCCTCCAGGCGGATCTCGCCCGCACCCCGGGGCACCGTCACGCTCACCGGCTTGCCGTCGGCCCCCAGCAGCTTGGTGATGGGCAGGCGCTCGGGGCGGTTGAGGGCATAGGCGGCGGCCTGCCGGCCGTCGTGGATGACCTGGTGGAAGTAGCCGTCATGCCAGAACAGGCCGATGGCGACGAAGTCCAGGCGCAGGGCGTCGGCGCTCTTGAGGTGGTCGCCGGCCAGCATGCCCAGCCCGCCCGAGTAGATGGGCAGACACTCGTGCAGGCCGTACTCCATGCAGAAGTAGGCGATGCGGGGGCTGCCCTCCAGGCTGGGACGGGCGCGCCAGGCCTTCCAGTCGGCGACCAGGCTGCGGGCCTTGGCGGCGTGGGCCGGGTCCTTGAGGGCGGCGGGCCCCAGCTCGGCCAGCAGGGCCACCGGGCTGTGGTTCACCGCGTCCCAGAGGTCCTCGTCCAGGGCGGGCCAGAAGCTGAGGGCCGCGGGGACCTCGGCCCACCAGAGGTCATGGGCCAGGGCGGTGAGCTCACCAAAGAGGGTGTCGGACATGGGGTCTCCAGGCGCCTGCGCGGGACGGAACTCTATCATGAGTCACGGCGAGCGCAGGGCGAGAAGGCGCCTATCCGCCTGGGGCCGCGCCGTCGCCCAGGGCCCCCGTGCCGGGCCCGACGGCCCGCGGGCGGAGCAGACCGTCCAGGGCGGCCACGGCGGCCTTTACGATGGGGTTGCCGGGGTAGAAGGAGGCTGCGCGGTCCAGCGCCTCTTGGGCGCGGGCCCGGTCGCCGGTCTCGAAGTGGGCCAGGGCCTGCATCGCCAGAAGGCCCGGATTCCAGACCTCGCCGGCCGACTGCCACACCGGGCGGTCCGCCAGGCGGCGGGCCCGGCGGGGCTGGCCGGCGCGGCGGAAGGCTTCGGCCATCCAGAAGGCCAGCTCGGGGCTGTTTCGGTTGCGGTCGATGAGGGCGGTCACCGTGTCGACGGCGCCCAGCGGGGCCTCGACCTCCACCGCAAAGCGGGCGCGGGTGTTGGCGGCGGCCTTGGGGTTGCCGCTGGCGCGCAGGCCCGCCAGCCAGAGCTGGGCCTCGGCCTCGTCGGGGTCGCCCCGATCCAGGGCCTGCTCGGCCAGGGCCGCGTAGACCCCGGGGGCCTCGGGGTCCAGGGACAGCGCCATCATCGCGGCCTCGTAGGCCGCAGCGGTCTCTCCGGCCTGGCGAAGATCTTCGGCGATCTCGGTCCAGATGCCGGCCTCGCGGGGCGCCTGCAGGTTGGGCTGCAGCAACAGGTCGGCCCGCAGGGTGGCGGCCTCGGCCCCGCGGCCCACCGCCCGCAGTGCTGCCGAGCGGGCCTGGATGAGCTGGTTGGGGAAGCCGCCGGTCAGCTCTTCGCCCTCGGTGTGGATGAGGGTGCAGGCGAAGTCGTCCACCCGAGCGCAGGCCACCCCCAGGGTGGGCACCAGGTCGGGATCGTTGGGCCAGGCCGAGGCGGCCAGGGTGAGTCGGGCCACGGCCTGTCGGTTCTGGCCAAAGCGCATGCGGTTGCGCGCCGCGTCGATGGCCTCAGCGGGGCTGTCTTCGAGGGGGCGGGCGGGTCCGGCGCCGGGCTGGGCCAGCACCCACGGTCGGGCAGGTTCGGCGCCCAAGGCGAGGGCGGCCAGCACCATCCACAACATGTCGGTCTCCACGCCCCTGGGGCTCGATGCAAGTCGAGCCGGCCCCTTGCGGAGCCGGCTCGATGGGCGGGGCGGCCAGGAGGTCGAAGACCCCCGGCCTGACCGCGCTTAGGGGTTCAGGTCGGCGGCGCCGTAGAACACGTAGTAGTAGGTGCTCTCCTGCGCGCGCACGTACTCGACCGAGTCGCCGGTGTAGGAGGTCATCTGGCCGTAGTAGTACCAGCTGCCGCCGTACTCGATCAGCATGACGTCGTAGGGGCCGTAGCCGTTGTAGTACCAGTCCGGCGCGGTGCCTATGGTGGCGTCGAAGGGGTTGCCGGTGCAGGAGCCGCCATCGGGCTCCATGGTGATGTCGTAGGCGTAGGTGCAGTCCGGGCAGGTCTTGCTGGACACATCGCCGCTGGTGACCCAGTACACATCACAGAGGAAGCTGTCGCCGTCATAG
>JAGYJW010000076.1 GCA_018401435.1 Deltaproteobacteria bacterium | reverse complement strand
TCTGGCCCGGGTCAAGATCCTGGAGCGCGAGATCATCTTGTATTTCCATCGCGATGATGCCGATTCACCCTGGTATATGGTGCTGGAAGACAGCTTGCGCATGGGTGAGGCCGACCCCGACAAGAAGCACTGAAGCCTGGGGTAAGCGCCGAGACGGCGGGCCGTCTCCGGTCCGCCGCTCGTTGGCTTGGATTGCCCCCCCTACTCTTCGCGGGGTGACAAGGCGTCGGGGTCCAGGGCCTCGAAGTCGAAGCTGGCGACGCTCCAGGTGTCGGCGCCCACCACCCGGATGGCGATCTCGGCGATGGCGCCATCGGGCTGGTAGGCCACCTCGACATTGGGGCTCTGGATGCTCAGCAGGGCGGCGGCCTCGGCGAAGACGTCCACTGCGGACAGGGGCTGGGGCACGCCGCCGGTGGGGCCGTGGGCCTGGAAGACGACGCCGTCGATGACCTGCACCGTGATCTCCATGGGGGCGGCCTCGCCCATGCCGGGGCTCCAGCTGCGGC
This sequence comes from Deltaproteobacteria bacterium, assembly GCA_018401435.1. Lineage (GTDB taxonomy): Bacteria > Myxococcota_A > UBA796 > UBA796 > UBA2385 > M30B51. Next base: position 14,653 of record JAGYJW010000076.1, on the reverse strand, counting down.
GCATCCGGTACTGCTCGGGGCCGTTGGCGGCGAAGGTCTCGCAGCGCTCGATCAGCTCGCCCAGGGCGGGGTTCTTGGCCTGCTGCTCCTTGCTGGCGGTGGGGCAGTCCAGGGTGGGCATCTCGGCCTGGTCGCAGAGGGGGCGCTCCTGGATGAAGCGGTCCTCGCCCAGCTCCAGCTGGCAGCGGTCCACCTGGATGCCCAGGTTGGCGCCGACCGTGATGGGGATGTTGAGGGCCTGGGGGGCGGCGTCGCCGGGGGCCTGGCGTTCGGCGGAGGGGGCGGCGATCTCCATCTTCTCGACCGGGGCGGCGTCGGCGCAGGCGGCGGTGAAGGCGATGGCGATGAGGGCGGAGGCGGTGCGCAGGGTGGTCATGGGATACTCCAGAGGGTTGGGCTTCGTGTCATCCGAGACACGCCAGGTACTTGAGCAAGGGGCGTGCCAGGGGTCGGGCCGTCGCCTGCCGCCGATTGAGAATCGAGCGTTGAGACCTGTTCACAGCGAACTTGCTCCGCCTGGGCTGGCATCGGTGGGCCCTCCAGCGGTCCCAAAATGACACGTATGGGTGTCGAGTTGAACCGTTCGCCCGCACAACCCGCCATCGGGTAGAGGGGGCCATGCGCCGACCCCTCCGCCTGCTGCTGCCCCTGCTGCTCCTGCTGCCCCCGCTGGGCTGGCTGGCCCTCGCCCCGGTGCCCATCGAACCGGTGGCCTGGGAGGCGCCCGCCAACCCCGGCTATTCCGGGGTCTTCGCCCCCAATCGGCGCCTGGCCGATCTGCAGGCGGTGGATCTGAAAGGGGCGCTGGGCCCCGAAGACGCCACCCAAGGCCCCGATGGGCGCCTCTACCTGCCCACCCACGACGGCGCGCTGCTGGTCCTCGACCCCGTGACCGGCGACCTGCGCGAGCTGGCCCACACCGGCGGTCGCCCCCTGGGCCTGCAGTGGGATCCGACCGTGGGGCGTCTGGTGGTGGCCGACGCCTATAGGGGGCTGCTCGCCGTAGACCCCGGCAGCGGCGCGGTGACCCTGCTCTGCGATGAGGCCGACGGTGTGCCCATCCGCTATGCCGACCACCTGGACATCGATTCGCAGGGCCGGGTGTGGTTCTCCGATGCCAGCACCCGCTTTGGGGCCGAGGCCTGGGGGGGCACCTGGCCCGCCAGCCTGCTGGACGTGATGGAGCACGGCGGCCACGGCCGGCTGCTGGTCTACGATCCCGCCACCGGGCAGTGCCGCACGCGGCTGGACGGCCTGCAATTCGCCAATGGCGTGGCGCTGACGGCCGATGGGCTGGCCGCCCTGGTGGTCGAGACCAGCGCCTACCGGGTGCTGCGGGTGCCCCTGGATGGTGGAGAGCCCAGCGTCTTCATCGACGCCTTGCCGGGCTTTCCCGACAATATCCGCCGCGGCCGCGACGGCCGCACCTGGCTGGGCCTGATCTCGGCGCGGTCTGCCCCCCTGGACCTCACGGCGGGCTGGCCGGGCCTGCGCAAGGTCATCCAGCGCCTGCCGGCCTTCTTGCGGCCCAAGGACCTTCCTTATGGCCATGTGGTCGCGCTGGATGAGGGCGGGCGCGTGGTCGCGTCTCTGCAGGATCCCAGCGGGGCCTATCCAAAGACCACCGGGGTGCTCGAGACCGCCGACCGGCTGTGGATCACCAGCCTGTCGGCGGATCGGCTGGGCTGGCTACCGGCCGCCGTCCTGGGCGACCGGTAGGGCCCGCGGCGGCCTCAGCCGTCGGTGCGCACATACTCGAAGTCAACCTCCTGGCGGTTGATGCCCCGCCGGGGTGCCGCGATGTAGTTGGCAAACTTGCCGGGCTCCAGCACGGGCTTCATCAGGCTCTGCACATAGTCGCGGTCGGCCTGGGTGGGCAGCCAGTGGTCGCGCATGGCCTCGAACTGGGCCTCGGTGATGATCTTGCCCTCGCGGTCGAAGTGGTGGCTGGCGTAGATGCCCTGGCGCCGGTGGAAGCGGGTGCTGGGCAGGGTGATCTCGATGTCGGTGACCCCCTCGTCCTGAAGCGCCGCGTTCCAGCGGTTGACCACGCGCTGGCAGTCCTTGGCGTACTGGTCGCGCAGCTCTTCGTTCATGGCGTTGCGCAAGGCCACCTGCTCGGCCACCAGCAGGCCGTCCTTGACCTCCCAGATGTCCCGGGTCTGGCCAAGCGCGCTGTGCTCGTCGTAGTCCTTGGCCTCGCGCCAGCGCCCCTTCAGCCCGCTGGCGAAGAAGTCGGCGGCGTTGGTGCTGACCTCGGAGCCAAAGAGGTCGATGGAGTAGCTGAACCAGTAGTTGACGTACTTCTGGATGGTGGTGAGGTCGATGCCGCCCAACTCGCGGGCGTCGCCATTGCTGGACTCGCGGGCCAGCTGGGCGCTGCGCCGGATGATGCGCTCCATGCCGCTCTCGCCCACAAAGAGGTGGTGGGCCTCCTCGGTGAGCATGAACTTGCAGGTGCGGGCGAGGGGATCGAATGCAGACTCGGCCAGGGCGCCCAGCTGGTACTTGCCGTCCCGGTCGGTGAAGCAGGTGAAGCAATGGAAGGTCAGCCAGTCGGTGCAGGGCTGGTTGAAGGCGTCCAGGATGCGCGGCTTGTCGGCATCTCCGGCGCGGCGGGCCAGCAGCTCGTCGGCCTCGTCGCGGCCGTCGCGGCCAAAGTAGGCCTGCAGCAGGTAGACCATGGCCCACAGGTGGCGGCCCTCTTCGACGTTGACCTGGAAGAGGTTGCGGGCGTCGTAGAGGGAGGGCGCGGTGCTGGCCAGGTAGCGCTGCTGTTCCACCGAGGCGGGCTCGGTGTCGGCCTGCACCACGATGATGCGCTTGAGGGTGTTGCGGTACTCGCCGGGGACCTCGTCCCAGACGGGCTTGCCCGCGTGATCGCCGGCGGGGATGGTGCGGCCCTCTTCCTTGTCGTTGAGGAAGATGCCCCAACGGTATTCGGGCATGCGCACAAAGCCATAGTTGGCCCAGCCGCCGGCGTCGGTGGAGATGGCGGTGCGCAGGTAGATCTCGTTGGTGGAGAAGACCTGGGGCCCCACGTCATTCCACCAGGAGAGGTAGGCCGGCTGCCACTTTTCGAGGGCCTTGAGCAGGCGCTTGTCGCTGGACAGGTTGACGTTGTTGGGGATGCGCTCGTCGTAGTCGATATGCGACATATTCAGGTCCTCTTGTAGTCGAAGACGGGCCGCTCGGGATGCCCGTACAGGGTGAGCGCGCCGCGGTCTCCCACGGCGTTGGGGCGCTGGAAGATCCAGTTCTGCCAGGCGCTGAGTCGTCCGTAGATCTTGGTCTCGCAGGATTCGGCCCCACCGAAGCGCAGATTCTGTTCCATGCCGGTGAGGGCGTCGGGGGAGAGGCTGACCCGCTCCTCGACGGCGATGCGCACCTCGTCCTCATAGTCGATGTCGTCCAGGGCGGCGGTCACCAGGCCCAGGTCGTCGGCGGCCTCGGCGTCAATCAGCCCGTCGGCCCCTGCAGACAGGCAGGCCTGCACCGCGTCGGGGTTGCCCAGGAAGCGGGCGTCGAGACGGTGCATGCCGCTGGCCATGGGGAAGGCGCCCCCGTTGACCGGGGTGACCCGGACAGCGTTTTCGCCGTCGTCGTCGATGAAGATATAGGAGCGGTCTGCAGACAGGGCCAGCTCCAGCACGCTGCCGGCAAAGCAGGAGCCCTCCTCGATGAGGGCAAAGACAGACTTGGCCATATTGTCCAGCTTGCGCAGGACCTTGGCCTGGTGGTGGTGGACCTCCTCCCAGAACCAGTCGCTGCCGCGCTGGCTCTGCACATGGCTATCGTGGGCCAGCACCGCGTCGATGGACCCGTGGGTCTTGAGCAGGACAACGCCCACGTCCAGGTGATTCACGCGCAGGCGGAGCAGCGCGTCTTCCAGCTCGCGGAAGGCCCGCAAGGACCAGGTGTCGGCGCCGCGCACCGGGTTGGCGTCGGGGCCGCGGAAGTGCAGGGTGGCGACGCGGCCGTCGATCTCGACGGTGGCGTAACGGTAGGCCCAGCCGGCTTCGGTGACGGTGCGTTCCAGGGCCGGCAGGGCCACGCCGGGGCCCTTTCGGTTGGGGAATTTCGCGGCCATGTCATCGGCGGCCTTGCGGGCCATGGCGGCCACGCCGTCGTCCCACTGGCTGCGGGGGAAGCTGTCGTCGATGAAGTCGTACTTCTTGGCGTCCCGGGCCCGGAAGCCCTCGGCCTTGGTGCAGAAGACGTCGGACATGTCGCGGCGGATCTTCCGCTTGTCGGTGAGGCGCGTGAGGCCGCCGGTGCCGGGAAGCACCCCCAGAAGCGGCACTTCGGGCAGGGACACCGCGGCGTTGCCATCGTCGATCAGGTAGATGCGCTCGCAGGCCAGGGCCAGCTCGTAGCCGCCGCCCGACGCGGTGCCGTTGAGGGCGGCGATATACATCTGGCCGCTGTTCTGGGTGGCGTCTTCCATGCCCACCCGGGTCTCGTTGGTGAACTTGCAGAAGTTCACCTTGAAGGCGTGGGGCGCCATGCCCAACATGCGGATGTTGGCGCCGGCGCAGAAGACCTTGTCATAGGCGCCGGTGACCACCACCGCGCGCACTTCGGGGTGTTCGAAGCGCAGTCGGCAGACGGCGTCGTTGAGTTCGACGTCCACGCCCAGGTCATAGCTGTTGAGCTTCAGCTCGTACTGGCCCTCCCACAGCGGCTGGTCTTCCTTGATGTGCATCGCGAGGGTGGCGACATCCCCGTCAATGCTGAGGTCCCAATGCTTGTAGCGGCTGGGGTGGCTCTCGAAGTCTACGGGCGGGTAGTCGAAGTACTTGGCCATGGGGAGGGCTCCGGGGGCTGGTGGCGGAACTATAGTGCAGAACTTGGGGGTGGGCAACCGAATCGCCATGCACTATAGTGCGTATTCCAGGAGGGCGGCATGCTGCTCGAAGCCATCGGGTCTCGTCTGCGCAGTCGGCGCGTGGAGGCCGGTCTCACCCAGTCGGCCCTCGCCGACGCCGCCGGCGTGTCGCCGCGCTTCCTCGTCCAGCTGGAGAAGGGCGAAGGAAATATCTCGGTGCAGCGGCTATCCGGCGTGTGTTCCGCCCTGAACATCACCTTTGAAGACCTCTTTCGGGGCCTGGGTCCTGGGGCCGGGCTCAAGGTCGCCCTGGTGGGCCTGCGCGGCGCCGGCAAGAGCACGGTGGGCGCGGCCCTGGCCCACCGGCTCGGGGTGGCCTTTGTCGAGCTGGACGAGCGCGTGCAGGAGCGCTCGGGCATGAGCCTGGGCGAGATCTTCGAGCTGCGCGGCGAGGCCGGCTACCGGCAGGTCGAGGCCCAGGTGCTCGACGATTTGCTGCAGGATCCGGCGCCCATGGTGATCGCCACCGGGGGCAGCCTGGTCACCGCCCCCGAGACCTGGCGCGGCCTGCGGGCCCGCGCCCGCACCGCCTGGTTGACCGCTCGCCCCGAATCGCATCTGCAGCGGGTGATGGCCCAGGGCGATCTGCGCCCCATGCGCGGTCGCCCCCAGGCGCGGCAGGAGCTGGAGGCCATTCTGCGCAGCCGGGCCCCCCTCTACGGCCAGGCGGAGCGCAGCGTGGACACCGATCGGGTGGGCGTGGCCGGGGCGGTGGACGCCCTGTCGGACTGGTTGGGCCGGCCCACCGGGTAGGATGGGGCTCCCCCGGAGTGCCCATGGCCAGCCTCGACATCCTCCGCTCCCGCCCTCTGGGCCCTGCAGAGCGCGCCCGCCTGCCCGAAGGTGTCACCTGCCTGGGTGGCGAAGGTGAGCGCGTGGCGCATATTCTCGCGCCGGAAGACCCCGCTGCCCTGGTGGCCCTCGTCCTGGCCCTCGCCCGGGCCCTTCCCGACTGCCGGGTGCAGTGGGTGGAGACGGCCTTGGAGCCCGCGGCCCAAAGCGCGCCGCCGCCGGGCGCGCCGCCGCCACCCCGAGCGGCCGGCGCCGCCACGGGCGACCCCTGGAAGCTGGTCGAGTCCGGAGAGGTGGAGGCCGGCCTGCGCCTGCTGTCGGGCACCGACCTGGACGGCCGTGGGCGGGACTATGTGCGCAGCATGCTGCAAGACACCGATCCCGCCCGCCTGGCCCTGGCCTGTCGCATCGCCCGGGTCACGGGCTGGCGCTCCTCGGTCAGCAATATCCGGCGCCTGCTGGACCATGGCGACAAGCGGGTGCGGCTGGCCGCGATCGAGGCGGTGGGCGCCCTGGCGGGCCCTGGGCTGGTTCCGGCCTTGTTGCGCCTGTCGGGTGATCCCAACCCCGAGATCCAGGCGGCCGCCGCTGCCGCGGTGCAGACCATCGAAGGCGAGCCCGCCTGAGACCGCTCAGCGGCTGGGGCTCAACTCGTCGAGCAGGGCCCGCAGGTCGTCGGGGCTGAAGGGCTTGGGCAAGAAGCGCAGGTTGGGGAGCTGCAGCAGCTCTTCCAGGCTCTGGCGCGCGGTGTAGCCCGACATCAACACGATGGGCTGATCTGGGGCTTCGGCGAGGATCGCGCGCGCCAGCTCCTTTCCGTTCATGCGGGGCATCAACACGTCGCTGAGCACCAGGCGCACCCGGCCTTGCAGCTGCTGCCAGGCCTCCAGGCCGGCCTGTCCGTCTTCGGCCTCCACCACATCCAGCCAGCTGCGTCGCAGCACGCGCGCCACGGAACGACGCACCAGGTCTTCATCTTCGACGAGCAGCACCGGCAGGTTGCCCGCGGCGGGGGCCAGCAGGGCGGGGGCATCGACCCGGGCCTGCAGCGGGAGGTCGATGCGCAGGGTCGTGCCCTGCCCCGGGCGGCTGCGGGCTTCGATGTGGCCGCCGGCATTCTCGACCATCACCCGGCAGAGGGTGAGGCCCAGGCCCAGGCCCCGCCCCAAGCGCTGAGAGGTGTAGAAGGGCTCGAAGATGCGGGCGAGCTTCTCGGCGTCGATGCCCACCCCGTCGTCTGTCAGCTCCAAGCGCAGCCAGGCCGCCCCGCTTGGGTGAAGAAAGGGGCGGGTGCTCAACCGAAGGTTGCCCTCAGGCCCCATCGCGGCGCTTGCATTGGCCACAAGATTGCCAATCAGCTGGTCGATCTCGGTGGGGCCCAGGCGCGTACTTCCCGGCGCTTGCAGGTCCAGGTCCAGGGTCTGCCTGGGCCGAAGCCCCGCGCGAAGGCGCCGCTGGCCCGCTGCGATGTGGTCGTCCAGGTCGGTGGATTCGACGCCCCGCGGCTGCTGGCCGGTCAGCAGCATCAGCCGGCCCACGGCCGCCCGCATGCGCTCGCTGGCCACCGCGATATGCCGAATGGGCGATTGCAGGGCGGCCTCTTCAGAGAGGTCCAGGGCCTCGATGGAGCCCAGCACGACGGTGAGCAGGTTGTTGATCTCGTGGCCGACATTGCCGCCCAGTCGCGCGGCGGTCTCCAGGATGGTGGCCTGGCGAAGCTGATCTTCGCGGGCTTCGCGGGCCTGCAGGGCGGCCTCGGCTGCCCGGCGCGCGGCGTCCAGGGCGGCGTTGCTGCGCTCCAGGCTGCGGGCCCGGGTCTCCAGCTCGATGGTGCGCAAGTGGCGCAGCTCCTCGTCGAAGCGGTGCAAGGCGTCGGTGAGCCCGCGGCCGACCGAGCGCCGCACCCGCTGAAGCTCTCGGCGGCCCATCTCTTCGGCCACCTCCAGCGTCTGGTCGTGTTGGCCCAGGGTGTGGTGGGCGTGGGCCTTCAGGCGCAGCAGTTGCAGGGGATCCACCGGGCCCGGCCGCCCATCGAGCTGGGCCAGCCCCAGCTGGAGCTGCGCCAGCGCCGCTTCCGGGCGCCCCAGGCCCAGCAGGGCCTCGGCGGCCACGGCGCGCAAGGCCGTCTGCTCTTCGGGCAGGCCCCGGTTGGCGTCGAGGAGGCCCAGGGCGCCGGCCAAGGCGGACTGCCAGCGACCGGCCGCGAGGTCCAGGCGCGCCCGCGCGACCTCCACCACGTCCTGGCGACGGGGCTCCGCCATGGCCATGGACTCGAGGGCCGGGCGCAGGGCCTCGGCGCCCTGGGTGTCGCCGCGCGCCAGCCGCAAGGCGATGAGGTCGCCCATGGCCTGCCCGGCGTAGTGCCCCTCTTGTCCCGGCGCGATGCATTCAAGGTAGAGGCCCTCGGCCCCATCCAGATCGCCCAGCTGCCACAGGGCCCAGGCCAGGTTGGCCGTGGCTTGATTATGCGCCTGTTCCCCATTTTCGACCAGACTTGCCTGCCGCCGGACCGCCAGCGCCAGGGGGATGGCCTCCACCCAGGCCTCGCTCTCCAGCTGCAGGAAGATGGCGAAGTTGGCCAGCCGCAGCCAGGCCGCGGGCGCGTCTTCAAAGCGAATCCAGCTGAGGGCGTCTTCGACGCAGGCCAGGGCGCTGGCGGGATCGGCGGCCCGGGCCCACCGCACCATCGCCACCCCCAAGCAGGCCCGGGCGTGGGGCAGGGGATCGCCGGCCTCGCGCAGGGCCGCCAGCCGCCCTTCCAGGCGCGCAGCCGCCTCGGCGTCCTGTTCTGCCCAAGCCGCAGCGCAGTCCGCGTCGAGACCATCGATCGGGGAGATCTGCATGGCGCGCCTCACAAGCCGTGAAAGGGGATAGCACGGGCCTCTGGTAGCGGACAGCCGGAGCGAGGCAGCCATGGGAATTCCAAAGGTCGAGCCCCTCGCCCTGGGGGGTCATCCAGACGCGTATTCCGCCTTTCTTGCCGATCCTGCGCAGGCCGACGGGCGCTTCGCCAACCCCTGGGGAGCCGGGAACACCCGGGGCCCCATGGATGTGCTGCGCTGGAAATTCGGGGCGAAGTCCGCCTTTGCAGATGCCAAGCGCAGCCGCCCCGTCCTGCCGCTGGCCCCGGATCCGGCCGGCCTGTGGCGGGCGGCAGAGCCCGGCGCGCGGGTGCAGTGGCTGGGCCATGCCAGCGTGCTGGTCGAGATCGATGGGGTGACGGTGCTCATCGATCCCGTCTTCGGGCGCGCCGGAGTGGTGCCTCGGGCGGCGCCCGCGCCGCTGCGTCCCGACCAGCTCCCCCCCATCCAGGCCGTGCTGCTCACCCATGGCCACTACGATCACCTCGACCGGGCCAGCCTTGCCGCGGTGGCAAAGGCCAACCCCGACGCTCTCTTTGTCACGCCCCTGGGCCAGCAGGGCTCCTTGCCCCGGGCCTGCCGCCGCGTGGTGGCGCTGAATTGGTGGCAGCAGGTGCGGGTGGAGGGCCTGAGGCTCATCCTGGTGCCGGCCCAGCACTGGCACCAGCGCTCGGCCGTCGACCGCGACCGGGCCTTGTGGGGGGGCTATTGTGTCCAGGGCAGCCGCAGCCTCTACCACAGCGGCGACACAGGCAGCTTCGGCGGCTTCAAGGTCATTGGGGATGTGCTTGGGGCACCCGATGTCGCGGTGTTGCCCCTGGGCGCCTACGAGCCCCGCTGGTTCATGTCCGAGCAGCATATGGGCCCCGAAGACAGCTTGCAGGCCTACCAGGACCTGGGCGCCGCCAACCTGCTGGCCATGCATTGGGGCACCTTCGACCTCACCGACGAGCCCCTGGACCATGGTAGCCGGGTGATGCTCCCGCGCATCGCCGAGGAGCGCGGCCTGGATCGGGACCGGCTGCATGTGCTGGCCCATGGTGGGGTCCTGGGCTTCCGGGAGCCCGCCCGCCCGGTGCCCCTGGGACGCGCGCCGTCGCCCTGACGACCTGCGCGCCGCGGTGCACCCGAATCGACCTCCGGCGGCTGCAGGCAATCCGCGCCGCAGCGCGCGGTGATGCGCGCGGACTTCGATCGGTCTGGATCGCCACGGTGAGCAGATCTTGATAGGGGGGCCTGCGCCGTGGCAGCCTGCTGTCGCGGCGGCTTGCTCCCCAGGCTGCGCCTCTGTCCCGCCCCGGCTTGCCTCTTGCCTTGTCAACAGCGGAATGTCGCGGTAGGCTCGCAGACATCCCCACGGGCAGCGCTTCAGTCGCCGCCCTCCGGCTGCCCGCCAGCCCCATCCCCCCTCCTCCTCGCAGACTCCCGCCTCCCCCTGCATCGGGCTCCCCTCCCGTGAATCCCCGTCTGACCCATGGCCCCGTTCTGGGCGAGCCCACGCGTAGCTGGACCTCCCGGGTCCTGCGCATCGCCGCGGCGTCGCTCGTGGGCAGCGCCTTGACCATCACCGCTGGTGTGGTGGTGCACGAGGTCGCCGTGGGCGGAATGTGGGAGGTCAACGAGGTCGAGATTGCGGGCAATACCTACGCATCCGACGCCGCCTTGCGCCATCTGGCCGATGTGCGGCCGGGCACCCACCTCGCCGCGGTCGATCTGCAGCGGGCGGTGGATGGGGTCGTGCAGCACCCCTGGGTGCGGCGCGCCGAGGCCCGCCGGATCTTCCCCGGCACCATCTCCATCATCGTCGAAGAGCACGAGCCGGCGCTGTTGTTGGCCCTGGACGAGCTCTGGTATGTAGACGCCAACGGCCTGCCCTTCAAGCGCGCCCGGGCGGGCACTCTCGACTATCCGGTGCTCACCGGCCTCGATCGCGACCTGGCCCGCGACCACCCCCGGGTGGCCCGCGCCGTGCTCGCCCGCGCCCTCGACGTGCTCGCCGCATGCGACAGTCACCCGGTGGCCGATCCCCACCAGATCTCCGAGCTGCGCTTCAGCCGCAGCACCGGCTTCACTTTGGTGCTTCGCAGCGGCACCGAGCTGGTGCTGGGCTTCGACCACCCCGAAGAGCGCATTCACCGGCTCGACCGGCTCATCCTCGCCGGGTTGGACCCGGACCAGCCCCAGCGCATCGATCTCGACGCAGGGGATGTGGCCATCGCCACCCCCCTGAAGCCCACCGGCCCTGCCGGTCCCGTTTGACGCCTCCCTCCCTCCCTTCCCCCCCCTCCCAAGCGCCGGCCCCCCCCGCCAGGTCCTCCAGGCAGCCGCAGGCAAGGAGCAGCAGATGAGCAAGATCCACCTCGACTTCGTCCATGAGGACGTGCACAAGGCGCAGATCCGCGTGATCGGTGTCGGCGGCGGCGGCGGAAACGCCGTCAACAACATGATCGAGTCCGGCATGACCGGGGTCGAGTTCATGGCCGTCAACACCGACGCCCAGGACCTGGAGCGCTCCCTCGCGCCGCGCCGCTACCAGCTGGGCGGCCAGCTCACCAAGGGCCTGGGTGCGGGCGCAAACCCCGAGATCGGCCGCGAGGCTGCCCTCGAAGACCGGGACCGGATCGCCGAGCTCGTCGCCGGGGCCGACATGGTCTTCATCACCGCCGGCATGGGCGGCGGCACCGGCACCGGCGCGGCCCCCGTCATCGCCCAGGTGGCCAAGGAGCTGGGCGCCCTGACCGTCGCGGTCGTCACCCGCCCCTTCTCCTTCGAAGGCCGGCGTCGGCGCAAGCAGGCCGAAGAAGGCATCGAGTCGCTGCGGCAGGTGGTGGACACCCTCATCACCATCCCCAACCAGCGCCTGATCAGCATGGCCACCGAGCGCACCACCATGCGCGAGGCCTTCCAGATGGCCGACCAGGTCCTCTTCCAGGCCTGCAAGGGCGTCTCTGACCTGATCAACTTCCAGGGCATCGTCAACGTCGACTTCGCCGACGTCTCCACCATCATGTGCAACAAGGGCCTGGCCCTGATGGGCGTGGGTGTGGGCACCGGCCAACACAAGACGGTCGAGGCCGCCCAGCGCGCCATCTCCAGCCCCCTGCTCGATGATGTCAGCATCGCCGGCGCCACCAGCGTGCTCATCAACATCACCGGCAACTCCGAACTCACCATGTTCGAGGTCCACGAGGCCTCCACCATGATTCAGGAAGAGGCCCACGAAGACGCCAACGTCATCTGGGGTTGGGTCATCGACGAGACGATGAAGGACGAGAGCCGCGTCACCGTCATCGCCACCGGCTTCGAAGAGTCCTGGCTGCAGGCCAAGCCCGATGTCGAGCAGCGCGTGCGCAAGGTGGTCAACCAGGGCCCCCAGCGCGGCGGCGGCTTCCGCCCCACCGACAGCCGCGGTGGCAGCTCCATGGTCTCGGGCCTCAACCCGGACGACTACGACATCCCGACCTTCTTCAAGTCGGGCGTCTGATCCCCTGCGGGGCCCGGGGTCCGGCATCGGACCCCAACCCAGCCCATTGACGCGCCCCCGAGCTCCCCCTCGGGGGCCTTGTCGTGTTGGATGGGCGAGGGGTCCGGCACCCCTTGCCGCCCATCCGTCCGCGCATAGTCTGGGGACATGTTCTACGACCCTCTCTACATTGCCGTGCTGGTCGCGGGCTTTGCGCTCAGCGGCCTCGCCTCTCTCTGGACCAAGGCGGCTTTTCGCAAGTGGAGCCGCGTGCCCGTGGGCCGTGGCATCACCGGTGCCGAGGTGGCCGCCGCCATCCTGCGGGCCGAAGGCATCTCGGGCGTGACCATCGAGCCGGTGCAGGGCTTCTTGTCCGACCACTACGATCCCCGCAGCAAGACCCTGCGCCTGAGCCCCGATGTCTATGGGGGTCAGTCCGTCTCTGCCGCCGGGGTGGCCGCTCACGAGGTGGGCCACGCCTTGCAGGACGCCCAGGGCTACTTGCCCATGCGCATGCGCCAGGCCATGGTGCCCGTCGCCAATCTGGGCACCAACCTGGGCATGTGGATCACCGTGATCGGCCTGGCCATCGGGGCCCAAGGCGTGGCCAGCCTGGGCGTGGCCCTATTCGCTGGCTTCGTGCTCTTCACGGTGGTCACCTTGCCGGTCGAGCTGGACGCGTCGCGTCGCGCCCGCCTCAGCCTGGAAAAGCACGGCCTGCTGGCGCCGGCAGAGCTGGCGGGGGTGACCCGGGTGCTCACGGCAGCGGCGGCGACCTACCTGGCGGCGGCCATCACCGCGGTGCTGCAGCTGCTCTACTGGCTGCTGCGGCTGGGGGTGCTGGGGCGGCGCGACGACTGATGGAGTGCGCGTGAGCATAGGTTGAATGTCTGCTCACGCGATCAGGCGGGTGGCTGCTGGGGCCTCAACCCCGCGGTCTGCGGGCCCATGCCTGGATGGGCTGCAGGTAGAAGTCCACCCAGCCCGTCTGGTAGTTGACGCCTTGCCCGTCGGGGATCTCGCTGTGTTCGATGCGCAGCTCGCAGCCGCCCGGCACCGCGCTGAGGTGGATCTCCACCCGGCTATCCGGCGCGTCGGCCGGGAAGTCCAGGCTGCGCCAGCGCTGCACGATGGGGGGGCCCGCCGACAGGGTCTCTCCCGAAATATAGCCGTCCCAGGCGGTGAATCGGGCGCCGTCGCTGGTGGCGGCAGCACCGGTCATCGCGGCATGTCCGGTTGCGTCCAACCAGGCAGCGGCGAGCTGCGAGGGGGTCGCGCCTTCGATGGTGCCGGTGACGGTGATGCGGTCCATGGGCGCTCCGGGTGGGCTGCCCATCATGACACCCGCGAGCCACTCCCGGTCAAGCGGCGGCGCCTTGCTGCTGGGAAGGCCTGCCCAACGACGTGCCCATCACGGCGATGACCCGGGGCATCGAGCGGGATCTGCTCGAGATCATCGGCGAGTCCGACCTGCCTGCTCCGCGGCCCTTGGCGGGTGCCATCCAATATTAGCGGAGCAGGGCCCATATCAGCGCGCCCAGAAACCAGAGCATCACACCGTAGCCAGGGACGGTGGCGATGAGCACCTTGGCTTGGATGCTGCGCCCCAGCCGGTTGCCCATCAGGAAGGGGTAGGCCAGGCGGGCCAACACATAGATGGCGCCGGCCACCGTCGCGCTCCGGGTGCCCACAAAGACGGCGTTGCACCACAGCAGCACCAAGAAGGGGGGCATATGTTCGAGCAGGTTGAGCTGAATTCGGTCCGCGGAGAGCATCTCGCGGTCCTGGCTGAAGTAGCGGTCGAATTTTTCGCCGCGGGCGGCGTAACCGCGGGCCAGCCGGGCCTTCACCCGCGCTCCGTGTACCATGAAGGCATAGTAGAGGCCCACCAGGGCCAGGGTGATTGCGATGGGGCCGGCATAGAAGAGCGCGTCTTGCATTGTGGGACCTTGGGTTCAGGGGCCGCGCAGCACCACCACGATGTCGTCGCCTGCGCCCTGGGTGAAGGGCGAGGCTTGCAGATCGCGGCGGCGATTGGGCCCGAAGGAGTAGAGGATGACACCCTGTCCCTTGTCTTGCCAAAGCAGCCAGTAGGGGTTGGCCCAGGGGTCGAGGAAGTAGCCCTTGCGGTCTCGGCGCCCCGCATCGGACTCGGCTGGATTGACCTGGCCCTCCAGGTAGCGGCTATTGGTGCCGAAACGCAGATAGCCCGCCTGCACAGACGAAAAGACCCGCTTGTGGACGCGCTTCTTGCGGTCCAGCTCGGGCTGGATCGCGGCGGGTAGATCGGCCGATAGGGCTGCAAGCTCGGCCTGGGCGGTGGCGACCGCCGCCGCGTCGGGGCCAAAGACCAGCCGGTCCATCAGGGGGGCCATCAGCGCCCCCAGCAGCACGCTGCCCGGCAGCAGCACCCATGCCAGGCTGCGGGGGCGGCCCGGCGCTTCGGGGCGCAGCAAGGCATCCAACAGAAAGCAGAGGCCCAGCATCCACTCTGCGGCCTCGCCGGCGAGGTCTTGGGGATAGTCCAGCTCCACCGCGGCGTCGATCTGCCGGGGATCGGGATCGATGAACAGCGACACGCTGATGCCCGCCTCGCGGAGCCGCCCCACCGCCTCGGCCACGGCCTCCCTGTGGCCCACCACGTCGAGA